>CAZCSK010000001.1:0-160433 GCA_964501265.1 uncultured Actinomycetes bacterium
GGGGGGTGTGGTCCGGAGCCGGGGGGGGTCCGGAGCCGGGGGGTGGTCCGGAGCCGGGGGGGGGGCGGGGGTTAGAGGCACGGGTACCGAGACTGCACACCGGGGGGGCGGGGCGGGGGTCAGAGGCTCGGGGTCGAGCGCAACCAGTTGATCGTTTGCGCGAGGCCCTGTTTGAGCGGAGTCTTCGGGGCCCATTCCAGCAACCGGCTTGCCTTTGATGCGTCGAGGGCGCTGCGCTCCAACTCGCCTGGGCGGGCTGGGGCATAGACCGGCGCAACTCCAACGGTGCAGATTTCGGCCAGCTCCCCGTAGAGATCGTTGACGTTGGTCTCGACGCCGGTCCCTATGTTGAAAGTCTCACCGTCGCCGCGCGACGCGGCCGCGACAAATGCATCGACGATGTCGTCCACGTAAACGTAGTCGCGGGTTTGCTTGCCATCTCCGTAAATCGTGCACGGCTCGCCCCGAAGCAGGCGGCCCCCAAAGATCGATACGACTCCCCCTTCCCCGGACGGGTCCTGCCCGGGCCCGTAGATGTTCGCAGGAGCAAGGCTCACGAAGCGAAGATCGTGTACCGCACCGTAAAAGCGCAAGTAGTCCTCAAGCACCTTCTTGCTTATCCCGTATGGAGATACGGGTCGCCCCGATTCCTCCTCGGTCAAAGGCAAGGAGTCGGGCGAGGGCTCTCCATAAATACAGCCGCCCGATGATGTGTGCACAAATCGCGCTCCAACTTCCCGGGCCGCCTCCAGAATGTTGAGCGTGCCGGAGATATTGACGGTGGAATCGCGAACGGGATCTGCGACCGAGCGCCGAACATCGGTCTGAGCGGCAAGATGAAAAATCACATCCGGCCGGAATGAAACGACTGCCTTCGCGGCCGCTGGGGACCCGATGTCCGACCGTTCCACAAGAGCGCCGGTCCCCTCTACCAATCCAAGCCGAGCATCGCCCGCCGATAGGTCATCGATGACGAGCACTTCGTGGCCCTCAGATGCGAGACGTTGAACCAAGTTGCTCCCCACGAACCCCGCCCCGCCCGTGACGACTGCCCTCATCTTAAAAATCGCGCTCGGTGCGCGCGGCTCGTCCACTCAGTTGATTGTCGAGGAGTTCAATGTCTGCGTCGACCATGAGTCTGGCCAATTGGTCAAATTTCGTCTTCGGTTCCCACCCGAGTTCCTTAGTGGCCTTGGAACAGTCCCCCATCAAATGGTCGACCTCCGACGGCCGGAAATACCGTGAATCGACCTCCACGTATTTCTCCCAATCGAGCCCGGCGTGGTCGAAAGCAAGCTCCGCAAACTCACGTACCGAATGCGACTCACCAGTCGCGATCACGTAGTCTTCGGGCCGATCACTTTGCAACATCCTCCACATCGCCTCAACGTATTCAGGCGCGTAACCCCAGTCGCGCTTGGCCTCCAGATTGCCCAGATAGAGCTTTTCTTGGAGATTCATTTTTATTCGGGCGACGGCTCGGGTGATTTTTCGGCTGACGAAAGTCTCACCCCGGCGAGGAGATTCGTGATTGAAAAGAATCCCGCTGCATGCGAAAAGACCGTGGGCCTCCCGGTAGTTGACCGTCATCCAATGACCGAATACTTTGGCCACCCCGTAGGGACTGCGGGGATGGAAGGTGGTCTGTTCGTTTTGAGGAGGGGGCGCCGACCCGAACATCTCAGAAGAGGACGCCTGATAGAAGCGAGTGTCCACACCCGAAGCACGCACCGCCTCCAGGATCCTTGCTACTCCGACACCGGTAACGTCAGACGTGTACTCGGGTATTTCGAACGACACCTTGACGTGACTCTGCGATGCAAGATTGTAAATCTCATCCGGTTGTAAGTCCCTAATGAGATTGATGAGCGAAGCTGAGTCGGACAGATCACCGTAGTGGTTGTGATACCGAACACCGGTCTCGTGGGGGTCGCGCCAAACAGGATCGAGACGCTTGGTGTTTATTGATGACGAGCGGCGGATGATTCCGTGAACCTCGTAATCCTTGCTAAGCAGTAGCTGCGTCAGATACGAACCATCCTGACCGGTAACACCTGTGATGAGCGCCTTTTTCAACCTCGACCTCCGGGAGTTCCTTGGCTACGGTACCAGTCAAGCGTATCCGCAAGAGATCGGTCGATCGACACTTCGGGACTCCATCCCAATGTCTGTTTTATCTTGGAGTTGTCGCCCACGAGTGCGGCAGAACTCTCTGCGTGGGCGTCGGGCGATTCCACGATCTCGACAGTCGCAGTGAGTTCGGCGATATCAAGCAGTTTCTTCAACAGGTCCCCGATCCTGGTGCCTTCACCACTGCACACGTTGTACGCCTCGCCCGCTACGCCCTCCTCCATCAGCATCCGATATGCCGACGCGACATCCCTCACATCCAGAAAGTCTCTTACCACCTCGAGCGACCCGACATTCATCTGCGGCGACTGCAGTCCTGCCTCGATCGAGACGATCTGACTGCAAAACGAACCGACAGCGTATTCAGTACTCTGACCAGGTCCGGTGTGATTGAACGACCGCGCGCAAACCGCCTGAAGACCGAACCCCGCTTGATAGGTTCGTGCGATCATCTCGGCAGCCGCTTTGCTGACTCCGTAGGGGGACTTGGGCTCCAAGGGACAGTCTTCGCGCACCGGGGCGTCGCTGGCCGACAACCCGTACTCGTGTGAAGAGCCCACGATCAAGACGCGAGTCGAAGGGGTTTGTCTCAAAGCCTCCATCAAACATGCCGTTCCCGAAGCGTTGGTGTCGAATGTCTCGAAAGGGTCCGTCCACGACCTCGCCGGCGACGCTTGGCCCGCGAGGTGGATCACCCCATCGGGTCTTACCCGGTCGACAACGGCGCGGGTTCGCTCAAGATCGCGGATGTCGAACACTTCCACATCAGCATCTCCTTCATGAGCCTTCAGCTCGCCTTTGATCACCTCATGCCCGGCACGAACGAGTTCGGGGACCACCCATCTCCCCACAAACCCCCCGGCGCCCGTGACGAGGACCCGCACTAGTGAATCTCAGGCGGGGCGGAGCGGCCTACTATCAAGATCCCGGTCAGCACCATCAGGATGCCAAACCACCGGATTGACGGCACCTTTTCATGCAAAATGAACTTGGAGAAGAGTGCTGTAAAAACGTACGTCATCCCCGCGAATGGATAGGCAACGCTGAGCGAGGCCCTGGATAGCACTACCAGCCAAGCGACGGCTGAAGCGACGAAAAGGCTCAGACCGATCACAACTTGAATGTTGGTCGCAACGGTTATCAAAAGTTTGAAAGGACGGGAGATCTGGGGGGCTCCGATATAGCCGACCTTCTCCATTCCGGCCCGGAGCAGCAACTGCCCTCCGGTTGCCAAAACAACGGAAAGGATGGCAAGCGCCGCGGTTTTTATCGTCATGGCGCTGATTGTACTTGCACTCGTTTAATCACCAATTCTCGCGGCACCAAGCGACAGTGGTAGCTAGTCCCTGCTCCATCGTGATCGTGGGTTTCCACCCCAGCAGTTCGTTGGCGCGCGTGATGTCGGGGCACCGCTGCTGGGGGTCGTCAACTGGCCGCTCGAGGAACTGGATAGGCGATTCCGAGGACGCGAGATCTTTCACCTTTTCGGCGATTTGCAGCACGGTGACTTCATGTGGGTTCCCGATGTTCACCGGCATAGCGGGCCCGGTGTAGCCGAGCAAACGGATAAATCCTTCAATGAGATCTGAAACGTAGCAGAGGCTCCGCGTCTGCATCCCGTCGCCATGAACCGTGATCGGCTCTCCCGACAGCGCTTGGCTGATGAAGTTGGGCACCGCGCGACCATCAGCTTGTCTCATCCGAGGCCCGAAGGTGTTGAAGATTCGCACTACGCGGATGGGGACATTCCAAGTTCGGTGGTATGCGAACGCCATCGCTTCGCCGTATCTCTTGGCTTCGTCGTAGACACCTCGGGGGCCGATCGGATTGACGTTGCCGTAGTAGTCCTCAGTTTGAGGGTGCACCAATGGGTCGCCGTACACTTCCGAAGTAGACGCCAGAAAGAAACTTGCCCCCTTCTCTTTGGCGAGGCCGAGACAGTTGAGCGCTCCAAGCGCGCCCACCTTCAAGGTGTGGATCGGGTGCTCAAGATAGTCCGGTGGTGATGCCGGAGACGCGAGATGCATCACCCAGTCGACTGGCCCATCGAGATCGATGTGTTTGGTGACGTCGTGGTGGAGGTACGTGAACCTCTCGTTGTCCGTGAGGTTGATCAGGTTTTGGGTGTCACCAGTGAGCAGTGAGTCGTAGCAAACGACATCATGGCCGTCGGCCACAAGACGTTCGCACAGATGGGAGCCCAAAAATCCGGCCCCTCCGGTTACGAGAACTCTCACAAGTTGACTGAGGGCCTGCCGGTGGGGATGTAAGTGAAGCCCGCAATCTCTGGGGCCTGGGAGTCGAGCAGGTTGCGCCCGTCGAGAATGATCGGCCGCGTGCAGATCCCCTTGATGCGACCCCAATCCAGCCCGATAAACTCCGGCCACTCGGTGCAAATCACGATGCAATCAGCCCGCTCGGCCGCCTGGTAGGGATCGTCACATACTTCGAGACCCTTAACCTGCGCCGCCGCGGCGGGCCCCGCCTCTGGGTCGTATCCCGACACCGTCACTCCCGCCGAGATCAGTTCACGTGCAAGGTTGAGGGCTGGAGAGTCGCGAACGTCGTCGGTGCCGGGCTTGAAGGACAGGCCAAAAAGCGCAACTTTCTTGTCCTCCAGGTTCCACAGCACATCTTTGATCTTGGCGAAGGCAGCACCAAGAGCTTCATCATTGATCTTCACAACTTCGTCGAGCAGACCGAATTCATATCCCAACTGCGACGCGACCGCCCTGAAGGCCGCTATGTCTTTAGGAAAGCAAAATCCTCCGTAACCCAGGCCCGCATTTAGAAAATCGCGGCCGATGCGGGTGTCAGACCCCATGATGTCGGCGATCGAAACAACGTCGGCGCCGGATAGGTCGCAGATGCGGGCCAGTGCGTTCGCATAGGAAATCTTGAGGGCAAGAAAAGCATTGCTGGCATGCTTGGCGAGCTCCGCGGTCTTGATGTCGGTCGCGAAGTATGCAACTCCGTCCTTGATTAGCGGGGCGTAGAGTTCACGCATTCTGGCGTGAACCGCTTCATCGTCGGCCCCCACAAGAATGCGAGTTGGATTCAGTGAGTCGGCCACGGCACTGCCTTCTCGCAAGAACTCTGGATTCGAGACGATGAAGAAACGATGCTGCGATGTCCCGCCGATAAGCGATTGCAAACGATCCCCGGTTGAGACCGGAACTGTCGACTTTTGTACCAAGATGAAATCGCGATCGGCATGCTGGGCCGCGGCCTCTGCAGCCTTTTCGATGGCCAGAAGATTCGCCTCACCATCGGGCCGGGCCGGAGTTCCGACGCAGATGAATGCAAATTCGGCCCCAGCCATGGCGTCGGAAGGCTGGTGGGTAAAGCGGAGCCGGCCGGAGGCTAACTGCTCGGCCACCAAGCCTTCGAGCTCCGGCTCAAAAAACGGCATGTGCCCCGCAAGGATGGACTCGATCTTGTCGTGATCGTGGTCGAGACCCGTGACTTCATGCCCTTGTTGAGCAAGGGTAGCGGCGGTAACGAGTCCGACGTGACCAACTCCGATGACTGCAACTTTCATTGGGAGTCATTCTAAGGGGCCAGTCGGGTCGGCGTTTGAACTGGCGTTAGTAGACTGCTCCCGTGACTGAAACGATCTTGATCACCGGCGGGCACGGCTTCTTAGGGGCTGCCGTCCGACGCCGATTGGAGGAGCAGGGGCGCACGAACGTGATTGCCCCCCGCTCATCTGAGTACGACCTTCGCGAGCCCTCTCAAACCCGCGCGATGCTCAAGGCCACGAGCCCGAGCCAAGTGATTCACCTAGCGGCAACTGTGGGCGGCATCGGCGCGAACATGGCCCATCCCGGCAAATTCTTTTACGAAAACGCAGTTATGGGCATTCATTTGATCGAAGAAGCCCGGGTTGCGGGCGTCGAGAAATTCGTTGTCGTCGGAACCGTGTGCGCTTATCCGAAATTTACGCCAATACCTTTCCATGAGGACGACTTGTGGAAGGGCTACCCGGAAGAAACAAACGCCCCTTACGGAATCGCCAAGAAGGCTCTGCTGGTGCAGGCGCAGGCTTACCGACAGGAGTACGGGTTCAACGCGATCTATCTCATTCCCGTAAACCTCTATGGGCCCGGTGACAACTTTGATCCCGAGTCGTCGCACGTGATACCCGCCCTCATCAAGAAGTTTGTCGAAGCCCGGGAATCGGGGGCCGAAATGGTGGTCGCCTGGGGGACGGGGTCGGCTTCGCGCGAGTTTCTGTATGTGGACGATGCAGCCCAGGCAATCGTCCTGGCTCTGGATCGCTACGACGGATCGGATCCGGTGAACATCGGCTCTTCCCACGAGATAACGATTCGGGACCTCGTCGAGCTGATCGCCAAACTGACCGGCTTCGAAGGCAGGATCGAATGGGACACTTCGAAGCCGGACGGACAGCCTCGGCGAAAACTTGACGTTTCCAAGGCCCAGAACTTCTTTGAATTCACCTCATCGACTGAATTCGAGGCCGGCCTTAAGGCCACGATCGACTGGTACGCCGCAAACCGTTCCGACGAGCCGGGGTCGGTCGGTCGAGCCCCTTGACAAGCAGGTTACGATAGCGTAAGTTACGGTTACGTAAGCATAACCCTTTAGGAAGGAGTCCTCGTGACATCCATTACCCTTGAAAAGCCTCCAGCCACACAACGCCCCATTACCATGCTGCCCCCAAAAAGGATCCAGCGGCTTGAGCGGCGCATCACTTTGGTAGTCACCATCTTGCCCTTCCTCGGGTTCCTAGTGGCGGTTCCGCTGCTTTGGGGAAACGGGATCACCATCGTCGACCTTTCACTTTTTCTGATCTTCTACGTCATAACGGGCCTGGGAGTAACCATCGGTTTTCATCGGCTGCTCACACATCGGTCTTTCGAGTCGCCGAGCGCGGTAAGGGTGGTTTTCGCGGTCGCAGGCTCGATGGCTTTGCAAGGTCCCGTCATTCGATGGGTCGCCGACCACCGTCGACACCACGCCTTCACCGATAAGCCCGGCGACCCCCACTCACCACATCTCGAGGAAGCAGAAGGCATCAAGGGGATCTTCACTGGTCTTTGGCACTCGCACATCGGCTGGTTGTTTGATCGCGATAAGACTACGGTTCCACGTTTCGCGCCGGACCTGATCAAAGAACCTCGGATACGCAAGGTAGACAAACTGTTCCCGCTGTGGGGCCTCATCTCATTCGTCGCGCCGGCTCTCGCTGGCCTCGCGATCACCGGAACGCTGCGAGGGGCCGGAACTGCGTTCATTTGGGGAGGCCTGGTGCGCATCTTCTTCTTGCACCACGTCACCTGGAGTATCAACTCAATATGTCACTTCTATGGGAAGCGACCCTTTGAAAACTCAGACTTCAGCACCAACAACTGGGCCCTTTCCCTTGTCTCGTTTGGCGAGGGGTGGCACAACAACCATCACGCATTTCCGACGTCCGCAAAGCACGGCCTCGAACGCGGCCAGTTCGATCCCACCGCGTACGTGATTTCCTTGATGGAGCGGTTGGGACTTGCCCGGGATGTTAAGGTGCCGAGCAGCAAGCAGATAGCAGAAAAGAAACTTCCAAGGAGAACATGACCGAGCAACCGCGCGTGAGGATGACGGGGCAGAAGCGGCGGGAGCAATTGCTCGACATAGGAAGGTCACTCTTCGCTGAGCGTGGATTCGAAGCGACATCCATCGAAGAGATAGCAAAGCGCGCCGACGTCTCCAAGCCCGTCGTCTACGAGCACTTCGGCGGGAAAGAGGGACTCTATGCGGTGGTTGTCGACCGCGAGATGAAGAGATTGCTCGTGTCTGTCACCGAATCGTTACAGGCAACACACCCCAAGTTGATGCTTCAGCAGGCAGCCGTTGCCTTACTCGCTTACATCGAAGACCAGCAGGATGGGTTTCGGATCCTGGTTCGCGATTCCCCGGTCGCCAGCGCCTCCGGCACTTTCGCGAGCCTGATTGGTGACATCGCTTCACAGGTCGAGCACATCTTTGCCGGAGAGTTCGAAAGCAGGGGCTTCGACCCGAAGATGGCGCCGCTGTACTCACAAGCCCTTGTAGGAATGGTGGCATTAGTGGGACAGTGGTGGCTTGAGGCTGGCAAGCCCGGACGAGACAAGGTGGCGGCCCACCTGGTCAACCTCGCGTGGAACGGCTTGAGCCATCTTGACCCCAAACCGAAACTCACCAAGGTCTCAGCCGCCTAAGGGCGCCCACGAGCCGCTCTGCAGATCCGAATCGGACAAATCGGGCTGGTAAAATCTGAGACACGCGCCCCCCTTTGAGGGCCCCTTGGGGGGCTTTGGGGGCAATCAGCGCCCCCTGGGGACCAATCGGTAAACTGCACTCCATGAGAGTCTGGGTTTTGCAGCGGTTCCAGACTTATGGGCGCATTTGCCTCACCGCCGGTGTACTGCTCGCTCCTGTGGTCTGGTGGCGTCAGACGCAGGACGTTTTCAACTTGCTCAAGTTCACCGCCTTGTGGATCACCGGGGTCGCCGCGATCGTTTTCTATGTTTCATGGAGCGCCGAGCGCAAAGTGTGGCTCCCGCGTTTCAACATGCTGATTCCAACAATTGCGTTTATCGGAGCCTGCCTCGTTGCCACGATATTCTCAAGAAATCCGGCACTGTCGCTGATCGGTCTTTATCACCGCTACGGGGGCCTCCTGCCGTTTGCTCTCTACGCCACAATCATGGTTGTGATCGTAGGGCTGTTCTGGGAAAAGCCGGGGCAACTCAAAGACATCGCCCGCGCCTCGGCGGCCGCCTCGATCCTCCTCACCTTTTACGTGTTGATCCAAGCCGCCGGACTGGACTGGATTCCCTGGCGCGACTCGAGCGGCCTGCCACCCTCCTTCCCGGTCGGGACTATGGGCAACTCGAACTTTGCCGGCGGGTATCTCGGGATCGCTGTCCCGTTCCTTGTGTTCGTTGCTGCGACTGCCAAGAAGGACTTCGTCAAGACGATTCTGTTTGCCATCGTAGGGCTCGACCTGCTGGCATTGTGGTTCACGCAAACTCGCGGTGGAATGATCGCCGCCGGCGCGGGGCTCACAACTGTGGTGTTCGCTTACAGAGACCGGCTTCCTCGGTGGTTGAAAGTCGGAACCGTAGTCTTCGCGGCCGCGGCTGTGGTGGTTGCTGTGCTCACGCTTTGGCACCCCGGGTCCGACAGGCCCTACGGGCCGCTCGCGCGCATAGAGACCTTGCGAACGAGCACCTTCGACATTCGCACCTACTACTGGAAAGCGGCAATCCGAACTTTCCAGGATCACCCCATTGCCGGTGACGGATTGGACCTTTATTACTCCAACTACACAAAGTACAGAGTCCCTGAGGACGGAGCGCAACTGGGACTGACTATCACCGACAAGCCGCACAACATCTATCTTGAGTACGCTGCGAACGCCGGAGTTCTTGGCATCGGCACTTACATCGCGCTGATCGTACTGGGATTTTGGTACGGATTTCGCTACAGCAAGCGGCTCGACGATCCGCACAGGTTCTTGCTCGTAGCGTTTCTCGGCGTGTTGATGGGATACCTAGCGCAAGGAGTTTTCTCAATAGACGTGCCACCGCTCGCGGTGATGGGATGGATCGGCCTTGGAGGGATCGCAGCCATCGCCGATCCACGCGTCATTGCGGCGCGCGAGGCCGCCCTCGCAGCTGCCGCCGAGCGTGGTCCGCAAGGCAAGAAGGCACGACGCAACTCAACACGTAATCGAGCGAATCGAAACGCAAGGAAGGGACCCGCGCGCTGGGCTATACACATCCCGATGACGGTCGCCGGCGCGGCCCTGGTGGCAATCGGGATGCGACCGCTGCTCGCAGACGTTCATGCCAGGGACGGCATCAACGCGCAGAGGGTAAAGGGGGCCGAGGCAACAGTCGCGCCCGAATATGACAAGGCGATCAAACTTCACCCGCTCGAGGCCGCCTATAGGTCGCAGGCTGGCGCCTGGGCTGAGACCAGAGGGAGCTCGACCAAGGACCTCGCTCAAAAGAGACTCTACTTCGAGCAAGCTCTCGCCTACTATGAAAAGGCCCTCGCTCTACAATCCGACAATGTTTTTTATTTCATGAACATCGCCAGAGTACACACGGCATGGGCCGAGCAAATTGATGCCAAGAGGTTCCCAGACGCCGACAGATGGTGGCAAAAAGCCGCCGCTTCCGACCCAACCGACTGGGCAGTGCATGAACGCTACGCCCTGATGCTCAATTCATACGCCAACTCCGCAGGGTCGGCAGAGATCAGGCGAAGGGGTATCCGGCAACTCGAGGAAGTGGTTCGCATCAGGCCGGACCAAGTGAACGCATGGATCAACATAGGAAAATCCTACCGGGTCCTCGGCGAGAATGAAAAGGCGAAGCGTGCGCTTCGAAAGGCGCTCGAGCTGCAGCCGTCCAACGAAGAAGCAAGGGCCCTACTGGCCGCTATTTAGTCAGACTCGGATCTTCAAGAGTAGGTAGGCCGCGAAGGCCCCCGTCGCAACCACCAATCCCATCAACATGTATGCCGTGAGCGGCCCCGAGTAGGCGATTACCACTCCGATCCATCCGGCTCCGGCGGCACTCAGGTAGATAAGCCCTACCGCCCCGGTTGCCGGTATGCCGAGGTTCACTAAGCGATGGGAAATGTGATCGCGCCCGGGTTGAATCGGCGAGAGGCCGCGCCTCACTCGTGAAATCGAGACCATTAAAGCGTCGAGGATGGGAATCGAAAGCACCGCAACTGGAACAAAGAATGTTACGCGCGCGATGTTGTCGAACTTAAGTTCCAGCCCAAGCCCAGCGAGGAGGAACCCGAGAAACAAGCTGCCGGCGTCGCCCATGAAGATCTTGGCCGGCGGACGGTTGTGCCACAGGAATCCGACCGCGCATCCGGCAAGGGCAGCCGACAAGGCTGCAACAAGGAACTGACCCGACAGTCCCGCCAGCGCAAGAAAGTAGACCGAGGCAATGGCCACCACTCCGGAGGTCAAGCCGTCCATGTTGTCGAGGTAGTTGATCGCGTTTGTGATGCCGATGACCCACCCAATGGTTAAGATCAGATCGGCTGGCCAGAAATCAAATAGCTGAGCTCGGGAACCCGAAAAGAAAAGAGCTGCGCCCAAACCGAGTTCGACTGGCACTTTGATCCACCCTGGGACCACTTTGAGGTCATCCCACAGACCCATTGCCGCAAGCACCAATCCACCTCCCAGGATTGCAGCCATTTGACCGTAGGAACCTTCGACACCTTTAGCGACTGCCCCGGCGACGACCGTTAGTGAGAAGGCGACGACGATCGCCACGCCTCCCAAATAGGGCACGGGTGTGGTGTGAATTTTTCGGGTGTCTGGTTTGTCTACGATTCCAAACCGATTGGCGACCCTCGCGGCTATTGGAGTTGCGATGAATGTCGAAGCGAGAGCCACTGCAAATGCCGCGACATAAGTCGCGGTCACTTCCGCTGGGCGTCCGCGATCATAAACTCGATAATTTCCCTCAAGGTGGTCCGCGGCTCAAAGCCGATCAACTTGGCCGCGCGAGAGATGTCGGGAACTCTCCTCGGCATGTCTTCGAATCCCGACTCATAGACATCCGTATAGGGCACGAGTTTCACTTCGGAAGCTGACCCCGTCAGTTCAACAATCAACTGGCCAAGCTGCAAAATCGTGACCTCTTCGGTTGACCCAATGTTCACCGCCTGGCCCTCCGCTTCGCGGCACTCCATCAGATCAATCAGCGCTGGGATCACATCGCCTACATAACCAAAACATCGCGTCTGAGTGCCGTCGCCGAAAACGGATAGGGCCTGGCCGGCCAGCGCCTGCTGAATGAGTCGTGGGACCACCATCCCGTATTCAGACGACTGGCGCTCTCCAACGGTGTTGAAGAGGCGGACGATGACCGCGGGCAACCCTTTGGCCTTCCAGTATGCGTGGGCAAGGATCTCGTCGACGGCCTTGGAGGTTGAATAACTCCAGCGTCCGATAAGGGGAGATCCGAGCAAACGGTCGCCGTCCTCTTGTAGTGGAATCTGTGTGCTCTTCCCGTAGATCTCCGACGTCGACGTGATCAGCACTTTGCGTCCGTGCTTATGGGCCTTTTCAAAAACGATCTCCGACCCGCGGATGTTAGTCACGAGAGACTCAAGCGGCCGCTCGACTATCAGCTTCACTCCGACGGCGGCGGCAAGATGGAAGACTGAATCGGAGCGCGCTACCAAGTCGTCGACGAGGTCGGCATTGAGGGCCGACCCGAGCACGAACTCGAACTTCGGGTCCTCGAGGTGGTTGCGAATGTTGTCGTGACGCCCCGTCGAGAGATTGTCGAGGGCGATCACCGAGTCGCCTCGCTTCAATAGGGCATCAACCAAGTGAGAGCCGATGAAGCCGGCGCCACCGGTAACGAGAGCACGCACAGCGCCAACTATACCGATATACAATCTCGCGACCATGTCTGGACCGAGATCCCGTCGAGGCAGCATTCTCCGCCGGTACCCGGCTCTCATTCTCATGGTTGCCGCCGCAGCACTGGCCGTTCTTCTTCCAACGGCACTCAATGTTCCGCAATCCGGCCCTTCAACTCTGGCTGAGTTTGCGCCGGTTCCCGGAGCGGGAGACGGGCGCAGCGATATCTCCGATCTCGGCTCGGCCCAAAGCGGTGGGCTGGGTTTTGGGAGCGGAAAAGGAGGCCTGGCCGATGAACCGCCCAAATGGCTCGGCGCGCCCAATCAGACTCGGCCACGGCTTAAGCGCTGTGTTGGTAATCCCCCGCGGCAGACCGAAGATCCTCTATCCCCTCCTTGCGTAGCTTTCTTCGAGGGCGACAATCATGGCACGACCGGTAAGGGAGTGACCCGGGACGAGGTAACCGTCCTGGCAGAAATGCATTCGTGGACAACCCAGACGGACAGGCAAGTGGGCAAGGTGCTCAATTGCGGCGATCCTTCCGCTAGCAGCGACGAGTATGCCGACTCGCTGTGCAGGGCGCTCATGCGGTATTTCAACGACCGTTATCAAACCTACGGGCGAACGGTGCGTCTCTACTCGGTGCACGCTGGTCTCAGCACGCAGCAGCTCGATGACCAGTATCGGCCGTTCGCTCATGTCGCTCTCAACGTTAGTGGTCTTTGGCCGCGCCGAAAAATCATGAGCGTCGGATATGGAGGAGATACCCGGAAGAATTATCAGGATTCCGCACCTTACATCATCACTTTCCGCGCCGATGTGGAGGATCAGTACGCGCAAACGGCCTCCTATATCTGCCAGAAGCTTGTTGATCGCCCGGCGATATATGCCGACGACCCGACACTGTCTGGTCGCAAACGCAAGTTCGGATTCCTCTTCACCGGTACCGACCCCGCACGAAAGAACGGGATTCGTACTCAATTGAAGGCGCGCTGCGACCTCGACATCACCGAGGAAAGTTCCGATACCCAGACTCAACAAGGGGTCGCTCAAATGAAACTAGCCAACGTAACAACGGTGATAATCGTCGTCGCCAGCGCCGGGCACACGTTTGCAACCAACCATGCCACCGAGATCGGCTATTTCCCCGAGTGGTTCATCCCAGGCGCCCCCGATACAAACGGGATCGACATAAATTTCCACGCCCGGACCGCCAACCCGGTGCAGTGGTCCAACGCTTTCGGCGTCACCTACGACTACCGCCGGGAGGGTTTCAGAGACCAGCCTTACTACCGCGCCTATCGGGAAGGCTGTCCGGGTTCTGAATGTTCAGAGCCGACCACCGGTCAGTCGGGAGCGCTGTTCGGCCCCGCCCTTTACGACGCGTTCAACATGCTCTTTTGGGGCATCCAAGCGGCCGGACCTCGGCTCACGCCCGAGAATATCGCCAAGGGACTCCACGCGATCCCGGCGCGCCCGAGCCTCGACCCTTATCGCCCCGCCGCCTACTTCGCGCCTGGCAACTACTCGTTCGTGAAAGATGCCATGGCGATCTGGTGGGACCCATCGGGCGTACCGCCCGGCTCGTCGACCAGAGGGTGTTATCGACTCCCGAACGAGGGCCGACGATTTAGAGCAGGAGAGTGGCCCGCCGGGGACGGCGACGTACATGGCCTCGGCCCTTGCCAGGCCGACACTTTTCAATAACTGCCGTCAACTCTCTTCGGCTTTTAAGACCTTTTCGGCGAAGCGTTCGAGGAGCGCTCCACACTCTTTAATCCTGGTCTCCGCCGAGGTTCGAGACGGTGCCCCAAAGAAGTCCTTCGTCGACAATCTCTCAAGCCATCGTTCCAGGCGATCGAAGCTCTCTTCCTCTTCCGCCAACTCCGCCAGCGTAAACCGCTTCATTCGGATTTCCTTTTCGACCTCCTCACGATATTTGCGACACTCATCAAGAAGTTCTACGAACTCTTCCTCGATAACTTTCGTGTAGCCGGACTCAAGTCGTAGAGTTGTCAAACGATCCAATCCTTTTGCCAGAAGCAGGCTCGCCTCTCCGCCGATCCCCTCGACCATCGCGGCTAGTTTGACTAAAGAGCGGCGGTTGCCCTTCGTGTCGGGCAGAGCACAAATCGACGGCTGAAGAGCCAGGGCCCCGATGCGCCGAATGTCTCTCCAAACTGCCACCCTGTGGCGGGTGGGAGTGCTCGGAACCTTGTAGACGAGGAGCAGCCATTTCATTACATCGGATAGTAACAGCAGTTACATCACCTGATGTATAGTTTCGGCCGAACCTAGGAGGTTTTTGTGGAAGAAAGAAATGAGGCGCTCGAGACTGGACCTGCCAGGGTCGGTCGCCTTCCCAGAAATGTCATCGTCCTATCTTGGGTCAGCTTGATGCAGGATGCTGCATCGGAAATGCTCTACCCGATACTGCCCATATTTGTCACAGTTGTTCTGGGGGCATCGCCCGCCGTGCTCGGAATCATCGAAGGGATCGCCGAGGGAACCGCATCCGTCTTGAAGGCAGTTTCGGGAAAGATCTCCGACAAGCGTCGCAAGCGCCCGATGATCGCATGGGGATACGGTCTGTCGGCGGTCGCCAAACCTATCATCGGACTCGCCGGCGGATGGCCGCTGGTTCTCTTTGCACGTTTTACCGACCGCGTCGGCAAAGGAATACGCACTTCCCCGCGCGACGCACTCATCGCCGGCGACACTACTCCAGAGAATCGCGGGGCGGCATTTGGATTTCATCGCGCCATGGACTCGGCTGGGGCCGTAGTGGGTCCTTTGCTGGGTCTTGGCCTTTATCAATTGATGGGTCATCGGCTGAGGCCGCTCTTCTTTGTGGCTTTCATTCCTGCTGCCTTGAGCGTGCTGCTAATTGGATTCGTAAAGGAACGGCCCCTCGTAAAACCTTCGACGGAATCGGCGAAAGAATCCGGCCCCCTTCCGAAGCGGTATTGGCGCGCAGTTGCTTTCATCGCGCTCTTCGGCCTCATCAACTTTTCCGACACGTTCATCTTGCTTCGGGCCAAGCAACTCGGTCTCGGATTTACTCAGGTGATTCTCGCCTATGTCCTGTACAACATCGCGTACGCATCGCTTAGTTATCCGGCCGGCAAGCTATCGGATCGAATCCCCCGCCGCTATGTCTTCGCAACGGGGCTTGTGATCTTCGGCATTTGCTACGGCGGGATGGGTTTGGCCACGACCGCGACGGCCGTTTGGTTGCTTCTACCCCTCTACGGCGCATACACCGCGCTGACTGACGGGGTCGGCAAAGCCTGGATATCGAGTCTTTTGCCAAAAAACATAATGGGAACTGGGATGGGATATTTCCATGCAATCTCCGGGGGGTCGGTTCTGATCGCGAGCGTTTGGGCGGGATTTGCCTGGGACGAAAACGGGCGCATGCCGTTGATCATCTCCGGAGCCATCGCGTTGATACTTGGCGCAATTTTGTTTCTGGGAGGACGAAGCCTGGAGGGAACGCCGGCCAAAGTCAGTTAAGTCTATCCAATGGAAGGCCGCTTTGCCCACGTTGCGATTTCATAGTCACGACGCTTATGCGTTCACCCCCACTGGAGTGGGGGGGGAACGCAGAAACCTAGCCAGATCTCTCGGTTTGAAGCCACCGAAGAGCCGGTCTCGGCATCAAGCAGAGCTGCCAGTGCCGTCACGAGCCGTCCGTGGGTTCCAGACTGAGCGCGCGCGAATCTCCGGTTCGTTGTCAGCACGCACACACGTCGCTTGACTCGGCCGCCAACTAGCGGCTGTTGACAAGACTGGACGACAGCGAAGACTGCAAGAGGGTCGTCGGGCCAATATAATCGGCCTTTCTATGGCTTCTTCCAGAGCAAAGAAACAAGGGCTTGCTCGACGGTATCCGGCTCTGCTTTTCTTGGTGGCGGCGGGTGCTCTCGCAATCCTTCTGCCTTCGGCCCTAAACGTTCCGCAATCGGGGCCCACAACCCTTGCGGAGTTTGCCCCGGTTCCCGGCCAGGGTGACGGGCGCAGTGACGTTTCCGACCTTGGTTCGGCGGTATCAGGTGGAATTGGTTTCGGGTCGGGTAGTGGAGGAAAACTGGCCCCTCCTCCATCATCGGTGGGAAAGCCGGACCAGACCGTTCGGAGATTGAAGCGCTGCGTCGGCTCACCTCCACGTCAGACCGAGGATCCTCTATCTCCACCCTGCGTTGCGTTTTTCGATGGGGACAACTTTGGATCCACCGCACGAGGCGTGAGCCGCGATCAAGTTTCAGTTCTCGCGCGCATGACCGCCACGGACCCTGCCACGGATCGTGACGCCGGTCGTGAGTTCAACTGCGCTGATCTCCCGTCGAACAATGACCAGTTCCAGGACGTGCTCTGCAAAGCATACTGGCGGTACTTCAACGACCGCTACCAAACATACGGACGCCTTGTCCAAATGCGGTCGATTCACGATCCGTTTACCGGTGCCGACCTGGATCAACAATACCGACCCTTCGCAGCGGTCGACATCGGCCAGAGCGGCAAGTGGGCTCCGCGCAAGATCCTCTCGGTCTCCTATACGGGAGCGAGTCGAGCGTCCTACTTGAAGGATGCTCCTCACGTTGTCAGCTTCAGAGCGGACTCGGAGGATCAGAGCGCCATGGCCGCGTCGTTTGTGTGCGGCAAGCTCGCCGGTCGCCGGGCTCAGTTTGCAGGCGATGACTCGCTTGCGGGCCGCCAGAGAAAGTTTGGGTTTCTCTTCGCCGCCCCAGGCCACACGCCTCGGAAAGAAACCATGCGAGCTTACTTTCGAGAAAACTGCGGATTCGATGTAACTGACGAAACAAGTGATTGGCAAACTCAGCAGAGAGTGGCGAAGCTCAAGGGGGTAGACGTCACGAGCATTATCTTGCTTGTGGACGGCACGGGCCATGCCACCGCGAGCAACTATGCAACTCAACTCGCGTACTTCCCGGAGTGGATTGCCGTGGGGGCGACGGACTCCAACGGGATAGACAACAACTTCCAGGCACGGACGGCTAATCCGGTGCAGTGGGCCAACGCGTTTGGCGTGACTTACGACTACCGAAGAGATTCTCTAAAGTCTCAGGCTTGGTACCGTGCGTACCGGGAGGGCTGCTCGACGCCCGAGTGTCCGGAGCCGACCGCAGGGATGCGCGGGGTGCAATTCGGCGCAGCCATCTACGACTCCATGAACATGCTCTTCTATGGCATCCAGTCAGCTGGACCGCGCCTTACCGCCGAGAACATCGACAAGGGTCTGCACGCAATCCCGGCAAGGGCTAGTAATGATCCCTATCGGCCAGCCGCATACTTCGCGCCCGGGAATTACTCTTTCATCAAGGACGCCATGGCGATCTGGTGGGACCCCACAGGCCAGCCCCCCGACTCACAGAACCGCGGCTGTTACCGTCTGCCGCACGAGGGCCGGCGTTTCAGGCCCGCCGAGTGGATTGGAGGAGATGACGACATCCAAATGCAAGGCCCATGCCAAGCCGACACCTTCGTAGGCTGAGTCGAGCATGGGCCGGACTGAGGCACGTTTAGCGCGGTCGGCAGTAGCAAGGCGAGGGCCCCGGCCTGCTCAATGAGTCGAAAGTTAGGTCTGTGAAATATCGCCCTGGCAAGGACCCGGACGTTTTACATCGGCGTCGCCCGGAAGCCACTCGTTTGCTCGGAAGCGACGGCCATCGTACGGAAGTTTGTAACACCCCGTGGACGAAGATCCTGGCGCAATTCCGGACGGGTCCCACCAGATCGCCATTGCATCTTTCAGGAAACTGTAATTCCCCGGTGAGAAATAGGCCGCAGGCTTATATGGGTCTGGGCTCCCATTTGGTGGTATTGCGTGAAGCCCTTTGTCGATATTCTCTGGCGTGAGCCGGGGCCCTGCCGCCTGGATCCCGTAGAACAACATATTGAGCTGGTCGTAAGCGAAAGATCCATAGCTGGAGGCGCCCGTCGGAGGATCGGCGCACCCGCTGCATCCCTCCTTGAAGGCTCTGACCCAGGTCTGATCTTTGATGGCGTCGCGGCGGTAGTCGAAGTTGATGCCGAAGGCATTAGTCCATTGGGCCTGAACGGCCACCCTACCGTAGAAGTTCGTGTCAATGCCCCGCGGGTCGTTGATCCCGGGAAGAACCCACTCAGGGAAGTAACCCGCGTCGGTCGCATACTGGGTGGCAAGCGCATGACTGGTATTGCCTAGGTGGATGATCACCGAAGTGACACTGTCGTTCTTGAAACGGGCGACGGCCGGAATGGCAATTTGCGGGTTGCCCACGGCTTCGATTCGATGTTCCGGTGGGATCTCAATCCCACACTGAGCCTTCAGGTCATTGAGAAGGAGGTCTTTTGTGGCCGAGTTGTCCCACCAAAGGCCAAACTTCCGCGTCAATCCTTTAAGTGTTGGATCGTCCGTATATTGTGTCGGCCGCGCCTGGAGTTTCTGGCATATGTAACTTACTCCCATCCTCGTCTGGTCCTCGGTGTCTGCCCGATAGGTGACCTTATAGGGAGCAGTGACCTGGTAGGACTTGCGGGTCGAACCGATGTATCCGAATCCCATGATCTTGCGCTCTGCGCCGCCTGGGTTTCCTCTCTCAGTCACCGCGAAGGGCTTCCGGCTGGCATCCGCTTGAGCGACCGAAGCACCGTGCGAAGACCACAAATGAACGGAGCGATTGTAAGTTTGATACCTGTCGTTGAAGTATTTGAAGTACGACTTGCAAAGCGTGTCTTGGAATTGATCCGAGGACTGATGAGGGCTGGCGCAATCAAAGATCTGCCCTTGCTGTTGGTCGGTGGTGGGGGCCGCTTCAATTACGGCCACTGCCGTGACCTCGTCGCCCGTCACTCCCTTTGCAGTGGAACCTCCGTTGTCTCCTTCGAAGAAAGCGACACATGGAGGGGAAAGGAGGTCCTCGGTTTGTCTGGGCGGGGAACCCACACACCTTTTGAGTTTCGCTTTGGTTTGACTCGGTTTGCCGAGAGCGGTCTGCTCGGGAAGTCGCCCGCCCGTGCCGGTCCCCGAGCCGAACCCG
The DNA here is from genome assembly GCA_964501265.1 of uncultured Actinomycetes bacterium. Classification (GTDB taxonomy): domain Bacteria; phylum Actinomycetota; class CADDZG01; order JAHWKV01; family JAHWKV01; genus CAZCSK01. Next base: position 19,573 of record CAZCSK010000001.1, read on the forward strand.
AGACCACCTGAACCGGCCTGGCCCAATTCGGAGATGTCGCTTGACCCCTTACCTGCACCTGGGACCGGTGCGAATTCGGCAAGCGTCGTTGGGCCGGACTGAGGGACGTTGAGCGCGGTGGGCAACAGCAGCGCGAGGGCCCCGGCGGCGACCACAAACGCCAACGCGGGATACCGGCGCATCAGCCCAGCCTTGCTAGGTTTGCTCACAATTGACAATCTAGTCGAACGTCGACGTCAGAACAAGATGTGAAATGCGCTCACTTAAGTCTGGAAGGTGTCGCCTTGACATGGCCCAGGACGCTTCGCGTCGTCGTCGCCCGCTAGCCACTCATTCGATCGGAATCGGCGCCCATCATGTGGCAGTTTGTAGCATCCGCCCCCAGAAGTCCCCGGCGGGGCACCCGATGGATCCCACCAAATGCCCATCGCATCTTTGAGGAAACTGTAGTTGCCTGGGGAGAAGTACGCAGCGGGCTTGTACGGGTTAGGACTTCCGTTCGGAGGAATCGCGTGCAGACCCTTGTCCATGTTCTCCGGTGTTAGCCTAGGACCCGCAGCCTGAATGCCGTAATAGAGCATAGTGAGCATGTCGTAGCTCCAGAAACCGTAACTCGCCAGCGTGGCAGGCTCGGGACACGAGGCGCAGCCCTCTCTAAACGCCCGATACCAGGACTGCTCCTTGATTGCGTCGCGGCGATAGTCAAAGGTCAGACCAAAAGCATTCACCCATTGCGACTGCACCGCGGTGCGGGCATAGAAGTTCGTATCGACGTCGCGCTGGCCGTTCTTACCCGGCACTATCCACTCCGGGAACCATCCCTGCTGAGAGGCGTAGCCAGTGACGATATAGACGGCGGAGGCCGAATGCAGGTAGATGACCGTCGTGACGCCCTCGGTACGAAGACGCGCCGCAGATGTCGCGGCTGGGGAACTGGGTTGGTAGCCCTCTACCTGCCAGGACGTCGGGATCTCCAGACCGCATATTGCTTTCAGCTCGGCCAGGAAGCGGTCTTTGACCGCGGCAGTTTCATACCAAATGGCGATCTTGCGAGTCTGGTTTTGAAGCAGCGGATCTCCCGCGTAGCGAGCAGGCTTGTCCTTAAGCTTGAGGCAGATATAGCCAGCACCCAACCTAGTTTGATCATCGAGGTCATGCTTGAAGCTCAGCATGTACGGCGCTCTACTCTGCTGCTCTGAGCGAGTCGTACCGGTGTACCCGAAGCTAATGATCTTGTGCTCGTTGCCTAGTCGCGAGGGACTCTGCTCCACGTAAGCGAACGGCCTCTTGCGCTTTTCGATGTCCGCCAGAGCCACCCCGTGAGAAGACCAAAGGTGCACCGTTCGCCCATAAGTCTGGTAGCGTTCGTTGAAGTACTTCATGAAGGCTTTGCAGAGGGTGTCCTGAAATGCCTCGTCCGATTTCGGGAGCTCGGCACAATCGATAATTTGACCCGCAAGCGGGTCGTTAGTCGTGTTCTCCAGAGCTGCGACTACAGTCACCTCGTCCCGCGTTACTCCCTTGGATGTCGCTCCGCCGTTGTCACCTTCGAAGAAGGCGACACAGGGAGGGGAAAGAAGGTCCTCGGTTTGGCGGGATGGGGAGCCCACGCAACGCTTGAGCTGGGCTTTCTTTTGACCCGGTTTGCCGACAGCCGTCTGCTCGGGGAGTCGCCCGCCCGTGCCGGTCCCCGATCCGAACCCCAGACCGCCGGAACCGGCCTGGCCTAATTCGGAAACATCGCTGGTGCCCTGACCTGCACCTGGGACCGGTGCGAATTCAGCGAGGGTCGTCGGGCCGGACTGCGGGACGTTGAGAGCGGTAGGTAGTAGCAACGCGAGGGCCCCGGCCGCGACCACAAACGCCAACGCGGGATAGCGACGCAGCAGACCGGCCTTGCTCGGTTTACTCACCGTCCCAGGTTACCTGATGCTTGAATCCAACGGCAAGGTCCTTGCAAACGCACAGCAAAAATTCACAAAACCTCGGGCACGTCTGCGGTGGAAAGGCCCGCAAACCGCAGGAGCTTGTCTATCGTCCCCGGCTCACCTTTCCAGTGCTCTAGCACCACGTCGCGACCGGCGGACTTTACCAAGTGACGCAAGACGAGGATCGCTACCACCGCATCGTCGGCCGGCCCGATTACCGGAATGAACTCTGGAATCAGATCAATCGGCCACGCGAACCATCCGATCCCAAACCAAAGCCAGAACTTGGACCGCCGGGGAACGCGGGGATCTTTCAGCAGGTCTTTGAATAACCGCGCCAGATTAGGAATGAACATCGCAACCTCGCGGGCCGCGACTTTCTTCCCGAACAAAAAGAGCAAACCAACGATCACAAGCCAAACAGCCACCACGCAGGACAGGGAAATTAGGAGCAGTCTTATGTCAAAGACCCCGCGAACTCATTGATACGAACCTATTAACCCGTGAACCAACCTGCGACGTCGAAGATGACGTGCACCGTTCCACCGGACCCGTTGTAGACACTCACCTTTCCGTCAGGACCTACCTTTACTACGGTGAAGTTGGGAACCGTTTGCCCTGCGGCCCAGTTGAGGTTGGATGCGTTCGGCTGAGCGTCTCCCTTTGGCCAAACCGTTAGGTGACCTGCTTGGGTAGGTTCGGTAATGGTCACGTTCATCGCGGCCGCAGTCGCGCCCACGAGTGGCACGCCGCCGGTGCCGTTTACCTGGACATCAATCGTCTGGCCCGGGGCCAGCGCCCCAGAGAAACCTCCGGTTCCGTAGCGCGTGTCGAGGATCCTGGAGGGCCGCATCGACTGAAAATCGCCTTGTCCCAAGTCGGCCGTTGCGTACCAGCCCGCCACGTCGAGGATCACATGAACCGTCCCGGAGCCCGCGTTGTAAATGTCGACCCTTCCGGACGTACCCAGTTTGACCACCGCAAAGTTGGCAACCGTCTGACCGGGAACGAAGTTGACGTTTGACGAGTTGGGTCTGGCAACACCGGTGGGCCAAAGCCGCAAGTCGCCGGCTGCAGTCGGGCCAGTCACGGTCACGTTCATCGCGATCGCGGAAACGTTGCTTGACGCGGGTACCCCTCCCTGCCCGGACACCTGAACGGTGATCGTCGAATTTGGGCCAATCGGTGCGCTGAAACCGCCGGTCCCATCACGTGTATCGAGAATCCGCGCTGGCGTCAGAGTCTGAAGCTCCCCACCTGTGACCAGCACAGTTGGGTCTGAGTACCAGCCCGCCACGTCGAAGATCACATGCACTGTCCCGCTGTTGTTGTTGACAAGGACTTTGCCTTCGTCGCCCACTTTGACCATTAGGAAGTTGGGCACGGTCTGACCGGCGACGTAATTTAAGTTCGATGTGGTCGGCTGAGCGGCGCCCTTGGGCCACACGGTCAGATGGCTTGGCGCGGTTGGCCCGGTAACGGTTACGTTCATGGCCACGGCCGACACTGTCGAGGTCGGAACACCGCCCTGGCCGGTAATTTGCACTTCAATCGTCTGTCCAGGCCCGACGGGAGTTCCGGGGCCGGTCCGCGTGTCAAGAATCCGAGCGGGAGTTGAGAGCGGCGTAAGACGACGTGGGCCAACCAAAACCTCTTCGACGTCTGAGCCGATGTTGTCGAGTTCGCCCGCTTGGCCGTCGTCGGCAACGCTATCCGGCGTGACATTTACGAATGCTGTTCGAGCCGAGTAGTCGGCCACATCTGCCCCAGTGCCTCCGTTTAATTGATCTGCGCCGTTGGCCGCGGCCTCCTGAAGGAACTTGTCGTTGCCGTCTTGGCCGTTCTCGATGTCGTTGTCGGCGCCGCCGTTGAGGATGTCGTTGTCAGGGCCGCCGTTGAGGATGTCCGCCCCGGCCCCTCCATTCAGATTGTCGGTGCCGTTGCCCCCGTCGAGGAGGTCACTGCCAGCATCTCCATTGATGGTGTCGTTCCCGTCACTGCCAGTAATGCTGTTTGCGCCCTCGGTTCCGGTAAGCGAGTCGTTGAATGCGGACCCGATCAGGTTCTCGAAGGCACTTATGGTGTCTTCGGACGTTGTTTGTGGATTGCCTATCGGATCTTCTCCCGTCTGTTGCGGCTGCGAGGCACTGAGGTCGACCGTCACGCCCCGGGGCGAACCGACAAAGCTAATCGTGTCTACCCCGGTGGGATCAGCCGTTGGATCGCTTAGCTCCGCGCCAGTCGATGTGTCGTTTCCCTGGCCCGGGATCACGGTATCGTTTCCGCCTCTTCCTTCAATCTGGTCGTTACCAATAAGACCGGTCAGAATGTTGGGGCTACCGTTACCGCTAAGAGTGTCGTTTCCGGTAGAGCCAATGACGTTCTCGAATCCGACCAAGGTGTCGAAAGCCTCCCGGTCGCTGGTTGCCGTTCCGTCCGCAAGATCCACGACTACACCTCCAGCATCTGTGTAGTCGACAGTGTCGTTGCCAGCGCCGCCGCTAACGAGATCGTCGTCTGGGTTCGGGTTCGGGAGGTCCCCGGTGACGCTCTGTTGACCGTTCGCGCTGGGCTGGTTTCGGTTTTCCAGGCGGCCGTCCGACCCGCCTGGCCCACCGGGCTTGATCGTGTCGTTGCCTGAGCGTCCGTTGATGATGTCGTCTCCGTCGGCACCTACGATCACGTTGGGGGCAGAGTTGCCGTCGATAGTGTCGTTGTAAAGAGATCCGTTCAGATTTTCGATCTCCTTTAGCGTGTCGAATCCTTGGTTGGATCCGACATTTTGGGAAGTCGTTACGGCGAGATCGACCGTAACACCACAGAATTCCGCTTGGCCATTTGCGTTTTCCCCGCAGGCCGTGGATGACGCATCTTTGTAGGTGACGGTATCGACACCGAGGGGGTCAGTGCCGGGGGCACTGAGTAAACCTCCAGTTAGAACGTCGTTACCCGGTCCCGGGGTGAACGTGTCGTTCCCCGTCCCGCCTTCTAGGGAATCGTTTCCGTCACCGCCGGTCAGGGAATCGTTTCCGTTCCTGCCTTCCAAGGTATCGTTCCCCGCCCCGCCGGTCAGGGAATTGTTGTTCTGGTTGCCTTTGAGGGTGTCGTTTTGGGCGCTGCCGGTCGCGTTCTCGATCTCAGAAATCGTATCGGTCCCCTGGTCGGCACCAATCGCCTGGGGGGTCGCGATGGCCAGATCCACCGTGACTCCCGCACCGGCCGCGCCAGCGTAGCTCACACTGTCGCTCAAACTAGTATCGGTGCCGGGCGAACCTATGATCCCCCCGTTAACCGTGTCGTTGCCGGGACCGGGAGTAATTGCGTCGGCCCCGAATCCGCCCTCGAGGATGTCGTTTCCATCACTACCTGTAATCGAGTCTGTTCCGGCAAGACCACTAATGTTGTTGTTTGCCGTATTGCCCGTCAGTGTGTCGCCCACCAGGCTGGAGCCGCTCACGCTCGCGTTAGAACCGATGATGTTTTCGATATTGGTGATCGTGTCCAATCCCTGACGTGTGTCCTGCTGCCCCGCGTTCGACAGGTTGACGGAGACGCCGGCCTCGGGGCTTCCCCCCAGGGGGGTCCCTTGGACAAAGTCGCTGAAATCGACAGTGTCGTTTGAGGAGCTGGAGCCATCAATGATGTCGTCACCTTCACCACCCTGAAGTGTGTCCGCTCCTGTGCCCCCTTTGAGGGTGTCGTCACATGCCTTTCCCGAAGCTAAGAGCGGAGTGGCGAGAATCGCACCTGTGCCTATTCCGCCTTCTCCCGAGAACGTGTCTAGCCGGTCATTCCCCACGGCCGAGTAAAGATCCACGCTATCTCCGGAAGAGTCGTCGGAGACCACGAGTTCCGCATCCAAATCGCCGTTTAAGTTGACTCCGCTCGTGCCAAACGTATAGCTGGTAGTGCCCGCGCAGGGGCCAAGAATGTCGTCGTCGGGGGGGCCGAGTACCTCGAGTTTGTCTCCGGTTGTGCCGGCGTTGTCGTTCCCGAGGTTGATGTTGAATTCAATCTCGCTGACTTGGCCCACGGGCCCTTCGATCTCGTCGCCGGGCTCGAATGGGCCATCGCGAAGATCGAGCGTCAGTCTCTGGTTGCCGTTACCTCCGATGACGCTGACTGAGTTCACGTTCGCAGTCGTGGCGCCGCCGCAATCGGTACTCGCCAGTCCCGTCCCGATCACTACAAATTTGTCGTCGGCGTCTACGGACATCGTTACGCCGTCGCCGTCCAGGGGCAGGTTCACGTTCACAACGCTGTCTGGTTCAGGAACGAACACGCAGGTTGCGGCCGCCAACGCGGGTGAGGTCACGGGGAACACGGCGAACGCAAGCGCCAGCGCTACCAGTATCGACGAGACTCCTATCGATCTCGACGGCGCACTTCGAGATTCGTTCCTATTGGTCATGGAAATCCTACGAAATAAAGGCATAGTACCCTCCCGGTGGGTTAATTAACCCTAGCAGACAATGAGAGTTACTCAACCAGGGGGTGAAATTTGCTCAGGAGGGCCGATCGGCGACATCGGCCACTATCACCGTCACGTTGTCTGGGGCCCCTTTGGCCCGAGCGGCGGCTACTAGACTCTCTGCGGCCCGCTCGGGATCGGCTTCGCCTTTCAAGATCTCCGTGATGGCCTCGAGGCCCGCGTACTCCAGCCCGTCGGTCGCCATCAGCAGGCGATCGCCTGGCCTAACCTCGACGTTCGAAAACCAGACATCGAGATCCTCGAGTCTCTGGCTGCCCACCGCCTGAACCAGGCGGCGAGGGTTCGAGTGCGACTCCGCTTCGGCTTTTGTCATCGTTCCGTCGGCGAGCCCTTTGTTCACAACGTTTTGATCTTCAGTCATCGCTTCCAGATTGCCATCACGCAGCATGTAGGCGCGGGTGTCGCCAACGTGTGCGATCCGAAGTTTATCGCCATCGATTGCAGCGGCAGTGAGAGTGCTGCACATCGTATGGAGAAGGCTGCTCGATGCAGCCGCTTCCTTGACCGCGCGGTGCGCGATCTGGATTCCTGCCTCGAGGTCACCGAATCTCTCGAATACTTCTTTCAGGACCGAGACTGCCAAGTGGCTCGCAACCTCGCCGGCCGGGCGCCCCCCCACACCGTCGGCAACCGCTAGAAGACGTGAAGTGGCCACGAAGGAATCTTCGTTGTTGCTACGGACTTCCCCAACGTGACTGCGGGCCGCAAAGTTCCAAAGGGGCGCCAGTTCGGATTGCATGTCGAGATGATAACGCCCCTGGGTCAAGAGACCATCATAAGCTCCCAGGTTGCGAGAGAGTTTCGGACACCGCGTGGTGGGCGATAGCTCGGAACCGTCCCCAGGCCGGCCATTGAATTTGGGATTGCGCCTTAGACAACAGCGTCACTCGCTCGAGGTCCTCGGCCGTCTGTCGAATCCCGCGCAGATCGACTTCTTTGAACTCAAGTTCCTCTTCTTCGTCACAAGACCCGAGTTTTCCGTCAATTTCGTCTACGAGAAAAGCGAAGGTGTGAAAGGCTGAATTGTCTTTAGTTACCGAGCCAGCCGTGTAGCGGATGGCAGCAAGGAAGCGACGGATCGCAATCGTCAATCCCGTCTCTTCAGCGACTTCCCGTTTAAGCGCTTCGAGGATTCCTTCCCCCCGATGCAGGCCACCCGTGGGCAGACGAAAAACGTCGGGCGGGTAGGCTGGCTTTCGGATCACCAAGAACGTTCCACTGGGCCTGCGCACCACCATGCACACTTCGGCAATCCTTCCGGGGGAACCAACGAGAGCGCCGAGGTCCTCTTCTAGAGTGACGTTCACAAGTCGCGTCGGGCCAAACTCGGACGCCAGCCCTTCGATCTCTTGAGTGAACATCCGCGGGCTATTCTCGCGCCGCAGCAAAAAGCCTCAGCGTTTTAGGAGGTCGGCCAGATCAATGATGAGACCGGGCAGCGCTTCGGTTGAAAGTGTTTCTTTGGGCTCCAAGATCTCGGGCTTGGCGTATCCCTGGTCGGTCAGGGAAAAGACCTCTACCCGGTCGGCGTCGGGATCTACCACCCAATATTCGGGCACCCCATACCGGGCGTAGAGACTGTGCTTAATCCGGCGGTCCAATCTCGGATCGGAGACCACCTCGATCAACAAGGTGGGGACTCCTTGGATGTTTGCCTTCGTGATCACGCCAGCGTCGGCGTCGGAAACGAAGATGACGTCGGGCTGAACTACGTCGGCATCAGAAAGCACCACGTCGTAAGGAGCGACGAAGACCCGTCCTCCTCCGTGGCTCTCCAGGTGATTGCCTATCCGCCGGTAAACGAAACCGACAATATCCTGGTGGCGGGTGTTGGGCGACGGCGTCACGTATACCTCCCCTTCAATCAGCTCCCGGCGGCGGCCGTCGTCGGGGAAGAGCAGGTAATCCTGGTAGGTAAGCTTGGGTTGGGGTCGGACGGCCATATATTCAGCCTAGCGCGATCCGGAACCCACCGTCAATGTGTAACGCGATCATAGGAGCGATGCTGCCGTCAATCCTAATTGGTAGACTGAACTTCTCGTGCTCGAGACCAACCGGAAAAGTCTTCTTCGGCGATACCCGGCCCTTTTATTAATGGCTCTTGCGGCAGCCCTTGCCTTGCTACTGCCTTCGGCCCTGACGGTGCCTCAGTCTGGCCCCACTACTCTGGCCGAGTTCGCCCCCGTCCCCGGCCAAGGACAGGGCAAGAGCGATGTGTCAGATTTGGGGCAAGCGTCAAGTGGAGGACTCGGGTTTGGGTCCGGCAGTAGAGCCGGTGGTAGCTTCTCCGAGCCGACAAATTTGGGGGGGCCAAAGCAAACCAAGGCCCAGCTCAAAAAGTGCGTTGGCAACCCTCCCCGCCAAACTGAAGATCCGTGGTCGCCACCCTGCGTTGCCTTCTTTGACGGTGACAACGGAGGCGCAAGCGGCAAAGGAGTCACCCGCGATGAGGTGATCGCGGTTTTGCACTCCGCCAAGCCCAGTGACCGACCGAACCCTGTCGACTGCAACCAATCGCCGAGCTCCGGCGACATCAACGTCGAATTAGCTTGCAAGGCCTATATGCGCTTCTTCAACCACCGCTACCAAACCTACGCTCGCAGCGTTCATCTCTATTCGACGCGCGACGGTCAGATGAATGCCGACAGCCGTACCGCTGAGACTGCGACTGTCGACGAAAAGTACCGGCCGTTTGCGATTGTGACCTCTGAGTTCGCTCCCGTGGTTTATGGAGAGGCCGTGAGACGAAAAATTCTCAACGTCACCTATCCAACCTCCGCTCGGTCCGTTTACACATCCAATGCCCCTTTACTGTGGGGATTTCTCCCAGATTCCGAAGACGAGGGTGCCCTCATCGCGAGTTACGTGTGCCGAAAACTCGCCGGTCGGACCGCGAAGTACTCGGGTAACCCCGGGGACGTACTCAAAATCCGCAAGTTCGCATTGGCCTGGCAAGCAACTCAATCGCACATGAAGGTCGTAAAACGCGCTCTATTGGAAGGCTGCGGGGTCGACGCCTACGACATCGAAAATTTTGGTAGAGCGACTGTCACCACACTTAAGGAGCAGGGCGTGACATCGGTTATCCCCATAACAACCTCGGGGCTTTTGCTGAGCTGGACAATTCAAGCAGACGCCGATCAGTGGAGGCCGGAATGGATCGTTCCTGGATCCCTTACGGCGGCAGGGGCGGACCATGCTGAGACTGCCGGTGGCTTTAGTCAGAGCCAGTGGAGAAATGCCTTCGGCATCACCTTCGATCGAAGGCGCGATGCTCCCCACGAGCAGCCCTGGTACCAGGCTTTCAAAGAGACGTGCCCGGAGTGTCCGGAGCCTTCTGCGGTCGAAGCCTACCAGGGGGTCTCGGAGATCTACGACAACTTGCTGATGCTCTTCCACGGGATCCAAGCCGCCGGCCCTCGGTTGACACCGGCGAGCTTTGACAAAGGGATGCACGCAATTCCCGCGCGCTCGAGCGTCTCGCCGTACGCCCCTGCCGCCTATTTCTCGCCTGGTAACTACACGTACCTTAAGGACGCGATGGGCATCTGGTGGGATCCGCTCGCAACTGCCGCTGGCTCGACCACGCCGGGATGTTACAAACTGCCCTACGACGGCAAGCGTATGCGCATAGGTGAGTGGCCCGAGGGCGACGACGATATTAAGAAGGAGGGTCCCTGCCAAGGACTACGCAGCTAAATCGCGACGATGCCCGGCCTCTCTACTGGAAGGTATCTCCTTGGCAGGGGCCCAGGCCTTTCACGTCGCCGTCACCGTCGACCCAATCCACTGAACGGAATCTGCGGCCCTCCAGAGGCAACTTGTAGCAACCGGCGGTGGAGGATCCGGGCGGAGTACCCGCCGGGTCCCACCAGATCATCATTGCGTCCTTTAGAAACGAGTAATTGCCGGGGGCAAAGTATGTCGCGGGCCGGTACGGGCTGGTACTCGAGGCCGCGGGAATCGCATGCAAACCCTTGTCGATGTTTTCGGCAGTGAGCCGGGGGCCCGATGCCTGCAAGCCATAAAAAAACATGTTGATCGTGTCGTACACCTTGGGCGCATCAGTTCCGCCGCCGGACCCTGGCGCCGGACAATCCGCGCAGCCGTCGCGATACGCCCGAAACCACATCTGGTCGGCGACCGCATCACGCCGGTAATCAAAAGTGATCCCGAATGCGTTAGCCCACTCGGCCGGGTTGGCGAGCCTGCCCTGAGCATTCGTATCAAGGGTTCCCTGATTGGCTCCGGCAACGAACCACTCTGGGAAATAGGCATTTTGCGCTGCCGCGTTGGTCGCAACGGCCTGATTCGGCTGCGCTAGGACCGTGATGATGGTCGTTACGTTGTCGCCACTGAATGTTGCCATACCTGTCGTTATCGAAGCGCCTGCACCCGCGTCGACTTGTTGCGGAACGATTCCACATTGAGCCTTAAGCTCGGCTTTTAGAATGTCGCGCTCATTTGGTATCTCGTGGAGCAGGCCGAACTTGCGGCTCATCGCTTGGAGCCTTACTCCGGCGTGCTTGGCCACTCGGCCGTTCAGTTTCTGACAGATGTAGCTCGCGTTCAGCCGCGCCTGGTCTTCGAGGTCAGCCCGGTAACTGAAGTAGTAGGGAGCAGTGGACGTGTATTGCTTGCGGGGGCTGCCGGCGTGGGTGATGCCAACTATTTTCCTGGAAGCAGCACCCGCCGCGTGAGCGCCCGTATAACCGAAGGGCTTGCGAGTCGAATCCGCCTCGGCCACCGGCGCGTCGAACGACACCCACAGATGCACGGACCGTCCGTAGGTTTGGTACCTGTCGTTGAAGAATTTCATGTACGACTTACAAGCAATAACGTTGAGGTGTTCGTCGTTCTTGATGGTAGTGCCGCAGTCGATGATCTTCTGGTAGTTGTTGGGATCTGTCGTCTGGTTGACCCCTACTTCAGCAATCACTGTGACCTCGTCGCGAGTTACGCCCCTAGCAGTTGCACCAAAGTTGTCACCTTCGAAGAACGCTACGCACGGAGGGGACAGAAGATCTTCGGTCTGGCGCGGAGGACTTCCAACGCACCGCTTGAGTCTCGAAGTCTTTTGAGTGGGAGCGCCTATCTGTTGAGGGGGCAATTCGCCCTTTCCCCCCGACCCGGAACCAAAGCCAAGCCCACCGCTCTGCGCCGAACCGAGATCGGAGATATCGCTCCGGCCGTCTCCCGCTCCTGGAACGGGAGCAAACTCTGCGAGCGTTGACGGCCCCGATTGCGGCACCGTCAATGCGGATGGCAGGAGGATAGCAAGAGCGGCGGCCGCGACCATCAGACCAAGCGCGGGATAACGACGAAGGAAACCGCTCCTAGATTTAGCGGGTGCGGGCACGAACGACCCTAGCTGAGTCCGTCACTGTCGCCGACGATCCTAGCACTCCCTCGGTTGTTCGCATGTGAGAAACTGGCCGGCGACTTAGACATCAAGAGGAGAACGGATGTCCAAAAGTAATATCTCGGCTTCAGCGGAGTGCCGCGGGCCCTACCAAACATGAGGCGCTTTCAGGGTGGTCCCTCTTCTCAAGACTTGGCGCTCTTTAAGGACCGCGAGGAAGTCAAGAAGAGAGTGAGTGACTTTCCTCGGCTTTATGCATCCGCAGTGCGGTTGGCATGGTCCGCAGGTCCCTGGCGGTTGGTCCTCTCGTCTGTCCTGCAACTGATCAATGCCACCGGCGCCGCGGCGATGCTTTTTGCAGCGAGAAGCGCCCTTGACGTCCTTGTCTCGTCCATCGGCTCGGGGCGTACCCTGTGGTCGATATCGGGGCGACTATTGCCGATCGTTGCGATCACAGTCGGTCAGCAGTTGGTCCAAGCCGTCTCCTCTCGTCAGCAGTTTCACATGACGGCCAAGGTGGCCTACGAAGCACAAAGGAGGGTGCTGGACGTCGCTGCAAGTGCGGACCTGATCGCGTTCGAGACACCCGATTTTTCGAATCGCCTGAGAAGGGCCGAGTTGGGGGGGCAGGCAGTTGCGGGCGCCGTCTACGGATTGGTAGGCGTTTTCGGATCCTTTCTCACTGTTGCTGCCGTGAGTTTCGCTCTGGTCCGAATCAACCCCATCCTTTTGCCGCTGCTGGTTCTTGCCAGTCTTCCTTCCCTCGTCACGTCAATTTGGACCGGAAAACGGTCTTTCGGTCTTTTCGTGCAACAAGTCGAGGGTGGTCGGCGACTGGCCTATTTGCAGGCGCTTCTCACCGGACGCGCGGAGGCCAAGGAAGTTCGCGCATTCAACCTGGCGCAGCCCCTTCGTATCCGTTGGGACGATCTTTACGAGAAACAAATGGATGAACAGATCGACATGAACCGCAAGAACCAGCTCCGAAACATGGCGGGTCAAGGAACCGGAACCTTGATCACGGGGGCGATCTTCGTGGTAGCGGCAGGGTGGCTTCTAAAAGGAACGGTTGGGGTGGGTGGAGTAGGAGCAGCACTTCTGGGCGCCCAGCAGATCCGGGGGCGACTCGCTAGGCTGACGTTCTCGATTGGGAGCCTCTACTCCTCTGGGCTCAGCCTGTCCGACCTGGATATTCTAGAAACAATGCATCGCGCGGGACAGGCCCGCAAACCTACCGGTGAAGTTCCTGGACCGTTCAATCATCTTGCGGCGAAGGGGATCACCTTCTTTTACCCGGGAACCGAAACACCTGCCCTCGCTAACGTGAGCGTTGACATCAAGGCGGGTGAGGTGGTCGCGCTGGTAGGCGAGAACGGATCGGGCAAGACCACTCTGGCCAAACTCCTGGCATCGCTTTACCGGCCTAGCGAAGGGAACATCCTTTGGGACGAGATCGACACGTCGACGGTGGCGGGAGAGAGGCTTCGTGAGCACATCGCCGTGATCTTTCAGGACTACGTCAAATGGGAGTTTTCATTGCGCGAGAACATAACGATGGGCAGGTCAGAGGCCGCAGGTGATGACGAGTCGGTAGGAGCTGCCGCCAGGGCGGCCGGCCTGGAAGAACTTGCCAAGGAACTGCCGGACGGCTGGGAGACGGTACTCAGTAAAACGCTCGCGGAGGGCACCGATCTCTCGATTGGCCAATGGCAGAAGGTGGCTCTGGCCCGGGCCTTTTTTCGCAACGCCGAATTCGTAATCCTCGACGAACCCACAGCGTCGCTCGATGCCAGAGCCGAAAAAGAGCTTTTCGACCGAATCCGTAACCTCTACGGGGGAAGGTCGGTCCTGCTGATCTCGCACCGATTTTCGACGGTCCGCTCGGCCGACCGTATTTACGTTCTCGACAAGGGACGCCTGGTCGAGGAAGGAACCCACGCAGAATTGATGGGCGCCGGCGGACTGTACGAAGAGCTGTTCAAGATCCAGGCGGCGCCTTACACGCAAACATCTTAAGAATTATTCATCAAAACTATTGACTTAATCCGATCGGTATACAAAAGTCTTCTCGTTTCCCATTTCCATTGGGGGTGCGAATCCAAAACTCGGGCGACGATCAGGTAAATTTTGGCAACCAGCGCCGTAGCGGGGCCACTGGAAGAGCCGTCGATTACCTCTATTCGTTGATTGACCTGCGCCGCGTCCTGCCCGGGGACCCTCTACCGTCCGCCAACGTGCTCGCAGTTGAGATTGGAGTCAACCGGACCGCGGTCCTAGAGGCCCTTCACCTCTTGGAGCATGAGGGCCTCGTCAAGGTTCGGCCGGGAAAGGCCGGCGCCCGGGTCACTACGAGGGAGGAACGGTCCCCGCAAATGCGGCTGGCAAGAGCCATGGCCAGAAAGGAAGACATGCAGGACATCGTTGTCCTTCGCGAGATCCTCGAGGCGGGTATCGCCCGAAGGGTTGCCACCAACGGGTTGCCGGCACCCTTGCTCGAAAGAGCGAAAGCCATTGTCGAGGAGCTTAAGGTAACCACCGACCCGGATGTCTACATGGCCCTTGACACAGAGTTTCACGAGATTCTGGCGGAGGGAACCGGCTCGCCGATACCTCGCAAGTTGGTCAATAGCCTGCGAGGAGTCTTTGTCGTCGGGCTCGACGCCAGCGAACTGTCCCAGGAGTACCTGGCCGAATCCAACCGGGACCACGAGTGTCTGCTGTCGGCCATCGAGGCCCGAGAACCGGCCGAAGCGGCTGAGTGGGCCCTTCGACACGCCGGACGAGCCACGACGGTCATAGCGGAAGCATTAGGCTCCTCTATCAAAATAGAAGATGAAAGAATCCTCGCCGCAGGCGGCGCGGCAACAAACTAATAGGAGGACGGGATGAAGGCAGTTGAGTTCAAGAAGGAATACGACAAGTTGGTTCGCAACATCGAGACGGTGGTTAAGGGCAAACGAGACGTGATCCGATTGGCCCTCGTCGCGGTTCTTTCGGAGGGACACGTTTTGTTCGAGGACGTGCCGGGCACGGGAAAGACGATTCTCGCCCGCGCTATCGCTCAGAGCATGAAGGCGTCGATGAACCGAGTCCAGTGCACCCCAGACATGCTGCCTGGCGACGTCACGGGGTCTTCGATCTACAACCAGAAGGGCGGGACGTTCGAATTCATGAAAGGTCCTGTGTTTGCCAACGTTCTTCTTGCGGACGAGATCAACCGAGCAACACCGAAGACGCAATCGGCGCTTCTCGAAGCCATGGCCGAGCGCCGGGTAACCGGCGACGGCGTCACCTATACGCTTCCGCGTCCGTTCCTGGTTCTGGCCACTCAGAACCCGGTGGAGCAGGCTGGAACGTTCCCCCTTCCTGAAGCCCAGCTCGACCGTTTCCTCTTCAAGCTCTCGATGGGCTACATGGAAGAAGAGCACGAACTCGAGGTGATGTTCAGCAACGAGGTTCAGCTTGCGATCGAAAGCCTGAAGGCGGTCACCGACGTAAAAACCGTAAGCGCGATGATCGAGTACGGGTCGACCGTCAAGCTCACTGAAGAAATCGGCCGCTACATCGTCCGGCTAGTGAACGCAACTAGAAATGAGCCGGCACTTGCTCTTGGCGCCAGCCCCCGCGCCTCGATCGCACTTCTGCGGGCCTCGCGGGTCCTTGCAGCCACCGATGGGCGCTCGGAGGTCTATCCCGACGACGTCCTAGCGGTCCTAAAGCCCGTGATCAACCACCGGATCATCTTGAATCCGGACTACCTGATCCGAGGGGAGACAGTCGACGCCGTTATTGAGCGCGTGACCACCCAGGTAAAACCACCCAGCGTTTCCGGCGTCAAGTCGAAGCTGCCGGCGGCGGCCGCAGCCGAACCCGAACCCGAACTCGAGCCCGTCGGTTCGTAATGAAGCACTAGGAGACTTCTTTGGCGCGCATCTCGAAGGCGAAGCTTCAAAAGGGCATTGAAACGCGCGTCCGAAGGACCCGAGAAAAGGTCGACCGTTTGCGCGATGAGACGCAGGTTGCCAACCTTCGACGGCGGGCCAGGCTCCTCCTACAAAAGATCGGTATAACGAAGACCGGGCAACTCGCATTGACGGCGGCCTTCCTTCTTTGGGTCACTGGCCGAATCGTCGCCGGTACGACTCTGTACATCATCGCCTACGGCACAGTACTGATGGTGTTCGTCTCTTACTTCCTCGCTCCAAAACGCCTCAGACTGGAGGCCGAGCGGGATGGCCTGTTCCCGCGTTCCCAAGAAGGCGACCGCCTCGAGGTCTTCATCAAGGCGACTGCGCAGCGAAGCATCTCTGCCTTCCAGTTGGAGGAGAGGATTCCCGAAAGACTCGGTACGCCCCTTCGCGTGGCGATCGCAAAGGTCCGAGCGGGTGAAGAGGTGACGCATAGCTACGGGCTCTTGTGTAGCCGGCGAGGTGTTTACGATATTGGTCCCTTGATCGCGATAACGAGCGATCCCATCGGAGTGATCCAGCGCGAGACTCTCCTCAAAGAGCCCTTCGAGCTTTTAGTGCACCCTCGCGTCGAGCGTGTTTCCGACCGACCTCTGACTCGTTTGTTCGAGGACCCTCCTATCCGGCCTCCCGTTTCCAAACCGTGGCCGTCGGGCATGGAGTTCTACGGCATGCGCGAATACAAGGCTGGCGACGACCTTCGCCGGATCGTTTGGCGCGCGAGCGCGCGGACGGGAAAGATCATGGTGCGCGAAGCTGAACAAGGAATCACCGACCACATCACCTTCATCCTCGATACCGACCGCGGATCGCACAGCCGGGAAGGCGATTACTCCGAATCCTTCGAGACCGGAGTGCGCGCATGCGGGTCACTTGGCGTGAGACACCTCCACGAGGGATACGAAATCAAAGTCGAAGTAAACGCCGGACCCTTGACCCGGTCCATGAGGGGTCAGTCTAAGACTCTCGGATTCCTCGACACTCTTTCGAGGGTCTCGATGGACCGCGAACCCCTCACCAAGGTTCTCAGGCGACTCGTGTTCGACACAAGAAGAGACGCACACACCATTCTCATAACTCCGAAACTCAATCCCGAGGAGAGCGCCCTTCTAAAGATTTTGGCCGACAAAGGGGTGTCGATCACAGTCGTTGCCTTGATTTGGGACGAGACCGACAGCCAGACCATGGGGGCCGCCGCAGCGATGGGTTGTCAGGTAGCACCGGTATTCATGGGGCAAGATCTAAGCACCGCGCTTCACAACGATATCGGAGCAGGAAACAGGTTATGAGCCCTCCCCCCACCGACACCTTGGAAGCGGAAACGGAAACGGGCGCGGCCGCGCAAGGAGAGGTAGCGGATCTTCAGGGCCTCGAGGAAAGAGTTGCGGACAATCTCGCCGGGGCGGAAGGCGTTCTTGACGATGACGAAGAGGACATCGACTTAGAGGATTGGGAGCAGGAACCTCCACTGCCCCCACTGCGGGTTGGGGTCGTCCTCGGTTGCTGGATCCTGGCTTCCGCAATAACCATCGGAAGCATCTTTGAAGGGCTTCCCGGCAAGATCCACCCTGCAATAGCGGGCCTTTGCGGCATCGGAGTTGCGGCCCAGGCTTCCCGGCGCAAGAGCGCTCTCGTAGCCAACCTCACCATCATCTTGGGAATCACAGCCGTCGGCATAGTTCTTGTGCTGCCCGAAGGTCTCGACAACATCACCAAGCTGTCCACGATCCTTAAGGAAGCAGCCGCCGCACGCTCCGTGCTGAGGCCGCCGGCCGAGTTCCTCCCCGGTTTTCAGTTGATCGTCGGCTGGCTCATGGCATGCGTCGGCTTTGCGGCTGGCTGGGTCGGCATCGAAATGCGCAAGCCCGTCATCGGCATGATCGTCCCGCTTCCTCTAATCGCAATGGGCGCCATCTCGGTTCCTGACAACTCAAAGTTGGGTGCGGGACTCGCCGCTTTGGTCCTGATGATTCTCGGCCTCGCTCTTCTCTCGAGCTTGAACAATCTCACCGCGAGTGAAGGCAACCCCGCGCCGAGCCTTGCATACGAAGCGCGCCGCGCGGCCAAGGCGCTCCCGCTGATCGGCTTTTTGGTCGCCGCCATGTTCGCGTTGGCAAAGACCGGTTTTCTATTTCCCGCGCCATACATCGACCCGGTTCGGGACGCGCAGCGACCTAAGGCAGTGCCGCTGTCGCAGGTCGAGGACAAGGTGCTTTTCCAGGTCCGAAGCAAGATCAGCGGACCATGGCGGATAGGCCTGCTCGACATATACCAGGAAAATGAGTGGCGCCTTCCGCCTTTCGCCGAGAGTGATCTGCAGCCCGTTCCCGAGAGCGGCATTGTCGACTCGACGCTGGAGGCCGGCCGACAAGCGGACTTCCTCATCAAGGGTCTCGGCGGGTCGGTACTACCGGGTCTGCCCAACACTACCGGCGTTGTCGCAAAGGGCAGCTACGCATACGACCCGCGAACCGGAAACATCCGCCTCACTGAAGGCCAGATTCGTGACAACCTCTCCTACACCGTCCAGTCGGCTGACCTTCCAACCGAAGAGGCCTTGAAAGCACTGAACTTCCAGCTCCCCAAGAACGTGAAGCGATTCGCCGAGATACCCGACCCGCCCCCGCAGATTCAGGGCTTGCTCGATGAGGCGCCCAAGGAGCCGGTTTGGGACCGGCTCGAATTCCTTAGGAAAAGACTTCTCGAAACAGTGACCGCGGCCGGACCCGGAACTCCTGTTGCCGTGCCGCCGTCTAAGGTCGAAGACATGATCTTCGGTAAGAAGGAGGCCAGCCCGTTTGAGATCGTTGCGGCACAAGCGATGCTCGCACGTTGGGCCGGAGTACCCGCCCGAATCGCATACGGATACGACGGGGGGGAGCTAGTTGGGGAGGGGATCCGCGAGGTGAGGCCCAAGCACGGCGCCAGCTGGCTCGAGGTCTATTTCCCCGGTTTCAAATGGTTGCCACTTATTGGCTCGCCCCTAAAAGCCAAGACGAACCTCACACCCGAAGGGCCAACCAACGCCGATCCCAATGTTCAGCCAAGCGAAGACATCGCTGTTCAGGTGTACATCCCGCTGCGCATCGAAGAAAAGGGCTTCATCTACGACCAGATCCGGCGGATCGTCCTCCTGCTCATTCCCATAGCACTGGTAGCCTTGATCGTTTACCTCGTTTATCCGTCAATAGCCAAGTCGATCCGCAAATCCCGCAGGCGCGGCTGGGCTGAGAGCCACGGTCCGATTGCCCGGATAGAAGTCGCATACGCCGAGTTCCGAGACACCTGCTCTGATTTTGGTTACGGATCGAGCCACGCGACGCCGCTGGGGTTCTATGACAAATTCGTGGAGGACGAAGAGCACCGTGAATTCGCGTGGCTTGTTACCAGGATCCTCTACGGGGACTTACGAGAAGAGGTGGACCTCGACGATGCCACCGCGGCGCAGGAATTATCGAGGAGCCTGCGAGTAAGGCTCAAGCAGGCTCAGCCGCTAACGCTTCGAACCATCGCTCTGATGTCCCGATTGTCTCTCAAGAATCCTTATGCTCCCGATGTCCGTGCGCTCACGCGAAAGGAAAAACGCGATGCTGAGATTGCTGCCTAAGTCGAGCAGAATTGTCGGGTGGACCTGCGTGGCTCTGTTCTTCACGGGTTGCGCGGCCGTCAGGAACATCGTTGTGGTCGACAAGCCTCCCCCACGTGTATCAGTGAAGGGTTATCCCCTCGACCTCGCCTATGGAGTGCAGGTCGTAGCCACGCCTGAGCAGCAGCAAGCGATCATCGAGGCCCTTGGCCCCGAACTGGTGGAGGAACTCGATTTCGGCTTTACGTATCCAACCTTTAGCGGTGGTAGCGCCGCCGCGTTCAACCCCTGCCCGGACCCCGGGCAGGACGCAATCGTGGAGCCGATCGGCCTGGATGTTAAGAAAGCAATGGCGCCCGGCAACTACAAGTGGAAGCAGCAGGGAACATTCGAGATCGTGGGGCTGTTCAAGCTAGCCATCGATCAGATTGGCCTCAGAACAATCCGTAACGTGACGACTCCCGATGCCATGGGAGTATTCACTTACGAAATCGAAAGCACCCTCTCGCTTCGCCGGCAGATTCAGCAGTTCCAGGTTAGGCCTAACGACGGCGTTTACCTGACTTACATGAAGACCCTTGCGGGCGAAAATTCCAAAGAATTCACCCCCGTCCCTGCGACGGAGATATTCCCGCTACCGGCTTCGGCAGGATTGGCTATAACTTCGGTCGGTATTGATCCGAATACCCAGGAGGTACTAAATGTGTCCGCAACAATCAAAGGCAAGGAGCGGTACGAGGGATGCGGCGAAGCATTCGACGCATGGCTAGCGGACCCCGGATTATGGACCTTCTCGCGACCCGGCGACGCCGCAAAGCAGCCGCCCCCGCCGCCGCAGGTGCCGTGGGATTACGATTACGCATTGGCGCCGCAGCTCGGCGGAATGTTCGTCTTCGATCACCTCGCTACAACTGAGGTCCTCGGGGCATTCACGATCAAGTCGGATATCAACTCCACCCTCGCCAACATCATCCCGACGCCAGCAACCTGATGCTGAACCGCCTGCTTCCAAAGGGTTCGAGCCTTAGGACCATCGTCTTTTCAGTCGGAGCATTGCTACTTCTGTTGCTCTTTGCGCTATTTGGTCTCCCGAAGCCCACGCCCCCAGGCATCATCGTCTTCGGACTTGTCGTCGGCGCCCAAGACGCTCTGCTGGCGGCGGGGATCATCCTCATCTTCCGCAGCGCCAGGATTATCAACTTCTCAGCAGCAGTGCTCGGCGGCGTCGGGGCCACCATGATGTTCAACTTCGCGGGACTTCTGGAGTGGCCGTTCGTCATCAGTCTCATCATTGGCCTCTTAACTGCGACGGTGTTCGGCCTGCTCGTGGAAGTGATTTTTGTTCAAAGATTCTTCAACGCGCCCCGCCTAGCCCTCACCGTCGTGACCATCGTCCTGGCAACCACGATTGAGCCCGCCAAAAGCATGATCGCCAAGATTCCCATCTTTCCCGATCCACGCGACGCGGGCATCGACCTAAAACTTCAGACGGGCAAGATTCCCTTGCCGTTTGAATCGTTCAAGATCGAACTCTTCCCCTTCAGGTTCGGGTTCGCGGAGGTCTTCACGATCGTTACCGTGTTTCTTGCTTTTGCCGGGCTTGCACTTTTCTTCAAGTACAGCAAGCAAGGGGCTCGGGTCCGCGGTGCGTCCGAAAACTCCGACCGGGCCCTGATGATGGGAATCAACGTCCGGCTTCTGTCGACCATGGTCTGGGGGATAGCGGCTTTCCTTGCCGGATTGTCCGCAATCACTTCTGGGATGACTTTCTCATTCTCGGGGGCCGGATCGGGGGATGTGTCCAAGCTGCTTCCGGCCTTGGCCGGCGCCGTCATAGGGCGAATGAGAAACTTGCCGGTCACGGTCTTCGCGATGCTCGGAATCGGCATCCTTCAACAGTCCGTTTCGTGGTCGTTTCCGGAGACCACCGTTCTCGATCTGCTGATGCTCGTCATTCTGGCCGGTGGCCTCATCTTGCAACGCAAGAAGATCGTTCGCGGAGAAGAGGACGCCTCTTCCTGGGAAGCGACCAAAGAGATTCGTCCGACTCCTCGCGAGCTCACGGCCGTCCCGAGTATCCGGCGCATGCGGCGTATCCTCATGGGCCTGGGGCTCATCGTGCTGATCGTCTTCCCGCTGGCCACATCTCCTGCGCAAATAAATCTCGCCGGCCTGATTGCCATCTACGCAATCATTGCTCTGTCCTTGGTGGTCTTGACAGGGTGGGGAGGGCAGGTGAGTCTCGGTCAATTCGGTTTAGTGGCCGTGGCTGCAGTCGTGGGCGGAAAGCTCACCAGCGACCTCCACATATCGTTTTGGATCGCGCTTCCATTGGTCTGCGCCTTCATGGCGGGATTCGCCGCCCTGGTTGGCTTGCCGGCTCTGCGAGTGAAGGGCATCTTCCTTGCAGTTACGACGCTCGCCTTTGCCGCGGCCGTCCAAAACGTTCTGTTCAACGAGAGCTACTTTGGTTGGCTCCTACCCGACCGCATCGAACGCCCGCGGTTCTTTTTCCTGAGCTTCGGAAACGAGCGCAACTACTACTACCTCACCGTTGCATTTGCCCTTCTGGCGGCGCTGATGGTGAAGCGACTTCGCAGCGCCAGAACCGGGCGAGTCCTGCTCGCTCTTCGCGAAGACGAGAAAGGCGTGCAAGCGTTCGGGATCAATCTCGTGCGCACACGGGTGGCGGTATTTGCCCTTTCGGGAGTGCTGGCGGGCCTCGCAGGAATGTTGTTCGTGCATCACCAGCGCGCGATCGACGCCGGTTCATTTGAAGCCAAAGTAAGCGTTGAGATGTTCATTATGGCCATGATTGGCGGCATCACTTCGGTGAGCGGCGCCCTGCTCGGGGCAATCTACATAGGATTGATCAACTTCTTCATGACCAATCCCACGGCCAAGACCCTTGCCGGCGCCGGGGGCCTCCTGCTCCTGCTGATCTTCTCGCCAGGGGGGCTTTCGGCGATGCTTTACCAGGCGCGCGATGGCATGCTCCGAATCATTGCTTCGCGAAGACAGATCATCGTGCCAAGTCTCTTTGAGGACTACGACCCAGAGGCAATCGCAAGGCGCAAGGTTCCCTTTGCGCCCCGATCTGAAGGAGAAGGCATTGATAGGATTCCGCTGGACCGCAGATACGCGAAGAAATCGGAACTCTATTTGACCCAGACCGAAAGGAAGCCGACGACAGCCGCGGCCCCCGCCGAATTAGGGGAGTTCGAACATCCTGACGCGACCAAGCGGAAAGAGTTGGCTGCTGCCATCACTCCGGCCGACGGAGGATCGGGCGAATGAAGAGAAAGAACAAGAACGAGCCGAACGCCTACGGTTCACCACCTTCGACGCCGGTTCAATCGACAGTTGCTCCCGAAGATGCCACCCCGCAGGACGGTAACGGCGCGGTCAGCCCAGAGACTTTTCACGTTGAAGTAGACCCCATGGTGCGAGATGCGCGGCGTGTTGACGGCGACCAACCTCCCGAAATCCGGACCAAGATCTCGGTCCAAGACGTCAAATCGCAGATCAGGTTCAAAACCATCCTCACGGAAACTGGTAAAAGCTACAAGTTCATCAAGGCCACCAAGTACGGCGCTGGGCCGATGCTGATCGTCATGTTCGTGTCCTACGTCCAGAGCTTCGACAACAACATCATTGCGGCCATGGGGCCCGAATTGCGGCGGGAGTTTGGCACGTCGCTTACGAGAATGTTCACAATCCAGAGCGTGGTCGGATTCTTCCTATTGATTGCCAGTCCACCCATCGGCTGGCTCTCAGACAGAACACGACACCGGGCCCACCTGGTTGGAATCAGTTCCATTCTGTCGGGTATTGCCACCGTGGGAAGTACTTTCACGCGCGGTATCGGGTCCTTTTCGGCGGCGAGGGGAATCAACACGTTTAGCGAACAAATCGGCAATGTTCCTCTGGGGGCCCTCAGCCTCGACTACTACCCGGTGGAAGCAAGAGGCAGGATTGTTTCTTTCAAGGAAGTAGCGACCCAGCTGCCCGAGTTGATTACTGGCCTGGTGGTAGCGTTTATAGTTACTCGGTTCGGCTGGAGGGGTCCAGTAAGGCTTGTTGGTCCCCTGCTGATTGCCAGCGGTCTTTTTGCCGCCTTCAAACTGCCGGAACCGGTCAGGGGCTACTGGGAGCGTCTGCGCCTGGGAATGCGAGAAGACCTTGCCTCCGAGCCGGATCCTCCAATCGGTTTGGGGGAGGCGTTCCGGACAATCTTCGCCGTTCGGACTATTCGCCGAACCTTTATTGCCGGCCCACTGAAGGCCGTTGGGCTATCAGGGTTCAAGCTTCTGCCCTTCTTCTTGTTGGAGCAGTTCAGTTTGAACCCTTTTCAGAGGTCGCTGCTCGGGATTCCTACGCAGATTCTTGGGTTGTTCGCAATCGTAATAGGAGGCACCCTGACGGATCAGCTCATTCGCAAACGTCCTGGCAAGATGCTAATGGTCACCGCCGGCATGAGCGCGGCAAGCATCGTTTCCACGATCATTATTGTCGCCTTCCCGAGCATCGTATTGATCATCTTTTTCGGGATGCTATTTACCGTTGCCCATTCTTTCATCGCCCCCTCGATGACAACTGTTGGAAGCCTCGTTATTCCACCGCGAGTTCGAGGAGCATTCGTTGGTGTTGCTTCGATCATGGGCCTTCCCTTATTACTTCTCGGTCCGCTGGCGCCCTATCTTGCCGACAAATATGGCCTGCGCTGGGGCATTGTCATGCTGACCCCACTCGCGTTCCTGGGAACGTTCATATCCGCCTCCGCCGCACCCCTGTTCGAGGTCGACATGCGCGCAGCACTAGCCTCAGCCAACGCAACTAACGCATACCGCAAGGCCAAAGAAGAAGGCCGGATCAAGCTCCTGCTCTGCAAGGACCTGGACGTCCACTACGGCACCGTGCAGATTCTCTTCAACGTCGACTTCGAGGTCGATCAGGG
This sequence comes from uncultured Actinomycetes bacterium, assembly GCA_964501265.1. Taxonomy (GTDB): domain Bacteria; phylum Actinomycetota; class CADDZG01; order JAHWKV01; family JAHWKV01; genus CAZCSK01. Next base: position 43,866 of record CAZCSK010000001.1, read on the forward strand.
CGAGACGGTTGCCCTTCTGGGAACAAACGGCGCCGGCAAATCGACACTGCTAAGGGCCGTCAGCGGAATTGCCCATGCTTCCAACGGCGCCATTTTATATGAGGGACGCAACATCACCCACATTCCCCCGCATGAGATTGCGAGAATGGGCATCGTTCACATGCCAGGGGGCCGCGGCGTGTTCCCCTCCCTTACGGTCAAGGAGAACCTGGAGTTCGCAATCTCGGAGCTTGAGGAAGAGGAGGCAAAGCAAAGACTGGCCCAAGTGTTCGAGTACTTTCCGAAACTGAGGGATTTGTACGGCACCAATGCTGGACTGCTTTCAGGCGGGGAGCAGCAGATGGTGGCCCTTGCTCAAGCGTTTCTTGCAAAGCCGCGCCTGCTGATGATCGACGAACTCTCATTGGGACTCTCCCCTGCGGTGGTTTCGCAGTTGCTCGAGATCGTCAAGATCATCGCAGCGCAGGGAACGACGGTCATCTTGGTCGAGCAATCGGTCAACGTGGCGCTCACCGTCGCCGAACGGGCAGTATTCATGGAGAAGGGCGAGATCAAGTTCGACGGCCCAACCGCTGACCTTCTTAACAGGCCAGACATCATGAGGGCGATCTACCTTAAGGGCTCCGCTGGCCTAACCGAGGGCGGGTCTGAGGCCAAGAGACTTCTCGAAGAAGCCAAAATCAAAGGTGAGTCTCACGTGATTTTGGAGCTGCAAGGCCTGGCCAAGACCTACGGAGGAGTAACGGCCGTTGACAACGTTGATCTGGTAATCAATGAAGGAGAGGCCATCGGTTTCATCGGTCCCAACGGGGCTGGAAAGACCACGCTGTTCGACTTGATCAGCGGCTACGTGCCACCTGATTCAGGAAAGGTCATCTACGACGGAGTAGACATAACCAAGCTCGGAGCAGACAAACGCGCCAAGCTCAAATTGATTAGAAGATTCCAGGAAGGGCGGCTGTTCCCATCGCTCACCGTTTTCGAGGCGATCTGCGTCGCACTGGATCAGGGGATGGAAGTACGCAGCACCTTCGTCACTGCTCTGCAGGTGCCCGCCGTACGCAAAGCGGAAGGCCGGGTCAGGGCGCGGGCGGAGCGACTCATCGGGATCCTCGAACTCGGCTCCTACCGCGACAAGTTCGTGAACGAGCTTTCCACGGGCTTAAAGCGCGTTGTCGATCTTGCCTGCGTGCTCGCCGCGAAGCCGCGCGTCCTGCTTCTCGACGAGCCCTCATCGGGAATCGCTCAAGCGGAAGCCGAGGGGCTGGTGCCCCTCCTGCGGCGAGTGCGGTACGAGACCGGATGCACGTTGTTGATAATCGAGCACGACATGCCATTGATCTCGAAGGTTGCAGACGAGCTTGTTGCCATGATCTCAGGAGCCGTAATCACCAGGGGCAAGCCAGACGAGGTTTTGAATCATCCCGATGTGGTCGAGGCCTACCTCGGGAATAGTGAAGCTGCCCTAAATAGAAGTGGTTCGAAAAACTTACTCAAACTCGACGGGAGAAAGAAACTGAACGGGGGGACGAAGTAGATGAGAAAGTTCGTTACTTTATTGCTTGTGTTGCTGATGACGCTCGGCGCTTGCGCCAGCGAAAAAGGTGTTGGTACGGGCCTGAAAGGTATTGAGGAAGGGGAAGAGGGCGACCGTATAGGAACGATCAAGAAGAGTCCCGCGGCGAAGCCCTCCCCCACGGCGGCGGCCCAGCAATCCCCTCCTCCGCCAGCCCAAACGAAGCCCGCGGCGACCCAAGCACCAAAGGCGCCAACCATTCCGATGGAGATCACCGCCCAGGGATACAAGCCGTTCAACCCTCGGGTCTTCAAGGGAACGACCCTAAAGGTCACGAACAACGACAACCAGGCCAGGTCCATGACTTCCGATCAGGCCGGAGTCTTCGATTCAGGAATGATCGCCCCCGGGGGAACCTGGACCTACGTGGCGAACACGGTGGGGGAATTCAACTTCCATGACGAAACTCGGCCCTTCATCGTCGGAAAGCTCGAAGTAATAGCGTCGTGAGACCGAGGCGGTCCCCGAACCCCCCGCCCCGCGCAATGTGTGCTCTTGCGCTGGGAGCAGTCGTTATCGTCGCCCTCGGCGGATGCGGGCCCACTCCGGGCCAGGCGAGAGTTCCGGGCGCGGGCGCGGGGGCCGGTGAGGTGGCGCCCGATGCCGTCCCTCCCGTCATTCTCGGCCTTCAAAGCGCAGAGGAGAATGTTTCGACACAGTTCGAAGAGGCCAAGAACCGCGCATATGTCAGTTCGGTGAGGATGTGGAGCCTGCGGGAAGGGAAGGCGCTTAAGGCCACTGTTCAGGTTGCGCGCTTTTCTGCAGACGCAAGCCCTGAGAAGGTGGATTTTCGCCGGACGGTCGTAGCGCAAGTTGGACAGACTGCCCCGCGAACGCGCTTTATCGGCGGTGACATCGTCTATGTGACTGCAGCGAACAAACAGGCAATCTTTATGTGGTTCAGAAATATCGACTTCGTCCTGCTGAGCGTGTCGGCGGAATATCCCAACCCGCGGGCGCTCATGCGGGCTGCCTTAAGCGAAGTGAAGCCATGAGGCGGCTTTGCGTTTTACTGATACTCGCGACTCTTGTCGCATGCAGTGGGAACAAGAAGGGTGAGGTTAAAACAGAGGACATATCCGACCTCGCAGAAAAGACCACCCTGTCACCAAGAAGCTACTCCTTCAGCCGTGAAGTTCCGAGGCGCCAAGGTGGGCCCGTAACTCTGACCGTATCGGGACTTGTGGAAGATGACTACAAATACACGGGAACCGTCGCGATCAACAAGGAAATCGTTTACGAGGAAGTCGTTTTGGACGATGCAAGGTTTCTGCGGCTTGCCAACGCAAGCCTTCTGGAAACGGTTGCGATCTTGAGACGGTTCGATGCCCCGGTGGCCGAAGCGCAAAGGGCCGCTGGCTTTGCCGACCCCGCGACCGAGGCCGTCCTTCTGTCTGGAGGCTGGGTCTTCGATCCCCAAGGGGCCCCCCAAGAATTCGGCGGCGACACCGGCGCCAGTCCCCTCGATGCAAGGGAAGTGCTGTTTCGCTCTCGGTTCCTCGAGACGCTGCCTGCTTACCTCGCAAAGGGCGGAACCTCTGTCGAATGGAATCCGGAAGCCGCCTTCTATATCCCCAATGACGACAAGTTCCCACCGAAAGAGAGAAAGAGTCTGAACGAGGAGTTCATAGACCCGTTCAAATCGGATGGGAAGCGCTTCGACGTCCTGCCGAAACCCTTTGACCCCAGCATCACTCCCACCAACTTGCGAGATGTCGAAGACTTCTTCATGTACGTATCGATATGGACGAATGACGGACTGATCAGAAGAGTCGGAAGGGTGCTCGAGTTCCCCGACCTGGAGGATCCCGTTTACAAGGATTTCTTTCAGCCCCTGAAGAGCGGAACGACCGGGCAAGCGACCAAGGACTTTCTAAAATTCGTGCAGGACCTGAAAATACGAAGGATATTCAAGGATTTCTATGTCTTTGGCAAACATGGCACCGACGGTGCCCGCATCGAGGCCCCGGCCAACCCCATCCGAGTCAATCTGAAGCCGGCTGCGCCGGTTGAAACCCGGGACCCACAAAGCGGGCCCGGTCCGAGTGAAACCCCGCAGGATCAGGCAAGCCCTGCTCCGGAGCCCCCCGCGGCCTAGGATCTCTGACGTGAGTTCGGACCAGCGGTCGAAACGGAGCACCCTGGTTCGCCGGTATCCGGCCCTCGCGCTGGTGCTGGCCGCTGCGGCCCTTGCTGTCCTGCTTCCTTCGGCCCTTACGGTTCCCCAATCCGGACCTTCAACTTTGGCCGAGTTCGCGCCTGTTCCCGGCTCGGGCCAAGGTCAGAGCGACGCAAAAGATTTTGGGGCTGGCCAGACCGGGGGCCTGGGGTTCGGCGCGGGCAGCGCAGAGGCCCAAAGAGGAATCCCCGAGGGAGCAAGTGCTCCAAGCCAAAAGGTCGCCCGCCTGAAGCGCTGCGTAGGCAGCCCGCCCCGGCAAACCGAAGATGAGCTTTCGCCCCCCTGTGTCGCCTTCTTTGAAGGCAGCAACCCGGGGTCCACCGCCAAGGGGGTGACGAAAGACGAGGTAAAGATTGCGATTCATGCCGAGGGCGACCAAAGTGGGTCGATCGTTGATTGCGCCCTCGCCCCCAAATCAGACGACTTGCCGCAGGTTCTCGCATGCAAGGCATACATGAAGTACTTCAACGATCGTTATCAGACTTATGGCCGAGTTGTCCACCTGTGGAACGCCAGCAAGTCCCTCGGCTCGGATGCAATTGATAGCAGGATTGGTCCATTCGCGTTCGGAAGCGCCTCGCTTACGGGCCCTTCATTGGCAAAGAAGAATGTCGTTACTGTGGGGTATCTGGGTCAGCTCCGGCGACCGTACCGAGATAATGCACCCATGTTCATGACCTTTCGCCCTGACTACGAGGACGACATGCGGATCGCGGCGAGCTACGTTTGCTTAAGACTAGCCGGTCGCAAGGCTCAACACAGCGGCAATCCTCTCGATCAAGATAAAGTCCGGGTATTCGGAGCATGGACGAGCTTTGCAGGAAGCGGCACTCGGGCCGAACTACTGATCAAAGACATACGCGAGCTGTGCGGACAGGAGATCAAAGTCACGGTCGTGGGCGATGACCGCAACGGCACCACCAAGATGCAGACCGACGGAGTCACTACCGTCATCGCCATGGATGGTGTGCTTGTCACTTCAGCTGCCACCGTAACCGCTAGCGGCCACGGCTATTTTCCGGAATGGATGATCCTGGGTAATTCAGCTATCCTGGCGCTCGACACGAATTCGGAGGCGCGTAAGCAGCACCCCGCCCAGTGGAAAAACTCCTTTGGTATGACTCTTGATTATCGCCGGCTTATCATGAGCGAGCAGAATTGGTTCAAAGCTTATCGTGAAGGGTGCCTAGACTGCCCCGTCCCCGGGACCGCGGCTCAGGGCACCGACATCCCGTTTCTCTACGACATGCTAAACCTCCTCTTCTGGGGCATTCAAGCGTCGGGGCCGCGGCTGACACCACAGAACATGGACTTGGGGCTCCACGCGATACCTGCGCGGCCAAGCTCGGATCCGTACCGTCCAGCCGCGTATTTCGCTCCCGGGAACTGGACGTTCGTGAAGGACGCAATGCCGATCTGGTGGGACGCCACCGGCCAGCCCCCTGGATCTCCGACTCGCGGTTGTTACCGCCTTCCAAGTGAGGGTCGTCGTTTCCGAGCGAACGAATGGCCATCTGGCGATGCCCTGGTGAAAGCTGACGGACCATGCCAAGGCGATCCCATTAACTAACTTGGCCCGCGACCCCAAGCAGATCCGGAGCGGCGCCCTTCGGCGTTATCCCGGGTTGATCCTGCTCGTCGCGGCGGCGGCGCTTGCGATTTTGCTGCCTTCTGCACTGAATGTTCCTCAATCCGGTCCTTCAACCCTTGCGGAATTCGCTCCGGTACCGGGTTCGGGTGAGGGTCGAAGCGACATCTCGAACCTAGGGCAGGCGGGATCCGGAGGGCTGGGTTTCGGTGCAGGCTCAGACGGATCGGGGCAGCAACCACCGCCGCCAATCGGTGCGCCCAAGCAGGGCAAAGCGCGCCTCAAGCGATGTGTCGGCAACCCGCCGCGCCAGACCGAGGATTTTCTCTCGCCGCCCTGTGTCGCATTCTTCGAGGGCGACAACTTTGGGTCGACTTCAAAAGGAGTCACCGGCGACGAGGTCACGGTCGTCGTGACTAACAACTTTGGTTCAGATCCGCAAGCCGGACAGTACATCGACTGCGCTCTTCCGGTGAAGGACACCGACCACATCACCGACCATGCCTGCAAGGCCTACATGCGTTATTTCAACGAGCGATATCAGACTTACTCACGCATCGTGCATCTCTGGTCTTACCACGGCGCTAACTTCCAAGAGATGAATGAAAAGAGAAACCCGTTCGCGGCTCTTCCGGGCGGCTCGGCAAACCTCAAGGTAATGGGGGTTGCTTACGGCGGTACAACCCGTTCGATCTCCCAGAAGAATGCCCCCTACAGCGTGAGCTTTCGCCCCGACCTCGATGACCAAGCCAGAATGGCGGCCACATACATATGTCAGAAGCTCGTGGGACGCCCGGCGAGCTTTGCAGGAGACCCACTGATGCAGTCGCGAACCAGGAAGTTCGGCTTCTTCTACAGTAACGAAACAACCAAAATCAGGCTGGACGCGGAACTCAAAACCCAGTGCAATCTGACCGTCACCTCCAGCTCTGTACAAGCCACGAATCCCACGGCAATTGCCGCACTCAAGTCGGACGAAGTCACAACTGTGATCGAACTTTTGAACATGTCCGACCCGATCACTACAACGACCTTCGCCACGAACCTCGGTTATTTCCCGGAGTGGGTAATACCCGGGCATAACCAACCCCCGGCTCCGGACACCAACTTCGACGCCCGAAATTACAACCAGACGCAGTGGCGTAACGCCTTCGGCGTTACTTTCGATTACCGGCGCGACGCCCTGCGTCAGCAGTTCTGGTACCAGGCCTACCGTGATCCGTGCCCGGAATGCACCGAGCCGGGCGCCACCAACGCGAGCGCGCTTCCTTCCACCTACGACATGATCGGCATGCTCTTCTACGGCATCCAAGCCGCTGGTCCGCGATTGACACCCCAGAATTGGGACAAGGGGATGCACGCGATTCCTCCGAACGGGAGTCCTAACCCGTACAAGCCGGCTGCCTACTTCGCTCCGGGGAACTACTCGTATTTGAAAGATGCCATGGAGATCTGGTGGGATCCGACCGGAACCCCGCCCGGATCATCGACGCCGGGGTGCTACCGGCTACCTTTCGAAGGCCGTCGATTTCGGTCGGGAGAGTGGACGACCGGAGACAGCTCCGTCCGACAAGCCGGATCGCCTTGCCAAGGGTCCGCAATTCAAGACGGATAGGGCATCGACCAAATGAGAGCCGATGAAGCCGGCGTCACCGGTAACGAGAGCACGCACAACTCAAAACTATACCTATGGGGTTCCGGTGTACCGGATAGCATCGTGCCCATACCGAGTAAGGAGTATTTCTTTTAGCGACGTGAGTGACTAGGAATGTGACCCTGCTGCTGGTCAGGATATTGGGGAAGCTGGGCCTTTTCGGCCCCGCCGACTACATCCAAGAGCGTCAGGCTCGAGCCATCGCAAAGCGTCATTTCAGATCAATGGTGCGTTTCTATCGCGCCTTTATGGGGCCGGGAGACCTTTGTTTCGACGTGGGAGCGAATCGAGGTAACAGAACAGCAGTGTTCCGAGAGCTGGACTGTCGTGTAGTGGCGATCGAGCCTCAGGTTGCCTGTCAGTCAGTGCTGAAGAACCGATTCGGCCACGATCGTAAGGTTGCGATCGTGCCGGTTGCCCTTGGCGGGCGCAAAGGTGAGGGTCGCCTCTTGGAGAGCGATGCCGACACTATCTCCTCGATGTCCCCGGGGTGGATCGAGAGCGTTCGCAAGACAGAGCGATTTCCTGGGCACGAATGGCAAAGGGAAGTCACCGTTGCAATCGATACCCTCGATGACCTCATCGAAAGATACGGTCAGCCAACATTCTGCAAGATCGATGTTGAGGGCTATGAGCACGAAGTACTCAAGGGGCTCTCAAGCCCACTCAAGACCATATCTTTCGAATTCACTCCCGAGTTCATCGACGCGGCCGTCGAATGCGTCAAGCATCTAATGCGACTGGGTGATTTCACTTTCAACTATTCCGTCGGAGAATCCATGACGCTGGCCCTTGAGGGATGGGTGGACGACAAAGAAATGATCGCTCAGCTGTCCGCCCTGTCTTCGCGTAATGAGTTCGGGGACGTATATGCGCGATCCGGAACTGGATAAACGTGGCTCACTTGATCGCGTAATAGTTTCCGGGCTGCAATTCAAGCGGCACGATCTTTGCCCCGGCTGATTCCGCAAGCCTACCGACCCTCGTAGCGTCGGGCAATGCTTCGGAGTCTTCCTGAAATCCAAGGAGCAGATGCCTCGCTCCGAACCAATCCTTCGCGATGACCAGGTCTTGAGCTTGGCTTGAGCTCTCGCTGAGGGCCCAGCTCGAAATGAACAAGTCCGGCACCGACAGCCGATCGGGAATCATCGAAACGGGGATGAGGTTTATCTTTCCTTGCTCAACTGCATCACTGGGAGTCCTTAGTAGATTGACGGACGCTTCTCCCAAGATCGAGGAAAGGTAAAGCCACTGGAGGGTAGAGAAGAAGGGCAGGTCGATGATCGTGTAGGTTGGCGGCTCTTTGAAGAACCGCGTGAATAACCTAGCCAACCTGCCATAGCCTCCGCCCCATTCGACGACGGAGTTCAGGTCGGATACATCAACCGATGCCAGGTTGCTCAGGTGAGCCAAGTGGTAAAGAAGATGTATCGAATTAGGTGAGACGGGAAAGTCCGTCCACGTCAAAAGGGGCGGTGCCCCTAAAGGATCTTCCTTCAGTAGTTGTCGGATGTCGTTGTCTTTGAATACCGACCTGACGTACGTCAATTCAGCCTCGCTGAGGGTTCGCGGCGGAACGAACACCATTGTTCCACCTATGACGGGATGCCTCAAGAATCGCAGAGCAGGAGAAGGGAGAAGGGTCGCCTCGAGTCGCTCGAGATACTCCTTCCACACGGTTGTACTGACGTCTAATAACCCATCGGTCGGAAGGCGTCGGTAGATATTCTCGAAGTCCCGCGCGAGCCTTTGAAATCGAGCCTCTTGTTCTCGAGCAAGGGGCGCAAGGTCTCGCCGATGCCTCGCCGTGCGCGCCTCATCCATAAGCGAGCGCACCGAGGCGAGATTCGACGCTAAACGTGCCTTGACTGCCATTATCATCTTGGTTTGCTCTCGAATCAACGAGGATCGGATTTTCATTGGCAATACCGACCGACGATACACCGGCTCTTCTGAGATCTTTTGGCAAGGACATCAGATGACAAGGCGGCGCATCTCAGCTGTTATCGCGACTTTCAACCGAAGCGCCTTCCTACGCAGTGCAATCGAAAGCGCCCTGGAGCAGTCCCTCCCCTGCGACGAGTTAATCGTCGTGGACCACGGCTCCACTGACGATAGCCGCGAAATAGTGGCGTCCTTCGGTGACGAGGTGACCTATCTCTCATTGGAGCAAGATCCACTGGGGAGACCGGCTGTCAGTCGCAACGCGGGGCTGAGGGCAGCAAATGGAGATCTGATCTGCTTCCTCGACGACGATGACTTGTGGGAGGCCGGCAAGAACAAGCACCAAACTGAGGTCTTTGAGCAGGATCCCGATGTCGGTCTGGTGTGTACCGACGCCCTCAAGATCGATGCCGATGGGAAGATCCTTGCTGAAAGCTACCTTGCTCATACCTCCGGCGCTTCAGGCTTCGTGCTGGAGCGCCTGCTTAAAGACAACTTCGTCATAGCCTCCAGTGTCATGGCGCCACGCAAAGCTCTTCTTGAGATAGGTGGTTTCAACGAGCACTCAACTCTTCGTGCCTTCGAGGATTACGAGCTCTGGCTGAGGCTTGCCTCTCGTCATCGCGTCGCCTTTTTAACGGAACAACTCGTGAGATATCGGGTTCACGAGGCCAAGCTCTCTCGACCGGAAATACGTCACTCTTTCGCTGGCAGAGGAGCAGCCATGCGACAGTCACTACGCGACCCGGCCACGCGAGGTCACCTACCACTGATTCTGCGGGCAATCGTTCGCGAACAAATTAGACGCTTGGCTCACACAGTAAGGGAGATGGTGTGACAACATCGCCGTCACGTCGCAGAGTGGCGTTGTCTAACTTCATCCAGCGGGTTCCTCCCCTGAGATGGGCCAAGGCCCTCTACATTGAGTGGAGATGGCGAAGGGTGGGTCGCCCTGTGCCAGCGCCACACGCGGTCAAGAGACGGGTGGTTCGGAGTTATGCCCGTCGATACGGCCTCCATACATTGGTCGAAACCGGAACATACCTAGGCGACATGGTGGCTGGCACGGCTGGGTCTTTCCGAAGCGTCTACTCTATAGAGCTAGATTCCCAGTTAGCCGAGGCTGCGACCCGTCGATTCGCTAACGTACCCAAAATAATGATTCTTCAGGGTGACAGCGGCGAACAGATCGCCAAAGTCCTAGACAAGATCGACGAGCCCGCCCTGTTCTGGCTTGATGCCCACTACTCGGAGGGAGAGACCGCTCGGGGTCTTGACGAAACCCCAATACTGCGCGAGCTGGCACACGTACTGGATCAGCCGGTTGGTCACGTCCTGCTAATAGACGACGCCCGAGATTTTACTGGCAAAGGCGGATACCCCTCAATCCCGGAACTGGAAGCATTCGTAAGAGCGAGGCTGCCCGGATGGAAGCTCTCGGTGTCCGACGACATCATCCGGATACACGGTTGAAGATACTGCACACAGTCCAGCTCTACGAGCCGCACAAGGGCGGAAGCGAAGAGGTCGTCCGACAAATCTCCGAACGTCTCGCTGCCAGGGGACACGAAGTCACCGTAGCTACCGGATACGACCCGCATCGACGCTTCGACAAATTGAACGGGGTCGAGGTCGTCTCCTTCGATGTGTCGGGGAATCTCGTGGCCGGAATCCGGGGAGATGTTGAGAAATACAAACGCTTCGTCCGGGGCTTTCAATGCGATGTTCTATTGAATTACGCTGCCCAAATCTGGTCGACCGACCTATGCTTCGAGTTGCTAGAAGATCTTGACGCTGCGAAGGTTATGGTCCCTTGCGGTTACCTGCTCGGTGCTCCCGAGTTCGCCGCCTACTACGCCGGACTGCCCAAACATCTGAGCAAATACGACGCGCTCGTGTACATGAGCCGGAGCTATCAAGACTTTCGCTTCGGCGAAGAGAACGGAATGGAAGACAAGGCGGTAGTCATCCCCAACGGCGCTTCAGCCGAGGAGTTCGACGCAAAGACGCCTTCTTTCAAGCAGCGCTATGGGATCAAAACGCCGCTCATGGTTCTAAATGTCGCCAACCATTACGACCTCAAGGGCCATAAGCGGATCATCAAAGCGTTCAAGGCCCTTGATCGAGATGATGTGACGTTGGTGATTGTTGGCGAAAACCCCGGCCCCATCTGGACAGGCTGCTTGAAGTACTGTCTTGCCCATTCGATCGTCGATCGCAGAATCAAGGTGCTATCAGGAGTGGAACGCTCACTCGTCGTTTCTGCCTACAAAGATGCCGACGTATTCGTGCTGGCCTCGGATGTGGAATGCGCGCCACTGGTCATCTACGAGGCCATGGCCGCAGCAACGCCTTTCGTGTCGACAGACTGCGGCAACGTGAGGGACAACGATGCCGCAGGGATCGTGGTGGATTACCCTGAAAAGCTGGGTGACTCGATCGAAACACTGCTCAGGGATGAAGGCCTCCGGCGATCACTCGGGGAAGCTGGCCATCGCCAATGGAAGGAAGGCCACACTTGGGATCGCATCTCCGCCGAATATGAGAGGCTCTATTTGCGAATTCTAAAGAGCCGCAGATGAAAGTACTTTTCTGCGCGATGCGCTGGGACTATAAGCAGCCCCACCGCGGCGACTCTTTCGAGTACACGAACTTCTGGGACGCGTTGAAACGCCAGCCGGGGGTGGATGCGCAGCTCTTCGCATTCGACGAGCTGGAATCGAAATTGGGCCGCGAGGGCATGAACCAGGCTCTTCTGAAGGAAGTCGAGGACAACGCGCCCGACTTGGTCTTCTTCTTTATGTTCACAGACGAGTTCATCCCTGGCATCGTCGATCGAGTCACCGCCCAGACGACGACGGTCAACTGGTTTGCAGATGACCAGTGGCGCTTCGGCACCTACTCCCGCCATTGGGCCCCCCACCTCACCTGGGTGACCACAACAGATCACCGCGCCGAGGCGAGTTACCGCCGGCTGGGATTCGGCAACGTCATCAAGACCCAGTGGGGCTGCAACCACCACCTGTACCGTCCGCTGGAGCTCGAGCAGAACATTGAGGTGTCGTTCGTCGGGCAACCTCACGGGGACCGCCGCGATGCGATCGGCGCCATCCAGAGCGCCGGATACAAAGCTCGGGCCTGGGGGTTCGGATGGGAGAACGGCCGGCTTAGACAGCAGGAGATGATCGAGGTGTTCTCAAGGAGCCGGATAAATCTCAATCTCTCCAACGCCTCCCGGGAACAAGGCTTTAAGAGACTCGCCGGACTCGTTCTCAAACGAAAGGGGGCTCTGGTTGTTCCCCGCTTCGGAGAGATCGGCCGTAACCTGCATGAATTCCGGGCAAAGGGACGCGACCAAATCAAGGGCCGCAACTTCGAGATCCCGGGGTGCAGAACTTTCATGCTGACGAGCTACGTCGAGGGTCTGGACGAGTACTTCGTCCCCGGCCAGGAGCTGGTGACCTTCACTGATACAAATGAACTGATCGCCAAAATAGGTCAGTATCTCGCTGCACCTAAGGAGCGCGAAGAGATCGCCCTTGCTGCGTATAAGCGGATACTTGCAGATCACACGTACGAGAAGAGGTTCAACAAAATGTTCGAGAAGATGGGGTTCAAGTGATCGAGCAGGATGCCGGTCTACAGCCGCCCGACCGCCGTGGCCTCGTCTCGTCTGGAGAACTTCTGAGAGCGCTCGTTGCGAAGGAGCTTAAGGTCAAGTACAAGCGGTCGGCGCTGGGGTTCGCGTGGTCATTGATAACCCCCCTAGCCCTGACCGCCATTTATCTTTTCGTCTTCATCCACGTCTACAAGGTTCCCAAGCAGGACTTTGTGCTCTTCCTGCTCACGGGCCTGCTTCCCTGGAACTACTTCAACATGGCCGTTCTGGCCGCCACAGTCTCGGTGGTTGAGAATGGCCCTTTGATCAGGAAGGTCTTTTTTCCGCGCATCCTTTTGCCAGTTGCCACTGTGGCGTCGAACCTCATCAACTTTCTGATGGGCCTGGGAGTGCTGATGGTGATCCTGATTATCGCGGGACGTCCCATCTGGACGCAGCTGCATTGGCTGATCGCTGCTGTCGCCCTTCAAACCGTGTTGCTCGTCGGTCTGTCCCTGATCCTGTCGATCGGCAATGTCTATTTCCGCGACATCCAACAGATTATTAGCATCTTGATGCTCGTGGTGTTCTTCGGGACGCCCGTTGTGTATGAACTGGGGCAGGTGCCTGCCGCGTTTAAACCGGTGATTCTCGCCAACCCTCTTACCGCTGTGATGGAGATCTACCGTAGTGCGTTGTTCCTCACAACTCCTCCGGACTTGGGGGTAGTGGCACTGGGGTTGGCCGAGTCGCTGTTGATCCTTGTGCTGGGCCTGCTGCTCTTCTCCAGGCTCTCCCCTCATTTGGCCAAGGAGGTATGAATCACGAGCACTCCGATGGTTTTGGTTGACGACCTGCGGCTCGATTTCCGTATCTTGGAGGACAGGGCATCGAGCATCAAGGAAGTCGCTTCTCGGTTCAGGATCGCGCGGGCAAAACGAACCTTCAGCGCCCTGCGGGGGGTGTCGCTAGAAGTTTCACCTTCAGAGACCCTGGGGCTGATCGGTCACAACGGCTCGGGGAAGAGCACTCTGCTCAAGTGCATCGCGGGAATCCTGCCGCCCACCAGCGGGAAGGTTCTTGTGGGCGGAACTGTTGCGAGCCTCATCGAACTGGGAGCGGGTTTTCATCCTGAGCTGACCGGAAGGGAGAACGTCATGCTAAACGGCGCGATGTTCGGGCTTACCAGAAAGCAAATACGCACCAAGTTTGATTCAGTGGTGGCCTTCGCGGAGGTCGAGCGGGTCATTGATCAACCGATACGAGCATATTCGTCGGGCATGTACGTTCGACTGGCGTTCTCGCTCGCGATCCACGTCGAACCGAAGATTTTGCTCATCGACGAGGTACTGGCGGTGGGCGACGAGTCCTTCCAGCGCAAGTGTGTAGGGAAGGTTAAAGAGTTACGAGGAAACGGCGTGACGATCCTCTTCGTTTCTCACGATATGGGGCTCGTGAACGAAGTGTGTCAGCGCTCCATCCTACTTTCGGAGGGAACGATCGCCGCCGATGGAGAGACTTCAGCAGTCGTCGAGAGGTATCTAGAAGCGGAGCACGCCGGAGAGTGAGGCTTCTCAGCCTCTGGTCTTTCTTCGGTAAATGCTCCAAGCTCGAGCCGGCGCGATTGCCCCGATCACAGCTTTCACCCGGAACGGAAGGAAAAGCCCGCCGTCTGCAGCCGCCCTGAGGAGGTGACTTCGGGCCCGGTCGAATCGGCCCGCTCTCATCTCGAGCTTGCCCTTGGAAAAGCTCAGTCGTCCGCTCGCCCCCCTTCTTGACTTGCCGCTGGATATGGCTTTCTGAAGGACCGTGATCTCGTCGGACAATAGGTTAGCCCTGTCGATGGACAGGCTGCCTTCTCGCAGGCGGTAGTAAGCGAGGGGCTCATCCACGAGCCCGAATCTCTCACCTGCCAACAGGGCCCGTGTCCACAAATCCCAGTCCTCGCACGAGCCGAGGGTCTCGTCGAAACTCCCGTACTGATCGATGAGGGCCCGCCTGAAAACGGTATGGATCTGCATGAAGTTGTATTGGGTTATCCAATAGTCCTGACGGGTCGCCTTGAACCTCCACCGCGGCGGCAGCTGTCGGTATATGCGCTCGTTGGTGTACCGGGTCTGACGAATCAAATAGGAGTCGCTAGTGACCCCGAGCATCTGAGATTGCCCTTCAAGATAGCCGACAAGACGGTCGAGGTGGTTCGGTGTCCATACATCGTCTGAATCCAGAAGGGCGATCAGATCGCCCGATGCCGCTTCGATGGCGGCGTTGCGAGCCGCGGCGAGCCCCTTGTTCTCTTGCTCGATGTAAAGGATTTCATTGAAGAACGGCGCTATAGCCTGTGCGGTGTGGTCGGTCGATCCATCGTTTACAACCACAATCTCGAAGTCCTTGTAGGTCTGCGATCGTGCGGACGCCAGAGCCTCCGCCACAAACGACTCCACGTTGTAGGCGGGCACAATGACCGAGACTCTGGGCATGGCTCATCCCCTCCGCAGGTGCGCAGCAAGCCCTGGCGCCGCCGCGCCGAGGGCAGCCCTGGCCCGGTAGCGTGCAGGCAGACCTGCTCCCGTTAGCGCGGAGGCAAAGAACGCTGCCGCGCGCTTGGAGTCGTTCGCTAGCAATGCCTCCTTCGCCCTTGCGTAATTCAACCGGGCTTGTGTCCCGACGGGCGAGGCCGAATGTGCGACCGCTTTCTCAAGGAGGCGGACCTCGTCTGCGGCCAGCTGTCGCTCGTGGCCGGTCAGGCTGCCCAGTCGCATCCGGTAGTGACCAAGGGGTTCGGGGATCAATGCTGCGGTGGCATTTCCAAGAAGGGCTCGCATCCAAAAATCCCAATCCTCGAAGGTCCTTAGCTCCTCGTCGAATCCTCCATGCTTTTCGAGCAACTCCGCGCCACAAATCGCGAACCCGAGAATGAAGTTGTACTGCACGATCCATCGGGCCTGGTCCTGATCACGAAACCTCAGGCTGCGCGACCTCTTCCCATAGTAGGTGTTCCCAGTAGGGTGCCCCGTCTCGTCTATCAACCTGGCGTCGAATACCACCACATCCGCCGTCTTCGAAGCCGCAAGGCGCTCTAACCCTCGCTCGATCAGGTCGGGCTGCCAACGATCGTCTCCATCGAGAAAGGCGATGAACCTGCCACTCGCTTGCCGGATTCCGGCATTCTTGGCTGCGGCGAGGCCCCTGTTCTCCTGATCGATCCTGTGGATAGGAAGGCTTTCGAGAACCTGAAGCGTCCCGTCGGTCGAGCCGTCGTTCACGACGATGACTTCGATGTCCTCAAAGGTCTGCTCTAGGGCTGACCTCACGGCCTCCTCGATGAAAGCCACGACGTTGTACGCCGGGATGATCACCGACACTCTCGCCATGTTAGCCTCCTGTCCACCGGCCGAGCGTCCCCTTCAAGAGGCGCATAGCCCTGGCTGCTGTGAGACCTACGGTCACATCCGGCGCGAACACCTGAGCGTCGGACACGCGGCGCTTGCTCTGGCGGCGTTGTCGTTGCGCGCGCATCTCTGGCAGGTGGGCCAGTGGCCAGACAATCGCTTTTGCGATAGCGACCGCGATCTGTGCCTGCCCCCTCAACGCGAAAGTGAGAATTGTCCCGAGACATCCGATCAGATGCAGGGGCAGCATGAAGACAAGCGAGGCAGGGGAAGGATTGGCGATCACACTTCTTAGCCGGTTTCGGAAAGAAAGATGGTAGATCCGCTCAGGGGCGAGTATGCGACGAGTTGTGAATCCGCCCACGTGCCTTACCTCTACGTTTGGATCAACGAATACTCGATGACCGTTCATCCGCGCACGCCAGCACAGGTCGGTTTCTTCGAAGTAAGCAAAGTATGAATCGTCAAAACCCCCGAGTTCTTCGAACACCTTCCGTTCGACCAGCATGCAGGCCCCTTTTATCGAAAATAGCGGCCTCGATCCTTGTGGTCGATCGGTCAGATGCCACATGAAGCCCGATCGAGTGAATAGGTCGCCGGCGGAGTCGGGCATCCCTTCTTGGTCGAGGATCATCGGCTGGATAATCGCCGCCCCAAGGGATTGTGCCGACTCGGTGAGCTTGCGGATTGCCCCAACCGACAGCTCCGCATCGCTGTTCAGGAAAAGAATCCAGTCGCGGTTTGATTCGCGCGCACCCTGGTTGCACGCAGGAGCGAACCCCCGGTTTGCTTCGTTTCTAATGACTCTCGTGGCGGGAACTATCGCTGCAGCCTCCTCCACCGAGCCATCGGTCGACCCGTTGTCTACGATTATTAGCTCGACCCCATCCTGCCCTTGGTCGGCAACCGAGCGGACACAGCGCTTCAGCGCTTCGCCCCCATCAATGGTTGGAACTATCACCGAAACCGAGCCGCTCAACTGCGGGACTCCCGGCTCACCCAACGCGGCGATACCCCAGCAGACGTTTTGGCTGAGGTAGTTTGTGAGGGATGGATGCTGTCTGGGCTGAGGAAAGGGTACATGAGGTTGATCTCATCCTACTCACGCCACGTCGCCAAGTGCGACAATGACCCGGCGCGTTCTGCATGTTTTCAAAGACTATTTTCCTCCGACACATGGAGGGATCGAGCACCACGTCAATGATCTGGTGCACTCCCTCAATGGTTATCGGTTCGCCGTGCTTACCTCATCGCGCTCTCGGCACAAGACGATCGACAACGACGATGGGGTGAGAGTGATTCGCGCGCCCGAGCTTGCTCGGCCTGTCTCCACAGCGATCACACCGTCTTGGTCCAAGTTTCTCAAACACTCGGGTGCTGACCTTCTGCACTTCCACATGCCGAACCCTTTCGGCGAGTTGATGCTTCTGATGTCTAGGGCCGATTCCCCCATGATCGCCAGCTATCACGCGGATATCGTCGGTCGGAAGACTCTTCTTCCATTTTTCCGGCCATTTCAACAAATGTTCCTCAAGAAGGCCAGGGCGATCGTGGTCGGCTCTCCCCTGCTTCGCGACAGCGCAGAGTCATTGACCAATTACCGCGAGAAGTGCGTCGTCATCCCTTATGGCGTCGAGCCCGGAGAGTGGGTAGACCGACCGCCAGCCGCCGACAAACTGAGGGAGAAGTACCCTGGGCCACTTCTGGTCTTCCTG
This sequence comes from uncultured Actinomycetes bacterium, assembly GCA_964501265.1. GTDB lineage: Bacteria > Actinomycetota > CADDZG01 > JAHWKV01 > JAHWKV01 > CAZCSK01. The sequence continues at coordinate 61,512 of CAZCSK010000001.1, forward strand.
GGAAGGGTCGCATACTACAAAGGCATCGAAATACTGATTAGCGCGATGCGATCGGTGGAGGCGACCTGCCTGGTAGTGGGCGACGGACCATTGCGCGATGAAATGAATAGGCGAGTCGCCGAGCTGGGCCTTAGTCACAAGGTGGTCTTGGTAGGGGAGATCGACGACGGCGAAAGAGCAGCCTACTTCCACGCTGCGGATGGGTTCCTCCTGCCCTCCACGTCGCGGGCGGAGTCATTCGGTATATCCATGCTCCAGGCAATGGCCTGCGGAACTCCCGCCATCTCCACTGAGCTAGGGACCGGCACCTCTTGGGTTAACAAGAACCTAGAGACTGGGATCGTGGTTGAGCCCAACGACCCAGCTGCCCTTGCGGGAGCTATCGAGGTGCTCCTAGGAGATGACGCTCGTCGTGAGGCCATGGGTTACGCCGCCGCAGAGCGCGTGAGGACCAGCTTCACTCGTTTCCAAATGCTGGAGTCAATCTCTTCGCTCTACGCATCGATTTAGTTCAGAGCCTGACAACATTGGGCCCGGCGTCGAGGCCGAGCGAGTTGCGCGTGTCGAAGATGAGCGGCGCCTCCCGCAGAATTAGCGAGTAGTCCACATCGGGTTGCGGCGTGACGATGACAACGATGTCGTAGGAGTTGAGGCTATCGGCATCGAGCGGAACCGATGAGAGCAAATCTCCCGCAATGTCCACGGAGGAAACAAACGGGTCGTGGTAGTGGACGATCGAACCCTTGTCGCGCAGCTGCTGTATGACCTTGAGGCTTGGCGATTCCCGGGGATCTTCGATACCAGGTTTGTAGGCAACGCCGATGATGAGGACGCGGGCATCGCGCAGAGCTTTCCCTCGATCGTTCAGCAATTCCGCGATCCGTCCGACAACGAATTTCGGCATCGCCTGATTTAGCTCGTCGGCTAGTCCGACGAACCTAAAGGCGTGGCCCAAGCTTTGCTTTACCTTCCACGACAGATAGGACGGATCTATGCCTACGCAGTGGCCGCCGACTCCGGGTCCAGGATAGAAAGGCATGAACCCAAAAGGCTTGCTGGAGGCGGCGTCGATCACCTCCCAGATGTTGATCTTCATGTCGTGCGCGTAGATGGCCAATTCGTTCACCAGGGCGATATTGATGTTGCGAAACGTGTTCTCGAGTAGCTTCGCCAGCTCCGCCTCGCGGGGGCCGGAAACGGTTACGACGCGATCGACCACAGCTGCGTAGAGCGCCGCTGTCAGCTCCGTGCATTTCGGGGTGACTCCCCCGACGACCTTTGGAATATCCCGGAACGAATACTTTTCATTCCCGGGGTCGATCCGCTCGGGTGAAAAGGCCAGATAGAAGTCTTCGCCAGCCACACGGCCCCCCACTGCAAGTAGAGGCAACAGGACCTCTTCGGTGGTTCCGGGATAGCTCGTAGATTCCAAAACAACCAGGCATCCCGGCGGGAGAATTGCCGCCGTAGCCCGCCCGGCAGCTTCGATCGCTTCGAGGTCAGGCTGCTGGTCCTTTAGTGGAGTGGGGACGCATATCAGGATGGCGTCGGCGTCGGAGAGGATGTCGTACGCCGTGGAGACCTCGAGTCTTCCGTCCGCCCGATGCCTGCCGATGACCTCAGCCGGGATGTCTGAGAGATAGCTCCCTCCATCGCCAAGGATCCGAACGCGCTCCGAGTTAATGTCGACCCCGCGAACCCTAAATCCCGCCTCGGCAAAGGCCAGAGCCCCCGGCAGCCCGGCATAACCGAGCCCAACGACGCCGATGATGGCGCTGCGATCTTCAAACTTCTGGCGTAAAACCTGCAATGTCGCCTCCCTTGAGCCGAGCCTAACAGGACTCCAAGAACGTCACGCGACTCCGTGTTCTCACTGCACCGCCTACAGCGCGCACCCCCCACGGGCGGCCGGGCACGATGCGCCAAGTTACTTGCGGGAACAAACCATAAGTGCTATACAGTAAGTATGAATCAGGTACAGATACAGATCACGATCGCACAGCACGACTTCGCCCTTGATGCGGAGGAAGTCGAACGGCAACTTCGCGATGTCATGGCTGAAGCGTTGGGGGACCACTATGTGGTCGTAGGCGGCAGGCGTTTTCCGCCGAAGCAGGTCATCAGCCTGATGACGGGTCTTGACCGCGCGGACTTCAACACGCATCAGGCACGTCGCATCTTGAGCAGGCTCGGCTTCACGGTGGGGCGACGGAGCAGCGAGCCCTCGCTTCACCTTCCGGACCGCCCTGGCCCACACGGCGGTCTTGAGGCCGATCTACTCCGTCCTTTCGTTGGGCAATGGGTCGCCCAACGAGGACTCGAAGTTCTGGTTGCTGCCGATACACCACAACCCGTCTTGATGTGGCTCGAGCGCAACAACCAACAGGCCGATGGGATGTTTCGGGTTCCGGCCGAGGAAACGGATGCGACCGGTTTGGCCCCTTCATGAGATTTGCGTTCAAAGAACTTCCGGGGATAACGAAAGACTATCTCCGTCCGGTGGTGCCGGTGACGGTTGAAGGCATTGCCCGAGCACCTCAGTTGTGTCTGCTGGATACCGGTGCGTTGCACAATCGCTTCGGAGCATGGGTAGCCGACGCTGCGGGGATCGATCTCGCCGCTATCGAAGAAGAGCGCTTCGCCGTTGGAGGCTTCGTCACGGCCGGACGGGAAGCGTCGGTACAGCTGACGTTGGATGATGTGACCTGGGAGGCTCCGGTGTGGTTCTGTGACCCATGGCCGCTCGCCTTTCATCTCCTCGGCCAGGAAGGCTTTTTCAGATGGTTCGATGTTCGACTGCGAGCGGCAACTTACGAGATCGAGATCACGCCCGAAGCTTGAAGCAGTGCGAGGCCGGAAGCCGGGACGATCTCCACCGTGGCCTGCGCGGCTGCCGTCAAGTGGCCCCAGGACCACGTCGGATTCCTACTAGCATTCGGGCATTCAAAACACATAGACTCCGAGGCGTTGGGTTGCAGCCGAACGAGGGAGGATAGATAAATGAGCATGGGAACAGCCACAATGTCCGACCCGGGCCTTGTCGCCCGGAAGAAAGTCCTTATCGCCGCGGCAATCGTGGCGGTCGTTCCGATACCGAGTCTGTTTCAACTTTATGACGTAATTTCCGCCCCCCAGAGCCAATCTGGAAACGTCAAGCTCGCCCTGGTCGCACTATTCAACTCGATTATCCTTGGCATCCCGGTCGCGATGCTCGCTTCCAGAATCGCGTTACAGCAGTCTCTTTCGGGGGCCTACTGGTTTCTCCCCGTCTACTTCGGGGCCATGGCGGTTACTCAATTGACTTTGCTACTGCGGGTCTGGATAGTAGGAACTGAGAATTACGGCAAGGGGTCCTACGCTCGCATCGCAATCTTTACGCTTGTTTACGCCATCCTTGCTTTCGCGCTGCACAGCATGCGTCCTGAAACAGCGGATGGGGAATTGACAATGACTCAGGCAACGTAACGACAGGTCCACCAGCGACTCAGCGCGAGTTCGAAACGCCTTGAGTCGCTGCGGGGGCCGCGTTGCCGGGCTGTAGAAGTACTCCGACGGTAAGCAGCACCATGAAAGCGATGACGGCAATCGCAACAAAACGTATCCGCTTCCGTCGTCGCGCAAGATCGATCCTGCCTGGAGGCATCAGGATTGCCTAGGGAGCGCTGAACCAACCGGCTACGTCGAACAGGACGTCGACAGTACCCGTCGGACTTCCGTTGTGAACGGTCACCTGACCCGACGCACTCAGTTTTACTATCACCAGGTTCGGCACCGTCTGGCCCGGTTCAAAGTTTAGGTTGGACGACGTCGGAAACGGCCCACCCGTTGGGAAGATCGTCAGGTGGCCGAAGCCTGTCGGGTCGACAGCGGTCACGTTCATCACGACGGCCCCCGCACCGACCGGCACGTTTCCTAATCCGCTCACCTGGAACACTCGGGACTCCCCCGGGCCGAGCGCAGTCGTGGATCTGGTGTCGAGGATGCGGTCCGGGACCAGGGCCTCGTAGGCGCCACCGCTTACGCCGATCGTGTCGTCGTTGTACCAACCTGCAACATCGAAGATCACATCGACCGCTCCATCGGGACTTCCGTTGTGAACCGACACCTGCCCCAGGGCGCTGACCTTGACGATAACCATGTTGGGGACTGTCTTGCCCGGCCCGAAGTTAAGATTGGAAGCAAGCGGCTGAGATTCACCCGCAGGGTAGACCGTCAGGTGCCCGAAGGATTCGGGATCAACCGCGGTCACATTCAAGGCGACGGCGGAGACTCCCGAGGTCGGCACTCCACCCTGTCCAGTCACTTGCACATCAAAGGTTTCGTTGGGAGCGACGGGTTCTGGATCGGATCGAGTGTCAAGAATGCGGTCGGGGTTCAATGGTGTGTAGGCACCTGAGTCGATCGTAGTTGTCCCGTCGGAGTACCAACCGGCGACATCGAAGATGACATGGGTGCTTCCGGCGAAGTTGTAGATCTTGACTCTGCCATCGGCTCCCAATTTGACCTTCACCAAGTTGGCTACGGTGAGGCCGGGCCGGAAGTTGAGGTTGGAGGTATTCGGCAATGACGCATCCGAGGGAAAGACGGTCAGGTGGCTGGCTTGGGTGGGTTCGGTCACGGTGACGTTGAGCACTACGGCAGAAACTCCGGTGGTGGGCACCCCGCCCTCGCCACGCACTTGGATCGAGCGTGTTTCGTCGGCGCCCAAGGGGCCCAGACATCCCGGTGTGCACGTGCCAGTGCCGTCCCGCGTATCGAGGATTCGTTGCGGTGTCAGCGGCGTGTAGGCCTTGGGGCTGGGATCATCGTCCGTAATGGTTCCACGGCCCTGCGGATCAGAGATCGTGGCGTTCATGGGGTTGGAAAGGTTGACGAAGAAGGTTTCATTGTCCTCGTAGACCGTGTCGCCTTGCACCAAGACGGTGACAGTTTGGGTGACGACGCCCGGCGCAAAGGTTACCGTGCCCGTCGTCGACGTGTAGTCAGTCGGGGCAGTTGCGAACCCGTTGGCTGTGGCGAAGTCGACGGTGACGGTCTGCGCACTTACGGCGGACAGCGTGACCGTGAAAGTGGCAGGAGTCGGACCGGAGTCGCCCTCGGTCACTGTCACGTCGTTGATGGAAAGAGAAGTGGAGGGGGCGTCGTCGTCGGTGATCGTTCCCACGCCCTGAGGATCGGAGATCGTCGCATTGCTTGAGTTGGAGAGATTGACAAAGAAGTTCTCGTTGGGCTCGTCGATGGTATCCGCGACGACGGTGATCGTCACAGGCTTTGAAGTCTCACCGGGCGCGAACGTCACGGTCCCAGTTGCAGATGCGTAATCCGCTGGGGTGGTTGCCGTGCCGTTGGCGGTGGTGTAGTTCACCGTGACGGTCTGAGCGCTTTGCGGCAAGAGAGAAACGGTGAAGATCGCATTCGTAGTGCCGGAGCTGCCTTCAACCACGGTGACGTCGTTGATCGAAAGCGAGGGGGGACCGTCGTCGTCGTTGATCGTGCCCACACCCTGAGGATCGGAGATCGTCGCATTGGTCGGGCCAGAAAGATTGACAAAGAAGTTCTCATTGGGCTCGTCCGCAGTGTCACCTTGAACCAGGACGTTGACGGTCTGAGTGGTTGTTCCAGGTGCAAAAGTGACAGTACCGGTTGCGGATGTGTAGTCCGCGGGCGCCGTAGCCGTGCCGTCGGCGGTGGCGAAGTTCACAGTCACGGTCTGACCGCTTGCCGCAGAAAGAGTCACCGTGAAGGTGGCGGGAGTTGTGCCCGCGTTGCCCTCAGTCATGGTCACATCGCCAATTGAAAGCGAGGGGGTGGCGTCGTCGTCGGTAATCGTTCCCAGGCCTTGCGCGTCAGAGATCGTTGCGTTGGTCGCGTTGGTGAGGTTAACAAAGAATGTCTCGTTGGGCTCGTCCGCAGTGTCACCTTGAACCAGGACGTTGACGGTCTGAGTGGTTGTTCCAGGTGCAAAAGTGACAGTACCGGTTGCGGATGTGTAGTCTGCGGGCGCCGTAGCGGTGCCGTCGGCGGTGGCGAAGTTCACAGTCACGGTCTGGCCGCTGGCGGCAGAAAGAGTCACCGTGAATGTGGCGGGGGTTGGGCCCGCGTTGCCCTCAGTCACGGTCACATCGTTGATTGAGAGCGTGGGGGCTGCGTCGTCGTCGGTGATGGTGCCCTGGCCCTGACCATCCGAGATCGTCGCGTTGTTGGGGCTTGAAAGGTTGACGAAAAAGGTCTCATTGGGCTCGTCGATGGTGTCGCCCTGGACCAAAACGTTCACGGTCTGAGTGGTTATTCCAGGTGCGAAGGTGACTGTACCCGTTGTAGATGTGTAGTCCGCCGGTGCGGTGGCGGTGCCGTTGGCAGTGGCGTAGTCGACGGTTACGGTCTGGCCGCTGGCGGCAGAAAGAGTCACCGTGAATGTGGCGGGGGTTGTGCCCGCGTTGCCCTCAGTCACGGTCACATCGTTGATCGAAAGCGTCGGCGCGGTACCGTCGTCGTTAACGATGGTGCCGACCCCCTGCGCATCGGTGATTGTGGCGTTCACGGCGTTGGTCAGGTTAACGGTGTAGGTCTCGTTGGTCTCGGGGAAGGTATCTCCTGTCACGGTCACGGTGACCTGCTTCGAGGTTTGACCAGGCGTAAAGGTCAGCAGACCCGCCGTGGCGGCATAGTCGGACGGCGTCGTTGCGGTGCCGTTGGCGGTGGCGAAGTTCACCGCCACCGTCTGGTCGGTCGGCCCAGTCAGAGTAACCGTGAATACCGCGGAAATAGTGCCCGAGTTGCCCTCGATCACGGAAACATCGTTGATCGAAAGGGTCGGGGCGGCGTCGTCGTCGGTGATGGTGCCTTGGCCCTGGCAGTCTCCGCTTGTGCATGTTGCGTTTGTGGCCCCGGAAAGGTTTACGAAGAAGGTCTCGCTGGGCTCATCGAGGATGTCGCTGTTGACGGTAACCGTGACCGTCTGACTGACAACACCAGGTGCAAAGGTGATCGTTCCGGCCGCCGGATTGTAGTCGGTGCCACCCGTTGCAGTGCCGTCGGCCGTGACGTAATTCACAGTGACGGTCTGGCCGCTGGCCGCCGACATGGTGACGGTGAATGTTGCGGGGGTTGTGCCGGAGTTGCCTTCAGTCACGGTGACGTCGTTTATGAAAAGGATCGGGGGACCATCGTCGTCGGTGATGGTGCCCTGCCCCTGGCAGTCCCCGCCCGTGCACGTGGTGTTCGTGGGATTGGAAAGGTTTACGAAGAAAGTCTCGTTGGCCTCATCGAGGGTGTCGCCCTGGACGAGAATGCTGACGGTCTGGGTGACAACTCCGGGCGCGAAGCTGACTGTGCCGGTTGCAGACGTGTAGTCAGAAGGGGCGGTAGCGGTGCCGTCGGCCGTCGCGTAGTCCACGGTCACCGTCTGTCCGCTCGCAGCTGTCAGAGTGACGTTGAAAGTGGCGGGAGTCGGGCCTGCATTGCCCTCTGTGACTGAGACGTTGTTGATAAAAACCGCAGGGGTGGCGTCGTCGTCAGTGATCGTGCCCTGGCCTTGTGCATCGGAGATGGTTGCGTTTGTGGCGTTGGCAAGGTTGACGAAAAAAGTCTCGTTTGGCTCATCGAGGTTGTCACCCTGGACCGTCACAGTAACCGTTCTCGTGACCGTGCCCGGAGCAAAAATGAGGGTGCCCGCCGTCGACGCATAGTCGCCGGGTGCGGTGGCGGTGCCGTTCGCAGTAGAGAACTCGACCAGCACCGTCTGGCCGCTTGCTGCACTGAGCGTGACCGTAAAGACGGCAGGGGTCGTTGAGGGGGAGTTGCCTTCGGGAACCGTAACATCGTCAATGCTGATTGAAGGCTGCGCATCGTTATCGGTGATCGTCCCTTGGCCCTGGGAATCGATGATCGAAGCGTTGCTGGCGTTCGAGAGGTTCACGAAGAACGTTTCGGACACTTCGTTGATCGCGTCGTCGACGATCGGCACGCTGACCGTTTGTGTGGAGACGCCGGGCGCAAATGTGACGGTGCCCGTTGTGTTCGAGTAGTCCGCCGGCGCGGTCGCGGATCCGTTGGCAGTGGCGAAGTCGACCGTCACGGTCTGGCCACTGGTCGGCGATAAGGTGACCGTGAAATTGGCAGTTCCCGCCGACTCAGCGACGGTGACGTCGTTGATGGAAAGGAAGGGAACGGGGCCGTCGTCATTGGTAATCGTCCCCTGGCCCTGGCAGTCCCCCCCCGCCCCGCACGATGCGTTGGTTGGATTGGAGAGGTTCACGAAGAAAGTCTCGTTTGGCTCGGGGAACGCGTCCGCTACGATCGGCACGCTGACCGTCTGGGTGGTGACGCCGGGGGCGAAAGTGAGGGTGCCCGTGGAATTCGTGTAGTCAGCCGGCGCGGTGGCGGTGCCGTCGGCGGTGGCGTAGTTTACGGTGACGGTCTGGCTGCTCGTCAGCGACAGGGTGACAGTGAAATTGGCAGTTCCCGCCGACTCGGCGACCGTGACATCGTTGATCGTGAGAGAAGGAACGGATCCATCGTCGTTGGTGATGTTGCCCTGCCCCGTGCAGTCATCGCAGCCCGCTTGTGACGGGCTTGTAAGGTTCACGAAAAAAGTCTCAGTAGCCTCAGGAAGAGGATCACCGTTTACTTGAACGGTGACAGTCTGGGTCGTAATAAGGGGAGCAAAGGTAAGAGTGCCGGAGATAGAGGCATAGTCGGAGGGTGCGGTGGCGGTGCCGTCGGCAGTGGCGTAGCTGACGGTAGCCGTAACGATTGGAGGGGAACTAAGAGTGACCGTGAACGTGGCGTTGACGGTGCCTGCGTTGCCCTCGGTCACAGTCACGTCGTCGATGGTAATGTGTGGCGTTGGTTGTCCATGGGTTCCGAAAGCAACGGTGGCCGCGATAATGCCGGCACTTAGAAGGGCAAGAGCCAGTAGGCCCCCAATTTCCCACCAGCGAAACCTGCGCGACGTGCGGCCAACGCTCATTTGCTCAATACTCATCCAGTTATCCCAGTCTCTAGGGCGGAACTCTTAGAAAAATTGGGCCATAAACCCGTCGTTAGGAATCTGCCCGATTCTATCGGCAATCAAACATTAAGTCGCAAACCAGCCAGCCGCGTCAAAGATCACGTGGACCGTGCCCGTGGGGGACCCGTTGTGGATAGTCACCTTTCCATCTGGGCTCAATCTCACCATCACCAAGTTCGGGACCGTCTGACCGGGCCGGAAGTTTAGGTTGGACGCCGTCGGCAACGTTGCGTCCGCCGGGAAAAGCGTTAGGTGACCGAATCCGGTAGGGTCGACCGCAGTGACGTTCATGACCACAGCGCCTGCTCCCGGCGGTACTCCGCCGAGGCCCGACACCTGGATGTCTCTTGACTCACCCGGCCCGAGTTCAACCAAACCTGATTCGCGAGTGTCGAGAATGCGGACGGGTGTGAGTGGGTCGAATTCACCGCCCTCGACTAGCACGGTATCGTCGTTGTACCAACCTGCGACGTCGAAGATCACGTGGATGGTCCCCGTCGAACCACCGTTGCGGACACTGACCTTGCCGCCGACTCCCGGTTTCAGGATGGCCATGTTGGGAACGGTACTGTTGGTCGCGTCGAAATTGAGGTTGGAGGTCTCGGGTCTTACTGCACCGGCGGGCCAGACCGTAAGGTGCCCGACACCGCCTGCGTCGACGGCGGTCACGTTGATCGCCGCAGCCGAAACTCCATTCGTTGGGATCAATCCGCGGCCGGTTATCTGCACATCGATCGTTTGGCCGGGCCCAACCGCCGCGGAGAAACCGCCGTTGCCGCTGCGCGTGTCGAGGATCCGCGCGGGGTTGAGCGGCGTATATGACCCCGAGTCAACGATGCTCGAGCCATCGGTGTAGTAGCCGGCGACATCGAAGATGACATCAGTGGCGCCGGCGAAGTTGTCGATGGTCACCTTCCCATCGGCCCCCAGTTTCACTTTCACCAGATTCGCCACCGTGAGCCCGGGCATGTAATTGAGGTTGGATGCGTTGGGTCTCGTTTCGCCGCTCGGATACACGGTCAAATGCGAACTCTCGGTCGGGTTCGTCACTGTCACATTCAAAACGACCGAGGACACTCCGCTCGCGGGGACTCCCTCGCTGCCCGTGATCTGGATAGCACGAGGCTGGTTCGCCTCCAGAGGTCCCAAGCACGAAGGCGCGCAAGACCCGGTGCCGTCTCTGGTGTCGAGGATGCGGGTAGGCACCAGCGACACGTAGGCCGGAGGCTCCGGCAGCCAGGTCACAAGCGCGACATCGCTCACCGAAATCGAATCGAAGGTGACCCTGGCGGTGACTACCGACACGCCTGTAGTCGTCGACGTAAAGGTGAAGGTCACCTTGCCGTCGCCATTCGTAACACCGCTTCCGCTCACCGGGCTCTCCGCTCCCGTTCCGGCGACGGTGAAAGTGACGGTTGCTCCGACGAACGGCTGCCCGGTGTCTCCCAATACCGTCGCGGTTACGGTGTGATCGGTCCCGATTACTCTTGCCGCGTCGGAGGGTTCCAGCGCTATACATGACGCGGAGCCTTGTCCCGGCACAAGGATCACATTGGATATCGCAGATGGGTTCGCCGGATTGGATTGCGTGTCCGTTGCGGGGTTGGCGTCCCAGGTTCTGATGGCAACGTATCGATCCCGGCACGGTTGATGAGCAAATGCGAAGGTCTGCGTCGCGCTGGGAGTCCCCGGATTCGGGACCCCGGTTGTGAACTGGGTCGCAGAGGCAAAGTTCGCGGGCGTGATCGGAGACGTTGAATATCGGATGTCGTAGCTTTGCGCGGTTCCGCACATCCCATCGTCGCCTGGCGCGGTCCACGACATCGTGACAGTCGACGACGCAACCGAAAAGGACAGGTTCGAGATCTTGCGCGGCCGTACTGCGTCGGTTCCCACATTGTTGGTCATCCATCCGTCGTGCCCAAACTCAGGCCACGTTGCGGGACTGCAGTTGTCGGCACCGTTGCCGTTCCAGGCAAACAAGTTGCCCTCGCGGGTCGAGAAAGAGATGTCACGCATCCCGTCGCCGTTGAAATCGCCTACAGAGGGTGCCCCCACCGACCAGCCTCCGGTGAACTTGGGCCATCCATCGGCCGAAAGCGTATTCAAGCCAGGCTCAGTGCCCGCGGCCGAAAAGGCGTGAAAGTCCGAGTACGCGGTGCCGTCCAAAACTTCTTCCAAGCTGTCGCCGTCGATGTCGGCCGAAGCGGGAGTCGAGAGGAAATGCAGGTCGTTTACTTCCCGTGGGAATGCAGGCAACTGCGCGCGCGACCCGCCCAGTTCCCAAATCGAAAGATGATTGTCTGAATTCAATTGATCGTCAGGCAGAGCCAGGTCGACGAGTTTGCCCAGCCCCGCGGCGGGGGCCGCCAGTGAAAGCCCTGTTCCAAGATTGGTGAAGATCGCTCCTCCGACCGCCGGAACAGAAGGACTATCCGCGGAGTTGGATCCTGCACCCACCGAGGACATAAGGAGGGTACGGTCGCGTCCTTGAGGATCCTTGCCGTAGATCGAGGCACCCGCGCTGTTCAAAATGTAGGCGGGGCCCGCGACTCCGAAGATGCCGACCTCGAGAGTGTTGCCTCCATTAACATTGCCGATAATCGGCGACCCGTCCGGCCCTTCGCCTACCACGGGCAACAGGTCAATCGCGGCGGTAGCGATCTTTGCGGGCCAGCCGGGCATGTAGGCGTTTATGTTCGGATGCCCATTCGCTGGCGAACCTGGGCCAGCCCCATGCAGGGATCCATCAGAGAAAAGCGCATAGAGGCGGTTGTTGCCAGCCTCGAGGCCCGCCGCCGAAGTGATTTGGAGCAGGTTGTCGTCGGTGTTCGGCGCCTCCACATACTGCTCATTGACCGTAGCGAGAACGTCAAGGGTTCCGTCGCCATTGATGTCGCCAACTGCGGGGCTCACGATCACTTGCCCGCTGTTTTCGCGGTCCGGTCCGTCGTTGTCGAACACGCGTCGCGTCAATGGAGAAACGCCATCGCCGGTGTCAAACTTGGCGGGATCGCGTAGGAACACCGGCCAACCGGGGACTTTCGATCCGCCCAAGTTGAATGCGTAGATGTGGCGGTCGCCGGCCCCGGCAAGTATCTCCAAGTCGTCGTCGTCGGTTCCGTCCAGGTTGGCCAGTGTTGGCCCGGGGAGGAACCAGCGGGTGGTGCGATTGAGTTTGCTGCGCTGGTTCACCAAGTCCGGCACGAGGTCGGGGTTGTTGGGAAGGGCGCCGGGCCCAAGATAGTCGCCCGGCACGAGGCCCGGATTGGCCGCGTAGTATCCGGCGGCACGCTCGTCGGCCTGGGGGGCCGAGTAATTGGGATTGGTTCGCACCGGGAAGCCTGGCAGCGCAACACCAAAACGGTCGACGGCATGCAAGCGCCCCTGAAAGTCTCCGAATACGACCTCGAGCTCACCGTCACGGTTCAGGTCACCTACCGCGGGGCTTCGCAGTATGGCGGCGCGCGCGGGGGTGGATATCTCGCCCGATGAATATCCCGGAGAAGCGTGCTGCGGCTGCGGCCATGCATATACCGGCCATCCGGGAAGCTCGCCTCCGGTCGATGTGTACGCGTGGACCTCGCCATTTGACGTAGCGACGATCAATTCGTCCTTGCCGTCGTTGTTAAGGTCGGCAAAACGAGGAGGGGCGGCGCCGTCGCCCTGAAGGTCCTTTGGGAATCCAGCGATCAGCGCTGGATCGCTGTGGAAGTTGAAGTTCTTGGTGCCGATTCCCTTCGCGACTCCGGGAACCGCAGCCCCGGCCGCATCCTTGGCCGTGACTTCCAATTGAACGATGATCCCGAACTTGTCGGGGAACTGGCGGTTCTCGTGATCTCCGCGGCCGGTCGCAGGATCAACCGCAGGTCCACTGCTTGTTCCTACGGGGCCGTTGGCAATAAGCAGAGCGGCCGCTATGGAAGATGAACTTATCGTCGCAAGATTGCCTGAGATTGGCGCGGTCTGATCGCCAAGGTTTGTCATAGTCACGCCCGTCGTGACGTAGGCCGGGTCGGCGTTGTTGTCACGCCACGACCAAACGCCCCACTTGACCGCGTAGGAATATTTTGCCGACCGACGAGCGGCCACGGTTCCTGCAATCACGACATTCGCCGCTCCCGGATCGACGGTCGCAAACCACTTTGGCGTCGTAATATCCGCCTCCGGCGGAATCTTGCCCCCGATCACGGTGTCCACCATTTTCTTAGCGTTCACACGCCCGTATCCGAAGAACGGATCCCAACCGGCCGTTGCGGGATAACGCTCGGTGTCGGCCAAGTCAGGCCGCGCTGTGTAAAGGACCGGCGTCACGAAATTGATGTCATCGGCTGTAGTGGAAATGATCTGGTCGATCTCTTCGGCTGAAACAGCGCGTCCGGCAGGGACTCCACCGGCCCCGTCGAGGGTGCCGTAATCGTCCAGTTGTCCCTTGGCAACTTGGTTGCGAGCCGAAGCGTAGATCAACCCGGCCATGCCCGACGTCCGGCCCACGGCCTCCGAAGAACACGAATTCGACGGTACGGCGGCCGTAATGTACGCGCCGTAGTTGGTGCAACCTCGGAATTGCAGGTAAGAGGCAATCCCCGGGGGCTCGCCGCCGAGATCCTCGGGCTCACCGATCGAGTTAAAGGTGACGCCGTGCTCGAGCACAGAGGGCTGGTTGTGGTGGCCGGCCGATTCGTCGGCGGCCGAGGCGATCAAGACCACGCCGCGACGATAAGCGTAATCGATGGCTTGCTGCGCAAAACGAGAGCTGTTCAAAGTTCCAAGGGCCGACTGGATCACCGATGCGCCGTTGTCGGTCGCGTAGACAACGCCCTCGGCAAAGTTGTTCACGTCGGCTATGAAAGAGTCGCCGACGCGCATGGGCATCACCATGCAGTTGGGGCAGACGCCAGCATCGCCACCGTTGTTTACTTCGGCCGTAGAGTCGCGGGCCTCGCCGGTTCCGTGGCCGTAGTCGACCTCGTCGTAAGGGTCATTGTCGTCTTCATATGTATCCCACCCGACGAAGTCATCCTTGTAGCCGTTGGTATCCGTATCGACGCCGTCGGAAAATTTGAAGATCAAGTCTTCGGGGTCGATGATGCCGTTGGCGTTGTAGTCGGTGTCGGCGGATGCCACTGCCCCGCGCACTCGGGAGTCGCCGGTGCCGCCGCAGTTATTCTCGTCCTCCCAGTCGGGGCAATAGTCCTTGATGTTGAAGATGCCGTCGGCGTTGCGGTCGTAAGCGTCGTTGGGATGTCCGGTGCCCCAATCGGGAAGTGGAAGTTCGCCGCGGTTCAGCCAGACTTTGTTGTTGAGGTCGCGCATGGCGCCTAAATTCCGCCATTGGATGCCGGAATCGTGGACGGCGATTACAACATCGGGTCGACCAGTGGTCTTCTCCCAAGCCAGGTCGATAGAGGCGCCGGTCACGCCGTTCAGCTCCTGTGCGTTGGCATTGATCGCGGGGTTACAATTCTCGTGCTTGGGCGAGTACAGGTCGCACGCGTTCTTGGAACTGTACTTCCAGTCGTCGCCCCCCAGATCGCCGGGTGGATATTGCGATGGAGCAATGAACATGTAGTTCTGGTAAGCGTAAGGGTCGGAGTCGTCGGCCCCCGTCCCCCTGAATGGGAACACGGCCACGGCGGGGGCCGCGTAAGCCCAGACGAAGAGGACAGTGATTGGAATCGCCAGAACCCGCCTCAAGCGTCGTGCCCTATTCCCAGACACGGACATACGGGTCTCCTCTCGTGCTCCGGTTACCTCGAGTTTGAAAACTCGGTTCGAAACGAAGCCTTGGTGAGTATATCTCCCCTGCGAAGGGCGCAGAGTCTCACGCGCGAAAGCGGCCCCCCGAAGGGGGCCGCTTTTCGTTACTAAGTGTGCGTTAGAAACGACGGGCCGGCTACGTCACCGTGCCGCAGATCGCGTAGGCTCTAAACGTGATGGCACCCGCAGTCCCGTTGTTCATATAGACCCTCCAGACTGTAGTGCTTTCCGGATAGCTGCTGTTCACGTCTTGATCCACGCTGGAGCTGGAACCAAAGGCTCCGCCACCCAGCAACGCCTTGCCCGCAGGGCAAGTCGCCGTCGCTGTTGACTGCACGCCGGCGGGCCCGCTGACAGTTGCGCCGGTGACGATTTGGTACCCAGGGACACCTGGGGTTGCGGGTAGCGTTGCGAAGTAGCCCTGGACGTCGGCAACGATCTCTACCGCGCTTGCGTCGGCCTGGATAGTGAAGTCGGACGTGCATCCTCCCGCAGGGGGAGCGGCCGGGTCGCAGAGCTTGATAGAAACTGCGTTGGCGATGTTCAGGTTCGGGAGCGCGGCGTAGTTGATGATGCTTGCGTTGGGAGCCACCCCGGATGGACTGTACGGCCATGCCTGAAGGTCTCCTGCACCTGCCGGACTGACCGCCACGAAGTTAATAATGGCGGCGGTAGCTCCACTGGGGACCCCGCAGCCTGTAGTGCTGCCTCCCTGGCTGGCCATAGTAGCGGCACCGGTCACTCTGAAGTTACGCGTCGTGTTGGCAGCGAGCGGCCCGCCGCCTGCTCCTCGGGTGTCGATAATCCGGCAAGGCGCTACCGGCGTGTAGACCAGATCGGCCGCTGAATCCCCGACTGCAAGAGGTGCTGGACCATTGGACTCAACCCCGGTCGGTGTGGGAACATCACTTTTGCTGGACGCCTCACCGTATGCGGCGGACGCGAGTGCTATTAATGCACATGCAACTACTACTGCCAGTTTCCCAGACGACTTCTTCATCATTCCTCCTGCGGTTGGCGAAGGCTGTTTTTTACCATGGGCCCAAAAATATTGCAACTCAAATTAGCAACCGCAGTCCAACGTGCGAAAGCCCTTACGAAACCACGGCGCAGAGAGACGCGCTGCGCGGCGGGGCTTACGGGTTGGCGACCAGGAGCTGCGTTGTCACGCGCAGTGCCCCGCCGGCGCCGCGGCGGCCGGACAGGGTCAGCGTCGCGACCGGGACGTCCTCGCCGGTCTCCGATGAGATCTGGATGGTGCGCGTGACGAACCCCGCGGTCTGGGCGATGTGGCCGGCAGTGCCTGCCGCGATCACCCCGCCCGTCGGGATCCCGGCATCACTCGCGATCGGCGTGTGGGAGAAGCCGAGCGTCGCGCCGGAGAGGTTGGCGATCTCGATGTCGAAGCCGTCGACCGCCGCTGTGATCGAGACGCTGCACATGCCCGTGATCTCGACGAGCTTGCGCTTGAAGTCGGCGCCGGGCTGGACCGTGCCGCTGTCGAAGGCTGCCGTTGAGGCGCCCTGCGCCGGGATCGGCATGGTGCTGCCGGCCTGGCCGACGAAGTTCTGGTCGAGCGCCAGGCTGCTGAAGTAGCCCTGGACGTCGGCAACAATCTCTACCGCGCTTGCGTCGGCTTGGATAGTGAAGTCGGACGTGCATCCTCCCGCAGGGGGAGCGGCCGGGTCGCAGAGCTTGATAGAAACTGCGTTGGCGATGTTCAGGTTCGGGAGCGCGGCGTAGTTGATGATGCTTGCGTTGGGAGCCACCCCGGATGGACTGTACGGCCATGCCTGAAGGTCTCCTGCACCTGCCGGACTGACCGCCACGAAGTTAATAATGGCGGCGGTAGCTCCACTGGGGACCCCGCAGCCTGTAGTGCTGCCTCCCTGGCTGGCCATAGTAGCGGCACCGGTCACTCTGAAGTTACGCGTCGTGTTGGCAGCGAGCGGCCCGCCGCCTGCTCCTCGGGTGTCGATAATCCGGCAAGGCGCTACCGGCGTGTAGACCAGATCGGCCGCTGAATCCCCGACTGCAAGAGGTGCTGGACCATTGGACTCAACCCCGGTCGGTGTGGGAACATCACTTTTGCTGGACGCCTCACCGTATGCGGCGGACGCGAGTGCTATTAATGCACATGCAACTACTACTGCCAGTTTCCCAGACGACTTCTTCATCATTCCTCCTGCGGTTGGCGAAGGCTGTTTTCTACCATGGGCCCCTGAAGTATTGCGCCTGGACTGGGGTTCCCCCACGCGGGGCCTATTGTGACGTCTTCTCCCCCTGGGAATTACGCTGTCGCGAACCAGCCGGCCACGTCGAAGATCACGTGGACGGTTCCGGTTGGACTTCCGTTGTTAATCGTCACCTTGCCGTTGTTACCGATTCTCACGATCACCAGGTTCGGTACCGTCTGGCCGGGCCGGAAATTAAGGTTGGATGCGATCGGCAGAGTTCCACCCGATGGGAACAGGGTCAAGTGTCCGAAACCACTCGGATCGACTGCGGTCACGTTCATCACCACAGCCGCCGCACCAACCAGAGGCACAGCGCCACCAACGCCGGTCACCTGGATTTCTCTTGACTCGCCCGGGCCAAGAGCCACGAAGCCGGGGTTACGAGTGTCGAGGATACGCGTGGGCACCAGCGGGCCAAAGGAACCGCCTGTGACCGAAACCGTGTTGTCGTTGTACCAACCGGCCACGTCAATAATCACATGGACGCTCCCGGTGGGACTGCCGTTCTTTATGCTGACCTTGCCCAAGCTGCTGACCTTGACTATTGCCAGGTTCGGAGTAGCCGTTCCCGATTCGCCAACGAAGTTTAAGTTGGAGGAGTTGGGTTCGGCTTCACCAGTTGGCCAAGCCGTTAAGTGACCTGCCCCGGTTGGGTCGACCGCGGTTAGGTTAAACGCCACCGCCGAGACACCCGGCGCAGGTACTGGGCCGCTGCCCGTTATCTGAACGTCGATGGTCTGAAGTGGGTTGAGTGCGGCCGAGAACCCTCCCGTCCCGTCTCTGGTGTCGACAATACGCGTCGGAAATAGCGGCGTGTATGCGCCCGAGTTGATGATGGTCGAACCGTCGGAGTACCAACCGGCGACATCGAAGATCACGTCGGTTGTGCCCGCGATGTTGTAGATGATCACCTTCCCGTCTGCCCCCAGTTTTATCTTCACCAGGTTGGCGATGGTAAGACCTGGGGTGTAGTTAAGGTTTGAGGAGTTGGGCCTTGGCTCACCGCTCGGGTACACCGTCAGGTGAGAAGCCTCAGTCGGGTTGGTCACTGTTACGTTGAGGACAACCGATGACACTCCGGTTGGGACCCCACCCTGGCCCCTAACCGTGATGGTGCGAGTCTGGTTGGCGCCCAGAGGGCCGAGACACACAGGCGAGCAAGTTCCGGTGCCGTCCCTGGTGTCGAGGATGCGCTCGGGCACGAGCGGGGTGTACCGGATCAAGGACCTGATCTCGAAAACCTCGTCGCTCTCGTCGGAGGTAGCCGTCTGGCAGGAGCCTGCACCCTGACATACGCGGACTTTGGCTTTAGTTGTGGGAACGTTCGGGACCGTCCATGAATAAGTAGCAGTGGCCCCCGGAGGGGTGACGCCCTCAAGAGTCCAAGTCACGCCATCGATGCCGGTGATCTGGAGGTCGTCGATCCAAACGGCATCTTCGAGTGCCTCCGTCCTCACGCACATAACACCCGGACAGAGTTCGTCCTTTTGATATGCCCACGAAAACTCGTGAGTACCCGGACCGACCGGAAAGGACAGTTGAGTCCAGCCGACGACGCCGGCCCGCCCGAACACGGGCGCGCCATCGATGAAGAATCTCAAATAATCTCCGCAAACCGGTTGATTCGGAAGCGATTCGCAGTTCTCCGAGCTGAGGCGATACCAGAACGAAACGGTACCGGTGACCACAAGCCGACGAGTCGTGGATAGCCACGAGGCCTGATTGTCGCCAACCTGCCCAGACCGCGCCGAGCGGGTGCCGGAGCCTCCCGGATGAGAAGCGGTCGCGGTGGCGGTCCAAGGAGCTTCGCTGTCGATCGGCTCGGCGAACCCCGGCGGCGCCGACTCGAAGCCTTCGGTCAAGGTTGTTGCTGCGAGCGCATCCGTGGTGAACTCGATCCGATAGCCGGTCGCGGGGTTTGATGAGGGGATGTGGGTTTCCCAAGTCACGGTCGATGTCGAGCCCGGCAGTAATTGCTCGCCGCCGTTTGGGGACACCAGGGTAGGCACAACCGGCCGATCCTGGCGAATAGCCAAGTTCAAGTTGAGCCGCCCCCCGGAGGCCGTTATGGGAGTGGCAAAGGCAGGTTTTAGATCGACCGTCGCAAGGACGCGGTCTTTGATTTCCAAGGGTGGCGCGTTGGGGTATTGCGAGCGCAAGAGCGCAAGGGCTCCGGTCACAAAAGGTGTGGCCATGGATGTTCCACTGAAATACGCGTAGCCGTCTGGGATGGTGCTCAAGATTGTCACACCGGGCGCCGCCAGGTCAGTTGGGCTTCCGAAGTTCGAGAATGATCCAAGTCCGTCGTTGTTGTTGCTCGCTGCAACCACGATCTCGTTCTCTAGATCAAAACTCGCAGGGTAGTCGGGGAAAAGCGAAAGGTCGGCTCCATCGTTGCCCGCTGCGGCGGCGAACAACACACCTGCCCGGCCAGCCGCGATAAATGCCTGACGCAGGGCCTCGGTGGGCTCAGTCCCACCCCACGACGCATTTATGAACTGCGCTCCATTTTTGGTTGCGTAGAGAATTGCCTCTATGGCATCAGCATCGCTCCCGATGCCGCAATTCCCGCCGACTTTTGCAAGAAACTTTAGCGGCATGATCCTTACGTTCCAATTGACTCCCGCAACACCGATTGCGTTGTTTCCGGTCGCCCCGAGGATTCCAGAGACGTGGGTTCCATGGGTATCATTGGGTGAGCCCGCACAACTCTCTGAGGGGTCGTATACCGAAGCGTTGCCGTTCGCAAAATCCCACCCGTTGACGTCATCGATGTAGCCGTTGGCGTCGTCATCGACGCCGTTGCTGGGGATCTCACCGGGATTGGTCCAGATGTTTGCCGATAGGTCGGGGTGGGATATCTGAACTCCGGTGTCGATCACCGCTACGATTGGCTGCACCGTTCCGGTTGCCACCTGCCAGGCGTCTGCGGTGACACCGGGTTCGGAGGCGTCGATATCGGCGTCGGCCGACCCGGGATCCCCATTAACGGTTTGCCCGGTGTTCGTAAGACCCCATTGATCGGCAAATGACGGATCGTTTGGAGTCACACCGGAGGCACTCCTGAAGCCGTTAGGTTCGGCAAAAAGCACCGAGCGCTCGGCTTGGTAGGCGAATCGTTCCTGATCGACGCTTCGCCCTGGGGGCAGACGGACGAGGTCGACCTCGATCTCCTCGAAGTGCTTGAGCACCATCGCGCCTCGCCGCTGATGAACCACCCGCGTAATCGATCGATTCGCCCCGCGCGCAAATCCAACAAGCAGCTCCCCCTGCACGTGCGACGACGACTCGACGGCAGTCGCTGGCACAGTAGGGAGCGTTGCGGCCACCATCGCCGCAACTAAGAGGGTCACAAGACGATCCTTCACCATTGCATTGTGTACTGCTCACGCAATATCGGCTGTTGCTGAGCCTTACGATCACCAGGTTCGGTACCGTTTGGCCGGGACCGACGGCGCTGCGCGCTGCCTCGGAGGTCACCTCATGGGCTCATCGTCGAGGTAGGGGTCGGGCTTGCCGACGGCGAGGAGGTCGGCTCGGGCGTCGGGCCCGAGGTCGGACTGGGCGTCGGGGATGGCTGCGGTGGCTTTGCTGTCGGCGACGGGCTCGGCGTAGCGGTCCCTGTTGCGGACGGCGATCCCGTGCCGGTCGGCGACGGGCTCGGCTCAACAACCGGAATCTCGGGGTCACCACCAGTTGCGGCTGACGGGTCCGCACGGATGATGTCGAGGATGCGCTGCTCGAAGGCAGCCAGACTTGACTGCAGCTCCGAAAGGGCGACGCCCTCGATCGACTCCCCAAACACGCCGATCTCCTCCCACAGAATGGCCAAATCGGCATAGCCCTGCTCGCTGAACGACCCTGATATGGTCACGACGAGCTGCGTCGCCAACGCGTACGTCACACACTCCATGCAGCTGTAGTTCACCGCTCCCGCCAGGTTCTGCGGGACGACGACGTTTGCCTGGCCGAGCACCAGGACGACCTGGAACGCGACCGCCACCGTCTGGCAGTCGGTGCAGCTCGCGAACGCGTACGCCTCGTTCGCGTTGAGCACGCTGTCGCCGATCACCCACACCAAGGCGAACGCGACGTCGTAGACGGTCGACCCGTCCTCGGTGTTGACGGCGAGAGCTTGATTGTCGCCCGCCTCGGGAGGGGCCGGACGGTTGAACGGGAACACCCACGCAGGTGCAGAGTTGCCCGAGGTGCGCGGCACCAACACCAGAGCCAGCACCGGGGATTCCGCGGTCGGCAGCTCACCTGCCTCGGGCCAGATCGTCTGTGCTGTCCCGCTCCGGCCCTCCTGGAGACCGGTCTTAGCCCATCCACCGAGTGCGTCCTGCAGCGTTCCACGTTCGTAAGCTTGGACCGGCTGGTAAGCACCTGGCCGCGGCCACCACGCCAAGACGAGGCTTGCGAGGATCGCGGTCGCGACCATCCCGGCGAAGGCTCGTCTTCCGTGCCGGCCCTTGGTGGCTCGCCAGGTGCCGGTGACGACCTGGCGGACGACGCGAGCCAGAATGTAGCCCACGCCGAGCACCGGCAGCACGATGGCGATGACGGACAACATGCTCACCACTACCGCGAGCACGTCGCCGGCCGTGAGCTGTTCGACCATGTGCCGCCACTGCCGGTCGAGGCTCGCCTGGGCTGTGCCGAGCAACCGTGGCAGCGTAAGCGCCATGAGCACGAGGGTCGCCAGCAGGACCGGCACCACCACGAGAACCCAAATGGTGACAACCGCGCGCGCCCACGGCTTCAGCACTTTCGACTCGGGGTCGTTCCATCGGCTGGGCAACAGCCCGAGGAGCGTCGGCTTGATTCGGTGATAGAGGTCGGGGATTCCTGAGAGGTCGGCGAGCACGTGATAGCCGTCGAAGCGGACCAGCGGCGCGAGATGCTGCACCATCTGCAGCACCTGAGTTGCGATAATAAGCAGCAGCGCGTCCCAGCCGCTGACCCACCACACGGCGAACATGGCGACGGCGACGATCGCGTTGAAGTAAAGCCCACCCAGGTCGGTGCGCAAACGGCCGCCACGACCGAGCCGGTAACTGTCGGTCACGTCGGTGTAGAAGGCAGGCCACACGAGATACAGCCCAACTCCCATGGCGCCCGGCGTGGCCCCCCCGCGACGCGCCGCAGCTGCGTGGCCGAATTCATGGAAACCGGCCGACACCACCGTCAACGCGAAGACGATCAGCAGCAGCCCCGGCTCGTCGAAGACTTGGTGCGTCGCGGACGCCAGTCCCTTCTCGAGGAACACCCACGCACACACGGCGACGAATGCCGCTAGGACGACGGCCATTACGAATGGGTTGAACAGGCGCGCGAACGGTGCCGTGATGCGTCGCGTCGCTGACGGGTCAGAGACGACGTACCGAAACTTGAGTGCCAGCAGCGGATTCAATCTCCTGACCGCAGGCTGGGACCCGTCGGCCAGGCGCAGCACGCCGATGGTGCGCAGCTTTGAGTCGCACAGCGTGCGGACATCATCTGCACTCACCGGCCGTCCGAACGCGGCACTCACCGCGACGGCGATCTCGTCGTAGGTCCGGCGACCGTCGATCGCCTCGATGACGAGGTACAACAACTTGGTCAGCTGGAGGGTCTGCCCGTCCGAACGGCGCACCAGCGCCGGAGGCTCGCGGTAGCCGGACCCGGAGATCTCGCCGATGAGTTCGACACCGTCCGCACGAACCGGGACGCCGCCGTCATCGACTTGCCCTGCATTCCCGTCGGGCTCCAGGCGTCCGTTGGAGATCAGGCTCATGACACAGGGTTACTAGGAAATCTCGATGTTTTGGTCCGCCACCGCAGTGGCCTCGGAGTCGGGAGATTCGATGTTGGCCGCTACCGCGGCGTCGATCGGCGCCACAACGTTTACACCTCCAGCATCGCCGCCTTCGCCACCCGCTCCGCCTTCGCCGCCAGTGCCACCCTCGCCACCGGCGCCCCCGTAACCGCCGGCGCTGCCGTAGCCAGCCTGGGCATAGGCGTCTCCGCCGTCGCCACCCCCGTAATCGCCGCCGTCTCCGCCGGTCGCGGTGGCCGCGCCACCAGCGCCGCCGTAACCACCAGTACCGCCGTAACCACCTGTGCCACCATAGCCACCAGTACCGCCGTAACCACCAGTACCGCCGTAACCACCGTCACCGGCACTACCGCCAGGGCCCGCTCCGGCTCCTGCTCCGGTATCGCCACCCGCGCCGCCTTCTCCAGCCGCACCACCGTAACCAGCAGCACCACCGTAACCAGCCTCACCGCCGTAACCGCCAGCGGCGCCGTAGCCTGCCAGCGCAACGGCGTCACCTCCTTCGCCACCACCGAAGTCGCCGCCGTCTCCGCCGGTCGCGGTGGCCGCGCCACCAGCGCCGCCGTAACCACCAGTACCGCCGTAACCACCTGTGCCGCCATAGCCACCAGTACCGCCGTAACCACCCGTGCCACCGTAACCACCGTCACCGACAGTGCCGGCGGGGGTGCCCGGATCGACTTGGACGCTCTGGTCTGCAAGCGCGTGCGCTGTCGAGTCCGGGGACCCGATGCTGGCGGCGATGGCGGTGATCGGTGCGGCCACGTTGGCGTTGGCTGCGACCGCGATGTCAATGGGTGCGGCCGCGTCGATCCCTAGATCGAGGACGGAGTTCAGGTCGAGGGTGGAGATGACCTCCTTGTCAGGCAGTGCCGTGCCTGCCTCAGCAGCCAGCTCGTCTGGCGAAAGGGGGGTGCGCTCAAGATCGCTCATTATCTTCTCCATCCTCCGAGTCGCTGACCCGGAATGTAGAAAGCTCTACGTCCGAGTCGGTGACCCGGTACATAGAAAACATACCCACTCGCCCTCTGTCCTCAAACATAAGTAGGACAGAGGGCGACGGCCGCCTGCTCCTCAGCGCTGAAAGTGAACACCTTTTTCTAGCGCCACCATGATCGAGGCCTTCAGTTTGCTCGCCGGAGTTCCAGCATCAGTCCACCAGCCTTTTAGGACATCGAAACTCATCGTTCCTTCGTTCACGTAGAGGTTGTTGAGATCCGTAACTTCTAGTTCTCCACGACCTGAGCGTTCCAATTGGCGAATAAAATCAAATACTCGGTCGTCATATAGGTAGCAGCCCGTTTGGACCAAGTCGCTGGTCGGTTCCGCCGGCTTCTCGACTATGCGAATGACTTTTTCGTCATGCAACTCGACAACTCCGAATCGCCGAGCGTCGTCGAGGGAGACTCTCTTGAGAAGAACCATGGCCCCGCGCTCTTGCGCCTCGAACCGTTCCACATATGGTTTGAGGTCATCTTGAAAGATGTTGTCGCCGAGGATGACCGTAACTCTGTCGCCTTTGACCAGAGGCTCCGCCATCAACAGCGCCTCGGCTATTCCTCCGGCACCGTCTTGAGTTGCATACTCGAGGTTTGCTCCGAGTTCCGATCCATCGCCGAGCAGTTTCTTGAACTGGTCCACCTCAGAGGTCATCGTGACGAGAACGAGGTCGGTGATGCCCGCGGCCACAAGAGTTCGGATTGGAAAGAACACCACCGGCTCATCGTAGACATCGAGCAAATGCTTGTTGACGACCTTCGTGACTGGATGAAACCGAGTGCCCAATCCCCCCGCGAGGACCACACCTTTCATTCAAGACTCCTTTACGTATTCGTCGACCGCCTCGGGCCACGGGCGAAGTTGAACCCCTAGCGATGCGGCTTTAGAGCAGTCGAGGACACTGTTGCTAGGCCGCGCGACTCCATCATCCCTTGTCGGCACGCGCGCGATCTTAGTGGGCAATCCCGCGGCCCTCACTGCGGCTTCAGCAAGGCGTGCCCAGGTTGTCGGTTCGCCGCCGCCGGCGAGGTGGATGACTCCCCTCTGTCCCTTGCCGATCAACTCGAGGATGCCATGTGCTAAGTCGACCGCGTACGTCGGGCGGCCCCACTGATCGTCGACAACATCGATTGACTCCCGGTCACGGGCCACCGCCAGGATCGAGCGGATGAAGTTGCCCCCTTCGCCGAACATCCACGAAGTTCTAACGACTAGATGTTCAGCCGTCGCGGCCCTGCGTTCGCCCTCAAGTTTTGTACGGCCGTATACGTTCAACGGCCCCGTTTGGTCATCTTCGTTGTAAGGGCCTGACTTATCTCCGGAAAAGACATAGTCGGTCGAAATCTGAACCAACAAAGCCCCGTGACGCGCGCAAGCCTCTGCCAGATTGCCGACGGCCTCAGAGTTCACCGCCGCCGCGGCGCCGGGATTGGCCTCGGCATCCTTGACGTTATAAACCGCAGCATTGATCACAACTTTTGGACTGTGTACGGCGACACTCTTCATCACGGCCACCGGATCGGTCACATCCAAACCAGCGTGATCCAGTACAAGGGCATCGGGGCGAAGGGCAGCCAGCGCTTTGCCCAACTGTCCGCCGCCGCCGGTTACCAGGATTCGGGTATCGATGCCCACTCGAGTTTGGAGTTTTCCTTGTCTCGGTCGGAAAGAATCGGGCCGGAGATCTTCCAGGGACAGTCGAATGCGGGATCGTCCCATGCCACCCCGAACTCGTCGCTTGCGTCGTAGTAATCGGTCACCCAGTAGATGAGATCCACATCCGTAACGGCAAGGAAACCATGAGCCACGCCCGGAGGGATATACAGGACTTGCGGTTCGCCGCCGACAAGGTCGATCGATACAACCGCTGGTTGGTCCGTGCGGGTGCGAAGGTCGGCCAGCATCGCTTGGGCGTGGCCTCCAATGACGTACCAGAGGTCGGATTGATGGCGGTGCCAGTGAAGGCCGCGCAGCACACCTGACGTGGATTTGGAATGATTGCTTTGCACGAACTTGACCCCGAGATTGCTCTCCCGCAAAATCTCCATGAAGGATCCTCGCTCGTCGGTGTGAACGTCAGGGACGCCGATCAGGGCGCCGGGAATACCCGTAACTTCTTCGAACTTCATGCCGACTTCGAGTCGGTGTAAATAGACTCCGCTTCGGCTACGTGCGATGCCCACCAATCGCGATTATTGCCATACCAGTCGACGGTTTTGCCGAGCTGTTCCCAGACGTCGCCTGGGCTCCAGCCAAGGGCGGTGATCTTTGAGGAGTCGACTGCGTAACGGCGATCGTGGTCGGGCCGATCGTAGGCAGTCATGGTGATGCGGTCGTCGCCCAAGTCGAGGTAACGCAAAAGCCAGCGGACCAGTTCGATGTTGGTGATTTCCGGATCGTGCATGGGGCCAACGTTGTACGCCTCGCCCGGCGTGCCCTGCTCTGCCAGGAGTCCGATCGCCCGGGCAAAGTCCTCGGCGAAAAGCCATTGCCTTATATAGAGGCCATCACCCCAAACCAGCAACGGGTCGTCGGTGAGCGCTCGCGCGATCCATCGCGGAAACGCCTTCTCGGGAAACTGCCAAGGGCCAAATGCGTTTGTGGGGCGGGCCACGACTACGGCCAGCCTGTCGGAGTGCGCAAGGGCAAGGTCGTCGCCCAATGCCTTCGATTGCGCATAAGGGCTGCTCGCCGCCCCCACGCCCGGCGGCTTATCGACCTCACGGAAGGCGCCTTCAAGGAGCGAACCGTAAACCTCGTCGGTGGAGATGTGTACGAACTTCTCGACGCCGCTTGCAATGGATTCGGCGAGCATCGTGCGCGTGCCTTCAACGTTGGTGCGGTGGAATCTCTCAGGATTCGACTCGCTACGTGTCACGTGCGTCTCTGCGCCGTAGTGCACCACAACATCTGGTTTGTATTCGCGCATGGCCGCCTCGACATCCTCGGCCGAGGCAACATCGCCGCGCACAAAAGAGTAACGAGGATCGTCTTCAAGATCAGCGAGGCGAAGCCGGTCCCCCGCGTAGGTGAGCAGGTCGAAATTGACAACAGTCTTGGCCCCCGAAGCCAAAGCATGCCGGACAAAATGGCTACCCAAGAACCCGGCGCCGCCGGTGACGAGAATTCGGCTGCCGTTCATGACGAGATCAGAGCGCGCCAGCGTGAAGGCGCCTCGCGGAAGAACGTGCGTCAATAAACATTGCAACGAGAATACCATCGCTGCTTCGAACCAAGGGTGCGCTCCCCGGTGAATGGACCACAGCTTTCAGCCTTCTCATCAACGTTAGATCACGCCCACCTTAGCGTCGCCCACGGGGCGTACCCCCGCGAACCGGAGGGTGCACTCGCAACAGATTTCGGACACTTCCTCGTCCCGTTGGATGTCGATTTAGAACGGGGACGGCATGGGGCGTCGGTGATGGTGCCAATGCCCTCGGAATCGCTGATCGAGGCGTTCACAGCGGCGGCCAGGTGGACCTTAAAGGTCTCGTCATATTCAGAGGTCGTGTCGCTGTTGACGATCACAGTCACAGTCTGGGTCGTGGTGGTCGGCCCAAAGGTTAAGGTCCCCGACGTCGCCTGATAGTCCGATCCGGCAGCGGCTGTCACGTCTTGGGTCGCGAAGGTGACCGTTGCGGTGACTTCGGTCGCTCCGGTCTTGGTGACGGTAAAGACCGCGGTGGTGGTGCCGGAGCTACCTTCGTTCACGGTAACGTCGTTGATGGCAAATGAGGGTTGGTCGTCGTCGTTGGTGATCGTTCCAACGCCTTGAGAGTCGGAAATCGTTGCATCGGTAGCTCCACTCAGGTTGACGAAGAAAGTCTCGCTAGGCTCGAAGGTGGCATCTGCGTTGACTGGGATGCTGACCGATTGAGTGGTTGTCCCAGGCGCGAAAGCGAGAGTGCCACTGGTGGATGCATAGTCCGCAGGCGACGTAGCGTCGGCGTCGGCCGTGGCGAAGTTCACGGTAACCATTTGTCCGCTCGCAGTCGACAGCGCGACTGTGAAGGTCGCCGCCCCGGCACCCTCCTCGACCGTCACATCGTTGATCGAGATGGTCGGGCCAGGATCGTTGTCGGTGATCGTACCCACACCCTGGCCGGGCCCGCCGGCCGAGATCGTTGCGTTAGTTGGATTGGAGAGATTGACGATAAAGGTCTCATTTTCCTCGTCAAGACTGTCCTCGAGGATCGTAACGTCCACCGTAGTCGTTGTTTGCCCAGAGGCAAAGGTCGCCGTCCCGGTTGCCGCGGTGTAATCGAACCCTGCCGTCGCGGTCGCGTTCGCGGTGGCAAAATCCACCGTCGCCTCATCAGTCAGCGGCTGCGACAGCGAAAGGGTGAAGGTCGCCGTCCCGCTATCCTCGCCGACAGCGACATCCGTGATCGAGATCGAGGGCGGCGGCCCGACGATCACGGTCACCGTCGCGGTGTCCGTGCGACCCTCTGGAAGCTCTGAATCGGTGATCGTGTAGGTGAAGCTGTCGGTGCCGATGAAGTTCGAGTAGGGACTGTAAGTACAGACTCCAGCCTGGGTGCATGAGGCCGCGCCGTTGGCAGGCGGGGTAGAGGCGGTCACGGTGAAGGGATCCCCATCGGGGTCATAGTCGTTGTTCACTACGTTGATCGTGACCGGCTTGCCCTGGCGAGTGCCAGCCGAATCGTCCACGGCGTTGGGAGACCGGTTTGGAGCGGTTCTTGCGAACGGGAGTTCGCGCTGCGATTGAACGTCGTCCAGAAAACCTTCACCCTCAACCGTCGAGGGACATAGCCGGAGGGGCTTGAACTTCCACTGCTCGTACATTTCGAGCTGGTCGATGTAGTGGGCGGGATATGCGCTGTTCGCCTTCGGGTCCGAGGTGTCCGATTCATATCTCAGCAAATCGGCCGCCGAGACGGGCGCGCCCTGGCCCGGGGGCAAGATCGAGAGGGCGTTGCAGGTTCCGATTTCAGATATGAAATTGTAAGAGGAATGGTCGAAACCGTTCACATCCCGCACCGCGAGGGCCCCAAGAGCTCGGACCTCTATCGTGTTCACGGGTAGTTTGGGCAAGCTCGACAGATCCCCGGTCCCGGTCGGATCGAGGACATTCAATCCCTCGTCCAGGGCAGTCACTAACAACTCGTCCCAAGTTTCGACGGTCTCGGTAGTAGAGATGTTGTCGAAGTATTTGCGCGAGGGGGTGAGACCGGTGAAGGGCTCACGCGCGCGCGCGTGACGCAACCACCGCTCCAAGGGGGCTAGTTGCTCCTGCGACGTACCGATCGACGGCCGACCCGCCAACTCGTCGAATACGAGTGGATAGATGCGGTCCCAGACCGGTCCGGGTTTCAGCGTGCCCCCGTACACATCACTCGGCATGTCATCGGCAGCCCAGATGGCCAGCCCGGGCGCGTCGTAGAAACCGTCCCCGTTCCCGATCCCGTCCACGTCGACGCGAGCGAACCCGGACTCCGCCCAGTCGTGGAGTAGGCCCAGTGCTTCCTCCCGACGATCCTGAGCCGGAGTGGTCGGCGTGGAGCGCATCTCAACTGCCTCACTCATTGCGTCGACTAAGAATCCCACCAAAGGATCGGTGTCGCAGCAAGCAAGACGGTTCACTACCTTCATTTCGGCGAAGCTCACAGTATCGAGTTCGTCGGCGTCGGCGAGAGACCGGACAATGTCTTCGGTGACGCCTCGGCGCTCCAACCGCCCAATACGCCATTCGTCTGAGGACGACCACCAACTAACCGGCTTTGAGTCCCATCCTTGATTCGCGACGAGAAACCCTTGGCTCGGGTTGCGAACGTGGGGATTGGGGATCAAACCCTCCTGCCACTCAAAATCGCTGGAGTGCCCTGGGGTGGGGAGTCGAAGGTCGAGTCCAGCGGCGTGGAGCTGATTGCGCCCCGAAAACCAGTAAGCGATGTTGCCTTCCGTGTCGGCGTACGGGATGTGAACGCTCCAGGAGGCCTCCTGGATCGCGTCGTTGGCCTCATCGATGGTTTGAGCCTCAGTTAGGTGGAAGAGACTGGCGAGGTTGTCGAGAACATGCCCTTCTTGCGCCCGCTTGCGAACGTACGCGACGTCATTGTCTGGGTCGGTGCTGAAAACCGTTCCATGTAGTGATCGCTGGAATTCGCGCTCCTCAGTCGTGAACTCGGGCACCGTCGGACTGGTGGGATTGGTGTTGCGGACGA
This sequence comes from uncultured Actinomycetes bacterium, assembly GCA_964501265.1. Lineage (GTDB taxonomy): Bacteria > Actinomycetota > CADDZG01 > JAHWKV01 > JAHWKV01 > CAZCSK01. The sequence goes on from CAZCSK010000001.1 coordinate 91,524, forward strand.
GGAATTGTTCCGTCCGACGCACGAAGGGCCGGGCATCATCATCGTATATGTAGAAGTTGTCAACGTCCGAGAGCTGCTCTATTACCACGTCGACTTGATCCCCGGCTGATCCGGCCACTATCGTCCACGCGTGGTGGCTGCACGTTCCATTTACGAGGAATGGCCCCGCCCCCGGAACTGCCGCGCCCGCGCAATCGATGCCCGGAGCATGCATCCCAACTTCCCACACGAGCGGCGGAGCGGCGATCCCAGACTGCGGTGCGCCAAGGAGCATGGCATTGCCGCTGGCCGATTGCGAGGGGCCTATTGCGACTCCATACGATCCAAGCTTGGGCAGCGCAGCATCGTCCATGACGCGCCCCAGCAATGCGTCCTGCGACTGGGTCATGGCCATCGGCAAGGGAAGATCCAAGAATGCGAGTTGAGAGGGGGGCGGAGTGCCGGGCGGCGACGTCAGAATGCTCGGCGCCGGCGGTGCATCGGAGTCAGGGATGACGGGCGTCGCGTCGGGGTCGTTGATCCAAAGCGTGTCGTCCCAAATACCATCGGCCTCGGCCGAAATGGCGCCGGCCTCGGCCGCGGGAAACCTGTCCTTCAGCTGGCCCAAGAACACTGCGTTCTCCAGCTCGCCGCCTCCGCCCCAGCCTCCATTATCGACACTTGTGAACAGCAGGGCGACGGCCGCAGAGTCGATCATGGTCCAAGGCTCGGGTTCGTAGCCGAGGGCCGCAAACTCCACGGGGCTTCGAGTGGGATCGGCGATAACCGCGGCCCACCCGGCGGTGATGCCGTTGGCGTAAGCATCCCAAAGTCCCCGCAGATCGGGATCCCAGTCGTCGATCTCGGCCTGGATGCGGCTCCTCTCGAAAAACTCCTGGCGCATGAGAATGTCCTCCTGGAGGAAGTCCCCCGTACCATCGTTATCCGCATCTTCGCCGGCCCCCAGAATCTCGGTCAGCCGCCCCTGGCCCGCCCGACGGTATACGTCTAACTGAAAGGGCCGATCCTCAGCCAGCGAAAAACCCATGGCGTAGGCCAGGGCGTTCTGGGAAGGCGCGTCGATGTGCGGAACCCCGAAGGAGTCGCGGTAAACGGTGGCGAGTTCCGCCGGGGCTGCCAAGGTTGGCGATGGAAGCACAACAGTGATGAGCGTCAGCGCACAGAGAATCGCTGCCCCTCGCACGCGGTTCCACGTAATGAGGCAGGCCCTGCCGGTAGGCAGGGCCTGCTCTCTAACTACTAGGTACGTGATTTTGGCTTAACTCACAGGAGGAAGTCCCAGAGGTTACCCGTTCGGTCCAGCACCACGCCGGCGAACGAACTGGGCAGATCAAACGCTTTGTAGCTATCCACTCCCACGGTGTAAGGATGGCTGGCAGCGACAGCGGTCACGGCTCCGAACGGGTGGATGCCGCCGTAGCCGTCGAGCACGTAACCCGAGTTCGGCTCGTTCGTTAGCAGCGCATCGTTGGCGATGTCGTTGCCAGCGAAGTAAGGCAGCCCTGTCAGTGCAGCCGCGCCGTTGACCGGGTGCATGCCGCCGTAGCCGTCCAGGATGTACCCAGGTGAGTCTCCCGTCGCGGGATCCTGCAGCACCAGCTCACGTGCGATGTCGATGCTGAAGTAAGGCCCGGGCACAGCACCGTTCCCGCCGAACGGGTGGATTCCACCACGACCGTCGAGCATGTATCCGCCGTCATAGTCTTGCTCCTGGTTGTAACCGGTCAGGACCACGTCCCTTGCGATGTCGTTGCCGGGGAAGTACGGAAGTCCCTGGATTGCGTTCGGCGTGGTTCCGCTGAGGGTGCGGAACGGGTGCATACCGCCCCAACCATCGAGGACGAATCCGCCTGACACGTCGCCATTCTGGTCTTCAAGTAGGACAACTTCGCGTGCGATGTCGAAGTTGGGGAAGTAGGGCAGTCCCGTGACCGCTTCAGCCGCACCTACGGGGTGCAGCCCTCCGTATCCATCGAGGATGTACCCGCTGCAACTGTCGAACATCTCCACGTCTCGTGCGATGTCGCCCGAGAATGTGGGCTCGTTATACGGACCACATGAAGCGTTGGTTATCGTGCCCACGCCCTGGGGGTCGGAAATCGTTGCGTTGGTTGCCCCACTTAGGTTGACGAAGAAGGTCTCGTCGGGCTCAAACGTCGTATCTGCGTTAACCGTGATGTCGACTGTTTGGGTGGTCGTCCCAGGAGCGAAGATAAGCGTGGTCGTGACGACAGCCGTGTAGTCCAGCGGTGCTGTGGCTGTGCCGTTAGCCGTCGCATAATCAACAGTGACGGTCTGACCACTGGGTGAGCCAAGAGTCACAGTGAAGGTGGCGGTGGTGGTACCCGCCGTGGGCTCCGCTACCGTCACGTCGTTGATGGACAAGCCGGGGGAGGCGGGAGGGTCATTGTCATTGATCGTGCCGACTCCCTGACCATCCAGGATTGCTGCGTTCACCGCGTTGGAAAGGTTGACGAAGAAGTTCTCGCTTGGCTCGTCCAATGCGTCATCCACGACCGAGACGTTGACCGTCTGCGTGGTTGCCCCGGGCGCGAATGTGACCGTGCCGGTAGCAGATGTGTAGTCCGCCGGTGCCGAGGCAGTGCCGTTGGCCGTCGCATAGTCGACGGTGACGGTCTGAGCGCTGGGCGCGGAAAGAGTCACCGTGAAGGTAGATGGCCCAGCTCCCTCGGTGACCGCCGGCGCGTCATTGATAGACAGAGTGGCGGTAGCTGGGTCGTTGTCGTTGATCGTGCCCACACCCTGACCATCAAGGATCGATGCGTTCGTCGCGTTGGAGAGGTTGACGAAGAAGTTCTCGCTGGGCTCGTCCACTGCGTCATCCACGACCGAGACGTTCACCGTCTGGGTGGTTGCCCCAGGCGCGAACGTGAGAGTGGTGGTGGCAACGGCTGTGTAGTCCGCCGGTGCGGTGGCGGTGCCGTTGGCCGTCGCATAATCGACGGTCACTGTCTGACCGCTGGGGGCGGACAGAGTCACCGTGAAGGTAGCTGGTCCGGCTCCCTCGGTGACCGCCGGCGCGTCATCGATGGACAAAGTGGCAGTAGCTGGGTCGTTGTCAGTGATCGTACCCACGCCCTGACCATCAAGGATCGTTGCGTTCACCGCGTTGGAGAGGTTGACGAAGAAGTTCTCGGTTGGCTCATCCAATGCGTCATCCACGACCGAAATGTTGACCGTCTGGGTGGTGGTACCGGGCGCGAATGTAGCCGTTGCAAGGGTAACGGCTGTGTAGTCCCCCGGCGCCGCGGCAGTGCCGTTGGCCGTCGAGTAGTTGACCGTTACCTCCTCGCTAATTGCTCCCGACAGCGTGATCGTGAAGGTAGCCGGGCCCCCGCTCTCGCTGACCGACGGAGCGTCGTTGATCGAGATCGTAGGCGCCATCACGTAGCCATTAAGCAGGTCGTGGCCGAGGAAGCAGCCGTTGGAGCAGGAATCCGCCGCGGTGATGTTCCCATCGCTGTTCAGGTCCACGAGACCGTTGTTGGCGGCGGCGGGAGGGTTCGCGAATCCACAGGGATTCGTGTTTCCTGCCGTGTTACCGAGGATGTCGGCCCCATCCGTCATGTCGCCGGCCCCGGCGTCGACCGTCTCACCGATGAGCCCGAAGTGACAGTCGTTGGCGTTGATCATCTCGTTGCCGTCAGAGTCCACCCGACCGCTGATGGCGGACCAAGCGAAGTCAGAGTCGCCGACATCCGGATTATCGGGATCACCGGCGTTAAAGACGGTGGGCAGCGGTCCATCGGCCACCTGAAACTCGCCGTCTACGACATCGATCGTTACCCCATCGACGGTGCCGTCGTATCCGATGAGGGTGCAGTCGTCGCTGGCGTTGATTACGCCGTCGCCAGCGGCACCATCATTGTCAACGGTCCAGGCGTTGCAATCCAGGTATCCGTCGATGATGTGGGTGTCGCCGTAAAACGCGTTTGAGTCGTCGCGTCCAGTGACGGTGCCGCTACCGTTTAGGTCGGCCCGTCCGCCGATAATCGTCGGCGACAGCCCGCCCGTGTATACACCTGCGGGAGGCGGCGGCGGCGGCGCAGGAGCCACTGGCCCAGGAGACTGCACGTAGCCGTTTGTAAGGTTGTGTCCGAAGAAACAGCCGTTGGTGCACGAGTCCGCGGCCGTGATGTCTCCGTCGCTGTTAAGGTCCACGAGCCCGTTGTTGGCTGGGTCCGGGGAGTTCGCGAACCCACATGGGTTCGTGTTCCCAGGGTCATTTCCGAGGATGTCGGCTCCGTCCGTGGCGTCTCCGAGCCCGGCGTCGACCGTCACACCGATGAGCCCGAAGTGACACTCATTGGTGATTATCTCGTCGCCATTGGAGTCCACCCGGCCGCCAATCGCGGACCAAGCGAAGTCAGAGTCGCCGACATCGGAGCTATTCGGATCGTCAGCGTTGAAAACGAAGGGCAGCGGTCCGTCGGCCCACTGGAACTCGCCGTCTACGACGTCGATCTCTGCCCCATCTGGGGTGCCGTCGTATGCGATGAGAGTGCAGTCGTCATTGGCGTCGATCACGCCGTTGCCGGCGTCCCCGTCGTTGTCGGACGTCCAGGCGTTGCAGTCGAGCTTGCCGTCGATGATGTGGGTATCGCCGTAGAACGCGTTCGAGTCGTCGCGCCCAGTGACGGTGCCGTTACCGTTTAGGTCGGCCTCTCCGCTGAAGACCGTCGGGGAGAAACCTCCCGTGTAAGAACCCGCAGGAGGTACGGGGGCCGCGGGTCCAGGAGACTGCACAAAGCCGTTAGTTAGGTTGTGGCCGAAGAAGCAGCCGTTGGTGCACGAGTCGGCGGCGGTGATGTTCCCGTCGCTGTTCAGGTCGACAAGACCATTGTTGGCTTCGGCGGGAGCGTTCGCAAAACCACATGGGTTCGTATTCCCCGCGGTATTCCCGAGAATGTCGGCCCCATCGTGGGGGTCTCCCAGTCCGGCGTCGACCGTGTCGCCAATGAGCCCGAAGTGACAGTCGTTAGCATTGATCGTCTCGTTGCCATCGGAATCCACCCTGCCGCTAATCGTGGACCATGCGAACGCAGAATCGCCAACGTCAGGGTTGTTCGCGTCCCCGGCTTGGGGAAAGACGGTAGGAAGCGGGCCGGCCCATTGGAACCCACCGGCTACCACGGTAATTGTGACGCCACCTGGCGTGCCGTTGTATCCGACGAGCGTGCAGTTGTCGGCGGTTGTGATCGTTCCATCTCCGCCGCTGCCATCGTTGACAGACCCCCAATCGTCGCAGTCGAGCCCGCCGTCGATGATGTGGGTGTCGCCGTAAAACGCATTCGAGTCGTCGCGACCGTTACCCACGCCGTCACCGTTGAGGTCGGCATTTCCGTTCAGGACCGTCGGGGAGAAACCTCCCGTGAAGTCGGCTGCTGAAGCGGGGCTCGCCAGGAAGAACTGCCCTTGCAGGATCAACAGGGTGAGGACGCTGGTAAGTGCAACAGACTTCATCCTTGGGGTGTGCGTTACTTCTGAGGAGCGGTTCCTTCTAAACATCTAGTGTTCCCCTTTCGTAGGAGACCAAAGTTATTGGACAAACGGTTTCTGCCCAGACATTACCGAGCTCAAACAATTTTCCTTTGTGATTTGTCTTCGTGATTGCCTGACCCTAGTGGAAATTGTCGCTTTTTGTCAAGTTTGAGAAGTGCCCCCCGGCCAGCCTCGCTGCCTGCCCTATCCTCCCGAGGAAGTCCTCCGGCTGGTAGCCTCTTGATTTCCTCCCAATTTAGGCCAAATCGTAGGAGTAAGGGCAAGAAAATGAAGCTTTCTGTGGTCATCCCGGTCTTTAACGAGGAACGGACGCTGGACGAGATCCTCGCCCGCGTTGACGCCGATCCAGTCGACAAGGAGATCATCCTCGTCGACGACGCCTCAACCGACGGGAGCAGAGATCGCCTAAAGGAAATCGAACGAACCAAGGGCAACGTCATTGTTCTCTACCACGACCGCAATATGGGGAAAGGGGCGGCGCTGCGGACCGGGTTCGAAGCGGCGAGCGGTGATGTAATTGTTATCCAGGACGCCGACCTCGAGTACGATCCGCGGGACTATGCAACGCTTCTGCAGCCGATAATAGAGGGGAAGGCGGACGTGGTTTTCGGTTCGCGGTTCCTCGGCGGCCCCCACCGAGTCTTCTTCTTCTGGCACTACCTCGGCAACAGGTTTGTGACATTGCTATGCAATGTATTCAGCAATCTAAACTTGTCGGACATGATGACTTGCTACAAGGTATTCCGGCGTGAAGTGATAAATGACATCACGCTGCGGTCCAATCGGTTCGGTTTCGAGCCGGAGTTCACCATCAAGGTCGCCAAAAGAGGCTACCGAATCTATGAAGTTCCCATCAGTTACGCAGGGCGCAGTTACGAGGAAGGAAAGAAGATCACCTGGAAGGACGCTTTCAGGGTAACTTGGACGATCTTTCGAACGGCTTTGTTCGACCGCGCACCTGGGGTAAAGAGGCGGTCGTACCTGGGAGGCTCTTAAGGTTCACGGATGCAATATTTAGAGAGCTCGCGCCTGTCCCAGATATGGGCCGCAAGACAACTCCTTAAGAACCTCACCGTACGCGAACTAAAGATTCGCTATAAGCGGTCGGCGCTTGGATTCCTGTGGAGCCTGCTGAACCCTCTTCTAATGATGGCCGTCTTCACGCTGGTCTTTGGGGTCGCCTTCGACATCGGCATTAAGGACTTCCCCATTTTCTTCCTTGTTGGCTACTTGCCTTGGTCGTTCTTTCAGGCTTGCGTTCAGGTTTCGACCGGCATCATCGTGGGTAACGCAAACCTTGTTAATAAGGTCTACTTTCCCAGAGAAACACTGCCCCTCGCCGTTGTTTTGAGCCAGCTTGTGCACTTCGTGCTCGCGATGGGGGTTCTGTTCGTCGCTCTAGCGGTCAAGGGGTACGCCTTCCTTCCTTACCTTCCCAGCCTGTTACTTGCGATTGTCTTGCTCGTTGGACTTTCGACGGGGATATCGATGCTGATGGCCGCAGCGAACACAAAGCTGCGGGACATCCAAGAGTTTCTCAACGTTTTGTTTCTCGTCTGGTTCTACATGACTCCGGTGATCTACCCCCTTGACCGGATTCCCGCAAGATTTAGATGGATTATTGAGTTAAATCCCATGACGCAGATCGTCGAGATAGTGCGCGACAGCCTGTACAGGCTCACCTATCCATCTTGGCAGCGGATCGCAGCAGCCACGGCGGCGGCAATCGTATCTATGATCGTTGGCTTCGTGGTGTTCGGACGGCTCGCCGACGACTTCGCCAAAGAGGTTTGAGCTGACCCTTCCAATAGGCGCTGTTTCGGTCCGAGACGTCTCGATGAACTTTCGGATCTACCACGATCGCGCTATAGGAATTAGGGACCGACTAGTTGGAAGACGGCGAAAACGGCCGGAGGAATTCCTAGCCCTTCGCAACGTCAATATCGAAGTGCAGCCTGGCGAAACGGTGGCCCTCATCGGCCCCAACGGATCGGGCAAGTCGACACTGCTCAAGTGCATCGCCCGTATCATGAAGCCCACCAGCGGAGAGATCCTTTTGAGCGGACAGACCGCAGCCCTGCTAGAGCTAGGCGCTGGATTTCATGGCGATCTAACGGGCCGGGAAAACGTGTATCTGAATGCGTCGATCCTGGGTTTTGCTCGCAAACGCGTAGATGAGATTTTCGACGAGATAGTGGCATTCGCTGAGCTCGAAGATTTCATCGATACGCCGGTTCGCAATTACTCGTCAGGCATGTATGTGCGACTGGGTTTCGCTGTGGCGGTCAATCTGTCCCCCGAAATATTTTTGGTCGATGAGGTTCTTGCGGTTGGGGATGCTCGCTTTCAGCAGAGGTGCTTCGATCGCATTCGCCAGCTTCAACGTTCGGGTACTACTATCGTTCTGGTCACTCATGATCTCGACGCAGCCGCCAACATCTGCCGGACTGCCGTGCTGCTGAACAAGGGCGAAGTGGTCAAAACAGGAGTAAGCCATCTAGTCGTGGACGCCTATAGGGATCTGGTCGCCGAAAGCGGAGTGCATGAACCTACCGGCTGGACTGGAGGACCCGTACACGGAAGTGGGGAGATGACCGTAACCAACGTCCGGCTCGAATCTAACGGAGATGACCCCTTGTTGAATTCCGGTGATGAGTTCGCCATTTGTTTCGATGTTGAGACCCACGTGGCTGTCGAGGACCCCGTCTTCGGGATGATCATTCGAGGGGTTGACGGAACTTACTTGTTCGACACCAACACCCTCTGGCGGCACCAAGCTACCGGCCGATTCGACAAGGGCCAACGCTCGACTGTGAGATTCGAGCTGAAGGCCAACATCCTTTCTGGGCTTTACCTAGTCACTGTGGCTGCATCAAACTCAGATGGCCGGAGCCCTTACGACTGGCATACCGACGCCCTCGCCTTCGAAGTCCGGGGGCCGGCCCACTCGGCTGGAGTGGCGGATTTGGGTGCGCATATCAGTGTAAGGAGCACTTGAAATGAGCGATAAGGAAAATTTCGAGAGCGACTACTACGCGTCGAGGTCCTTCGATGAGCAGCACTTGCGCAAAGTGCGTTCTCACTACTTGAAGTTCTTCAACGGCCGTCGATTCCTCGTTGAACTCGGATGTGGCCGCGGAGAGTTCTTGAAAGACTCCACCGAAATAGTCGATCGCGCGCTTGGAATCGACATTGAGCCCGCAATGGCCGAGGCTGCAAGAGAGCGCGGACTGGAGGTACACGAAGGCGACGCTCTCTCTTACCTGCGAGAAACCGCCGACCGACCTGACGCCGTGTTCGCAGCACACCTCGTGGAACACTTCAGCGTCGACGACACCTTTGAGCTGCTACGCGCGGCGGCCAACATCATGGAACCCGGCGGAGTCGTCGTGCTCGTGACCCCAAACCCATACTGTCTGGCGGTCATGCTGAGTGACTTCTGGAGCGACCCCACCCATGTCCGCCCCTACACAACGGCTCTGCTCGAGTTCCTTGTCAAACAAGCCGGCTTCGTCGTCATTGAATCGGGTGCGAATCCACTCGACGTACCCGGGCCTCCGCCGGAGTTGATCGTACCCGAGACGATGGAGGGATGGGGCCCCCTAGAAACCCATCCTCTTCCGGATCTACCGGAGTACAAAGGCTCCATAAGCCGCAGAGTTGATGAGAGGCTCGAATTCCTTCTACAACGAACCAACGATATCAACCAAACTTTCGCCGCCGTCACAGAAGCCATCCAACGCCGAGTCGATGAGCTGCGACACCAAACTCATCTGGCGACCATCGGGGTCAACAACGCACTGAAATACCTCTACGGCCCTAACGAGATATACATCGCCGCAGAGCGCCCCGCTTGAGTCCCCGGGTCCGCGTGGTCGTTCTTAACTACAACGGCGGCGACTTTATCCTTCGATGTCTTGAGCATCTGACGCTCATCGAGTGGCCGACGGACAGACTCGAAATCGTCGTGGTCGACAACGCCTCCAGCGACGGCAGCCCATCCCGGATCAAAGCGCGCTTCCCCGACATCGCCGTCCGCGATGCCGGAGGGAACCTCGGGTTCGCGGGCGGCAACAATGTTGGGCTACAGGATCTGGCTGACATCGATTACGTCGCTCTCCTCAACAACGACGCCTTTGTGGAAGCAAACTGGCTCGCGCCGCTTGTGAGGGAGTTGGAAAAGGATCCGGGCCTGGGTGCCGTCAACTCGAAGATCGTGTTTTCGTATTCATACGCCGACCTAGCGATCACTTCCGAAACCTTCACCCCTTCAGAAGGGGACGGACGGTCGCTCGGACTCCGGATAAGCGGGGTCCGCGTGGATGGAGAGGACCGCTTTCGCAAGGCACATTTCGTCGAGGGATTCTACGGACCCGAGCATGGCGGGAAAGAAGAAGTCGACTTTCAGTGGACGGGTGCCAAAGCCTTGCTCCGCATCCCAGTCACTCCGGGCCGGACTGAGTCTGAGTGCGAGCTGCGAGTCGCCGCCGAACGTACCAAGGCAGTTGGATTCTCCACTGAGGACGGATCACGGGAGTACGAAGTTACGCCGACTCCGACCTGGGTCAAAGTTCCTCTCCCCAAACGCGCGCACGATGTGATCAATAACGTCGGTTCCGAGCTTGTCGTGAGGGGTTACGGGGGCGACCGCGGTTTTCTTGCGCGCGACGTTGGACAGTTCGAGGAACCGGCTGAAGTCTTCGCGTGGTGCGGTTGCAGCGCTTTATTCAGGAAGGCTTATCTGGAAGATGTGGGGTTGTTCGATGAACATCTCTTCCTTTATTACGAGGACTTTGACCTGTCTTGGCGCGGACGCCGAAGAGGCTGGCGTTATCTCTACGTTCCCGATTCAGTCGTCCGGCACTTTCACACGGCAACAAGCCAGGAGAACTCGCCGCTCTTCCAGCACTTCGTTCATCGCAACAGGATGCTCGTACTCATCAAGAACGCGCCAGCTTCGCTAGCTCTTCAGGCGATCACTGCCTACGTTTGGACCACGATCATTCATGCAATCAACGAGATTCTCCTACCGACAATCAAGGGTCGCAGGCCCTCACCAGGAACCACACAGCGAAGGTTGCGGGCCTTCGCATCTTTCATTCGCCTCGTGCCGTGGGCGCTTCGGGAACGGATGCGTATCTCCCGAACCGCAAGAGTCAGCGCGGCGAAGTTGATGGAATGGGTCGTCGAGAGATGAAGGTCGCGGTTTACGACCGCTACTGGGGCACCGCCGGAGGAGGAGAAAAGGTGGCGGGAGGGGCAGCTCAGGTTCTATCGGACGAACATGAAGTCTTCCTACTTGGAAATGAACCGATCGATTTACAAACTCTGCAAGAAAGACTCAACCTCGACCTTCGTCGTGTTCAGACCCACATCTTTGACGACACCGGAAGCGGAGCTTTGACGGCCGCAACCGAAAAGTACGACCTGCTGATCAATTGCTCTCACTTAAGCGCCGATCCGTGCGGCGCGGCCCGCGGCATCTACTATGTCCACTTCCCGACACCCTTCGACCACCACATCGGCGCGCCGCAACGAGCCGCGGTAAAGCTCCTGCGCCCCTTCGTGAGACCGAGGGGGGTCACCTTGGATTGGGGAAATGGATTCCACCTGCCTGAACAGTTCCGCCTGCGGAGATATAGATGGACGTCCGAAAAGGCCTATCTAAAGATCAGCGCACCCGAGGGGCGGCGAGCGGAAATTCATCTGACGCTTGGGGCACACAAGCCCGCCGGGTTGGAACCCGCCTATGTGAATATCGATGTGGACGGCCGGATGGTGCGAGAACTCGAGGTGGGGCGCAAACCCATTCGTGTCGACCTCGAAACATATGGCCAGGGCGCAAACAAGCCGTCGGTAATCGGGATAACCAGCACTGTCTTCGTTCCAAGCGAGGTAGTTGGGGGATCAGACATGAGAAGGCTCGGCGTGCAGCTGCTCTCCGTTAGGGTCGGAGATGGGCTGGGCTCACGAATAGCGGCTGCCTACCCTCTACTCGCAACCCCACCGGTGTCCCTCGACTTCCTTTCCAGCTACGACCGGGTAGTTGCAAACTCCGAGTTCACTCGCCGATGGGTCGCTATCCGGTGGGGCAGAGACAGCGATCTGCTGTATCCCCCCGTTACTGCCATCGAACCCGGACAGAAGTCGCCGGTCATCCTCTCCGTGGGACGTTTCTTCGACCGCAAACACGGCCACTCGAAGAAACAGTTGGAGCTTGTCCGCGCGTTCGCCACAATGCACCGCTCCGGCCTTCGGGGGTGGGAACTTCATTTGGCGGGTGGGGTCAGCGACGACCAGCGGGAGTACCTCCACAAGATTGAGCGCGAAGCACACGGGCTGCCGGTTCACATCCACATCGATGCCTCCGGCACGCAGCTGCGAGAGCTCTACTCGAGGGCCAGCATCTTCTGGCATGCGACCGGATTGGGAGAAACCGCAGAGCGCACTCCTCATCTTATGGAGCACTTCGGGATATCAACCGTGGAGGCGATGTCTGCCGGAGCGGTGCCCGTTGTGATCGCGAAGGGTGGGCAGCCGGAGATCGTGCAAGAGGGCGTGAGTGGATTCTTGTTCGCAGATCTTGAGGAACTCGTTGCGAAGACACACCGGATCATCGAAGACCCAGACATGACGCAGCGCGTGTCGTCAGGCGCCAGAGCACGATCTGCCGAGTTCAACATCGAACATTTCGGCGCGCGCTTGAAGGGAATCATCGACCAGATCATCATGTCGGCGTGAAGATCGCCGTCTACAACCGCTACTGGCAGACCCTCGGAGGAGGCGAACGGTACACCGGTTCCGTGGCCCAGGCGCTCGCGGCAAAACATGACGTGACCTTGCTCACCAACGATCCCCTGGACCTCGAACTCATCAGCGAACGCCTTGACCTCGACCTTTCGGGGGTTCGCGTCCAACAGATCACCGATGCAGGACGACTGGCACTAAAGCGCGCCACCGAAAGCTTCGACCTTTTTGTCAACTGCTCCCATCTGAGTGAAGATGCCAACGGAGCGCGTCGTGGGATCAAGATGGTCCAGTTTCCGACTGCTCATCTAACTTTCCTCCAGCACCTAAACATCAGGCTTTTGGGGCGCTTCGTAAGATCACGTCAGGCACGTCTGGAATGGGGGGTTGGTTTCTATCCACCCGAAGGAAACTTGCTCAGAGCCTATCGCTGGACCAGCAGCGAGAGAGTCGTATTAAGGGTCTTCGCGCCGCTGGACGAAGAAACTGAGCTGTCGCTACTTATAGGTTCGCGGCCTAAGGATGCAGGTTCGGATTCGATCAAAGTCGAAGTCGACGGGGTCAATCTGGCAATGGTCCCTTGGAGTTTCACGGGTGGGACGCGCGTCCGCGTTTCGGTGCGCGGCCTTGGGCTGGATTCGCCCGTCGAGGTGATCCTTCGTAGCGACACTTTTGTTCCAGCGGAGATTGGCCTGGGAAATGACATACGCAGACTTGGGTTTCCCTTGCTGTCGGTCAGAGTTGGTAAGCGAATCACCGGAAATCCGCGTTTCAAAGACCTAGCGTCGTTCGCGGCCCCCAGACCTGTCGAGGCCATCGACGGCGCGCTTGGTACTGTCGGACTCAGGCTCGGATGGCAATACCCCTACCTTCGCGAGCCCAAACCAAATCTCGGCGACCATCTGGATACCTACGACCGGGTCGTCTCCATTTCGGAGTTCACCCGGAAGTGGGTCAAGATTCGATGGGATCGCGATAGTGACATCCTCTATCCGGCGGTTCCCCAGATTCCGGGGAGAGCCAAGGAGAACATCATCCTGTCAGTGGGAAGGTTCTTCGATCGCAAGCACGGACACTCGAAGAAACAACTCGACATGGTGCGCGCATTCAGATCGATGATCGAAAGGGGCCTCGGCGGATGGGAACTGCATCTTTGCGGGGGCGTTAGCCCTGAGCAAGTTGAATACCTGGATCGTGTACGCGAAGAGGCGGAGGGGCTTCCAATTCGTATCCACGTGGACGTTTCCGGAGAGGTTCTGAAGGACCTTTATTCGCGCGCAGCGATCTATTGGCATGCCACCGGATTAGGTGAGAAGGAATCGAAAGACCCACACCTGTTCGAACACTTTGGAATAACTACCGTCGAAGCGATGTCCGCGGGGGCGGTGCCGGTCGTGATTGGGAAGGCAGGTCAAATTGAGATCGTGACAGACGGGGTGGACGGCTTTCACTTCCAGAATCTCGGAGAGTTAGTCGGCAAGACAATGCGATTGATCCAAGATGAGGCGCTCCGCAGATCGTTATCACAGGCCGCGATCCATCGAGCGAAGGATTTTGCCATCGAGCGCTTTTCCGAGCGACTCGAAGAGATCGTGCAACAAGTAGTCGGGTAAAATCCGATAGCTTGACCGCGTAACGGAAGAAGATAGTGGAATGCTGCGTAGAGTCCTAGTTTCAATTGCCTTGCTTGGCTCTCTCCTCGTCAGGGCACCAATTCCTGCATTGGGCGGACCTAGTTCGTTTGTCTTTCAGGGGGGAGGCTTCGGGCACGGAATTGGAATGAGCCAGTACGGCGCGCTCGGGATGGCCCGCGCCGGTTTCCCGTACGACCAGATCCTTAAGCACTACTACACCGGGGTGACGGTGGGCTCACGAGCATTGCCCCCCACTATCAGAGTGGGCCTCCGGCAAACCGACGGCGGCTTTCGCCTTTCGGGAAACGGGCTCTTCACCTTCTCCACATCGATCGACGGAGCAGCAATGTCCACCGGCAACACAGACGAGTGGTGGGACATCCGCCGCGAGGGATCGTCGGTCTTTCTTCTCGCCCCGCCGGCCCGCGTCCAACAGGGAGAACCTGCCGAGCGGGGACCTTTCGCCCAGATATGGCAGCGACCGGCATCGGGCGTTCTACTGAAGTTCGTCGAATTTGTAAGTCCATCCTGGAAGGTAACCGGCGAGTACGCACACGGGCGCATACAAGTGAAGGCAAGCGCTGCGGCGACCACCACGCACGTGGTTCTCGATGCGATCTCGCTCGAAGAGTACGTCTATGGAGTTGCGGAGGTTCCTTCATCTTGGCCAGCGGAAGCAAAGAAGGCGCAGGCGGTCGCGGCTCGCACCTACGCGGGCAAGAAGGCGGAGGAACAACAAAACCGAAGCAGTTGTTCGTGCGCGGTCGTCGACGACACCCGTGACCAAGTGTACGCAGGATGGATCAAGGAAACCCCCGCGTGGACGAGCGCGGTTGATGCCACTGCTTCAGTAGTGGTCACGTACGCCGGGGTGATGGTTTCTACGTTTTACTCCTCTTCGTCCGGCGGATACACCGAGGACAACGAAAAGGTTTGGGGAGGCAGCGCCATCCCGTACCTGCGCGCTGTCTCGGACCTGTACGACAATCAGCCGGAAAACTCCCGCTGGCGATGGACGATTTCGGTTTCAGCAGAAGAGTTGAGCAATCGGATCAACAGTTACTTGACCTCTATTGGCCGGCCCCAGGTGGGAATCGTTCAAGACCTTCTTTATCCGGCGCCGCGCGGGCACGCTGGCCGCATCATCGTGATCAGTGGTAGCGGTGGGGGCGTGACAGTCATCGGATCAAGCGCAACCGCGCGGCTTTCAGGCGACCAGTTCAGGTCTGCAGCGAAGTTGCCCAGCTCACTCATCTTCCCATCGATAAACGAACCCACTCGCGACGTTTCGGGTGGGTACGTGGCAGACGCACGCGGGGGCCTTCATCCTTTCGGCGGAGCGGGGCCGGCAGTGGGTGGCGCCTACTTGAGCCAACCTATAGTGCGAGACGCGATCTACAGGACTGACGGACGGGGAGGCTATGTTCTCGACGGACGCGGAGGTCTTGCAAGGATCAATGGTGCGCCCGAAATTGGCTCGGCTCCCGCGTTTGGCATCGACATAGCGCGATCCATGGCCATCACCCCCGACGGATCCGGTGGTTACGTTGTCGACGGATACGGCGGCATCCATAGTTTGGGAAGCGCGCCGCCCCTTACTGGGAGCCCGTACTGGCAGGGATGGGACATTGCCCGCGCAATTGCTCTTTCTCCCGACGGACTTGGCGGCTATATGTTGGATGGTTTTGGCGGGCTTCATCCTCTCGGCAACGCCGCGCCAGCGGTTGATCTGCCGTACTTCGGATTTGACATCGCCCGGGATCTGATCATGAGGAGGGACGGAAGCGGCGGTTATGTGCTCGACGGTTTTGGAGGGATCCACCCGTTCAACGGCGCTCCCGCAATTTCGTCTTCCGGGTATCACGCCGGCGTCGACTCGGCAGCGGCTCTAGTTCTTCGCAACAAAGGCGTCGGTGGTTATGTGCTCGAACGCTCCGGCGCCCTCGTGGCGGTTGGGGGAGCGCCGGGAGTGTCAACGACTGGCTACTTCGACTCGGGCGCTGCCCGGGGAGTCCTCCTTCCTCCCGACCCCGAGGGGTACATCCTTTCGAGCGAGGGCCCAGTGAGCGCGTTCGGTCTGGCGCCGGCCCTTGTCGGCGCGCCTAATTTTGGCATGGACATCGCGCGCGACCTCGCCCTTCGTCCAAACAGAACCGGATTCGTGCTCGACGGATATGGAGGATTGCATCCTGTAGGGGTCGGGGCCCCCGCAGCGATCGGTGGCTCGTATTTCTCCGGACAGGATCGAGTTCGTCGGATCGCGCTGACAACCGACGGAAGTTACGGATACGCGATGGATGCCGACGGAAGCCTGTACCCATTCGACGGCGCACCCGCGGTAACGGAGACTTCAACCTGGTGGCCGGATGGCTTCGATGTGGCGCGCGACTTCGTGCTTCGTCCATCGGGAGGCGGCTACCTCATAGACCGGGGAGGACTGGTTCACGAATTCGGTGGAGCGCCAGCAGTTTCAAGCTCGTGGTACGTAGGAGGAGAAGATCGCGCTCGAGCCCTTGCCCTCTTGGCCGACGGACAGTCGGGGTATGTCCTTGAAGTAAACGGCGTCCTGCATCAATTCGGTAGCGCGCCACCACTCGAATCTGGAGTGGTCATCGCCGACGCTCGCGACCTGATTCTGCGTCCGGACGGCCGTTCGGGCTGGATCGTCGGTGTTTCGTTAATCCATCCTTTCGGTGGAGCGCCTCCAGTCTCGGGTGGATTGCCTTCCGACAAAGCAGCTCGGGCCGGCGTGGGAACCTCCTAGCGGGACCAACTTGAGAAACGCAATTCGCAACTTCTTGTCCACACGGGGCTGGGAAACTGGGGGGGCGCTTGCATTCGCCTTGTTCGTTGCCTGGCCCCTTTTCCATCCTGGTCGGCTGGTAACGGGTTTTGACACACTCACTTATTCGGTCCCCAATCACGCCGTTTCCATCGCGGCTCTGCGGGCGGGCCGTCTCCCGGCGTGGAACCCCTACATCTTTGGCGGGGCCCCTCACCTGGCTAACCCGCAGGTCGGGATCTTTTATCCACTCAAGTGGGCCTCGATCTTCGTCTCGCCTCATCGAGGACTTGTTCTACTGACCGGTCTGCATCTTCTCATTCTGGCACTCGGGATGGTCGTGCTCGTCGGAGGCGCTCTCAAGTTGCGACGGCCAGCCGCGTTGATTGCCGCAGTGATCGCTACTGGCTCGGGAGTGGCTATGGCTCAGTCACTGCATTTCGAGCAGATCCTCACAATCGCTTGGGCCCCTTGGTTGCTGGCGGCGGTGGACGCCGCAGCTGCAGGAACGATCCGAATCCGCCGGGGAGTTGCGGCCGTAGCCTTAACTTGCGGACTCATGATTCTGGCCGGACACCAGCAACCCGCTTACGTGGTGCTCGTGCTGGCAGTTGCTTGGGCTTTGGCGCGGTGCATCGAGGTCAAATCAGTTACTCGTTTCCTCGGAGTGCTGGGCGGATTGCTGCTCGGGTTGGGCCTGGCTGCCGTTCAGCTTGTACCGACACTCGACCTTGTTAGTCGCTCGGTACGCGAGGGCGGACTCGCAATCAAAGGGCTCAGCGCCCCAGGCTACCTGCTCAATCTACGCGACCTGCCGGCCGTACTCCTGGGCAACTCAGTTGCGCGTTCGATCATTAATGCTACCGGCGGCGTCGAAGCTAGCGCCTACATTGGCGCTGCAGGGTTTGTTCTCGTTCTCGTCGGTCTGATCGTGAGCATCAAGGTCGGGCGGCGAGTCTTGATCCTCACCCTCGCGGCGTCGGTGTTGGTCGCCACCATTTTGGCAGCAGGACCGGTCACGCCCTTCTTTCGCGCCGCCCACGCGGTCATTCCCGGCTTCTCGCTGTTTCGCGTTCCCGCACGCTGGGTGCTTGCGACAGACCTCGCACTCGCCGTCCTGGCCGGTTTCGGCGTTGACGCAATCGTGCAGAGGCATGTGCGGAGACGTGACGTCGTCGTCGTGCTGGCGGTCGGGGTGGTGATCGCGGTGCTCATCGGTGTGCGGGCTCTGCATCGCCCCTCGGGACCCGCAGTTATTGTTTGGCTGATCGCCGGAGGCACAATACTTGCGGGGGCTGCGATGGCGGGTCGCTTAGGCCGTCGACGGTTTGGGTTGGCGGTTCTCATACTTCTTCCCGTCCTCGAGCTTGGTGGCGCTGCGTCCCAGTCAACGCTTCCGAAACTCGCTCTCGACCTGCCGTTGCGCATTTATCCTCAGGCTGGAGATTCCGTGAAATTTCTTCAGGGGCATCCCGGGCGGACGCTTCCACTTGGGGGGGATCCCCAGGGCGCCCCCTTTTATAGCGCCGCTACATTGCGCCCCAACCTCAACGCGACGTACGGCGTCCGATCTCTCGATGGATACGATGGCGGCCCCCAAGTTTCGCGCCGTTGGGTACGCGCAATGGAGAGCCTGACCAAGCAGCCCTTTAACCCCGACCTCACTCTCAAGGCTCAGATGCCAGTCCCACTCGATGCCGAGATGCTGGCCCGTTTCGGTGTGCGCTGGGCCCTTCTCGACACTGACATCAACCCCCCAAGTGTCGTCGTCCCAGGTTGGGGAGAGTCCGTTGCCCGTGAAGGAAACATTGGGGTGTGGGAAAACCCGCGGTACCAGGGGGAAGGATTTCTTTACGCGGCGACGAAGCCCCTAGGGAATCGCCCCGGTGAATCCCTCCGTGCTCTTGGGCTTGAAAGCAACTCGATCGCGCTTGTCGAGTCAGACGGCCCAGTCCTTGCCTGCTCCCTCGAGTGTGCAAGGTCTCCCGTCCCGGTAGGTCGTCCCCGGCCCGAGCGGATGACTGTCAATACCCAATCCGTTTCCCCCTCACTTCTGGTTGTGGCAGAACAGTGGGATCCGGGCTGGCGCGCCGAAGTGGACGGCAAGAAAGCGGTGGCGATACCGGTAGACGGATTCATGCTCGGGGTTTCGCTGCCCCCAGGCCATCACCGAATCAGACTCACATATCACGTCCCCGGCCTCGCGATTGGAACATCCCTGACGCTGCTTAGCTTGGCAATCACAACATTGCTGACGGTGAAGAGGCGCGCCGTTAACGCGTCGTTATGACCGCCCGGGCAACATCCAGGCCCACCCATGTGCTTGATTGCGGCAGTCCAGGGGCATTACCGAACGTCCAGATCCTCCCGATGGAATCAAGCACCCAACCTCCTCCTCCGTCTGAGGTAAGAGCCAGTCCGCGCGCAGTGTCTTGGCCGGGTGCGTAGTAATTCGGAGACATCGATGGGGCTCCACCAAAGGAGTGAAGTCCACCCCAGCCGTCGAGCACGTACCCACTAATGCCATCTGGGCGCAAAGCGATCGCTCTTGCAATATCAAATCCGAAATAGGGAACGCCCAGTACCTTGGAAGCGACCCCCAGCGGGTGGACCCCGCCAAAGCCATCTAGGACGTAGCCGGCCGTGCCTGATGCATTCACAGCAATTCCCCGGGCGATATCCCACCCCCAATAAGGGCCACCACGAGGAAGGGCGGCGCCACCGAATGGGTGAACACCTCCGTAGGCGTCAAGAACGTAGCCTGTCCCATTCGCCGGACCTTTAGCGGCCCCTCGCACTATGTCCCACCCGGCCCAATAGGAGTTCCCGGAGATCGGCAACGCGTCGCCATAAGGATGTAACCCGCCATATCCGTCAACGACATACCCGCCGCTGCTCGACCCGATTGCGGCGCGCGCAATCGGCCACTTTGCCCAGTAGGAAGAGTGAGTCACCGCCGCTTGGCGCCCGGCGGGGTGCAGCCCTCCGTAACCGTCAAGCGTCAAGAGGCCCGGCCCGCTCGCTGCGGGGGTCCAACCGGGCAACGGGTGTGGCGGCGTGGAAAACACTTCCGACTGCACGTCGATACGCAGCTGGGGGATTAAGGGATAAGCGCGATCCCCTGGGCAGGCGGTTGCCGACACGTCTCGATGCCCACTGATCACGTCGAGCGTCACGTTCGTACCCGCTGGATAGCGCGTTGACCCGCCGCTCACCGCCTGAATCTGAGCGCGTGAGTCGACTGTGTGATGGGTGAGTTTCCAGGCAAGTAGAGAACGCAACGCGGAACGAGAGGCGACCGGAACCGGCACTGGCCCGTGCTCGCCAATCAAAGCGACACCTGTACTGCCGGTGTTGAACCCCCCGGAGTGCGCACCGATTACAGGTTTGGTCGTGCCTCCGAACCGGCCCTCGTACACTCGGCCGAACCGATCGATAAGAAAGTTGTAACCGATGTCGCACCACCCGTTGCCAAGAACGTGGTAACGGTAGATGGCGCGCACAATCGCCGGGGCCTCTTCTGCTGTGTAAGTGTTGGCGTTGACCGTGTGATGAACGAACGAATTCCTTAGTGAGCCAGCGTATTCGGGGGTTCCACAACCAGAGTTGGACGTGCGCAGGCTTTCATCGGCCCCCCATTCGGCGCGCGAGATTATCCCTGGCTGAGCAGGGGTCGCCGTCGCCGGAGAAATAGTGAACGGGCGAGGCTGCGAAACCTCCGAATGAATTAGATGCATCTTCAGCTGCGCGAGCGATCCCTCGGTGACTCGCACGTCCAGCGCGTCGACTCCACGCCCGATCCAGGTTGGGCCCGCCGATGTGGTGGCGCGATTCTCCATCGAACTCGGGTCCGGGCCTTCGTCGGGGTTGCCGTAAAGCTCGGTCCAGGGGGACCACCCGTCTCCTCTTCTAAGACGAATCTCCACTGCGCCCTCCACGTGGCCTTGCCACTCGAACCCAACGACTTCCGCCGGCTTGCTTAGCGACAGGAAACGGCGGTATCCGGGAGATGCTTCTTGAAGTGAACCGGACGCCAGGTCAACGATCCGGCTTTCCACGCGGGGCGGCCTCTGCTGCGGCGCGACCAAACCAGCCGATACCAACGACAAAGCCACTACCAGCGGAGGCAGCCTTAAGGACCATCGATTCATGTGTGAAGACACTCTCTCTTAGTCTCGGCAATCCGGCGGGTCGGTTTAAGGGGTGACCTTACGGCAGCGGTCGCAGGCCCTTTAGATCGTCTATCTGTTCGTAGCTGCGGCCACACGAACAGGAAAGCTCCGCAGGCAACGTTAGCCCGCACTCGCATACCCATCCTACCCTGCGAGCGGGATTGCCGACCGTGACAGCGTGCGCAGGAACGGATCTCGTAACCGTTGCCCCTGCCCCTACGAACGCGTGCTCTCCAATGATCACTCCGCAGACGATGGTCGCATTGGCTCCTATCGTTGCACCGCGCCTCACGAGAGTCGGCGAAAACTCGTCGGGGGACTTCTTGAAGGCCGCACGCGGGTTGAGGTCGTTCGTGAACACCGCGTGAGGGCCGACGAACACGTCATCCTCTATCGTCACCTTGTCGCAGATCATGATGTAGTTCTTGATCGTGACACGGTCTCCCACGACGGCTCCGCTTTCGATGAAAGCATGCCCGCAGATGTTGCAGTCCGCTCCGACGTGCGCTCCTTGCATAATCTGGGCAAAAGCCCAAACTCGCGTCCTTGGACCGACATTTACCGATTCGCACAGGGCTTTGTCGTGCACGAATAC
Organism: uncultured Actinomycetes bacterium; assembly: GCA_964501265.1. Classification (GTDB taxonomy): domain Bacteria; phylum Actinomycetota; class CADDZG01; order JAHWKV01; family JAHWKV01; genus CAZCSK01. The sequence goes on from CAZCSK010000001.1 coordinate 112,977, forward strand.
GGATGGGTCGGGCAAAGTCAACGGACCGCCTTTCTTAGGGCGTCGGCCACCCGCTGCTGCTGTTCGGGCAAGATCTCGGGAAAGAGGGGAAGTGACAGGATCTGGCTCGCGGCCTCTTCGGCGACGGGAAAGTCGCCTTCTTCGTGGCCGAGACTCTTGAATGCCCCTTGAAGATGAATAGGCACGGGGTAGTGGATTCCCGCTCCGATATCTTGCTCATGAAGCTTCTCAAGAACACGGTCACGGTCCGGCACTCGCACTACATAGAGATGCCAGATGTGCTCGTTACCACCGACAACTGATGGCAGGGTCACCTCATCTAAATCTTCGAGAAGCTCTTCATACTTAGCAGCTGCCACGCGCCGTGCCGCATTCCCGTCTGCGAGCCGCCGCAGCTTCGCACTAAGAACCACTGCCTGAAGGGTGTCGAGACGCGAGTTATAACCCTCCTGGGGATGCAGGTATTTGACTTCACTTCCGTAGTTTCTAAGAGCCCGTACCTTCGCGGCAACGTCGTCGGAGTTGGTGATGACCGCTCCAGCGTCGCCGTAAGCCCCTAAGTTTTTGCCTGGGTAAAAGCTAGTTCCGGCTGAGATACCAAATGCGCCCGCGCCAACACCGTTTCGGACAGCGCCCTGAGCTTGCGCCGCGTCCTCGATGATCAGAACCTGGTCGGAGGCGATCGTTGCGAGATCCTCCATCGGCGCCATCTGCCCGTATAGGTGGACAGGCATGATCGCTCTCGTTTGCGGCGTCATCTTCCTCGCCACGTCATCCGAGTCGAGAAGATAGTCATGGGTCACGTCGACGAGGACGGGCCGCGCTCCGGCCCGCATCACGGCAAGGGCGCTCGCCACGAAAGAGTTTGTCGGGACAATCACTTCGTCGCCCATGCCAATCCCCGAAGCGCGCAACGCGAGTTCGAGTGCATCCGTTCCGTTGGCAACACCGATGCAATGCTTGACTCCCGAGAAACTCGCAAACTCAGCCTCGAACTTACCGACTTCCTCGCCGAGGATGAAGGCGGTCCGATCTAAAACCTTCTCCCAACCGACCGCGACTTCCTTTTCGATCGCTCGATGCTGGGCCCGCAGATCAACGAGAGGAATCGGCGCGTCACTCAATCAAATCACCTGCTCTTCGCGGCCGCCGCCGCGCGCCGACCTTTCTATCGCTTCTAGCACCCGAACGACAGCAAGCCCTTCACGGCCGCCTGTCAAGGGCTGCTTCCCGAACTCCACGCACTCGAGGAAGTGATCGCACTCAGCCTGCAGAGGTTCTCCCAACGCGACCTTCGGGATCGTGATGTCGCCCTCTCGAACGCTCGCGCGAAATGACGCAAAAGTGTCGACGTAGCTCGGGACTATACGATCTTCCGCCACACCCTTGTCGTATATGCGAAGCGGTTCGCTCAAGTTCATATCGTCGAGGGTCAGCATGCGTCTTTCTCCGACGACGGTAATGTCGCGGGCCTTGCGCGGGTTCAACCAGGACGCATGAAGGTTGACGAGAACTTCGTCGGGATACCGGAGCGTGATGAACAGGGCGTCTTCTATTCCTTTGTTGATCCAGTTGCCCCCGATAGCCGACGCACTAAGCGGACCCGAGTTGAGCCAGTAGTTCGCGATCGAGACGTCGTGCGACGCGAGGTCCCAGGCAGCGCTAACGTCGACCCTGATTGGCCCCAAATTGGTCCGGACCATTGATACGTAATAGACATTGCCTAGATCCCCTTCGTCGAGGAACCTCTTGACGGCTTGAACACCCGCGTTATAAACGAACACGTGCCCGACCATCAGGATCAGCTTGTTCCGTTCGGCCACCGCACAAAGATCTTCGGCGTGTGCCGTGCTGTTGGTGATCGGTTTTTCCACAAGAACGTTCTTTCCAGATTCAAGCGCACTCTTCGCCAACTCATAGTGCGTGCTGGTGGGCGTCGCCACGACAACCGCTGTTACGCTCTCGTCGTCAAGGGCAGAAGAAGCATCTGTTCCCACCTGGATTTCGGGGAACCGAGCCGCCACCTGATCGAGACGAGTTCGATCGGTATCGATCACCCAAGCGACGCTGCTCTTCGGAGGATTGTGGAAGTTGCGGATCAGGTTCGGCCCCCAATGGCCCGCGCCGATCATGGCTAGTTTGATCACTTCGGAATCCTACTCATTGCAGGTCAACGCTTTATTCTTAAGCCCACGTACACGAGCGGGCGCAGTATCGACCACCACCCCACAATCGGCTTCATCTTGGTCTGGCCGAGATGCTTGGGCGGGTAGATCTTGGTGACCGGCGCCTCTGCGGTCCGGTAGCCCAACTTGATTACCTTCAAGTACAGGTAGGGCTCCAACTCATACTCGTCCAGCCAACTTTGCGCCAGGTCGATGCGAGCATCTTTAAAGACCGACATCCGGATCGCGCGGAATCCGTTTGTGGAATCGGTCACGCGGCGACGTGCAACAAGGGAGAAAAGTAGAGGGTGAAGACGCGTGGCCAACTTGCGGTAGGCAGGCATAGGACCCAAGTTCAGTTCTTCCTTTAGAAAACGTGACCCTTGCACGAAGTCTGCACGGTCGGATGCGATGGGTTCAAGAAGATCGGGGATCTCCTGCGGTTCGTCCTTGTTGTTCCCTGCCATGACCACCGCAACGTCGTACCCCCTTTCGAGACCGTATTGATATCCGCGCCGCAACGCTGCGCCGACTCCGACGGTTTTGCCCAGTTCCAGAACGGTCGCACCTCCGGCTCTGGCAACTTCCGCTGAGCGGTCGGTTGATCCGTCGTCCACCACCAGCAGTTCGTCGACGACGTCGCGTGGAGTACGACGGACGACTTCTCCGATCTTTTCCTGCTCGTCGAGAACTGGAACGATTGCCAACACCCTCAGCCCTTTATACACAGCTGTTTCCAGGATCTCTTCCCGCAGTCCGGGCTCAACGGACGGTAGATTAGCGCCGTGGAGACAAGCTCCAAGAAGGGGTTCGGGATGTCAGACATCGGCATCAGAATACCGGATGCAGACAGGCACCGGCGCAAGATCGTCGCCGGGTTCTTCGCGCTACTGCTACTTCTCGGGGTTGCGATCTTCAACGACTTCGGAGTCTCCTGGGACGAGCCGGATTACTATCGCTACGGCCACCTCGTTCTGGATTTCTTCACCGGTGGGGGTCGGCAGTTCGAGACTTTTCTGAACCTCAGGCTCTACGGACCGGTCGTCCCAGTGGTCCAGGCAATCGTCGCAAATGTGTTTGATCTCTCGCCCGGACAAGCCTTTCCCGGGGCTCACCTGGTTAACTACATCATCTTCTTGGCCGGGGCAGTTGCCTTCTACCACCTGTGCCTTCTGCAATTCGAAAGCTGGAGATGGGCACTTTTGGCTACTGCGATGCTCTTCTTGTCGCCTCGCATCTTCTCGCACGCATTCGTCAATCCAAAAGACGGACCCTTTCTTGCCCTGTTTACGATCAACATCTACTTGCTGGTTCTCTTCCTCGAGAAACGCAAACTATTCCTCATTCCTCTGCTTGGCCTAACCACTGCGCTTCTAATCGATATTCGAGTAGCAGGGTTCCTAATTCCGGCCCTCGTGACGGTTGCGCTCGCGGCCGACGCGCTCACTGCGTCCGGTCGCCGTTTCCTGAAATCGCTCTTGCCTCATCTCGGCCTCTACTTACTCGTGGTGGTCCCGACGGCGTTGGCGTTGTGGCCGTTTCTCTGGCCCAACCCGATTGGCCGGTTGGGCGAGTCGATGAGTTTGATGAGCAACTTCGTAGGGGGCCCCGTCGTCGCCGTTTACATGGGAATGGCACACGAGACGACCAGCCTGCCCTGGCATTACCTGCCGGTCTGGATTGGGATCACCACGCCCCCTGCTTACCTGGTGCTGGCTTCGGTCGGCCTTGTCTCGGGCTTGTGGCGAAATCCCATCGCGGCCTTTCGGACACATTCGAAGGACCGTCATTTCTTCCTGTACGCGGCCTGGCTCCTTGCGGTTCCCTTGGCCATCATTGTCAGCGGAGCAAATCTTTACGACGAGTGGCGTCAGGTTAATTTCATCTATCCCGCGATGCTGATATTTGCCATCGCCGGTGCGAGATCGATCTACCTGCGTCTTGGCCGACAGAGGAACGTTGGACATCTTTTGCGCGTCGGGTTTGCGGCGGGCCTGGTAATCGTTATGGCATCCGTGGGGGTTCGCATGATTTCGCTGCACCCCTACGAGGCTCTCTACTTCAACTCACTCGCAAGGGGAGGAGATCGCGTGGAGAACAATTTCGAACTCGACTACTGGGGCATCTCATACAAGGAAGGACTCTCCTACCTGCTATCGCATTATCCTGGACAACTCAAGGTTTATGGCTGCACAGCTCCTGCGGCCCACAACTCAATCTTGTTCGAAGATCGCGCGCGGCTCGAGTTCGTTTCGAAAGAAGATGCCGAATTCGGGCTGTGCGCCCCTCGGGAGTATTTCCTCGGATATGGGGGGGGCCGGGATGTGTATCTTTCGGAGTATCCGACGCTTTACAGCGTCGAGCGCGACGGAGCGACGTTCCTCTACGTGAAGGATCTAAGGGGCGCCTGAGCGAGCACTAGAGCAAGCGCGGATTCGCTCATGTTGAGCGCCCTGTCTCCCGTTTGAATCGATGCGCGAACCGCTTAAGGAACCGCTCGTACGGGAGTAGAAGGATGAGGCCCCCGAGGGCCGACAGAACGCGGGCTACCCTAACTTGCCACGGGAGCTCGTACGTCACCTGGAGAAGATGGCTTCCTGTGGGAACCCGCACGAGCATCTGGTCGAATTCGTCGGGCCGAGTTGCCAGTGGGCGGCCATCAAGAGAGGCCGTCCAGTACGGCGATTCGATCACCCGAACAAGAATAGTGGCCCGCACCTTTGCATCGATCCGCGCCGCGAACGACTTGGCACCTGAAGAGAGCAAAGTTACTTCGGCTGAGTCGATTGCAACGATCCTTCCGGGTTTCGCCGGCAGAAACCGGAAAACGGCCAGGTCGTCGAATCGCGCCTGCTGACTGAACAAGTTAGGGAGCCGAGACATCACCTGGAACGGTAGACGGTTGCCCTCTGCAACAATCTCGGCCGCGCCCACAGTCTCGAGGTAGCCGGCAAGACGATTCGCCGCTGCATCCAACGTCATCACGTCCGCCCAAGAGATCCCAAAGATAGACCTGTGATCGAAGTCGTTGGCAAAGTCTCGTACCGTATCGGCCCCTGGGCCGTACATCAGATAGGCCTGCATCGGGCTCGGATGAGTCGACGTTCCTCCGATGAACTCTCGCTCAGCGAAGACACCGGTGAGCCCGAAGATGTGCGTAGCGCCGCTTCCGTACGTCGAACTCGTGAACACCACACGTCCGGAATGACCCGCAAGATATGCCCATAGATGCCCGACGGCTCCCTCTTTTGGACCTTCCAGTCGCAGAGCAAATCTCTCCTCAGGGCCTAGCACCGAATGCTCCGCCACTATCCATCCCAATCCCAGTAACCCAACGAGGATGGGAGACAGAGCGCGCGTCCAGCGCAGACGAGGCAATGCCTCGATCCACAACACCGACATCACCGCGAACCAGAAGAAGATGTCGTCGAGGACTCGGTAAGGGTCGAAGTACGAGATGCGGAGGGGGCCCGCGATCAACATCATGAATGCCACCAGGAGAAGGAGCGGACCCGCCGCTTTGAACAAGACGAACCGTGGATCTTTCAAGCGGCCTCGCGCCAGTAGAAATCCCCCCGCAACCGCTGCGCAAATAAGCCACCAATCCCAGCCCCGGCTGTGTGGTGGATTCAAGAGAGATTGGAGCAGGTTCTTGCCCCACAGAAACGGGATGGTCTCCCGGCGCATCAGTAGGAGTCCGGCCCACCAGACTCCGGCGAGAAACACGCCAGCTGCAAGTCCCGTCCATGCGCGAATTACGCCGCCCTTGCGATCGCGGTTCAGCCCCCAAGCAGCCGCCGCAGCTACGACGAGGGTCGCTGGAAAGTGATACGGGTGACTCAGGATTAACGCCACTGCCGACGTCGCCAGTGTCAAGGTCCACAGACCGCGCCTTGCGGTCGCGCCCGAGGCTATCTTGGCGAACGCAACTACAACCACGGGCGCGATCGCCAGAGAAAGCCTCGAGCCGAGCGTGCCGTACCCGGCCCCGACAACCGTCCCTGACACGCCGAAGGCCATGTAGCCCGCAACAACTCCGGCAAGGGCCGCCACGTGCGGACGGACGTTAAGGAAAATGAGCGACAGCGTCACGGTAAGAGCCGGAGCGAGATAGACGATAACGACGAGGAGCCAATAGGCTCGCTCGTCATTTAGACCCAAGACCAGTCCGAGAGCCCCTCCTAGCAACGACGGCCCCGGCGGATAGAACTGAAGGTCGGGGTAGCCGCCGAAGATCTCCTGCACCCAACCAAATGGGTCCCTGCCGTCCACGATCATCTGTCGTGCGTTGATCATCCGCGCAAGCCGGTCGGGATGGTCCGAAAGAGCAAAGGCCCCTTCAGACAGCAGCCCCTTCGCGGCTAGAAGCATTACAGCCAGCGGCACGAAAACCCAGACGGACGCCCACAGGCGTCGGCGCAGGTGATGGTTCAAGATCTCTTCAGGCCCTGAGCGCTCCTTTGGCCCTCGTCTTTCACTGCAACGCACAGGATCGAAGTCCCCACCGGAAGCGACACGAGCGCTATGAGGACGCGCTCCAAACGCGTGAGAACAAGCGCGGCGCGGTCGAGAAACGGCGATGACTTATCGAGACCGAGCTTGCTGCGTGCATCACCGGGCCGCCGCCTGCTCGCCCATACGAATGGCGTGAGCCAGCTGAATATGTGGCTGATAAACAGAACGCGGAACCCGCTCTCGGCAAGTTCTCGACGCAAGCTATTTTTGCTGTAACGGCGGTGATGACCGAGAAGTTCATCGGCCGAGCTCCAAAGCCATTGATGAGCAGGAACGGTGACTATCAAGCGACCGCCGGGCTCGAGGATGCGACGAGCTTCTCGCAAAACCTCGTCCGGATTTTCGACGTGCTCTATAACGTCGAGAAGGCATGCATTTGAGATGAACCCATCGGGAATGGCGACGCGGTGGATGTCGCCGACAAATCCCGACAGCGCGTGCCTGTCGCGCGCACGCTTGGCAAGTTCGTGCGATCCCTCAACGATAAAAAGGTGCTCTGGGGGCCAACCAAGCATGGCGGTCACTCCACCCGCACCTGCGCCAAGGTCCACGAGCCAAGAAGATCCTTTGCCCCAACGTCTCAGAGCCCAGGAGACGAAGGCCGCCTTGCTTCGGAACCACCAGTGGCGAGCGTCGGCGTCCATCAGCGCCTCGGCATTTGCTGCGTCAAAGATTCCATCCGCTTGGGGGATCGGTGGATTCTGCTTTCGCAACGCCCTCACCCTTAGCGCGATTCTTGGAATAGCCAAGACCATGTTCATACCGTCTCTAAAGACGCGCACACGGGATCTTTCGTCGTGACGCCAGGAGATGGCGATCTCTTCTACACCGATGTCGAGAGCGCGCGCGAGGGCGACAATTTCTACATCCCATGCGAAGCCGACTTCGGTTGAGGCAGGGAGGATCTTTTTCCACGTCTGCGTTGAGGCAGCCTTGGCTCCACACTGAGTGTCGACGATCCCGGGCGTCAACACGAGCTGCACGAGACGGTTGTAGGCGCGCCCAAGAAGTTCCCGCATTCGATTCTCATGGCGAAGCAATTCGGAGCCAGCGAGATCCCTCGATCCGATGACCAACTCATGACCCCTTTGTGCTGCCTTCAGAATGACTTCGAGGTCGTGGAGCGGCGTGGCCAGGTCGACATCACAAAATCCGGCGAGATCGGTCCGCGCGCTCAACAACCCGGCAGTGATCGCGGCGCCTTTGCCGTAGTGCCCTGCGCGGATTAGACGGCCCGGTACATGAAGGTTGTTGAGCAGAAACTTCTCGACGCGCTGCGAGGTTTCATCGGCGCTGCCGTCGTCCACAAAAATTAGCTCACTACCCTCGGGCATCGAGACGATGAATGCGGCGAGTTCCTCTGCAGACTCTTCGAACCGCTCTTCTTCGTTAAATAGGGGAACCACTAGCGAAACGGTCTTCACAACACGCGAGCCAGTCATCGTGACCGTTTCCCCATCTCACTTGGATATTTCCCGTTGTTGAACTGAGCAAATCTCTCGCGTAAGGGCTCCCTCAACAGGCGGTCCATCTTTGCCGTTAACGATTCGCGCACCATCCGGCGGCGGCACACAAAGAACGAATGCATGACGGGGACCACTCCTTCGAGAGTGAGTCGATCGTCCAGTGCTAGCAGATAAGCAAGAGCCTTGTTCGCCTCTTCGTCCTGCCTGGCGAACTCTTCTATGTTGTTCCAAAGTATCTGATAGCCGATGCCGCCGCCCAGATCTTTGCGTTCGACAAAGTCGAAGTAGTGCCCGATGGCGCGAAACAGTTCAGCAGAATGAACTGCCTCAGTTGGCTCCCAGGCCAGCAGGTGGCGAAGAGCGGGGCGAAGCGGGTGAGATGTTCTGAAACGCTCGGGCAGCCCGGCATTCGCCTCTTCCATAGCAGCCGCGTGGCGATCGGAGTACTGATTCCGGCTGGGCCCAACATACTCCCAGTTAACAAAGAGCCCCTCGGGGGTCAAGCAGGTTGAGAGGACGCGAGTGATCCTGTAGAGGTACTGAGCATGGTGCAACGCCGCCACGTTCACTATTAGGTCGTAACTCTTGCGTGGGGAGAATGACCGAAAGTCCGACTTGAAGTAAGAGATGGGGCGATCCTTCCTAAGCTCTTTCGCCTCCTCTAGATAGGAGGGAGACACATCGAAGGCATCGATGTGTGCTGCGATCCCTCGATCGATTAGATCGCGATCCACCCATCCATTCCCGCAGCCGATTACTAGTGCCTGATCGAGTGGCGGTGTTGCGTAACGCACCTTGAAGTAGTCCATCCACCAGACGTTGGAGTCGCCCGTGGCCTTACGACATAGATGGGCCAACACGCCCGGCAACTCATTCCAATACTTGTCGACATAGTGGCTGAGGGCGTCAGCCATCGAGGATTGCCAGAACTGGAACGAATGCCACCACCTTCATCCCTTTGTACACGGCTGCTGTCTCTTCCCGTAGGCCGGGCCCGGTGAGCGGTAGATTGAGACCGTGGAGACAGCCTCGAAGGACGAGATATCCGCCGCCTCTGTGGCAGACACCGGATCTCGCGAACGCGATAGCGCGGCGCGCGTCACGCTTGTACTCGTTCTCTTCCTCGCCGTAGCCGTTTACGCAACGTGGCCGCTTTCCCGGTACATGGGTAGCAGGGTACCCCAAAATCTTTTTGACTCTCTTGAAAACGCGTGGATCTTCGGGTGGAACGCGCACGCCTTTACAACCAACCCCCTCAAGATATTCAACGCGAATATCTTCTATCCAGAACCGCTGACCCTAGCCTACGCGGAGAACCTGCTGGGCGTTTCCGTCTTCGTCGCGCCGATCTTCTGGCTGACTAAAAACGCGCTTCTGACCGCCAACATCGCCTACCTGCTCATGTACGCGGTGGCCGGGCTTGGCGTATACCTCCTTGTGAGGGAACTAGGCGGATCGCGCGTGGGTTCTTTTCTTGCAGGTTTCGCCTTTTCGGTGGCACCTTACCGGCTCATTCAAATAGCCCATCCACACGTGGTTGCAATTCACCTTGTCCCTTTCATCCTCCTGCTGTTGATCCGGCTTCGGCGTTCGCGTTCGAGATGGGTTCTAGTGGGGATAGCTCTTCTCGTCGCACTCCAGATGTGGTCTTCCATTACTGGCGGTTTGATCATGCTTATTGCAATCACCGGCTTCGGGATTTGGGAAGTCATCCGACTCCGGACGAGATCGCTACCGGTGGTTGGACGAGCTGCTGCCTCTGTCATCGTGGGCTTGGTTCTGGCGATCCCTGTGGCTCTTCCCTACATCGAGGTCCGCAAGCTTCACCCGGAGTTCCAGCACTCACCTGGCGAGATATTTACCTTCTCCGCGCTCCCTTCTTCCTACCTGTCTCCGGCCGAGGGACGGGGTCCGCTTGTCCGGTCATCGAACGATTGGCTAGACAAGCGATTCCGAGCCCGCGATGGGTTCTGGGAAAAAACGCTTTTCCCCGGTTACTGGCTGGGGGGTGCATTCCTGCTAACTCTTGCGCTCCTTGGCGTCGCGCTGGTGAGAAGGCGAAAGGCACCCTGGATAGAGCCGGCGGCGCTATTCCTGTTCATCGCAACGATTGGGTTCGTGGCTAGCCTCGGCCCTCGCTACGGAGGGCCGAGCGGGATTAGGCTCCCATTTAGCCTGGTGTCAGATCTCATTCCCGGGGGTTTCGTGCGCGTGCCGGCCAGATTCGGAACCGTCACTCTCCTCGGAATGTCGATTGCCGCGGGAGTAGTTCTCGGGGGGATCAGATCGCGTCCCGCCCGCGCGCTCATAGCAGTCTCAGGACTCTTCCTACTTCTCGAGGCCGCGCCATCCCCCTTTCCAATGATCGAGCCCCCTCCTCTTAGTAGGGCGCTCCAGCAGGTCCCCCGCTCCGGCGCAGTATTGGCGCTTCCCACAACCCAGGTGAACGAGAAGGGTAACGTGGTCGAGGGGAGCATCTTCCAGGATACGCGCAACCTCTACCTCTCCACCGGCAATTTCGCCCCGATGGTCAACGGATACGGGGCATTCCATCCTCAAACTTACTGGGAGGTCATGTCCGCCGTGCAGGACTTCCCGAGCGCCGTCGGCATGCAGAGGTTGCAGGTGGTCGGTGTCAAGACAGTGGTGATTCAGACGGAGAGGATCAAAGGAACTCCCTGGAGTGAAGTGGTAGAGCGGCTGGAAGCATGGAAGGGAGTGCGCAGAATCGCTTCGGGCGAGCAGATCGTCGTCTTCGACATTTCGATGGCGAGTGACTAACATTAGATGCGGGAAGAATGGAGTGATGCGGCTGAGCGGAGAGGTGTGGAAGGTCCGACGGTTCGCTTCCGGCGACCAGATCCTATGTCGGTTCAGAATCGGTGATGCAGGGCCGCTCGAATGTGAAGATATTTGCGGACGGTACACTACCGATAACATGGTTTGCAGCTCGGCCGTTGAGGACTACCGCTAATGCAAGGGTGCAGTTAGGATCATCATGCGGCTCGTTTCTCGCCGCCTGATTGTGTCAATCGCAATTCTTGCCACGAGTACTGCATTGCTGTCGGTCGGCGCTCTAGTGGTGCGGCGGGGAGTCGTCAGAGAAGTAGCGCCCCCGGGAGAGCCCGCAACCGATATGCCTCCCGCAGTCGCCCAATCCCCCACACCCGAGTTTTCTCCTACCCCGGAGAGGCCCTCACACCTACTCTCCCCCCCGCAGGAAATCCCCACGTCCGCCACGTCCCCTCAGGACTACATTTGGAGCTTTCCGAAGTTGACCCTGAGCATAAATGTAGATCCTGTAGAAGGGCCCACCTATGTCGGCCCCCAAGCACGAGGTGGATCGGGGTGTGCAAGGCTGATGGCCCAGACAAAGGGATCTGACATCACCGTTGAAGGTATGCGCTACCCACGCGATGCCATTTGCACGGCGGATACTCCGTTGCGCTGGGAGCCGATTGCAGTCAATGGCGCTGCGATGCAAATCACCATTCGCTACCAGGGAGAAACTGGCGTATACGAGTTGAACCGGATTGAAGGTCGAGTGCGCTTGCTGCTTGCGCAGGGAATGGATGTCAGTCCGCCTGTGTGCCCGGCCTGGTGGGAGGTTCCCTCGGATATCTTAGCCGTCTCCGTCTGGAACAACGACGACCGCGCGGCCGCGACTGTAGAACGCGTCTCTGATCGCATCAGCTACCGGCTTCATGAGGAAGGCGGGTCCAAGCATGATCCACCACCCGGAAGAGCGATCGTCAAACGAGCAGGTGCCGACGACAACGGCGGTTGCGACGGCGAAGCTTCTGTCCTACCTGCGGCGTGGCGGGACCGGGAGGGGTTGTCCCGCAGCTTTCGCGTCTACCGCACTTCATCCGACGACAGCACACTCCAGCGAATCGCCGCGGAGGAGTCCAGTCGGGAGAAGGATTACTGCATAAACGTGAACATGAGCAGGCGATCCGAGTACATGGCGTCTCCAAAAATCCGGACCGAAGGCTGCCAGTATTGATACGAGCGTTCCAGCATTGTACCCCCCGGGGCCCCAGTGACTAACCTCAAATGGGGGTCTAGCGCACTCGCCGCGATGACGATAACTATCCCGTAACCAATCGCATCGGACCGATATGTTCAATAAGGCGAAATCTGTATTACTCGTCCTCGCGTCGATAGCCCTTGCGGCATCGATGCAATCGCCCTCGTACGCCGCCAACGGCACGCTCGTCGGCAGGGTCACCAACGTAGACACCGGCGGCGCCGTTTCGGGTGCGAGCATTTGGGCCGGCGTCGGACTTCCGACCGGTACAAGCAACTCAAGCGGCAACTACTCAATCAGTCTCCCAGCCAACAGCGGGTACAACGTGTTAGCCGACAAATCAGGTTACGCAGGAGCCCACCAGTACGGGGTATCGATAATCGCAGGCTCGACTACCATCCTCGACTTCAGAATCACGACTCGGCAAGGCATCATCACCGGAAGGGTGATCGACGGCTCGGGATCACCAGTGCCAAGTCACGTTATTGCCGATTCCACAGAAGGCAACGGCTTCGGTAACGCGAACACGGACTCCAATGGTTACTTCACGATCAACCGTCTTGCCCCCATGACCTATTACATCCACGCCTTTCCAAACAACACCGCGTACGCACAGGTTGCTCAGGCAGGTGTGATCGTTTCAAACGGACAGACGACGAACACCACGGTGATCATCAACGGTGGAAGTACCGGGAAGATCGCCGGTCGCGTGACCTTCCCTGACGGAAGTGGACCTTCCAACGCAAGCATCTACATCGACAGCGGCCAGACATCGTCGGCTTGGGCGGGCAACACCGACGCATCGGGGAACTACACGAGCAGCTTCCTGCCGGCGGCCAAGTACAACGTCCATGTGTCGGATGTCCCAGGATGGGCCAACCAGGTGAGATACGACGTACCTGTCAATGGCGGTCAGACCGCAGTGCTCAACATTCCTCTGGCCAACAACACCGGAAGCATTAGGGGCTGGATCACCGACATCAACGGCACCCCCATAGTGGGAGCGCAGGTCGATGCCTTCTCGTCGTCTAACACAGGCCCCTGGGGTTGGCAGACGGTGTTCTCCGCAGCGGACGGGTGGTACGACCTCAACCGTCTTCTTCCGAGCGACCGCTACCAGATCTGGGTGCACACCGCAGGGCGGCCGTCGCTGCACGCCGATTTCATCACCCTGGCGGCCGGTCAGATCCGCCAGCCTTATAACTTCACGTTCACGTTCCCTGGAAAGGCAATCGCCGCCAACCCCAGCGGCGGCTATTACCTGCTGAGCGGAACGGGCGAAGTGTACGCATATGGTGGCGCGAACTATTATGGATCACCCACATTCTCGTGGAATATCGCCCGCTCGATCGCGGTCATGCCTGATGGTCTCGGATACATCGTGCTCGACGGATACGGTGGTGTGCACAGGTTCGGCAGCGCCGCGTCCGGACCGATCTCGTCGCTTGTGAGTCCCTATTTCGGATGGGACATCGCGCGAGGTTTGGCGATCACCCCGTCAGGCGCTGGATTCGCGGTGCTCGACGGATACGGCGGCTATCACGCCCGAGGCAACGCTCCCACCCCCCCGGTCAAACCCCCTTACTGGGGCGGTTGGGACATCGCAAGAGCCATCGCATTCAGCCCGAGTGGCGGGGGCTACTACATCCTCGATGGATATGGAGGAGTCCACGCCCGAGGGGACGCCGTCAGCCGCCAAGCGCCCTACTTCGGATGGGATATCGCGCGAGGTTTGGCGATCACGCCAACCAATGGGGGTTTTGCGATCCTCGACGGCTTCGGAGGGGTTCACATCGCTGGTGACGCAACCGTCGCAGGGCCCGGCGGTTATCTTGGGGCGGATCGGTGGCGTGGCCTGATCATCCAAGGTGGCAAGTACCGTTTAGTTAGAAACGACGGATACGCAGCCCAGTTCTAAGGCACACAAGCTCTATGCAACTGGGCAGGGGCCCGGAACAAAATTCTGGTTAGGGGGGGGAGACTTCGGCGGGGTTGGCCCCGCCGGGTTGGCGGGAATTGATACTGGTTTGGCCCCGTCTGCCCCCACCACCAGAGCGATTGGCGTTTCGACAATCACGGCGGGGGGCATCGCTTTCACTGGCGCGCCATAGCGGGCAGCCACCAGTCGAGCCTTTTCATCATGGCCCGGCCCGAAATAAACAGTTGTCGCGGCGTGAGGGCTCGCATCACCCGTTGCAACGACCTGATAACCCGCCGCCTTCAGAGCGTCCGCCACCTTGCGCGCCTCGCCATCGACGCGCGTTCCGTTCAGAACACTGATCTCAACATCTTCAGGTTCCAGCGTACTCACGCCGGTTCTGCCGTAATCGGGCAAAGCCTTTCGCTCTTTGATCGCGGCAAATAGCGCGTCGGACTGTCTTTTGTTCGCGACAACGAAAGAGACTCCACCTATTCGCGCACCGCTGGATGGAACCGCTCGAAGATCGAGTTTGCTTGAGTCGAAGCCTCGAAGTCGGAGCGCCAGTGTCTTCATGTCGGATATCGCAAGATCAGCGTCCGTCTTTACGTTCTTCGAGAAAAGGTTAACGAGTTTCACGACCTTGATCGGGTTTAGCACTGTTCCCTTCCTCGTCAATTTTTCCATCATGAGTTTCACGAACAACTGCTGGCGGGCTATGCGGCCAAAGTCGCTGTCGATCTTGCGCACCCTCACAAACGCAAGCGCCTGATCGCCTTTGAGGCGCACGCAACCCTTGGGAACGTTGAGTCCGGAGTCTTTTTCGTTGATGGGTCTTTCAAAGAAAACATCGATGCCTCCCAGGGCATCGACGATGCTTCGAAATCCGGTGAAATCGACTTCGACGTAGTGATTCATTTCGAGCCCCGTGAAGCTTTCCACTGTTTTGACGACGGATCCTGCCCCGCCCTGGTATGCCCCGTTAATTTTTCCGGTCTTGCCGCCGGGCAGCGCTACTCTTAAGTCCCTTGGGAAGTGCACGAGCACTACCTCATCTCGCTTTTCGTCGACATGGACAAGGATGATCGTGTCGGCCCTGCGGCCGGTCTTGCGATCGGTCCCCTCCGGATCAAACTTCTTGAGTTCTTCTGGTGAAAGCCCTTCTCTGGAGTCGGAACCAACGATTAACACATTGAGCGGAGCCTTCGGCGCCTGACTGCTGAGTTCGGCTATGTCCTGCCTCTCGCCGCCAAGACGGATTACAACGTAGGCGAGGACGGCCCCGGCTATCAGACTCAGGATCAACACGAACATGAATGTATAGAAGGCAAGCCTGGCGCCTCGGGACCACCGATGTCGGCCGCGCCGGCCTCTCTCCTTGATTATTTGGTCCCAACCCGGGCTCATGGACATAAGAGAAGTATCACCTTCAATCTCCCGCGACGTCGCTGTAGACCTGACGAGTTAGGCGAGCCGTTTCCGCCCATGTATATAAGGAAGCCTGGGTGACTCCCAATTTGATTGCCCGGTCTCGAGCGTCATCGTCAGTAAGGACTCGCCGAATCGCATCGGCGATTGAGTCGGTATCGAGCGGATCGCACCAAATGGGGGCCTCTCCAAGCACTTCGACCAATGAACCAACGCTTGACGCGACCACTGGGATCCCGGCCGCCATAGCCTCCAGCGGTGGAAGCCCAAAACCCTCATATAAAGGGGCAAACACGAAGGCCCGGCAGCCTGCCATAAGAGCGCCTAACTCAGCGTCTGGAAGATACCCCGAGAAAACAACTCGCGGATGAACCTTCAGCCTCCGAGTAAGAGCGCGCAAGTCGATGCTCCCCCATCCTGGGGGACCCGCAATGACGAGGCTCACTTCCTCTTTAACCAGGCTGAGCGCCGTGACTAGCCTGTCAAGATTTTTCCTCGGTTCCTGCGTTCCCGCGAATAAGACATACGGACCATTTATGCCCAACCGATCGAGAACGGATTTGTCTGGTTGTGTGTTATTAAAGGCCCCCCTTACGCCTTCGGGCGTTACGACAACGCGGTCAGATGGGACTCCTAGTTCGGCGACGACCTGGTCGCCGACTGTCCTGGACGGAGCAATGACCATTGCGCACCTTCTCAAAAAGCGCGGGACGAGCCACCTATAGCGCTGTACGTGTGGCGTGCACATCTCCGGATACAACCAGAAGGTCATGTCGTGAATCGTGATAACGCTGCGACTGCCTTTCACGGGGGGCACCCAGAAATTGGTGCCATGAAATACGTCGATGGGTCCGATAAGCCTCTCCGCGTTCGGGGCACCCAACACTTCCCAAGCGGTGACGGCATAGCGCGCGGGGACCCTAAAGTGCCGCAGGGCAATCCTTGGATCGATAGGAACTTTCGACCTGTCCTCACCCATAGTAAGAGCGAGCAAGCGAAACTCCACCTGGGAGTCGATGGCCATCAACCCTTCCAACAGGTTCAGAGTGTAGTGACCCACCCCTGTCAGGGGGTTCAGCAACGGAGATACGTCGTAACCCACTCTCATCACCGATATCCTGCCTTAGATAATGCGTATCGGCGTCAATTTGATGTTTCTTGTTCCCGGTGAAGTCGGCGGAAGCGAACCGCTTCTGACGCGGCTTGTTGAATCTATCTCCGACCTGGATCACGAATTAGTCGTCTTTGCCACCTCCGGTTTCGCGTCTGCTTACCCCCAAATCGCCGAGAGGACGCGAATCGTGCAGGTCCCCTGGAGTTCTGGCGCGCAGGGTTTGCGCATAGCCGCCGAAAACTCCTGGCTTGCGTGGAAGGCTCGGAGCCTAAAGCTCGATGTGATTCACCACGGCGTGGGCACGACCCCGTTTTTCAAGACCATTCCCACCGTTGTGACCATTCACGACATCCAATACCTGCATCATCCGGAGAATTTTGTGAAGCTCAAACGCAAATGGCTTGAAATTAATGTTCCCCATTCGGCCCGGCGGTGTGAAGTAATTTGCGTTCCCAGCAACTGGGTAAAGCTGGACATCGTCCGCGCATTCGGAATCTCTGTTGACAAGGTGGCGGTCGTTCCCTTTGGAAGCGAGGGCCTCTTTGGAGTCGACGGTGGAGCGGGGGTTTCGAGCGTTACTGCGAAGTATCGCCTCGAACGACCCTTCTTCTTGTTCCCCGGCAGGGCGTACCCCCACAAGAGTCATCGATTTCTTCTAGAGGCTTACAAACCTCTTGCCCCGTTCGCAGACCTCGTCTTCACGGGTCCGCCGTGGTTTCGCGATAGGGAGATCGCCACGGCTGCCAGGGGGCTCGGGCTTTCCGGCAAAGTTCGGCATCTGGGCATCGTCTCCAGGGAGGACCTCGGAGGGCTCTATCGCGCCGCCACTGCGCTTGTTTATCCAACGCGCTTTGAAGGCTTCGGACTACCTCTACTCGAAGCGATGTCCGTAGGCTGCTGCGTGATTGCATCCAACGTGACTTCGATTCCCGAAGTTGTTGCCGAAAGCGGCATTCTTCTTGAGCCAGACGATCTTGAAGGTTGGACCGAGACCATGGACAAGGTGCTGGGCGATGAGGCCCTACGGGCCGAACTTTCCTTGAGGGGTCTAAGGCGGGCGGCAGATTTCACCTGGGAGAACGCGGCGCGTCTTCAGGTGGCGGCCTACCAGCAGGCCAAGCGACCATGACGGCGCCCGTCGCCGTAGTCTTTGTCGCCACCAACGAAAACAACTTTCTGTTCGAAGCGCTTGAGTCACTCTTTGCTTCCACGACCTTGCATCCCGAAGTGGTGGTCGTTGACAACTGTTCAGACGAATCTCCCGCGCCAAAAATCGGCTCCCAGTGGCCGAGCGTAAAAGTACTCTCGCGGGAGACCCGCTCCGGGCTCCCCTCAAACTTGAATTTTGGTTTCCGCGCGACGACGGCACCCTATGTGATGTTGTGCAATTGCGACCTCATCTTCAAGGCTCAATCGATCGAGATTCTCGCCCGTTTCCTGGGAGATAACCCGGGGGCCGGAGTGGCAGCCCCCAAATTGCTAGATCCGCAGGGGAAAAGGCGTGCCTCGGCCAGGCGCTGGTACACGTTTAGTTCGTTGATCGCCCTGCAGGGACCCTGGAGAAAGTTGTTCAAGAACAGCGTGCTCGTTCGACGGAGCCTGTACGAAGATTGGGACTACACTTCCGCCCGCCTGGTCGATTGGACGCCATTCTCAGCCACGATGGTGAGGAGGACCGCCTTCGAACAGGTCGGCCTAATGGACGAACGCTTTTGGGTCTACTTCGACGACGTCGACATCTGCCTTCGCATGCACAATGCAAGCTGGGAAGTGTGGTGCGTGCCGGACGCGGAAATAATTCACCTGGAGCAACGATCGAGCAGCCGGCCCTTTTCACGCGCCTGGCGATGGCACCTTGCGTCGATGATCAAGTTCTGGCTGAAACATCGGAGCCTCACGCCTCGTTAGAAGCAGAAGGCCCCGATCGCGCAGGGGGCAAAGTCTACGACCTCCAAGAAGGCCAGCATCGCCGCAACGATTACCGTAGCTAACGTCAAAAGCCATAGCCGTCTGACGGGGGGCGACTCTCTCGCATCCGCCACGGCTGGCCTGTGATCTACTTCGGCCAAAGCGAGGGTTGCGGCATCGAAGTCGGGTTCACGGACCAGCACTTTGACTGACGCTAACGCGTCGCCGAATGGCTTTAGAAAAGCGCCGGGGGCCAGATTGGTCTCGTCGAGCACGACCTCTATCCCAACGCTCGCAAGGAGCCCCTCAATCAAATGGGCAGTGAAATGATCTTTGGCGACCGTCAGTTCTTTCCATTTATCTCCCCCGCCACCACGGTGAGGTCTCGGCGCGAGTGGCGGACGATCGATGATCGATGTTTTCATTTCCAGTTTTCCAGCATTTTCGCAAAACGTTTCCATCCTGCGGGGACGACAATCTGAGCGCCGTCGATTCCCGACTCGCGCAAAGAATCCATCTCGTCTATGGCCGCATTAAAGCCTGCTTCGCCATCATTTGAGAACCGATCCAGATATCCCGACGGCGGCTGCAACTCTGGAATCTTTTCGAACACCCGGCGAGCCATCGCTTCATCGCGAAGCGCGATGACGCCACAATACAGCGGCTTATTCAAGTCAATCGCCTCCTTCCACGGTCCGACCCCAGCACGTCCGAAGGCCAACTGCGTCATGAAGAAATCCGCCTTGCCTCTCCAGCCGAGCGGCTTGCCAATCGCCGCAGCGACTCCCCTTTTGAATCCTTTGGCGGCTTCATCAGACAACATCCGGCGCACATTGAGGTCCGACCGCCCCTCCTTCACGGGATCGCCGTAAAGAAACATCACTTCATCGATTCCGTAGGCCTTCAAGGTGATCAAGTCGCTCGCCAACCGCAACTGGTTGCGATCGCGCGCATTCATTCCCACGATCGGCTTAAATCCGCGTTCCAGTATCTCCAGAGAAATCGCCAGAGATGACATAGCCGGCAGGCCCAGGTGATTGTCCGGCACGAAGATCGAATCGACGATCGGTCCGAAGATCTCGATCTGGCGCGTAACCTTCTTCAGATCCGGCTCACGGGGCGCGGCCATCTCGTAGATGAGCCTGAAGCTCATTTCAGTAACCTGCGCCCGATCACCACTCGCTGAATCTGGTTGGTGCCCTCGTATATCTGAGTGATTTTTGCATCGCGCATCATTCGCTCCACGGGAAATTCCTTGACGTAACCGTATCCGCCGAGCAATTGCACGGCGTCAGTCGTTACCTTCATCGCGGTGTCGGAGGCAAATGCCTTCGCTATGGCGGCGAAGTAACCGACGTTAGGGTCCTTTTGATCGACCATCACCGCCGACTTGTAAGTCAAAAGACGCGAGGCCTCGATGGCCATCGCCATGTCCGCCATCATGAACTGGACACCCTCAAAGCGCGAGATCGCCTGGCCAAACTGTTCACGTTCCTTCGTGTACCCGACGGCGTAGTCGAGCGCCCCCTGCGCGATGCCAAGAGCCTGGGCCGCGATCGTTGGGCGAGAGTAGTCCAACGTCTTCATAGCGATCTGAAACCCCTCGTTGACTTCGCCCACGACATCTTCATCGGGAACCCAAACGTTGTCACAAATCACCTCGCAAGTTGGAGATCCGCGAATGCCCATCTTCTTCTCCGACTTTCCAATTGAGAAACCCTCACTGTCGGATGGTATGAGAAAGGCAGTGATGTTCTTGCCTTTCTCTCCCTCGGGGTTGGTCACTGCGAAATACAGGTAGCGATTCGAGATACCCGCGTTCGTAATAAAGCGCTTCGTGCCCGTGATGCGCCAGCCGTCGCCGTCTTTGACGGCCCGAGACTTCATCGCCGCTGCGTCGGAGCCCGAGCCGGGCTCCGTCAGACAATACGAATACTGACTCTCACCTGTCGAGATTCCGTGCGACGCTGCCTTTTTCTGCTCATCTGTACCGGCAATCAAAACTGGAATTGCTCCGAGCCGGCTCACGAGATGGATAAGACTCACGCCTGCCGAAACTCGCGAGATCTCTTCGGCGAGGATGCAGACGTCGAGGGGCCCTCCGCCGGAACCTCCCCACTGTTCCTCGTAGCCCACCCCCATAAACCCCTGTTCAACCAGCAACTTGTGAATGTCCCAGGGGAACTCATCAGCCTCATCGATCTCGGCGGCGCGAGGTGCGATCTTGTTTTCCGCAAACTCGCGCACTGATTTGCGGAAGAGTTCCTGCTCCTCGGTGAGAGCAAACGATGGGGAGGCGCTAGATAACTCGTTCAAGCTTCGACCCGGATGATCAGCGCATCGCCTTGACCACCGCCGCCGCAAAGAGCGGCGGCGCCGAACCCTCCGCCGCGGCGGCGCAGTTCGGCGCTAAGAGTAAGCACCAAGCGCGCCCCGGACATCCCGATGGGATGGCCGAGGGCTATCGCCCCTCCGTTTACGTTCACCCTTTCCGCGCCAACGCCCAACTCCTTCGACGACTGGATGGCGACGCTGGCAAACGCCTCGTTCATTTCATAAAGATCGAAACCGCCGGGGTCGCGCCCAAGTTTGCCTGCGGCCTTGCGGATCGCATTCGCGGGTTGCGATTCCAAAGTTGGACCGGGACCTGCCACCATGCCGTGAGCCGCGATAGTCGCGAGGACGGTGAGGCCCTCACTTGTCGCGCGCTCGCGACTAGTCACAATGACGGCGGCCGCCCCGTCGGAGATTTGCGAGGCATTGCCGGCGGTGATCGTCCCATCGGCTACAAAAGCTGGTTTCAACTTGCCCAAAGACTCCGCTGTCGTTCCCGGCCTGATCCCTTCGTCTTCTAGGGCGAGCAGAGG
The DNA here is from genome assembly GCA_964501265.1 of uncultured Actinomycetes bacterium. Lineage (GTDB taxonomy): Bacteria > Actinomycetota > CADDZG01 > JAHWKV01 > JAHWKV01 > CAZCSK01. Next base: position 134,388 of record CAZCSK010000001.1, read on the forward strand.
CTCACCCTTTCGCTGTGGAATTTCAACGCCCACGATTTCTTCAGCCAGCAAGCCAGCCTTGGTCGCTTCAGCAGCGCGCTCATGCGAGGAGGCCGCCCACTCGTCTTGCTCGGCGCGACTGATTCCCAGGCGGGCTGCGCAGGCATCGCTTCCCTTGCCCATGTGCTGATGATCAAAGGCGCACCAGAGACCGTCGTGGATCATCAGGTCGACCGCTTCCGCATTTCCCATCCGAAATCCTTGGCGTCCGCGCGGCAAGGCATAGGGGGCCCCGCTCATCGATTCCATACCGCCTGCGACGACCATTTCGACTTCGCCAGCGCGGATCAGTTGATCCGCCAGTGCAATCGCGTTCAGACCCGAAAGACAAACTTTGTTGATCGTTATGCAGGGCACTTCCATGCCGATTCCCGCGTTAGTTGCCGCCTGCCGGGCCGTGATCTGGCCCTGACCCGCCTGCAAAACCTGACCCATGATTACGTAGTCGATCTGCTCCGGAGCAACTTGTCCGCGCTCCAGGGCGCCCTTGATGGCTACGCCGCCCAGATCCTGCGCGCTCAGATCGCTGAACGATCCAAGGAACTTGCCGATGGGCGTGCGGCTGCCGGCTACGATGACGGATTCGGTCATTTTAAGACCCTCCTGATTGATTTCTTCTTCACATCTTATCGCCGCCCGGTGGAGGGGTCTCAACCAGTTAGGATGCGGCCATGTTGACGAAGATCGAACACGTTGCGATCGTAGTTTCCGATCTGGAAGCAGCCATCGAGTTGTACACGAAGACGTGGGGACTGCCTCTTGTCCACCGAGAGATCGTGGAAGACCAAGGTGTGGAAGAGGCCATGTTGGCCCTGGGCGATTCCCATATTCAATTGCTTTGCCCGCTGTCGCCCGACACGACCGTCGGGAGATTTCTCGCGAAGAAAGGTGAGGGATTGCATCACATCGCATACGAAGTGAAGAACCTGGAGGCTGCGCTCGAATCGCTGCGAACGCAGGGCGCGAGCTTGATCGATGAAGAACCGCGGCGCGGCTCTCGCAATACTCGAATCGCCTTTGTACATCCCAAGTCAAACCGGGGCCTGCTGGTGGAACTAGTGGAGTTGGACCCCTCCTAAGGGGGGGCGTGTCTCAGGGATCCGTGACTTCCAAGGTCCGGCCTTGCTGAATTGACTTGCAGTCGGGGAGCGGCAGTTGGCTCAGAGAGCGACGGGCTCGTTGCCGGGAGAAATGAAACGACTGCCATGCCTCCCCGTCTCGGCTACCTTGCCAAGAGGCGCAAGAGAGCATCCGATTAAGAGCCGCTCGAGGTCCAGGCGCAAGCTCGCCGGCCCTCGCGACCACCACAGGAACAGCGTCGCTTGAAAGCTGGGACAAGTAATGGAGATCTAGTTCCCGGCCCTCAACCCATCGACTTAGGTTCCGATTCGCAACAAAGGAATCTACACCCAGTACGTTAAGGGATAAGAGAAAGGCAACGGACGCGACCAAAGATAAAAAGGCGAACGACCGGAGTCGCCCCAACCACTGCAGCGCCAATGTTCCGACGAGCAAGGCAGCAAGACAGAAAATGAAGACATGCGTGTAGGTCCGAAGCCGCGTGAAGCCATAGGCGTCTTCGTAAAGGAGTAAACGCTGGAGGGCAGAAACAAGTATCACCGAGGTGAGGAGAATCCAGACGCTGCCCAAGACGGAGAAGGCTTTGGCCATACGTCTAGAGTTTGGAGTCGAAAGCAGGCTTAAACCGAGAAAAAGAAAGAGGGTAAGGATCGCCACTGCCACCAGTTGGCCGAATCCCCGCCTTGCGTAATCTGAATAGGTCATGCCAAGAGTCTTCACTGCGGCTTCTCCGGCGAAGAAGTAACGAAGTTGAACCGCGACAAACGCGGCGAAGAGCAGATCAATGCTTGCGAGAACAACGAGCGCTTCAGTGGATCCCTTAGTACGCGCTTCGCGCTCGGGAAAGTTATCGAGCGCGCCATGATGGTTGATTGAATGCATATAGAGTCCGCCCAACAAATAACTGAGAATGCCCACGACAAACACTCGTGCCATGATCTCGGCCACAGACTCCGCCTCAATCCAATCGAGTGGATTGCGTAACATCTTCGAAAAGATCGGGTCCGCACTGGCGAATAGCAAGGAAAAAATAGCCAGCAAAGGTAGCGCCAGTAGGATGCCTCGCACCAGCGGACTTCCTCTAAACCGCCGTCCCCCCCGTTGATGCGAAGCCCCACGCCGCCCAGCGAGTTCCATTCCGGGCCGCACGAGCACGGCGATAATCAATTGGACTGCGGCGACAACATAGTCAACAAAACGGTACCGAACCCAGCGGCCGGTTGTCATCGAATCGGCGAGAACACCCACTAGCAAAGTGGTTGCGAAATAGTTGAGAGCCAAGGTCAAGGGCTCCGCGCGAAAGATCGATCCCAACGAAAAGGCCAAGATGAGGGCGATCAGCCACGCACTCTCTCCCGCCACGCGGGTCGACGTTAAACGCGCGATCAAGGCGCCTCCAGTCAATACGAGGGCGACAAAAATCGGAAAGGAAATTCCCGGCCGCGTTCCCCAAAAGAGAAAGTCAAAGGCCCAGCCGATGAACAGTGCCAGCGGCCACAGGGCCGGGGAAACAATTGGCGCTGAGTCGACACCAAGCAACTCTTCGAAGAAGCCTCTGCGAGTGATCTCCTGCACTAGGCGAAGTTACCATCGTCGCAGAAGGGCTGGAGCTTGCTGAGTGCGAACGCGGGTTAAAAGCCTGGTACACTTATTTTCTGAAAGTAAGAAAATAGGAAACCTGACAGGAGCCTTTTATGTCCATTTCGATTGTCCGGTCCAAGGGCCAGATCACCATTCCTCGAGAGGTTCGGGAGGCAGCGCACCTGGAAGAAGGAGACCCGGTGGAGGTCGAAATGACTCCCGAGGGAATCCTGCTGAGGCCGCAGAAAGTGATCGACGCCACCCAGGCATGGTTCTGGACGCCGGAGTGGCAGGCGGGAGAGCGCGAGGCCGACGCAGACTTGGCGGCAGGACGTGGCGAAACCTTTAACTCCGGCGAGGAGTTCATCGAAGCTCTGCGTTCCCGTCCGAAGCCCGCGCTCCCACGCCGACGGCGCTAATAACGCTTGCCCACCTTCCGGTGGCTGCCTCGCTTCCGAGTGGACTTCACCCGACTGACTCCCGCGCGCAAAGCGATGTTTCTGACCGCTGTTGCGCAGTTCGTCGAGGACCTGCGATCGGGGGGGCGCTTCCGCAATAGCCTTCGCGTTAAAGGCGTCAAGGGCGCGCCCGGCGTCTTCGACCTGACCTGGGCCGGTGACGGCCGGGCAACTTTTCAATACGGAGATCCGGTGAAAGAAGGAGAGCCGCACGTGATCTGGCGTCGTGTCGGAACGCACTCGATCTTCGAGAAGCCCTGATCGATTAGCGTTTAGGGTCAAGCGTGGAAAGCGTGACCATCCACTTCGCCTTGTAGGTAAATCCGCGATCGTCGGTCACGTTCTGGTCGTAGAACTCCTGCACGGTTTGGCGTTGCTCAGGCGACACCCACAGCCGCACCAGCACGTCGCCCGTGCTCTTAGGCCCTAACAGTTTCATCTTAAGTTCGACGACCCACGTCCGAACCTTGCGTCCCGAGATGACAATCTCTTGCTTATCGATGATGCGTGCGGTGTAGTCGGCATCCGCCTCGCGATTGCCGTCCTCCCAGTGCCCGCTCCAGGCGGCCCCCACTGCTGCCGGAAATTGCATGTATCGCGCCGGGGGAATCTGTTTGATATGGATTCCTCCAGAACCGGGACCGATAGTGATATCCACGTCATAGCGATCCCCCATCACTCCCGAAGAATCGACGAACAAGTCGAATTCTTCTTTGTGCTCCCCGGAGTATTGGTGATAACTCGTCCACTTGTTCGGGGCCGTAACGATCACGCTGCGCTGGCCCTTTCGAGGAAACTCGCGGCCCAAGCCTCCCAACTCTTCCGTCGCTGTGGGTTCGGTTTCGGCCCCCGAGCACTGACCGGAATCCCGTCCGCACTGGTACCACTCGTATACGCCCTGCTCCGGTGCCCTGAGGGGGCCCTGGCAGACCCACTCGCAAGAGGGAGTTGGACTGACAACGCCTCCAGAAGATAATGAGGGGGGCAACGCTTTGGGCAGAGTCAACGCTGCGGCCGTCGGTTGCGGTGAAGAAATCTCTGCCGGAGAGGTGGAATCGGGAAGATTCCCCGCCGCGGCCTGTCGTCGACGAAAGTCATCGAGGGCGCTACTCTGCAGAACCTCTTCGGATGTCGTCAGGGTGCCGTAAACGGCGGTCAATTGCGCCACCAAGAGTGCAACTATGAGAGCGCTGTAGATGCGTCGGTGATTTGACGCCCAGATCCCAGGCAGTCGAAGGATCCTGCGCGGTTCTTTCAATGTCGAAAGGACGGAGTCAGGCTAGATCGCGCCATGCTGTGAGCTTTTCCCCGAGCCGGCTGCGTTTCTCATCGTCGGTGACGCCGAGACCTTCTGATGGCGCCATACAAAGGACACCGAGCTTGCCAGTGTGCGCGTTGTTGTGGACTTCGTACGCGGCCTGCCCCACCTCTTTCAGCGGATAGGTCTTCGACAAGATCGGCTGGATCATTCCAAGATCGAGCATTCGATTGGCTTCCGAGGCCTCGCGGTAATTCGCGAAGTGCGAACCGATGATCGTCTTCAGATGCATCCACAAGTAACGGTTGTCAAACTCGTGCATGAATCCCGATGTCGAGGCACAGGTGATGATCTTCCCCCCGCGTTTAGCAACATAGACACTGGCTCCGAATGTTTGCCTGCCGGGATGCTCGAAAACGATGTCTGGATCTGCACCCCCGGTTAGTTCCCGGATCTTCTTTCCGAAGCGCGCCCACTCTTTCGGGTCCTGGCGGTCGTCCTTCCAAAACTCGTAACCCTCCGCGCTTCTGTCGATCACTAACGCGACTCCCAAATCTCTGAGGTGCTGCGCCTTTCTTGCCGACGACACCACTGCTACCGGGATCGCGCCACCGTTCAAGCAATACTGAACGGCGTAACCTCCGAGGCCCCCGGTCGCGCCCCACACCAACACGATGTCCCCCTGCTTCATGCGTGCTCCGTTAGAACCGATGAGCATTCGGTACGCCGTCGAGTTGACCAGACCGTTGCAGGCCGCCTCTTCCCAAGTCAGATGCGACGGCTTGGGCATCAACTGGTTTGCCTTGACCATCGCGATCTCCGCCAGGCCACCGAAGTTGGACTCGAAACCCCATATTCGCTGGCGAGGATCGAGCATCGAATCGTCGTGGCCCTCCGGCGATTCGAGGTCAACGTAGTTGCAATGGATCGTGACAAGATCACCTGGCTTCCAGCGAGTCACTCCCGGCCCAACTCTTAAGACGATGCCCGAGCCGTCCGACCCGACAATGTGATAGTCGAGGTCGTGCCGGGCCCCAAGTTCGGACTCCTTGCCAAACTTCTCAAGGAATTTGAAAGTCGGAATCGGTTCAAACAGGGAAGTCCACACGGTGTTGTAGTTGATCGCACTTGCCATCACCGCCACAAGGGCTTCGTTGGGGCCGAGCGGGGGGATGGGCACTTCCTCAACATGAGTCGACTTGCGCGGATCCCTCTCGGAATGGGCCATGCCCTCGAACATCTGCGCCTCGTCCTTGCGGACGAACGCAGCCACCATAGATTCAGGAAGGGCAAGCCCCCCCGCGGCTTCGAAGTCACCCGCAGCGAAGGCCGTTCGAATCTCCTCTATCATCTCCGCCGCATTCTCTCACCTCGCTTGACCCGTCGGTCAACACGGTTATAGTGACGTCGACCATACCGACAGAAAGGTTCAAGAATGATCAGGTCCAAGCTCTTAACCGCGGCCATAGCTCTCACCCTTGCGCTCACCGCTTGCCAAACAACCACTGAAACCACCAGCGACGACAAGACGGAGGCCAAGGGTCCTTCTCTTTCGATCACATCGCCCAAGAACACGTCAACCGTGGATGGCAATGTCGTCACGCTTGCGCTCGAAGTAAAGGGAATCGACATCGTTAAGGCGGCCGAAGGCGACACTTCTGGCAAGAACGGGCACTTCCACGTCTTCGTTGACAAGGACCCCGTCGCTCCCGGGGCCGTGGTTCCGAAAGAAGCAGGAATCATCCACACCACCGACAACCCAATCACCGTAACCGGGCTCGGGATCGGCGAGCACACACTCAAAGTCATTTTTGGCGACAGCACCCACACCAGAATCGGCGACGCCGTGGCAGCGGTGACGCTCAGCGTGAAGGGCCCCTCTGTCGACATCGACAGCCCGACCACGGAGTTCACTTCCGGGCAAGACGTTTTCCTGGCCTTCGTAGTTCAGGGCGTCAATCTCGTGAAGGCGGACGCCGACACTGCCGGCTCAAAGACCACGGGGCATCTGCATGTCTTCCTGGATCCTGCCGCTGCGCCGACGGCCGATGGCACAGCTATTGCTAAGACGGACACGATCATCCACGCGACGGAAACCAGTTACATCTTCAAGGGGCTTGCTGTGGGCGAGCACACCATCTGGCTCGTACTCGGCGACAAGGGCCACGTCCCATTCGGCCCCTTGGTAGCAGACAAGATAGTCATTACCGTCAAGTAGAAAGGTTCGGATGGAGCCGTCCGTCGACTCGAGCGTTCTTAGGACTCGAGCCTACGCCGACTCGCGCCACCTAGCTACTCGCCGCGACATCTACAAGTACCGAACCACATCGGCCAGTCTTGGCAGCTGGGTGCTGTCGCACCTGCCCCATGACCAAGGAAGGGTGCTCGATGTCAGCTGCGGCCCTGGCATTTGGTTGGCAATGCTGGCCGAGCGCCATGCCTCTCGGGCGCTCGTGGGAATCGACCTTTCACACGGAATGCTCAAGGAGGTGGACGTTCCCGGCGCCCTGCGCTGCGTAGCCGATGCTGAGAATCTACCGCTGAGTGACACATCTTTCGACACCACGCTTTGCATTCATATGCTGTATCACGTCCCCGATGTTGACAAGGCGATTGGGGAACTTCGTCGCGTAACAGGGCCTTCCGGCGTCGTCCTTGTCGCCACGAACGGGGCCAACCATATGAGTCGCTTCAGAAGGACCTTCGTATGCCGGCAGTGACTCAGGCCGTGATCCTCGCTGGGGGTCAAGCGACTCGCATGCGCCCCTATACCGACGATCGGCCCAAAGCGATGGTCGATGTTGGCGGCGCCCCGATCATCGAGCACCAGATCAAATGGCTGGCATCAAACGGGGTTACTCAGATCGTCATCAGCTGCGGATACAAGGCAGACGTGATCAAGTCCTATCTCGGCGATGGTTCGCACGTCGGCGTGCAGGCGACATACGCAGTTGAGGACGAACCGCTCGGACGCGGTGGTGGACTCAAATTCGCTTCTCGTTTGTTGGCGAAACCCGAAGGTATATGGCTCGCGATCAACGGCGACGTTCTTGCTCGGTTTTCCACAGACGACTTAGTAGCGCAGCACGAAACACTCGACGTAACCGCGACGATTGCACTTGCCCAATACCGAACGACCTGGGGCATCGCCGAACTGGACGGAGACCTCATTCGCGGCTTCACGCAGAGCCCGTCGCTGCCCTATTGGATCAACGCGGGCATCTATTGCTTCGACCCGTCATTTGCGGAGCTTCTCCCCGAAGTTGGAGACCACGAGAATTCCACATTCCCCGAACTTGCGGCCGCGGGAAAACTGGGGGCCTACCGCATTGACGGATACTGGCGCGGAATCGACACCGCCAAAGACATCAAGGAAGCGACCCAGGAGCTTGAGAATCTCTAGGAACATGCGCATCGCGTCCGCCCTATAAACTGATCGCCGTGGCAAAGAAACTAAAGGACGAATCGAAGGCGGCGCTCCGCGGGGAGGGGACGCTCGACTCCCACAAGATCTCTCCCGAGACCCGGCTCGATCAGGTGCGCGACGCGAAGGCCGAGTCCCTATTGGGTGGAGGCGAGGCGCGAATCGCTCGGCAGCATGCCGGAGGCAAACTCACCGCCCGCGAACGCCTTGAGAAGTTGCTCGACGCTGGCTCTTTCGTTGAAACCGACGCGCTCGCCCGCCACCGAGCCAAGGGTTTCGGGATCGAAGAGCGCCGCCCATACGGCGATGGCGTGGTTACTGGATGGGGAACCGTCGACGGACGCAAGGTCTTCGTTTTCTCACAGGACTTCACCGTCGAGGGTGGGTCGCTTGGCGAGGTCATGTCGGAAAAGATCTGCAAAGTGATGGATCTCGCGCTGGCAACCGGCGCCCCTGTCATCGGATTGGGCGATTCGGGCGGAGCCCGAATCCAGGAGGGGGCCCCCTCGCTGGCTGGATACGGATACATCTTCGACCGCAATGTCCGATCGTCGGGGGTCATCCCTCAGATCTCGGTGATACTCGGCCCCTGCGCGGGGGGCGCGGTCTACTCCCCCGCAATCACCGACTTTATTTTTATGAGCGAAGGTACATCGCACATGGCCATCACCGGCCCCGAAGTTATCAAAGCCGTAACGGGCGAGGAGGTCACGCTGGAGGAACTGGGTGGGGCCATGACTCACGCATCGCGATCGGGAGTGGCACACTTTGTCGGCGCAGACGAAGAACAGACCTTGGCGATGGTGCGGTATCTATTGAGTTTTATCCCGTCCAACAATCTGGACGACCCGCCCTACTTCCCGCCCACCGATGATCCAAACCGCACCGAGCAGCGGCTACTGGAGCTGATGCCCGACACATCCAACAAGCCCTACGACATGCACGAGGTCATCCGTCTTGTCTTTGACGACGGTGAATTCTTCGAGGTGTTCCCTCACTGGGCTGGCAACATCCTCACCGGATTTTCAAGACTCAACGGACATTCCGTGGGCATCGTAGCCAACCAACCTGCGGTCCTGGCCGGAACACTCGACATCAACGCGTCGCTGAAAGCTGCGCGCTTCGTGAGGTTTTGCGATGCATTCAACATCCCCTTGATTGTCCTCGTGGATGTACCTGGATTTCTTCCAGGAGTCACTCAGGAGCATTCGGGGATCATCCGCCACGGTGCAAAGTTGCTTTATGCATTCACCGAGGCCACGGTTCCTCGGCTTACTGTGATCACCCGCAAAGCTTTCGGCGGCGCCTACTTAGTCATGAACTCAAAACACATTCGCGCCGACGTGAGCTTCGCATGGCCGACCGCCGAGATCGCAGTGATGGGGGCCGAAGGGGCAGTCAACATCGTGTTCCGCAAGGAGCTGGCGGAATCAGAGAATCCGGATGAGTTGCGCGCCGAGTTGCTCGCCGACTACACGGCCAAACTCTTCAACCCATTCGTCGCCGCTGAGCGCGGCTACGTCGACGACATCATCGAACCGCAGGAAACTCGTCCACGCTTGATCCAAGCTCTCGAAGCTCTTCGGAACAAGCGCGAAACGTTGCCGCCTCGCAAGCACGGAAATATCCCGCTGTGAGCGAGATCGGCGACTACTCGATTCAGGGCACACCTACCCCGACTGAGGAAGCACTGGTGCTTGCGGCGCTCGAGCGGATGCTGCGAGAGGAAGCGGAGCGCGCTCGCCCTTCCAGATGGAAACTCGCGGGCCGCGCCGCATCGCTTCGTGTAGGCGTGACTGAGCTAAGGCATAGGTTCGGGTCCGAGACTTGGGGTGCGAGCAGAACCCTTTCGTGGAGCGGCGAGTCCACTCTCGACTTCCACGGCCGCGGCGACTCCCGCTAGACGCCCGCCAACCCCTCCTTGGTTCGCTTAGTAGGTGTGGAAACCTCGGCCTGATTTGCGGCCCAAGTAGCCCGCGGTCACCATGTGCTCCAGGAGGGGGGCTGGCGCGTAGGCTGGTTCTCGAAACTCGGTGTGCATCGACTTCATGATCTCTAGCGTGACATCCAAACCCACCAGATCCACGAGGGCAAGCGGGCCCATTGGGTGACGGCAGCCGAGCTTCATCGCCGTGTCGATGTCCTCTGCCGTCGCGTAACCCTGCTCCATCATCTTGACCGCATCGTTTAGATAAGGAAACAGAAGGCGGTTGACGATGAAACCGGCCCGGTCTTCGCAGAAGACCGGATGTTTGCCGACTCGTTCGACAAAGGCTCTCGCGTCTGCCAACGTCTGGGGAGACGTCGCAACGGTGCGGACTAGTTCGACCAACCCCATGAGCGTTGCAGGGTTGAAAAAGTGAATGCCGAGGACGCTCTGTGGCCGCGAAGTGGCCGAAGCAAGTTCAACGACCGAGAGTGATGAAGTTCCTGTACCTAGGACTGCAGAATCCTTCGCGACGCGATCAATCTCGCGGAAGATGGCGGTCTTGAGTTCAAGGTCTTCAGCCACCGACTCTATGATCACGTCGCATTCCGAAAGAGCGTCGAAGTCCGTTTCCCAAGTTACGCGTGCGAGGAGTGAGTCGCGCTCGGCTTCGGTCATCTTTTTCTTCTCCACCGCCTTTGCCGCCGACCGACCCAGGGCACCTTCGGCACGCTTCAGCGCGTCGTCGCTTCGGCCCCGGCAGACGACGTCGAGACCAGCCTTCGCTGCAACTTCCACGAGCCCGGCTCCCATCTGCCCGGTCCCGACAATGCCGACCTTTTTTACTTCCGAAGACGGCTCGGGCAGCGCGAGCACTCTTCCGGAGCGGCCGTCGGAAACGGTCTTGGGCGAGTCTGGCTCCTCGTAGGTATAGAAACCCTTGCCAGCCTTACGTCCCAGATATCGCGCCGACACCAAATGACGGAACGCCGGCGAGGGCGCGTAACGAATCTCGGGAAACTGGCGGTAGAGCGATTCCAGAATCTCCGCGCAAGAATCCAACCCGACAAGATCCAACAACGCGAGTGGCCCCATGGGATGTCCTGCGCCCAGTCGCATCGCGGCGTCGATGTCCTCACGGGAAGCGAATCCTGCCTCCAACAACTTGACCGCCTCGTTGAGATAAGGGAATAACAAAAGGTTCGCGATGAATCCCGCGCGGTCGCGGCATACCACCGGAGTCTTGCCAAGGCTCTTAACAAACTCGGCCGCGGCCTCAACGGCTTCGGGTGAGGAAGTGACGGTCTGGACGAGTTCAACTAATTCCATCACCGGAGCCGGATTGAAGAAGTGAACTCCCAGTACGCGGTTGGGACGGCCGGTTGTCACTCCCAACTCGATGACCGGCAGGGACGATGTGTTTGTCGCGATTATCGCCTCGGGCCCCAGGACGGAATCGAGCTTTTGGAACACTTCTCTTTTGGCTTCCAGGAACTCCGGCACTGCTTCTATCACCAATTCGCATCCGGCAAGATCGTCCAAACTCGTGGTCCCGCTGATGTTGGCTAGAGTCTTGGACCGCTCGTCGGAGGTGATCTTGCTACGGTTCAGGGCCCTGGAAAGGGAATGGTCGATACGATCCCGGCCGGCCTCAACGCGTGACGGATCGACCTCGCGGAAGATCACCTTGTAGCCCGCCCTTGCGACTACCTCGCATATCCCTGAGCCCATCGTGCCGCAACCAACGACACCAACAGTACGGATCTCGGTCACGGGCACAATATAGCCGGTAACATCTGACCCATGATCGATCCACGGGACCTGCCGGAACTTCCGGCCCTCATGATCGCCGGCCCGGGCGAACTGCGCGATGACGATCTGAAAGTTCTCGGCCATCAGGTTCTTGCGCACTATGGTGAAACCTGGACCGCACTTCACGACGAGACCATCGATGCAATCTCGCACCTGCTGGGTGCAGGCGGTGGCACTTATCTCGTTCCGGGAAGCGGAACCACCGGGGTCGAAATGGGTATCCGAAATGTCTTTGGTCCGGGGCAAAAAGTTGTCATACCTAACTCAGGCTTCTTTGGCTTTCGTTTAGTTGAGATTGCCAGAGCTGTTGGGCTCGAGGTTCGCGAGGTGCCGGTCGAAGTCGGCGAGCCCGTCGATGTAAACCTCATCGCCGAGGCGGCAGTTGGCGCCGACGGCGTGATATCGGTCCACGTCGACACATCCACCGGTGTTCGTCACCCTATCGGCGAGATCGCAAAAGCTGCGCACACAGCCGGAGGACTCTTCATGGTCGACGCGATTGCATCTGCTGGAGGTGAGGTCATCGATGTTGAAGCTATGGGCATCGACCTGCTCGTGACCGGCTCGCAAAAGGGCCTTGAAGCGCCGCCCGGGCTGGCCGTTGTATGCCTCAGCAACGCCGGCAAAGAGGCGATCGCGAATCGGACCTTTTCTACCTTGAGTTGGTATCTAGACATTGCAGTGTGGGACAGGTTCAGAACGGACTGGGGGGCCTGGCATCCTCATCCCGTAACCATGCCCACCAACGTCGTCCTCGCGCTCGCGTCGAGCGTGAAACGCATCACCGAGTTCGGCGGAGGCGATTGGATCGAGGCCCGCGCTGCCTTGGCAAAGCGTTGCCGCGAGGGGCTAGCGGAATTGGGCCTTTCTCCGGTGCCAGTGCCGGGCGCTGAAGCCAATCTGATCGTCGTAGCCTGGGCGGATGATCCCGACAAGATTATTCAAGCCCTAAAACGGGAAGGAATCATGATCGGCGGAGGCCTCGGTCCGACCGCCGGCAAGTCGATCAGGATCGGGCTGATGGGGAAGAACGCGACCGAAGAGATGGCCGACAAGGCGCTGGGGATCATCGCCGACTCATTCAAATGACCGAGCGGGACCGGCCGTGGTTGATGCGGACTTACGGGGGACATACTTCGGCTAAAGCAAGCAACGCTCTTTACCACACCAACTTGGCCAACGGCCAGACCGGACTCTCGGTCGCCTTCGATCTCCCAACACAAACCGGTTACGACGCGGACCACATCATGGCCCGAGGCGAAGTCGGCAAAGTCGGCGTTCCGATCAAGCACATCGGCGACATGCGCACGCTTTTCGAGGGAATACCTCTGGACACATCCAATACTTCAATGACCATTAATGCGACGGCGATGTGGCTGCTTGCGCTTTACGTTGCGGTGGCCGACGAGCAAGGTGCGGACCGCGCCACTCTTGCGGGAACTACTCAGAACGACATCTTGAAGGAATACCTGGCGCGCGGCACCTACATCTTCCCTCCGGGGCCCTCGATGCGACTCACTGTCGACATGGTCACGTGGACTCTTCGAAACACGCCTAAGTGGAATCCGATCAACATTTGCTCGTATCACTTGCAGGAGGCCGCCGCGACTCCCGTGCAGGAACTGGCCTACACAATGGCCAACGCCATCGCAGTGCTCGATGCGGTGAAAGACACCGGGCGGGTATCCGACGAAGAGTTAGGGCGCCTCGTGGGGCGCATTTCTTTCTTCTGTAACGCCGGCATACGGATAGTCGAAGAGATCTGCAAGATGCGAGCCTTCACCAGGATGTGGGATCAAATCACGTTGGATCGTTACGCGGTGACCGATCCGAAGTTCCGCAGGTTCCGTTATGGAGTGCAAGTCAATTCGCTAGGACTAACGGCGTTGCAACCCGAGAACAACGTCTACCGCATTCTCCTTGAGATGTTGGCAGTTGTGGCATCGAAGGACGCCAGGGCACGTTCGGTCCAATTGCCGGCATGGAACGAGGCCTTGGGGCTTCCGAGGCCCTGGGACCAGCAGTGGTCGCTGCGAGCGCAACAGATTCTGGCAGTCGAGACAGATCTGTTGGAGTACGAAGATATCTTCGAGGGATCCGCGGTGATCGAGAAGAAAACCGCGGACTTGACGCAGGAGGCGACCGAAGAACTCAACCGCGTGCTCGAGATGGGAGGCTCGATCGAGGCCATCGGTTACATGAAAGAACAGATGGTCGCGTCGCACGCGGCCCGACAGAGGGCAATAGAGTCAGGTGAATTGACGGTTGTTGGAATGAATGATTACCTTTCAACCGAGCCGTCGCCGCTCGAAGGGCGGACAAGCGGATCAATCCTGACCGTTGAGGCTGAAGCCGAGACGGACGAGGTTGAGGCCCTTAACCAGTGGCGGGAAACGCGAGACGGACCCCTCGTCGAGCGAGCACTCGCGGATCTCAAGAAAGCAGCTTCAACCGATGAGCAATTGATGGAGTTTTCGATCGCCGCCGCCGTCGCTGGCGTCACGACCGGCGAATGGGCGGGGGCCCTTCGCGAAGTCTTCGGTGAGTACCGGCCCCCCACCGGCGTGACCGATCGGTCGGCCGCCGGCGCGGCAACATCGGAGGCGATCACAATAGTTCGAAAGAAAGTAAGGGAAACCGCCGCATCTATAGGTGCGAAGAGATTGCGTCTGCTGGTCGCCAAACCCGGACTGGATGGTCACTCAAACGCGGCCGAGCAAGTCGCCGTGAGGGCGCGCGATGTTGGGTTCGAGGTGATCTACCAGGGAATAAGGCTGACTCCCGAGCAGATCGCGCAGGCGGCGGTGGACGAAGGTGTGCATGCGATCGGAATCTCGATACTGTCGGGTGCCCACAACTTCTTGGTAAAAGACTTGCTCGAACGTCTGCGCGACTTGGGGCTGGACCCGTCTAAGGTTCCGTTGATAGTTGGCGGTGTGATTCCGCCCGAAGACGAAAAACGGTTGCTCGACTCGGGCGTTGTGCGGGTCTACACGCCGCGAAACTACGACCTGACTCAGGCCATGGGCGAAATCGCGGATCTCATTGCGACAAGCGCGGGGCAGGCTTAGGGCGCGAAACGCGGGTAATAGCTTTCAGGACCGATAGCCTTTACATCGTCTGCATAGTTCCCGTCGTAGAAATCTTCAAGGCCCTCGGCGGCGTCGACGAGGCTCCACGCCTGCCGTTTGTAGGTCCAGTTGTTCGGCTGTGCGCGATGAGCTTCGCGGAAGTGAAACATCGCATCAGTCGGATGGCCCGCGCGATGAAGATGCTGTCCCATTTCAAAGTGGGCCGCCGCCGCACCTACCTCAAGGGGACGAGGATGAGACCGGCGGATCACCTCATCGGGTTCAAGGGCAAAAACGGAGTCAGGTCCCTTGCCGACCCAATCTCTAAGAGCGTTCACGTAGGTGTCCCCGTCGATAATCAGCCGCCTCGCGAGATTGATTCGTTCTTTTCGCTCAGCCGAAGCATCCTCGGGGATGGGGAAGTTGCTGTTGTCAACGCTGTGCGTCCACGCCGGTTCGGCCGGCCTGACGAGCACTCCCTGCTCATCGATCCAGACACCGTTAGGAACGTTGACTATTCCGAGTAGCTCGTCCACGACGTGGGCCTCGTCGATCAATGACGGATGCTCCGGGTTGGCAGCCTCGATGTATTCCCGGCAGGCTTCAGACCCTCCGGTGTCCAATGCGACAGTGACTATCTCAAGCCCTTTTGGGTTCAACTCGAGGCGAAGTTTCTGCCACCCGGGCAGGTCATTGCGGCACCCTCACCAAGACGCCCACGCTACGAGCAGAACTTTTTGCCCAAGCAAGGAACGAAGGTCGAACGATCCGCCTTCGAGATCGGGCAAGACCAGCGGCGGCGCGGCGGCAGAGGTGAGGGCCCTGCCCCCGGACTGAGGGCCGAGGCTCCAGAGCCCGTGTTTCTCATCATGAACAACAGGCATGGCAAGTTGGGATGCAAGCAGAGAGATGTCGACGGCCCCATCGACGCGAGTCTCGGAAGCAAGCGGGATGCACACTTCCCCTTTGCATGCGCCCCGGTCATTCAGTTCCCAACCCGTCAGTCGTTCGAACTCCGCCACTGCGACCCATGCCGATTCAAAGATCACTTAAGGAGTTACAACAACTCTCGTGCCGACGGGCGCCCAATTCCAAAGTATCTCGGCGTTAGCACGCAATTGACGCACGCAGCCGGCACTCCGAAATGTTCCGAGTTGGGACTCGGTTTGAATCGGGCCACCGCGGCCAACTGGAATCGAGTGAAAACCAATTGCCAGACGGCGGCCTCGGGCGAAGCGGACCATAAATTCCATCCTCACGCGGCCCCCGCGTGCGCTTGACCATCGCGACTTGGAGAAGACCCCGTAGTTACCGGGACGCGGAACGCCCCGGCGGCCCGACACGAGCCACGAAGCAGCAATCGACCCGTCGCCTTCAACTAGCCAGATCCTCTGCCCAGAGTTGGAGTAGACGACTCGGCGCCCGGCGCCGGAAGCGGCAGGCAAGGCCGGGTGCGCCGGGGCGGCGGCAGCGGCGGCAGGGGGTGGATCCGCCGGGGGGGGATCCGGCGGAGGGGTTGGAGGAGGCTCGGAAGTCGGCACGGGAAGGGGGACAGGTGAGGGACTGGGCGATGCGGACGGGGAGGGCTCGGGAGACGGCGAGGCCGCCGGCTCGGGCGCTCCTGCGACGGAAGGCGACGTTCGGGCTTGCGGTCCGTCGAGCGCGAGGGCGTCGCCCACCCAGGACTGTTCGTAGTAACCAGCGGCACCAAACAGCATTGCGACAAGAAGCGAGGCCGCAACCAGTCTCCGTAGCACCGGCCGGGAAGCCCGGACCGGGATGATGTCCCGGGCGGTGTCCCTCGGATTGCGCGCAGCGCGCATGGGAATGATGTCCATGCGGAAATTATCGGCCACCGGGGGCAGAAAAGGAAAATTGGGCCTTGACTTTCTATGTCATTATGTTGTATATATATATATCATCTGTACATAGCTAAGGCATAGGGAGGGAGTTGATGTCAGCGAAACTAGCATCGAAGAGCACGAAATTCACTGAAACCGAATCTTTGCACGGTCCGCTTAACCAGTTCGCAGAGTCTCCGCCTGTGTCGGTCGCCTTCATCGACATCGACGATTTCAAGGCCATAAACGACGGCCACGGACATTCCACGGGCGACCTCATCCTCGTGGCGGTCGCCCGTGAACTCACCACGGCCACGGGGGCCGAAGGGATCGTCGCGCGCGTTGGCGGCGACGCTTTCGCGTGCCTGATGCCTGCCACACCACCCGAGCAGGCGCTTCTCCGACTCGACAAGGCGCGGGCGAATCTCGAAAAGAAGCACCCGTACGGGAAGGCAAAACTGTCGGTTCCCATCTCTTTTGGCATCGCGAGCTTTCCTCATCACACAGAGGACGCAACCGAGCTCATCAGTCAAGCGTCTGACGCAATGGAGAAAGCCAAACGCGAAGGAAGAAACCGCGGAGCTATCTACATCGAGGAGAGGATGGTGTTGAAGTCAAACTATTACCCAAGGGCCCAACTGGGCCGGCTGGCCTCCCTCGCGACAAGTCTCGGACGAACCGAGGCAGCCCTGCTGCGTGAAGCGCTCGCGGACCTCGAATACAAATACCGGGAAATAACTTAGAAATGCGTCCCAGGTAGTCCGAGTTCGCGCGCGATCAGTATTCTCTGAACCTCCGATGTTCCTTCACCGATCTCCAATATCTTCGAATCGCGGAAGTGGCGGGCAACCGGAAACTCTTCGATGAATCCGTATCCGCCGTGGATCTGCACCGCATCCCGCGCGACATCTACCGCGATCTCCGATGCATACAGTTTCGCCATCGCCGCTTGCGACTTGTACGGCCGCCCCTGCTGCTTGAGCCACGCCGACTTGTAGACTTGATTTCGCGCGAGCTCCGTCTTCATCGCCATATCGGCAAGTTTGAACTGAATTGCCTGAAAGCCCCCGATCGGCTGACCGAATGCGTGGCGCTCCTTCGCATACTTGAGGCTGTCGTCGAGGCATCCCTGCGCGAGACCGACTGCCAGCGCGGCCAGCGCGATGCGCCCGTCGTCCAAAATCTTCAAGAAGTTGCGGAAACCTTGCCCGCGCTCCCCCACCGAAAAGGCAACCGGAACACGGCAGTCGTTGAACGACAGTTCGCGCGTGTCCGAGGCATGCCATCCCATCTTTCGATAAAGGCGACCAACTTCGAATCCTTTTGTTCCATGCGGCACAGCAATCGAAGTGATCTCCTTCTTGCCGTCGCCCTCACCAGTGACCGCAGTGATCGTTACGACTTTGCTTATCTGCGTCCCCGCATTCGTGATGAACACCTTCGACCCGTTGATCACCCACTCGTCGCCGTCGATCACCGCCGTCGTGCGCGTGGCGCCGGCGTCGGATCCGCCTCCGGGCTCGGTCAGACCGAATGCCCCCAAGATTTCTCCGCGGGCCATCGGCACAAGCCATGTCTGTTTCTGCTCCTCGGTCCCAAACAAGAAGAAGGGCATCGCCCCGAGGCCGACGCCGGCCTCCAAAGTGATTGCAACCGACGAGTCGACGCGGGCTAGTTCTTCGATCGCGACGCAAAGGGTTAGAAAGTCGCCTCCCATACCGCCGTACTCTTCTGGAAAGGGCAGGCCAAACAGACCCATCTTCGCCATCTGCTGCACAATCTCGAGGGGAAACTCCGCCCGTTCGTCGAAACCTTCCGCCTGGGGCCGGACGACGTTCTCCGCAAAATCGCGGACGGTTTTGCGAAACTGCTCAGTAGCCTCGGGGAGGTCGAAATCCATCTTGGAAGAGTTTATGGCCTGAGGTCGACTGGCGGGTTGTCGACCCTGCAGATGATCGTGAGAAGGCTCGGTAGGATGACGATCCGCTGAGCGCAATCCACGAACGGCATTCCCAAGTCAAAGCCAGATACCGCGACCCCTCTGGGAAGTGGAGTCGCCGTCTCGAAGACTACGCGCCCGGAGGCAACCGTCTTCAAGTTTCCCGCAACTTCAAAGCCGGGACCATGCAAAACGACTGAGTCAGCAGCGAATTCGAACGACAAACCCTCCGGCAACGTGCGCGAAACTTGGGAAGCAGAGACACCGACCGTGATATCGAGGCTCTCGATCGACGAAATCACAAGTTCGCGTTCGCGCAGCGTTGCGGCCTTGTCCACGTGGATGTTGTTGAAGGCGGCGACCACTCGGTCGGCGAGAAACGGTCCGAGGTTGTACTCGGTCAAAGTAACCTCGACTTTTTGGACCCCGCTTTTGGTAATGAGATCCCACACAAAGGGAAAGCTGACGGTCGCTTGCGAGTTAGACGCAGGGGCGGCAGTGCGGGCCTCCGCCTCTATGTGCTCCTCGGCGTATCCCTTGGCTTTGACTTCGGCAAATGCATAGCCGCCACCGGCAAGAATCAGAAACAAGATGACGAGGCGCTTCAACCATTTGAGGGGCGACAACATCTCCGCATCCTATTCGAGGTAATCGCGAAGGACCTTCTCTACTCCCGACAGATCTGCGTGAGAGCGGATGCCCTGTTCAGCCTCGTCGGAGATCTCGCCGAAGCAGACAGTGCTTGTTTTGAGAATCGACCCATCCCCGTCGGGCTCGACCATCACCCACTGCTCCAAACTGATGCCGCCGCGCAAGTGTCCCTGAAGACAGGACGTCTTGGGCGGATCGTAGTAGGTGACGACTCCGTACAGTTTCCCCATGCCGTCGCCCCAGTCCTCGTAACAAAGCCCACCGACCTTTTCTTCCCAAACAATGCGTTTGAGCCGTTCGCCCCCATAGTTATAGGGATACCAACGGTCCTGCTCCGTCGTCATGGCGGCAAACACCCTCGAAGGCGAAGCGACGAGTTTGATCTCGCTCTCGATCCGCACACATCTCACGTTCGACTTCTGATCCACTTTAAGTTCCTCCCTTTCTACGTACCTTTTGACGTCTAATGATTTCTGCGCTGCGTCGGAGGCGAATCGGCTCACCCACCTCTCGTGGATCTGCTGGATCGGGACTGCATTCAGAAAGTTAAAGCGCTTTCTGCCGCTCCTTCTGACCAACACGAGACCGGCCTCTTCCAATACGCCCAGGTGCTGCATGACTGCGAAACGGCTCAACTTTGGGAAGGCCCGGGCCAGCTCGCCCGTCGTTTGGGGCCCGGGCCTTAGCAGGTCGAGCATCCGCCGTCGGTGACTTCCGCCGAGGGCTCGCCATACTCGAACATCCTGCTCAAGTACCATTAGTGATATTTCTATCACATATTGTCGAAGTGGTCAATTGCGATCCTAAAAGAGGTGGTGTTGCCTTCGTCTTGATAGAGTGGCGCGCACAAGCCCTCGAACGCCGAGGCACGTCGGGAAGCAGGTTCTTTTAATGACCGCTGAGCAGACCGAGCGGGTGCCTGAGGGATCCTCGGAGCTTCCCGTCGGATCGATCACCTTCGTCCTAACCGACGTTGAGGGTTCAACGCGGCTATGGGAAGAGGACCCCGGGGCGATGTCGAAGGCACTCGTTGACCACGACCTCGTAGTAGACAAAACGATCGAACACTTCGGAGGAGTCCGCGTAAAGGGCCGCAGCGAAGGGGACAGCACTTTCTCGGTGTTCACCGATCCAGCGGATGCGCTGGCCGGGGGCCTGGCCCTGCAGCGCGCCCTGTCGTCGCAGTCTTGGCCAACACTTAACCCTATAAGGGCGCGCATGGCCATCCATACCGGAGAAGCGGCTCTTAGAGACGGCGAATACTTCGGGGCCGCAGTCACCAGGGCGGCCAAACTTCGGGCGGTCGCACACGGGTCGCAGATAATTTTGTCTCAGGCGACCCGCGATCTAACCCTAGACAAACTTCCCGAGGGCTCCAACCTGAAGGATCTGGGGGCCCACCGATTGAAGGACCTTCTGGCCCCGGAGAGAATCTTTCAACTCTCCCACCCCGACCTGCCGGCGGATTATCCGCCTTTAACATCTTTGGACACACGGCCGAACAACCTCCCGGTTCAGCTAAACAGCTTCATCGGCAGGAAGGAGGAGCTCGGCCAGCTGAAGGAGATTCTGGGGACCACGCCGTTCGTCACCCTGAGCGGCGCCCTCGGCTCCGGAAAGAGCCGGCTCGCGCTTGCGCTGGCCGCTGAGCTCTTGGATGATTACGTCGACGGGGTCTGGCTTGTCAACTTTGCGCCCATATCGGACCCACTGGTCGTTCCTCAGGCCGTCGCTTCGGCAGTCGGAGTGAGAGGAGTGCCGGATCCGTTGGAGTACCCGGTGGGAGAACGACGAAGATCGAACCTCGCCCGCAAGCTCATCGACTACTTGAGTCGGCGGCGGCTCCTTCTGGTTCTCGACAACTGCGATGACGTGGCTTCGGGCTGCGGGATTCTGGTTGAACCCGTACTTCGGGTTTGCCCCTCGGTCAGCATCATCGCCACAAGTACGGATCCGCTTAAGGCTCCCGGAGAGCTTGTTTGGGACGTACCCCCACTGGACTATCCGGAGGCCCACGGAGTCAATCCACCGGAAGATCTTCTCAACTTCGAGTCAGTTCGACTTTTCATCGACCGAGCACAGCTAGCTCGGCCCGATTTTCAGCCCACCGATACGGATGCGGTGGCGATCGGAGAAATTAGCCGAATCGTCCTAGGAAGTCCAGAGAAGATCGAACTGGCCGCGCAGTGGATGAAGGTGCTCACGTGCGAGCAGATAGCAGCGAGGGTCGCCGCCGATCCATCCCGATTATTGAAACGGCGCAAGCAAAGCTAACCTCAGTCGAAACCTCTTACAATGACTAGTCTTGGCGCTTCGCGGCGTTGACTGACAATCCCCTTAGGGCATAGTAATGGCTGAACTCGACACGCAAACATCCCAGCACTCGACAACTCTGCCTGCAGGGACCGTTACCTTGTTCATGAGCGATGTCGAGGGTTCTACGCGCCTGTGGGAGGAAGAGTCCGACGCGATGTCGGAGTCCATGTCGCGCCACGACACCTTGGTGGCCGAGAACATTAGTAAGTATTCGGGACATCTCATAAAGATCCGCGGTGAGGGAGATGCCGCCTTTGCGGTCTTCCAAAATGCCCCAGATGCGATCACGTGCGCTCTCGACCTTCAAAGAATTTTTCTCTCCGAGCCGTGGCCGGAGGGCGCGCCTTTGCGAGTTCGTGTTTCTCTTCATACCGGAGAGGCCGAGTTGCGCGAAGGGGACTACTACGGCCCAGTCGTGAACAGGTGCGCGCGGCTGCGTGCCGTCGGCTACGGACAGCAGACTGTACTGACGGAAGCAACACGCAATGTTGTTCAGAAAAGCTTGCCGAATGGCGCCTCGCTCAAAGATCTCGGCGTTCACCGTTTGAAGGATCTCGACGTCCCCGAGCGCGTGTTCCAGCTGGTACACCCCGACATCCTTCAAGAATTCCCGCCCCCCAAGTCCCTGACTGTTCTGTCGAACAACCTGCCGGTCCAGCTCACAAACTTCGTCGGTCGGGAGCAAGACGTTGCGACGGTGAAGTCGCTCCTACGGGAGAACCGATTGGTGACGATGGCCGGCGCGGGAGGCCTGGGGAAAACGCGCCTAGCGCTCGAGGTGGCAGGAGAGTTGACCGAGGAGTACCCGAACGGCGTGTGGCTTGTAGAACTCGCTCCTCTTGCCGATCCGGCCCTCGTACCTGCCCAAATCGCGCAAGCGGTGGGCGTTCGTGAGGAGCCGGGTAGGACGATTCTCGACAGCCTCGCGGATCACTTGCGTCCGAGAAAGCTCGTCTTCATGTTGGACAATTGCGAGCACTTGATCTCAGCCGCCGGTGATGTCGTGCGGCATCTTCTCAGCATGTGCCCCGACATAAGGATCCTCGCCACCAGCCAGGGTCCGCTGGCGGTGGAAGGCGAGAAGCTGTGGCGGATAAATCCTCTGCCCGTCCCCAAGGCAAACACAAAATTCTCAGTGGAATCCCTTGTGGAGTTTGGGTCAGTAAAGCTCTTCCTCGACCGGGCAATCCTGGCCAATCCCAACTTCAAGCTCGATTCCGATAATGCCGTTGCGATCGGCGATATCTGCCGGCGTCTCGACGGAGTCCCCCTTGCGATCGAGCTAGCCGCGGCACGGGTTAGAAGTCTGTCCCCATCTCAGATTGAGGAGCGCATGGGCGAACGCTTCCGGCTACTCACAACGGGGGCCGCCACCGCGCCAACCCGCCACCAGACTTTGAGGGCAGCGGTCGAGTGGAGCTACGATTTGCTCGCGGAACCGGAGCGACTCATGTTCAGCAGGCTCTCGATCTTTGCCGGAGGTTTCTCGCTCGAGGCCGCAGAAGAGGTCCCTTCCGGAGAGGACTTTGACGAGTTCGAGGCTCTCGAGCTTCTTTCCGAGCTGGTCGACAAGTCTCTGGTCTCAGCCGACCCCATAGACGACAGAGTCCGCTACCGGATGCTCGAAAGCCTTCGACAGTTTGGGGCGGAGAAACTCTCCGAATCCGGGGACGAAGAATCCGTCCGCGGCCGTCACGTCAGTTGGTTTCTAAATCTCGCCGATCGCGCCGAGGCGGAGCTTCAGAGCTCGGAGCAGATCATGTGGCTCGACCGCCTTGAAGAAGAGCACGACAACTTTCGTCAGGCCCTCGCCTGGGGTGCGGGAAAAAACGCTCCCGAGGAAGGTTTGAGACTCGCGGCGGCTTTGCGGCGCTTTTGGGAGATGCGAGGGTTTCTTAGCGAGGGTCGCGAGTGGCTGGATCGGGCTCTGCTCAATGTCGGTCAGTCACCTGAGGACGTTCAGACCAGGGCGCTAAACGCCGCGGGAGTTCTTGCATATGTTCAAGGCGACTATCTCCGAGCGGAATCGCTCTTCACGGAGAGCCTGGGATTCGCACGCAAGACCATCGACAAGGAAGCAGCGGCTAGGGCGCTCGTTAATCTAGGCAACGTAGCAAACAATCAGGGCAACTACTCAGACTCTCGCTCCCTGTGGAACCAGAGTCTGGAACTCGCCCAAGAGCTCGGTGACCAGCGACTGATTGTGGCTTCTTTGAACAACCTGGGAAACGCAGCACATAATCAGGGTGATTACGCAGGAGCTCGTTCCCTGTGGAACGAGAGTCTCGAGATCCTCCAGGAACTTGGGGATAGACAGAATGCTACGAAAGTACTCCTCAACCTCGGGAATCTGGCGTTCTCGCAAAGCGACTATTCAGCCGCCCGTTCTCTGGGACAACAGAGTCTCGACATTCGGCGCGAGCTCGGTGACCAACATGGGATCGCGGACTCCCTGAACAACCTTGGAAACGTGGCTTGGGCACAGAGCGAGTATGCCGAAGCACGAACTTCCTATGAGCAAAGCCTGCAGATCCGTCGGCAACTAGGGAACAGGCTGGGGATAGCCATTTCGCTGGTAAATCTCGGCAGCCTGGCATGGGCGCAAAGCGACTTCGCCTCCGCAAGGTCCTTCTCGCAGCAAAGCCTGGAGCTTTTCCGTGACTTGGGACACAGGGTCGGGGAGTCGGCATCGCTGCAAAACCTCGGAAGCGTGGCCCTCGTCCAAGGCGACTACCCTGCTGCCCGCTCTCTAATTGAGGAGGGACTGCAGATCCGACAGGGGGTTGGGAACAAGACGGGTGTAGCGGAGTCGCTGAACACGCTCGGGGCGTTGGCTCTAGAGGAGGGAGAGGATGACGGCCAGCGGGCGCGATCTTTGCTAGAAGACAGTCTGGCGATCGCCCGCGAACTTGATAGCAAGCAAGCCATCTCCGACTCTCTTCACAACCTCGGCGACATGTGGGCCCACCTGCAAGACTACGAGACAGCTCGACCCTTATACGACGAGAGCCTCACAATCCGGCGAGAACTCGGGAATAAGTCAGCGATTGCCGACTCGCTGCATGGTCTCGGCCGCGTCGCCGCTGCGCGAGAAGATTACTCGCAGGCGTCAGCGCTAAATCGAGAAGCCCTCCGGGCACGCGCAGAGATCGACGAGAAGCTTGGCTTAGCTCGATCGCTGGAGGCGCAGGCGGGCGTTGCCGCGGCAACCGGTCATGCGCATCAATCAGCGCAGCTATTTGGTGCAGCTGAAGCGTTGCGAGAAGCCATAGGTTGCCCCATACCGCCGTCGGCGCGGCGAGGCTACGAACGAAACATTTCTCTTGCAAGCGGCGATGACGAAGCGAGCTTCAACGAGGCATGCGCCCAGGGACGTTCCATGGCCTTTGAAGACGCCGTGCAATTGGCGCTAGATACGCCTTAACGCTCTGGTCTGTATGCGAGTTACGGGCAGCGAGTAACGGTGTCGCTGCTATCCGTGAAACAAAGGTCCGGTTGGGTTACCGGGTCGTCGTCGCCGCCGTCGAGGGAGTCGGCGCCGCCTCCGCCCGTTAACTGGTCGGAGCCCGCACCTCCGTCGAGGAAGTCGTCGCCACCATCACCGGACAAGGTGTCATTCCCCTCGTTGCCGAAGAGCCTGTCATTGCCTCCTTGCCCACTCAGCGAATCGTCGCCTCTGCCTCCAACGAGGGTGTCCGAGCCTCCTAGTCCTCTAAGAGTGTCATTGCCATCACCGCCGAAGAACGTAATGTTGCCGCCGCGGCCCGAGATTGTGTCGTTACCGCCAAGGCCGTAGATGATTACGGTGTTTGCGCAGCCACGCATAACGTCGTCGAACTGAGAGCCGGTTAGATTTTCGAAGTTACTGATCGAGTCGTTCCCGTCCACGGTCGTGAAGCTCGTATGACACAGATCGATCGTCACTCCGCTCGGAGCATTTTCGTAGCTTATGGTGTCCAAACCGGGGCCGCCGTTGAGACTGTCGTTGCCGGGGCCTCCGATAATGATGTCGTCGCCGCCCCTGCCATCGATCTGATCATTGCCTCCCCTGCCATCGAGAAGGTTGTTGCCCTCGTCTCCGAAGATAACGTCGTTGAACTGCGAACCGATGACATTTTCAATCTCGATTACAGAGTCCGCGAGACCACCGGGCTCTCCGGCCACAGTGTCGCTCGCAAGATCCACATTCGCTCCAGTACCGAGACCCGAAATATCAATCGTGTCGGATTGCCCCGCGGGGGCCGCGTTGGAGGGCAATCCACCGTTGAATATGTCGCCGTCCAAAGTGGAGACCTTGAACGTGTCGTTCCCATTCAGGCCATTCACAACATTTTTGACTCCGGGGATGTCGTTGTAGGTGTCATTGAAGTTGGTGAGGTTGAAGTTTTGGATCTGGCTGAACTTGAGCGGACCACTTCCGGTGATCTCGCCCGCAGAGCCAAGCACGGTCACTGCGCTTGAGACACCCTCAAGGTCAACGGTGTTGGGATTGCCCGGGGTTGTTGGCTCGTCTCCACCAACGACGGTGTCTTTGTCAAGGGTTCCGAAGAACTTGAAGACGTCGTGGCCCAGGTTGCCGTCCACCACGTTGTCCACTCCGGGGATGTCGTTGTAGGTGTCATTGAAGTTGGTGAGGTTGAAGTTTTGGA
>CAZCSK010000001.1:160533-172699 GCA_964501265.1 uncultured Actinomycetes bacterium
CCAACGACGGTGTCTTTGTCAAGGGTTCCGAAGAACTTGAAGACGTCGTGGCCCAAACCGCCGTCGCAAGAGTTAACTTCGCCCGAAGCGTCCTTGTATGTGTCGTCGAAGCCAGTGAGGACGCAATTTTCAATTCCGGGGACGCTGTCACTCGGTGCGAGGATGGACAGTCCGCGAACGGTGTCTAGGGCCAGGTCGACTTCTACGCCATCGCCCGTCGTGCTGGCCGCATAGGTAACGAGGTCGGTGTCCGCACCTCCATCGAAGACGTCTCCGCCCGGCCCGGCCGAGCTCGCGATGAACGTGTCGCTTCCGCCGGCACCTTCAAAATGATCCGGCCCGTCGGTTGCATAAAAGACATCGTCTCCGGACGTCCCCTTGACAACGTCAGCATCGACGTTGTCTCCTTCGCTCTGGTTGCCTGGAGTTGTGGGATCGATGTCTATCTGCCCGTCATTCGCGATTCCATCAACGGTGATGGAAACGGGAGCCGTCCTGGCTGAGTAGTCGACGACATCGTTTCCAGCTCCGCCCACAAGGACGTCTGCCCCGTTGTGTCCGGCCTCTTGGAAAAAGCTATCGTCGCCGCCCCCACCGTTCTCGGTGTCGTTGCCTGGCCCCCCATTTATCACGTTGTTGCCAACGTCGCCCGTAAGCGAGTCGCCGAAGCTGGAGCCGATGATGTTCTCGATGCCGGCTAGGCCGTCCGTCCCCTGGCCGCTGGCGCTCCCCGGAACGGCGAGGCTTACGTTGACGGCTGACGCCGACTGGGAGTAGTCGACCGTGTCCGCAATCCCATCGCCCCCGTTAAGAGTGTCGTTTCCAAGGCCGCCCGAAAGCGAATCGTTGCCGGCGTCCCCGTTCAGCGTTACCTGTTGGGCAAATGTGGCTCCAGTTCCTTCTCCTCCTGACGCGGAAAGGGCATCGCCGCCAGCGCCCCCATTGACCACGAAGTTTTCGATGGAAGACAGGCCGCCTGTGAATGTGACGTCGGCATCGTCGGCGTCCGCACTTTCGGACGCATTGAGGTTGATGCCCTCGGCGCCGAATACGATGAAGTCGGTACCTCCTGACCCCTTTATCCGGAGCGTGTCGGCCACCAATTGCGGACCAAGATCAATAGCAACGAACTCGATCTCGTCTCCGGCTCCAGTTTCATCGGTGAAACCAGGCGCAAAAGGCCCGCCGGATAGATCGATCTCAAAGGTGTTATCCAGAGCGTCCGCGACTGCGCGAACGGTGTCGGTGTTGTTGACGGTGGCGGTACCACACTGCACCCCGCCCACATGGATTGCGTCGCCCGACCTGGATACGGAGACCGGCGCCGGGCCCGCAACGCTGATTACTACGCTGTGAGTGGAGGATTCGTAGGCGCACACGAATTCGGCTCGCGAACTCGTGCTCAAGAGCAATGGGAGCCCTATGGCAGATGCTCCCAGAAATATCGCCTGAATCAATCTGCGCCTGGCTTTGGGCCTAGCGCTACTTTGTATCAACTTAGTTTTGGGCGCGATCAACGTTTTGTCCTTCCGAAGGGGCTAGTCCAAACGGGTTAGCCCCCGGAGAGTAGCACGGAAAGCGCCCTTTGTGAAGGAGAAATTGCACATGTCCGAAATATGAGCTTCGCGGATCAAAACAGGCCCGTCTCCGCGGGTCGCCATCCTATTGATCCGGCTGCGCCCAACGGGGCCTGCGCTTCTCGAGGAAGGCGGTAACGCCTTCCCGCCCCTCTTCGCTGGCCCTACGCTCGGTTATGGCAGCGACGGTCACATCGGCAACCTCCGATGGCGCCCTCCCCCAGACTCGATCGACTAACTGGCGGGCTTCGCGAATGGCCTCGGGGCCGGCCAACAGGAGGGCTTGAACGGCCTCTTGGACGGCGAATTCGAGGTCATCGAGAGGGACGACCCTGTGCACGAGACCAACTTCGTAGGCTCGGCGAGCGTCGAATCGCTCAGCCGTCAGAAAGGCGGCGCGTGCGAAGGAGTAGCCCATCTTACGAACCACATAGGGGGAGATGACCGCAGGAACGAGCCCCAACCGGACCTCGGTGAAACCGAAGACCGTGCCCTCAGCAGCGACCGCGACGTCGCAGCATGCGACCATTCCCGCGGCCCCCGCCATCGCGGCGCCGTGCACCTGCGCGACCACGGGCACCCGGCACGTGTCGATTGAGGAGAACAATTCAAGCAAAACGGACGAATCGTCACCTGTTGACTTCGGGGGGTTCGCAGCTTCTGGCGCCCGCGGGTCCGTACGTAGGGGGGCTGCTACCCCCCCGAACCCCCCGGACCCCCCAGCCGCTGCGCTCATCATCCAGGAAAGGTCTGCGCCGGCGGAGAACACCTTGCCGCTTCCTTTGAGGATCAGCACACGGGCGTCTGCGGGAAGATTGGAGATCGTCTCGGTTACCTGTGACATCATTTCGCCGTTCATAGCGTTTCGAACCTCAGGACGATCGAGAGTCAGCGTAGCGACGCCTCGATCATCAATCTCGAATGTAATCGCGCTCATTTCGCTCACTTAGCGATCGCCCTTGCCACGCGGCCAGGGACCGGAATGCCCAGTTCCCCGCAGATCCAGTTGCTCGCGCTCGCGACGGCTGCAACATCCACGCCCGTCACGATCCCAAGCCCGTCAAGCATCCACACGAGGTCCTCGGTCGCAAGATTTCCAGTCGCGCTCTTCGCGAAAGGACATCCACCTATCCCGCCGGCGCTCGAGTCCACGATCGACACTCCCATCTGCATTGCCGCTAGAACGTTGGCCAAACCTTGTCCGTAAGTATCGTGAAAATGCACCGCGAGTTTGGAGACATCGACGCCCGAGGTTTGGAAGCTCCCGATCAATTCTTGAACCTCACCGGCCGTGCCCACGCCGATGGTGTCGCCGAGCGACAACTCGAAGCACCCCATCTCAATCAACTGCAAACCAACTTTGACGACATCACCGGGTTGAACCTTACCCTCCCACGGATCTCCCAATACCATTGAGATGTAACCGCGCACGCTTAGCCCCTCGTCGAGCGCCCGCCTGCATACCGGCCTGAACATCTCCAAAGCCTCGTCACGTGAGCGGTTCAAGTTGCTGCGTGAAAAGGACTCAGTCGCAGACGCAAAAACGGCGACCTCGCGCGCGCCGGCCTCCATGGCCCTTTCCAACCCCTCAAGGTTGGGGACCAAAACCGGGTACCGCACCGAAGGGTCGCGGCTTAGAGCGGTGAAAACTTCGAAAGCGTCGGACAGTTGCGGAACCCACTTTGGATTCACAAACGACGTGACTTCAACGACGCCAAGTCCGGCACGTGCGAGCCTTTGGATAAACTCCACCTTGACGGAGCTCGGGACAGAAGTTTTTTCATTCTGCAATCCGTCGCGCGGCCCGACCTCGACGACAGTGACCCGTTCGGGCAGCCCGCTCATCACTTTTCAGGAACCTGTGGGTTCGACGAGATCCACGAGTGTTCGCCCCCGATCGACCCGGTCTCCAACCGCACACAGAACCATCTCGACGACCCCGTCGATGGGGGCTCTAATTGAGTGCTCCATCTTCATGGCCTCGACCACCACCAACTCTTGCCCTTTCACGACGTGATCGCCCGCGGCGACTCTGACGGCTATGACCTGCCCGGGCATCGGTGCCTCCATGTGCGCCCGGCCTGATTGATCGCCGCCCCGTTCGAGAGGTCCCAAAGGCACCTCATACTGACGCCCTCGCCACCAAACAAACCATCCATCCGTACCTTTGGCCGCCGCAGCGCCTAAGCCGTCGATTTCAAATGCGTGACATTCACCCTTGATTACGGTGTGTTCCATAACAACAAATGGCCCATCACCGCTAACGCGCACCCAGACCTCGATCCCGTTCTGCACCAGTGGAATCTCAACGAACTCTTCGGAAGATAACCGGAAACTCCCAAGGGATCGCCAGGGATCGCGGCGGGAGGGCGTCTCCAAAAGCCGGGCCGCCTCCGCTGCTGCTGCAATGGCGACGGCCTCGTCTGGTATGGAATTATCGGGCACAGGCTGGCGGAGCGACTCCAACCAAGACGTCGTCACTTTGCCCTCGGCGACTTCAGGCAGCGCGATCACGTCCCGCAGGAAAGCGACATTCGTCATCACTCCCAGTATCTCCACTTGATCTAATGCCTCGGCGAGTCGCTTGATGGCGGCGGCCCGCGAGTCGGCATGAACTATCAACTTGGCAATCATCGGGTCGTAACTGGGGGAAATCTCATCGCCCTCCTCGATGCCTGCGTCGATTCGAGCGTCGGTGGGCCAACGCAGGTGCCCGACTCTGCCAGATTGAGGAAGAAAACCGTTGTCGACATCCTCGGCATAGATCCGAACTTCAATCGCATGACCGGTTGGCGGCACCTTGCCGAGCTGCAGCTCTTCTCCCATTGCAATTCGAATCTGCATCTCAACCAGATCTATTCCCATCACCATCTCGGTTACGGGATGTTCAACTTGCAGACGCGTATTCATTTCCAGAAAGGCGGCCACGTCACCGGAAACGATGAACTCGCAAGTCCCCGCCCCCACATACCCAACGTTGCGAGCGAGATTCACTGATGAATCGCAGAGAAGTTTCCGCATCTTTAGGTCGACTGCTGGCGACGGTGATTCTTCGAGAATCTTTTGATGTCTGCGCTGAAGCGAGCAATCGCGCTCGCCGAAGTGCATGACGTTGCCGTGAGTGTCGGCCAGGATCTGAACTTCGACATGATGGGCGCCGGTCAGATAGCGCTCCAGGATCAGACGGTCGTCGCCAAATGCGGCCAGCCCCACTCGGCGAGCCGACGCGAGGATGCCAGGCAGCTCGTCGGTTGAATGAGCGATTCCCATCCCCTTGCCGCCCCCACCCTCGGCCGGTTTCACAATGACGGGATACCCAACCTTGCCAGCGGCATCTGCAAACGCCTCGTCGGACTGGTCCGGGGCCGCGTAGCCGGCGAGCACCGGCACCCCAGCCTCGATTGCAATCGCACGAGACGCATCTTTGGAACCCATGCCTCTCAAGACTTGAGGAGGGGGTCCTACGAAAGTGACGCCCGCAGCCAAGCAGGCCTCAGCAAACTCGTAGTTTTCGGCCAGGAAGCCGTACCCGGGGTGAATGAGTTCAGCCTCCAACTCCTTGGCTGCCGCTATAACCGAGGCGATATCGAGATACGACTCGATCCGAGCGGCGACATGAGCCTCGCGGACGAACATCGCATTGGCATCCGCATCGGAATAGACCGCCGCGCAACGAATTCCCAACTGCTTGCATGTGCGAAATATTCGGACCGCGATCTCGCCGCGGTTTGCGACCAGGAGGGTCGTCACATCCGAAAAACGCCGTAAGCCGGCTTGGGAATGGGAGCGTTGTACGCCACTGATATCCCCAGCGCGAGGGCCGAGCGGGTGTCCAACGGGTCGATAACTCCGTCGTCCCACAACCGCGCGGTGGAGTGATACGGATGTCCCTCGCTCTCGTATCGCTCGCGTATGGGGGCCTTAAAGGCCTCCTCTTCCTCTTTCGACTTGAAGTCGCCCTTGACCGTTGCGAGGACGCTGGCGGCCTGCTCGCCGCCCATCACGGAGATGCGCGCGTTCGGCCACATCCACAAAAAGCGCGGCGAATAGGCGCGGCCTGCCATTCCGTAGTTGCCCGCACCGAACGATCCTCCGATGATCACGGTGAATTTGGGTACGGCCGCACAGGCAACGGCGGTTACGAGCTTGGCGCCGTCTTTGGCGATACCGCCAGCCTCGTACTCTCTGCCCACCATGAATCCGCTGATGTTTTGCAAGAAAACCAACGGAACCGCCCGTTTGTCACACAATTGAATGAAATGCGCCCCCTTGAGGGCCGATTCGCTAAACAAGATCCCGTTGTTCGCAATGACTCCTACCGGGAATCCCTCGATATGAGCGAAGCCGCACACAAGTGTGTCACCGTAGAGAGCTTTGAATTCATGAAACTGCGAACCGTCGACGATGCGCGCAATCACCTCACGCACGTCGTAAGGAATGCGCGAATCGCTGGGGACGACCCCGTACAGCTCGGAAGGATCGTATTTGGGGGCCTCCGGATCTATCAGGCCGTCGGGCAATCGCTTCGTTCGATTGAGCGATCCGACTATGTCGCGTACGATTGCCAGCGCGTGAGTGTCGTCCTGCGCATAATGGTCGACCACTCCAGAGGTTCGAGCATGGACGTCGGCCCCACCGAGTTCCTCATCGGTCACTACCTCGCCTGTGGCGGCCTTGACGAGCGGGGGGCCAGCCAGAAAGATAGTCCCTTGTTCCTTGACGATCACCGACTCATCACTCATGGCCGGCACATAGGCCCCGCCCGCAGTGCAAGATCCCAAAACAGCGGCAATCTGCGGGATGCCGAGCGCGGACATAGTCGCCTGGTTGTAAAAGATGCGCCCGAAATGATCTCTGTCAGGGAAAACTTCGTCCTGCAGAGGCAGGAAGGCGCCCCCTGAATCTACGAGATAGATGCAGGGGAGATGATTCGCCAGAGCGATCTCTTGCGCTCGCAGGTGCTTTTTGACAGTCATTGGGAAGTAAGTGCCTCCCTTTACCGTTGCGTCGTTGCAAACGATTACGCATTCGGCCCCCGATACCCGGCCGACTCCTGTGATGATCCCCGCCCCCGGCGCCTCGCCGTCATACATCCCGTTGGCCGCAAGTTGGGACAGTTCGAGAAAAGGAGTCCCTGGGTCGATGAGCCTCTCTACACGCTGTCGAGGCAGCAGTTTGCCACGGGCTACGTGGCGGTCCCGAGACTTCTGCGACCCGCCTTCGGCGGCCTCTGCGATCTTGGCCTCAAGATCCGTGACAGCCGCTTCCATTGCCGTGCGATTGGCCTGGGCGGGCTTCGAGTTTGGATCGAAGGCGGTCTTTAGGACTGGGGGCATCTGTTAATTATTGCTTACGGGCGCGGCTGCGGTCGGAGGTCCCCCTGCGGGCCACCGCAGTCGTCGGCCGGTGGTCGCCCCTACGGGCCACCGCGTGGCGTTTATTCGCGGACTCGAGTTCCGTGGTCTCATGTGGCCCTCCGGGGCCGACCTCCGACCTCCTCTAGCTCTAGGACCTCAGTCAGAGAGGCCCCCGACCTCCCCTTGTTCACTCTCAGCAACACCCCTTCACATTGAGTGCTGTTTCCTGTATGCTTGCGGGATTATTGGAGGGGCTCCCAGGTTGACGCCGCATTGGGAGACTGATTAAATCTTCTGACGGACTAGTGAAGGTCACGTGCGCCGAACGTACTAGAGGGGAAATTTCTTTGAGCCGTAAAAGTAGGGCCTTGTTCGGCCTGTTGCTTGTTTTGACCATTCTTCCGTCCATGGGGGGCCTCACCTTTGGGAGTCACACTCCGGGGAATATCGCCGGAATCCTTGGTGGATTCGAGATTGACGGAGACTACGATTTCGACGGATCCGCTATCGGCTCTGGAACAACTGCAACCGTCGCCACGCGCGACTGGGCCAACGTTGGCACGGTGACGATGTCGCCCGACACCTTCGGACAGGCAGAGGACAGTTCATTCAAGGAGGGTTCGAAGGAACGCGAACCCGACAACTGGGTGATCGAAGCTCACAATGTTCCTGGCAAGGACGATCTTACGCGCGCCTACGTAGCAGCGGATATCACTGTGGTCGGACAGTTCCTTTTCCTTTCCTTCGAAAGGATGAATGTCGAGGGACAGGGCGATGTTCATGTCAACTTCGAACTTAACAAGAGTCCCGACAGCATCGTTAACAAAGAAGGCACGACGATTCCACAGCGTAGCGATGGAGACCTTCTGGTGGTCTACGACTACGCCGGCGGATCGAATGCCGTGAACATTGAGCTCCGGTCATGGGATGGGATCGCCGACGATCCGGGCACCGCTCAAAATGAGGAAGCCCTGTTTGGCTCATGGAACCTTCTCTCCAATGTCGACGCCGTAGGCGACGTTAACTTCGATGGAGCGCTCACTCGGCCCGCGGGTACACCGTTTGGGGGAGGCATAGTCGATACACTTCGTTTCGGCGAAGCCGCATTGGACCTGTCGGGAATTCCCGGTTTCCTTTCCTGCCCCGGGTTCAGCCAGTTTTACGCCAAGAGCCGTGCTTCGGGTGAGTCCTTCGACTCAGCCCTCAAAGACGTCACCACTCCAACGCCGGTCGATTTTTCGACGTGCGGGTCGATCAAAGTTCTGAAGAAGGACGATTCAAACAACCCGCTGAACGGCGCGGTCTTCGAGCTTTACAACGACGTTAATAACGACAACGCCCTCGACGCAGGCGACACTCTCGAGCAAACCTGCACAACCGGTGAGGAAGCAACAGCGGGCCAGTGCACGTTCGAAGATATTGCTCCGGGCGAGTACGTGGTCCAAGAGGTCTCGGCGCCGCTTGGGTATGTTCTGGATCCAACGGTCTCGGCAGTCACCGTGCGGATTCGCGAGGCCGTCACGGTTGCTCACACCTACGTCGACCCGAAAATTCGCTATCGCCTGACCTTGACCCCGCCCGATGACGTCAACCTTGTGAACAACAACCACATATTCACAAGTCACCTCGAAAAGTCGCTCGATAGCGGCGCCACCTGGGTCGACGCCGGCAGCGAAACGGTCGGCCTGGCACTCGCAGGGCAAGGCTCGATCACCACGATCGCACCTGCTGGACCCTCCACGGGGACTTGTACAACTACTCTGGCGGGAACCTGCTCGATCACGATCCGCTCGTCAAACCCCGGTGATTCCACGCTCACCGCAACCTTCAACAAGCAGACTGCGACCGCTCCTGTCGCCTTGTCGCAGACGGCGGCCAAGCACTGGGTCAACTACCGAATTTCGATCGGCCCCGAGGCGACTAACCTCGTGGGGACCACCCACACCTTCACCGCCTTGCTGGAGCGCACTACCGACGGCGCTGTATGGGCGCCCGTTGTGGGCGCGGCGGTGGCTGGGACGATAGTGACGGGTCCGGGCAGCATCACAGGCGGAACTTGCGTTTCCGGCACGACCTCCGCCGCTGGGTCGTGCACGATTACGGTCACATCGCAAACCCCAGGTGACACCACGGTTAGGGCCGCCTACAGCGCCGTCGTGGGCGACACGAGCGGGACTTTCTCGGCCACCGCGGTCAAGCATTGGGTCAACTACCAGATCACCGTTGCGCCAGATGGGGTGAACCTGGTCGGCCAGGCTCATACCTTCACGGTGACGCTCCGGCGCTCGGCTGGAAACGGGTTCCAGGCTGTCCAGGGGGCCCACATTGACCTCGGCTGGGTCGGGGTAGCCGGCTCCTCCATAACCGGCGGGACCTGCGTTTTAGGCACAACGGCGGCCAACGGCACCTGCACGGTGATCGTCAACTCGTCGGCTGCAGGCGGCGGAACCCTGACCGCGACTTACAACACCGTCCTTGATTCCGGCCCGGCGTCATTTTCCGACTCCGGGACCAAAAGCTGGGTCGGCTACCTGATTTCGGTCACTCCCGACCAAGACACCAACCTTTTGCCGGTTGAACCCACGCACACTTTCAACGTCCGCCTAAGCTCCACAGACGCCTCTTTGGGCCCTGTTGGCGGCAAATTGATCGACCTGACCCTAACAAGCACGGTGGCCACGATCACGAGCGTTGGTTCGGGAGGATCTATCGATCCAGGGGGGCTCGGCGGAACATGCCTAACGAACTCCTCGGGCGAGTGCACCGTAGTCATCACGACCACGGGGCCTGGCACCGCCACCCTGACGGCCTCTTACCTGGCCTCGGTCGCTGGCGCGACCCTAACGATTGGGCCAGACAGCGGAGACAAAACGTGGATCACCTACCGGATCACGGTTACGCCTGAGCAGGCGACGAACCTGGTTGGGCAGCCGCACACCTTCACGGTAAAGATCGAATCTACCGACGATGGCAGTGTCTGGGACCCTGTGGTGGGGGCCACGCCCACGCTAGGCCTGACCGGTGTGGGAAGCATCACGGGAGGCACTTGCGTCGGCAGTGTCACCAATGGATCAGGGGAGTGCACAGCTATTGTCAGCTCTGCCGGTACAGGGGTTGCGACCTTGACCGCCCAATATTTGGCAACTGTAGGCACGGCATCACACACGTTCTCCGACTCTGGGACCAAGACCTGGATCAATTACCAGATTTTGGTAACACCTCTGGAGGCTGCCAACCTCGTGAGTACCGACCACGTGTTCACTGTGACGACCTTCAAGGACTCCGGGGACGGCAACGGCTTCCAGCCGCTCGCCGGCGTAAACCCAACCTTGACACTCGGAGGCGTTGGGCAGATCGGGAGCACCACGTGCGACGACCCGGGGGGCACCTCGGCAGCAGGTCAGTGCACAGTCACAGTAACCTCGGCGGCTGCGGGCCTCACCACGCTCACGGCCTCCTTCTTGGGCACGGCAGACGGCGCCTCGGCCACCTTCATCTCGGGTCCAGCCACGAAGCAATGGGTCGACTACAGGTTGACAGTTACGCCTGAGACGGCAGTAAACGCGGTCGGAACCACCCATACCTTCACGGTAACCCTCCAAACCGACACCGGCAGCGGGTTTGGGCCAGCAGGCAGCCAGACAGTTGAGCTTGCCCTTAGCGGGCTCGGCACGATCACTCAAATCCCGGGAGGCGCAATTGCGCCCGATTCCCGGTCTGGAAGCTGCACGACCAGCTCAAGCGGCCAATGCACTGTCACCATCACCTCGGCGACGGCTGGCGAGTCTAGGCTAACTGCCACATTCGGCGCGATCGTCGGTTCAACCTCGCGCACCTTCTCCGACTTCGGCGACAAGCTGTGGGTATCCATCTCGGTGAGTGTGGCTAAGACCAACGATGCCAACCGCGACGGGACCTTCACCGACTCTGAGGTCGCCCCTGTAGCAGGGTCGGCGGTCGACTTTTTGGCAATAATTACCAATACGAGCGACCAGACAATTGTGCTCGCAGCCATCACTGATTTCTGGCCCGGCCAGCTAGAATTTGCGATCTGCCAAACCTTGGTAGGCACGCAACTGACGCCAGGGCAATTCGTCTCTTGCGCCTTTACGGTCCCCGGCTACGCCCCCTCAGCGGGTAGCAGCCTCACAAACACGGTGGTCGTGCTGGCGTATCGCCTCGGCGACTCCGGCCAGACGACCCGGGCTCAAGACACCTCAAGGGTGGCGTCGCCTTTGCCAGCGGCACTGACCCTTCTAGTTGAAAAGACCAATGACGCCAACGCCGATGGGACCTTCTCGGACACCGAGACCGCTCCAACAGAGGGAGCCACAGTGACCTTCAGGGCGGTTATCACAAACAACAGCGCCGTGACCCTCGTGATCGACTCTATCGTCGACTCGTGGCCCGGTCAGGTGCCCTTTGGCGTCTGCTCCGAGCTGATCGGGGCCGAGCTTGCGCCTGGAGTTTCGGTCACCTGCACCTTCACCGTCCTTAACTACTCGCCTCTCGCCTCCGTGGGAGCCGGGCTGACCGATACAGTGGCCGTTCTGGGCCACGAGAAGGTCAACCCCTCTAACCAGGTGTCTGGTTCGGACACTTCGGTCGTAAAGTCAACTCGGGTGCTGGGTGAAAAGGTTGTCAAGCCACAGGTTCTGCCGGCGACAGGGAGCAATTCGTCAAGTCCCGCTCTCCTTGCCGTCGTCCTGATAGCGCTGGGATCGGCCCTTAATTTGGCTTCTAGACGCCGCCGCCGTCACTGCTTCTCAGATGGACCACGTCTCCGGCTCTGATAACTTCGCCCCCAGCAAGAATCAGGCCGCCAGTTGGATCGATTCCGATTGCTTCGTCCTCAATAAAATGATCGGTCAGTTCCACGCGCACACGCATACCAAGTGTTTCGCAAAGGGGCTCGTACTCATGCAAGATGCCTTCAGGAAATGATGCATATAGTCGGCCGAACTCCGCCAGGAACCCCCTCAACAGCTCGAGCCGATCGGCCCGCTCTCCGGTCTCAAGCAGAAGGCTGGTCGCGGCCCCGGCCAGTTCGGCGGGAAAAGCGGCCACACTGACATTCAAACCCACCCCGATGACAGCGAAAGCCCCGGCCCCCGGTTGATTCGGGGGGTTCGCAGCCTCTGGCGCGGGTTGCTCGTACTCCCGGGCAGCTGCTACCCCCCCGGCCCCCGGTTGATTCGGGGGGTTCGCAGCCTCTGGCGCGGGTTGCTCGTA
>CAZCSK010000001.1:172799-189290 GCA_964501265.1 uncultured Actinomycetes bacterium
CTCCCGGGCAGCTGCTACCCCCCCGGCCCCCGTCGAAAGGATCCCTGCAACTTTCCGGCCGTTGATCATCACGTCGTTCGGCCATTTGACCCTTGCTGGCACAAGCCTTGATACCGACCGACACATCGCCGCAGCCGCAGCCAGATTCAACAGCGCAAACTGATCGGCCCGCGATCCGTCCGCAGGGCGCAGGATCGTTGAGAACAACAAGCATTCACCGGGCGGGGCATACCAGGAGCGGTCCAGCCGGCCCCGCCCCGCTGTCTGATGGTTCGTAACTACGATCGCGCCGTCGGGCGCGCCCTGTGCCCCCCACTCACTCGCGACCGCGTTGGTCGAGGTGGTCTCTTCCAAAAATCTGAGTTCGGGTACCAGATCCGCAAGGTCCGTTTCCAATTCCGACTGGCTGAAGGAAGACATTCGGGTACATTACCCCGCGAGTCTTTCGTCATCGCGGGGCAAGCGCTCGGGTGCGCGACCCCCGTCCTCCGGGCCAATCCTGCGATAGGGGGTCACGCCACCCCGTTTTAGGAGGCACGGTGGTTTTCCGCCTATAGACTTCCAACCAATGGCGAATATCGATTCCCTCATTGACGATTTCCTCGACGAAACGTTCGCCGAGAGCCCTGTGGCCGCCACTTCTCTGGGAATCGATGGCTACGACCATCTGCTCGGAGACTACTCAATCGAGGGTTATGCCCGCCATGAGGCGCAGGTGGATACATGGCTGGCCACCTTCGAATCCGTCGGCGACGAGGGGCTCACTTTGGACCAGCAAATCGACCGCGACCTGGCCCTATCGTCGCTTCGCGGCGCGAAGATCATGCGGGACTGGGCGAGCTACAAACGTGACCCCGGCACATACTTGGGTCCCGGTACGAGCGGCGTCTTCTCTCTGTTCCAGCACCGGCTTCATCCAGATCATGAACTGGCCGCGGCAGCGGCCTCGCGGATGAAATCGATTCCAGATGTTCTTGCCCACGGCAAACGCAACCTCGATCTTGTCCTCGCAAGTCCCCTGGTGGCCGGGCGCGCTCTGGGCCAATGCAAGGCGAGCATCCATTACTTTCGCCATATGGTGCCCGCCGAATTGCCAGAGGGCAAGGATCGTGACCTGCTTGCGGACGCGGGCGAGATAGCCGCAAAAGCCCACGAGGACTTTGCCGCGTTTCTAGGCAAGTTCGTTTCTGACGCAAAGGGAACGTGGGCAATCGGCGAAGAGCGTTACAGCGCGCTTCTTCAAGACAAAGAAAAACTCGGTTATGGCGCCGACGAAATGCTCGAGCGCGGCAAAGCTGCCTACGACGACCTCGACAAAGAGATGTCGCGCTTCGCGAAAAAATGGAAGGGAACCTCCGACTGGCTTGGGCTTGCTGCGGACCTCAACACCGACCATCCCGCTTCCGAAGAAGAGATGCGCAAGGAGTATGAAGATTGGACCGAGCGAGCGAGACAGTTCCTCAAGGACAAAGACCTTGTGACCTTCCCCGAAGGCGAGGAGTGCCGCGTGGTTCCATCTCCTCATTTTCAGCGGCCGGTGTTGGCGGTTGCGTCTTACAGCTCTCCTCCCGCCTTCAAGTCCGGGCGCATCGGCCACTTCTTCGTGCCGTATGCACCGGAAGGAACCTCGCCCGAAGACATACAAAAAAGGCTCGCTTCGAGCAACAGAAACTCGATCCCGACCACGTCCGTGCACGAGGCCTATCCGGGACATCACTGGCACTTGGTCAAGATGCAGGACAACCCACGCAAGCTACGAAAAGTGCTGCGAACTTCCTACTTCACCGAAGGGTGGGCGCTCTATACCGAACGGATGATGCGCGAGGAAGGCTTCTATGACAATCCGGCCCACGAACTCGGCTATATGGTGGCTCGAATCTTTAGGGCGGCGCGCATCGTTGTGGACACAAGCCTTCACATCGGCAAGATGACGTTCGATGAG
Organism: uncultured Actinomycetes bacterium; assembly: GCA_964501265.1. Lineage (GTDB taxonomy): Bacteria > Actinomycetota > CADDZG01 > JAHWKV01 > JAHWKV01 > CAZCSK01. The sequence continues at coordinate 174,742 of CAZCSK010000001.1, forward strand.
GCATTGAAGTTCATGATGGAGCGGACAGGAATGGGTGAGCCGACGGGCAGAGCCGAGGTTGGCCGGTACTGCTCATGGCCGACCCAGGCCCCCTCTTATCTAACGGGATCTCTGGAGATAGAACGTATGCGCAGAAGTTATTTCGACGAACGCAGAGGCACTTTGAAGGAGTTCCACGATTCCATCGCCACCTCCGGCGGACTTCCTATTGGCCTTGCCGAAAAAGCCCTGATGCAGTCAAGTTGAAAATCCTTGTAGCCAACCGCGGTGAAATCGCGATACGACTCTTCCGGGCCTGTAAGGACCTTGGGATCCCGTCGGTCGCGGTCTACTCTGAAGGCGACCGCGACGCGCTGCACCTCGAATTCGCCAGCGAGGCGCATCTCATAGGCGATACTCCGCCGTCTGCGAGTTACTTAAACACGGACAACATCCTGTTCGCCGCCAAGCAGTCAGGGGCGACTGCGATTCATCCCGGGTACGGATTTCTCGCCGAGAACGCCCAGTTCGCCCAGGCGGTGATCGACGCAGGCCTTACCTGGATCGGCCCTCCCCCCGCGGCGATCAGGGCAATGGGCGACAAGGTGTCCGCTCGCAAGGTGGCCGGGGCCGCGGGAGTCCAAAGCGTTCCGGGGACCCTGGAGCCGATATCCAGCCCCGATGAAATAAAGGAATTCGCAGACAAGCACGGCTGGCCGGTGGCGATCAAAGCGGCCTTCGGTGGCGGGGGGCGGGGGTTCCGAGTTGTGAAAGCACCCGACGAGGCCGCGGCAGCATTTGAGGGGGCCGGACGCGAGGCGCTGACTGCGTTCGGCAACGGCGCCCTTTATTTGGAGCGTTATCTGGACAATCCGCGCCACATCGAGATTCAGCTCCTCGGCGACTCACAAGGAAACGTCGTGCATCTGGGAGAACGCGACTGCTCGTTGCAACGTCGTCATCAAAAACTCTTGGAGGAGTCGCCTTCGGTTGCAGTCGACGAGCACTTGCGCGAAGAGATGGGTCGCGCTGCCGTGAGCGTCGCCAAAACGGCGGGTTATGAATCGGCAGGAACTATCGAGTTTCTGCTCGAGGAGACTTCCGATGGTCCGCGCTTTTGGTTCCTCGAAATGAACACACGACTCCAGGTTGAACACCCGGTAACGGAAATGGTCACCGGCATCGATCTGGCCAAGCAGATGATTCTCATCGCCTCAGGCGAGAAACTTGGCTTCGAACAAGGCGACGTCGCGTTCAGGGGGCACGCCATCGAGTGCCGCATCAACGCCGAGAATCCCGCCAAGAACTTCCTGCCCAGTCCCGGCCTAATCACCGACTACCTGGAACCTTCTGGGCCGGGAGTGCGGGTCGACTCAGGCGCGAGGGCGGGTACGGAGATCTCCCAGAGTTACGACTCGTTGATCGCGAAACTGATCTGCTACGGCGCAGACCGGGCCGAGGCCATCGCAAGAACGTCGCGCGCGTTGGAGGAGTTTTCGATCGGCGGAGTGCGCACAACCATCCCGTTTCACAAACTTGCCCTCGCGAGCGAATGGTTCCAGCAGGGAAAGTTCTCGACAAATACCGTCGAGAACGATGTGGATCTATCTAAACTCGACGTCCCGGCCCTCAGAGCGGCCATCTCGGCGACGCATCAACGCATGGCAACCATTGAGATCGAGGGGAAGCGGCTGAGTGTTGCCTTTACCGAGAAGGCGGCCGCCGGGAGCCGAACCAAGCCGAGTCCGCCAGACCTGTCCAAGTCCGCGGGGGCGGGAGGCGGCGGAGAGACCCTGATCGCCCCGATGCAAGGCACTATCGTCAAGACGCTAGTTGAGGTGGGTGAGCAGGTGAAGTCCGGCCAAGCAATCATCGTCCTAGAAGCCATGAAGATGGAAAACATGATCCTGTGTCACAGCGACGGCACGCTCAAGGAACTTCGGGTTCAAGCAGGCGAGACCGTCTCCGCCGGCGCGACGCTGGCGGTTATCGAATCAGCTTGATCAAATCATCACAGAAACTGTGAAGCATCCGTTTCCGCGCTGCTTACCGGATTGCTTAGGCGTTGGAACCCGGCGTTGGAGGTAGGCCGGTGATTCGGATGCCAGCTCCAGGATCGAGCTTGTGCTTGATGTTGATGCCGATCATCAGGGCCGCAAGGGCTTCCAGAAGGCGGGCTCGTTCCAGGGGGCCGCAATCGACGAAGCGCGCCCCCTTGATCTTGGCCACGATTTCCGCGACGGCCTCTTTGGCAGCTGGATCTCCGCAGACCAGAATGTCGGAGTCGATCGAGCGGGTCAGGTCTTGGAGCAGCCCGGCCATCACGGTATGGAATCCCGCCGCGACTGCAACGTCCTTTCCCAGGATCGCTTTGGCCTGCTGGGCCGTGGACCCTTCCCATACACCGATCAAGCGCGTAGCTTTGCCTCCTACTTCGCTCGCAAGGGCGACGTTGCAATCAAGAACAACCGCACCCGGGGACAAGTGGGGTTTGATCAACTCATAGGTCGCCACCAAACCGGTATAGGGAACGGTTACGACGACCAAGTCCGCCCCGGACACGACCTCTTCGTTGACACCGGATGTCACTTCGGGACTTCCCGGCACGCCTTCAGACACAAGCCGCGCGGCGTCCGCGGCCTTATCGGCCTTACGGCTCCCGATTGCGACGATGGTGCCCGCGGCGCCAAGACGAAGCGCGAGGCCATAACCGAGCCCCGCCGTCCCACCCACAATCGCTACTTTTTGACTTCGGGGGGTTCGCAGCTTCTGGCGCGCCATATTCATACCTCCGGGCGGCTGCTACCCCCCCGAGCCCCCCATCGCTCTACCGGGTTGTGGACGCCGAACACCTCTCGAAGAACGTCGCTCACTTCTCCGAGCGTTGCATAGAGGCTGAGCGCCTCACGCATCGGATAAAGGAGGTTGTCCCGGCCGCGGGCCGCGTCGCGCACCTCGTTGAGGGTGTTCTTAACGGCATCGTTGTCTCGTCCGGCCTTCAACTTTTTCAAGCTCTCGATCTGCTCGGCCGCGATCGATGCGTCCGCACGGTAGATGTCCGTCGGCTCATCTGCCTCGACGAACTTGTTGACTCCAACAATCACGCGGGAGCCGTCCTCGATTTTGCCTTGAATGCGATACGCCGAATCCTCGATCTGCTCCTTCATCCATCCGCGTTCGATCGCCTCGACGGCGCCGCCCATATCATCAATTTGGGCAATCAATTCTTGGGCCCGCATTTCAATCTCGTTAGTCAGGTTTTCGACAAACCATGATCCGCCGAGGGGATCGGAGGTATCCGGCACCCCGGTCTCATAACCGAGCACCTGCTGTGTGCGGAGCGCGATCCTTGCGGCGTTCTCAGTCGGCAGCGAGAGGGCCTCGTCGAATGAATTGGTGTGCAGCGATTGCGTTCCCCCCAGCACCGCGGCCAGAGCCTCGTAGGCGGTGCGCACTATGTTGTTTTCCGGTTGCTGTGCGGTGAGAGTGGCCCCGCCGGTCTGGGTGTGAAAACGCAGCAGCTGCGACTTTTCGTCCTGCGATTCGAAGCGCGTTCTCATGATCTTCGCCCACATCCTGCGGGCCGCCCGGAACTTGGCGATCTCCTCGAAAAAGTTCATATGACATGCGAAAAAGAACGAGAGGCGGGGCCCAAATTCATCCACTCCCAAACCTGCCTCAATCGCTGCGTTGACGTAGGCGATGGCATTCGACAGCGTGAAGGCGACCTCCTGTACGGCGGTGCATCCGGCTTCCCGCATGTGATAACCGGAGATCGAGATCGTGTTCCAGCGGGGAATGTTCTTGTGGGAATAGGCAAAGAGGTCGGTGACGAGCCGCATGCTCGCCTTTGGCGGGTAGATGTACGTACCGCGTGCGGCGTACTCCTTCAGGATGTCGTTTTGAACCGTGCCCGAGATGTCGGTCGCCGCCACACCTTGCTTTTCCGCCACCAATTCGTAAAGCAGCAACAAGATTGCCCCGGTTGCATTGATCGTCATCGACGTCGACACTTTGTCGAGTGGGATCCCGGCGAAAAGAACCTCCATATCGGCGAGGCTCGATATGGCAACACCGGTCGCGCCGACTTCTCCCAGGGCGCGCTCGTGGTCTGAGTCGTAGCCCATTTGCGTGGGGAGATCGAAGGCGACCGACAATCCGGTCTGCCCGCGATCGAGCAGAAACTTAAACCGCTCGTTCGTGCCGGCTGCGTTGCCGAATCCGGAGTACTGGCGCATGGTCCAAAGCCGGCCCCGATACATGGTCGGGTAGATGCCACGGGTATAGGGATATTCGCCGGGCGCGCCGGGTGCGGCGGTATCAATCGGGGATGGCCCGTACGCAGCCTCGATCTCGATGCCAGCGTCAGTAGAAGGATCCAAGTCAGTCACGAACAAAGGCTATCAGGGGGTGCTATCCCTCCCGCCATAAGGTCCGAAGATGCTTCACGATTCCCAGCGCGGCGAGGATCCCCCCTAGCGATCCTGCGAGCAGCGACTCTCCCAGTGCGTCTCTCATTAGCGGAGCAAAAGCATCATTGAACTCAAACGGAGACAGGGCGTCACGCAGAAAATATGTCAGCGACCACGAGGTCGCTGCAATCGCAAGCCCGACTATTCCGCCCACGATCACGGCTCTCCCCTCGAGCGGGCCCTTGGCGATGTGAAGGAAAAGGCCGTGTCCGATTCGGCCCCCGGCCGCGCCGACGACAAGGACCATCGCGAAGAACCAGATCACGCTGGGAAAGCGCACGACGAGATCCAAGGCCATCATCCTGGGAACAAACTCAACCGCCAACACACCAGCTGCGGTGCCCAAGGCCCCAAGCAAAGCCGCAAGCCAGCGTTCCCGTCTTGTGTCCATTGAAAAGGTTCTACTCCAAGGTAAGCAGCAGAGCCATCACGCCCACACCGGCGAGAAGGCCAGCCAGCTGCGCGGCCGATTTGCCCGCCTCGGGTTCCTTGTGCAGCTCAGGGATGAGGTCTGTTGAAGCGATGTAAACGAAACCACCGGCCGTCAACGGAACAAGTACTCGCTCGATGCCTGCAACCGACCCCGACAGCAGCAAGACAAGGGTGGCCCCTACGACTGCAGTCAAGGCCGTCACGAGGTTCAGAGCCAGAGCGCGGCGCGGGTGCAAACCCGCGTGCACAAAGATCCCGAAATCTCCAAGCTCCTGAGGTATCTCGTGCAACGCAACTGCCACGGTGGTCGCGATCCCTATGTTCGTCGATACTAGAAAACTTCCGGCAATGATGGCTCCATCGACAAAGTTGTGCAGGGCATCCCCTATCAAATTGGTCACTGCCACCGGATGCAGCACTTCCTCGGACGGGAGGTGACTATGATGCCAATGCAGAACCTTCTCCAACAAGAAAAAAGCCAGGACTCCCCCTAGCATGGAGAAGGAAGCGGTGAGATCGAATCCAGTCTGGGACTCTGCGATCTGAGGGATCAAGTGCAGGAAAACGTCGCCCAAAAGGGCCCCGGCGGCAAACGAGATCATGACAAGAAGGCCCTTCTGCAACGTGCGGGGGCTTATGGCCAGAGCTACTCCGCCCACAAGTGAAAGGGCGCTAATTGCGCCCACTGAGAGATACGTGAGAAGGACCGAACTCATGCCGCGAATTTGCCTTCCTCTTAGGGCGCTAGATCAGCGCCGCCAGCAACCAGGAGTGTATTCGGCCGCGGGTTGATATATTCGTCTCATGGAACCACCGGTCGACTCACTGCCTTACCGCCGGACCCTCTATCGCGGTGGTGGGGGGATGTGGACCTGGATACTGCACCGATTCAGCGGGATCGCAGTGCTGGGGTTCTTGTTCTTACACATTCTCGACACGGCGACCATCGCGTTCGGCCCACGCCTGTACAACACCATGGCGAAGTTTTACGAACTTCCCCTATTTCGCCCCCTAGAAGTTGTGCTCATGTTCTTCGTGATCTATCACTCGTTCAACGGCCTGCGGGTGATCGTGATCGATTTCTGGACGAAAGGGTCTCAGTACCAGGTGCTGCTGGGCCGGGCGGTTATGGGGATCACGATGTTGCTTTTCATCCCCGCCGCCTTCTTTATGCTCCGGCCACTCTTCATTTAATGGCCAAAGTCCAGGACGTTTACGCGAAGCACTTCCAGGCCCAGAAGACTCCGACGAACTGGGAAGTGTGGTCGTGGTTCTTCATGCGCATCTCGGGCCTGTTGTTGGTGTTCTTGCTGCTTGGCCACATGGCCATCATGCACGTCTTCGGGGGCGGGGTAGATCGCATCGATTTCGACTTCGTCGCTGCCCGTTGGGACGGATTCTTCTGGAGGACTTACGACTGGATGCTCCTTTCGCTCGCTCTGCTTCACGGAGGAAACGGTGCCCGGATCATGATCGAGGACTACTTTCGCAAGGACGGTCTTCGAGTCTTTTTGAAAGCGGGTCTGTACGCCGCGACTTTTATCCTCTTCACGATAGGCACTTTCGTCATCTTGACGTTTGAAGTTTCTCAAATGCCCGGGGGCGGGTAGCCGGCCTGTGACCACATACCACCGGTTCGATTGCGTGATCGTGGGCGCGGGTGGGGCAGGGCTTCGCGCCGCACTCGAAGCTTCCCAGCGCGCGAACACGGCCGTGATCAGCAAGATGTATCCCACGCGGTCTCACACTGGCGCCGCGCAAGGAGGCATGAGCGCGGCATTGGGCAACGTCGAGGAAGACAACTGGGAGTGGCACACCTTCGACACAATCAAGGGCGGCGATTATCTCGTCGACCAGGACGCCGCCGAGATCATGTGCCGCGAGGCTATCGACGCGGTCTACGACCTGGAACACATGGGTCTGCCGTTCGACCGGACCGAAGACGGCAAGATCGATCAGCGCCGATTCGGCGGACACACTCGCGATCACGGCCAGGCGGCAGTTCATCGAGCATGTTTCGCTGCCGATCGCACCGGGCACATGATCCTCCAAACACTCTTCCAGCAATGTCAGAAAAATGGTGTCCAGTTTTTCAACGAGTGGTACGTGCTGGACCTGATACTCACCTCCGACGAAACTGGCCCGCAAAGATGCAGTGGAGTGATCGCATACGAGCTCAAGACTGGTGAGCTGCATGTCTTTCACGCAAAGAGCGTCTTTTTTGCGACGGGGGGGTTCGGCAAGTTTTTCAAAATCACATCCAACGCCCACACGCTGACCGGAGACGGGCCGGGTATTTGCTTGGCGCGAGGAATTCCTCTCGAAGACATGGAATTTTTCCAGTTCCATCCCACCGGGGTCTACGGAATCGGAATCTTGCTCTCGGAGGCCGCCCGCGCGGAGGGTGGAATTCTTCTGAATGACAAAGGCGAACGATTCATGGAGCGATACGCCCCGACTCTCATGGACCTCGCCCCGCGCGACATGGTGTCGCGCGCGATTCACCAGGAAATAAAGGAGGGCCGCGGAATCGGTGGTAAGGACTACGTTTTTCTCGACGTCAGCCACCTTGACCCAGAAGTCGTTGAAAACAAACTCCCCGACATCACCGAGTTCGCCCGCATCTACTTGGGCGTGGAACCCTTGCGGGATCCGGTTCCGATTCAGGCTACCGCCCACTACGCCATGGGAGGCATCCCAACCGATGTCAACGCCCAAGTAATAATGGACCAGGACGACACTCCCCTTCCGGGATTCTTTGCAGCCGGCGAATGCGCCTGCGTGTCGGTGCACGGCGCCAACCGCCTGGGTACGAACTCGCTCCTGGACATCGTCGTTTTCGGCCGACGCGGGGGCATCAATATGGCTGACTACGCCAACAAAGTCGACTTCGCCCAGCTGCCTGAATCTCCCGAAAAAGATGTGGAAAGTAAACTGAAGGCAATCCTGGAGCGCGCCAAGGGGACAAGGCCCGCGACGATTCGCTCGGAGCTTCAGGCCGAGATGATGAGCAACTGCGGGATCGTCCGGAACGAGTCGGGATTGAGCACTGCCCTCGATACCGTGCGTGACCTTAAGCAGAGATACAAAGCCGCCGGCATTGACGACAAGTCGAGTCGGTACAACCAGGATTTGCTCGAAGCAGTCGAGTTGGGTTTTCTGCTGGACCTTGCCGAAGTCACTGTCATCGCGGCTCTTGCCCGGACGGAAAGCCGGGGCGGACACTTCAGAGACGACCACGACTCCCGCGACGACCGCCAGTGGCTCAAACACTCCCTGGCCACCCGACAACCCGACGGTCAAATCGGCTTAACGTACAAACCGGTCACGATCACCAAATACATCCCCATGGAGAGAAAGTATTGAGGGCTACTGTGCTGTCGGTCGGAGCCACTCCCTCCGGGCCACCGCATGGCCGCTATGCGCGGACTCTAGTCCCGCTGTTTCATGTGGCCCTCCGGGAGTGCCTCCGACCTCCTTTAACGAAATCAAATAGTGTTGGCATCATTCAAGATCAGGAGGGGCTCTTATGGGAATAGACGGGATCATCAAGAAGCGGCATTTGCTAACGCATCCTTTTTATAAGAGATGGCAGAAAGGCAAAGTGTCCATCGACGTTCTTAAGGAATACGCGAAGCAGTACTACCACTACGAAGCTGCACTTCCGTCCTTTCTCAATAGCGCTTTAGGGCATCTGCCTGCGGGGGCGGCCAAGGAGGCAGTGACCATGGTTCTCGCCGACGAAACTTCTCACCCCAAGCCCCACACGGAGCTGTGGATGGACTTCGCCGCCGGGCTCGGGCTTACGTCCGATGAGGTCCAAGCGACGCCCGCGACACCCCGCACCCGCAACCTCGTCGAGACCTACACGTCCCTGTGTGCGCGCGGCTCCGATGAGGCGTTGGGCGCTCTTTATTCGTATGAAGCTCAGGTGCCGGAGGTCGCAAAGACCAAAGGCGACGGGCTCCGAGAATTTTACGGCTTAACCGACGACAAATCGCTCAAGTTCTTCGACCTTCACGCAACCCTGGATGTCGAGCACGCCAAGGCAATACGTTCTGGATTCGAGGATTCGGAATTCGCACGCGAGTCCGCCCACCTGGCGCTGGACGCATGGTGGGGGATGCTCGACCAGTTCGAGCAGATGGCCGACTCCGCCGCGGGCCCGGCTAAACGTCGGATGACGAACGGAGAAGACAGTTAGTGCAGGTTGACCTGCGAGTCCAGCGCTTTGACCCAGAAGCCAACGACGAGGCCTGGTGGGGTGAATACGTAGCCGAAGTTGAAGACAATGGTCGCGTCCTCGATGCTCTTCATTACATCAAGTGGTACATCGACGGATCGTTAGGGCTACGCCGTTCCTGCGCTCACGGCATTTGCGGTTCAGATGCGATGGTAATCAATGGAAAGAACCGCCTCGCCTGCAAAGTCTTGTGCAGAGATTTAAAGCAGCCGATCAAAGTCGAACCGATTCAGGGACTGAAGATCGAAAAAGACTTGATCGTCGACATGGAGCCTTTCTTTGCTGGCATCGCGGCCGTGAAGCCGTGGCTAATCAACGACTCCATACCACCGGCGCGCGAGAGACTGCAAAGCCCCGCTGAAAGGGAGCAGTACGACGACGCAACGAAATGCATTCAGTGCGCCGCTTGCACAACGGCGTGCCCGATCTTTTGGTCGGACGAGGAGTATGTGGGACCGGCTGCGATCGTGAACGCGAGTCGATTCATCTATGACCCTCGCGACGAAGGGGGTGCGGAACGGCTTGAAATACTCGCTTCGAAGGGCGGCGCGTTTCGATGCAGGACTACCTTCAATTGTACGGACGCATGTCCGCGCGGAATCAAGGTGACGGAACGGATTCAGGAAGTTAAACGAAGTATCCTGTTCAACAAGATGTAGGTTGCACGTTTTCGTAGCCGGCGCTACCGGCGCTCTCGGCCGCCCGCTCGTGCGGCTGCTGATCGAGCAAGGTCACTCTGTCACGGGCCTCACCCAGTTCCGGCCCGACGTGGTCGAACAATTGGGGGCTCGGCCCGCGGTGGGCAACGCCCTCAATGCTGAGGTCCTGAAAAAACTCGTAGCCGAAGCGGCCCCCGACGCAGTGGTGCACGCTCTCACCCGTATCCCGCAGTCGATCGACGTCACGCCAGCCGCGATGCGATTGAACGATCTCATCCGAATCAAAGGGACGCTCAACTTGATAGAAGCGAGCAAGGGAACCGACAACCTGGTCGCAGGAAGCGTCACGTTCGCATTCAGGGGTCGTTCAGAAGACAAAATGCAGCCCATTCATAACATGGGGCCCCTTCAACAAACGATCGAGGCCGTTGAGTCCCTCGAGCGTCAAGTACTCGAGGCACAAGGTTGCGTCTTGAGGTTCGGATACTTCTACGGCCCGGGTACGTCTGTAAGCGAGCAATGGCCGGCGGCACTAAAGGCCGAAAAGTTTCCAATAGTTGGCGAAGGCACAGGGTGGTGGAGCTTCATCCACGTCGACGACGCAGCAGCGGCCGTCCTGGTCGCACTGAAGGCCGCCGCAGGTGCCGAGACCTTTAACATCGTCGACGACGAGCCGATCCTCGCCGCACAAGCCCTTGACTTCATGGCTGAGTCAGTCGGGGCCCAACCCCCGAAACGGACGCTTCCTGTAGGTCCCGCCCGCGTTAAGCACTTCTTCAATGAGGGGACCGGAGCGTCCAACTCCAAAGCCCGCTCGATTCTCGGATGGACCCCGCGATACGCGAGCCTCAAAGAGGGCTTCAACGCCAGCGGTCAAGCCTGAGCAGAGGCGACCACAGTAGATGGGTCCGCAAGAAGGTCTAGTAGGGTCAACCGGTGCGCTTTCTCTTAAAAGTGACCGCCGGCATTCTGGCAATCTCGATCGTCTTTGTCGGGCTGGCTGCCGCCGAAGTGCTGCAGGCATCAAAACTCGACGAGCGGCCCGCGTCGGATGCAATCGTAGTAATGGGGGCCGCGCAATACAATGGGCGGCCTTCGGTAGTCTTCCAGGCGAGGCTCGACCATGCCCGGACGCTCTTTGAGGAAAACGCGGCGCCACTTATTGTCGTCCTCGGCGGCAAACGACCTGGCGACCGAGTCACTGAGGCTCAGGCGGGGGCGGCTTACTTGGAGAAGAGCCTGCCCGTCGACAAGGTTACTGGGGTCAAATCCGGATCCAACACCTTGGAGAGTTTTCGGAACTTCACCGGACTCGCAGAAGAGCGCGGAATCAAGAAGATCCTGATCGTGAGCGACCCTCTGCATCTCGCCAGGGCCCGCGAAATCGCCGGGAACTTTGGGTTCGTGGTGGCCGTTTCAGGCTCAAAGATCCCCGAGAGTGCAGAACGCAAACAGCTGGTTCTTGTCCGAGAATGTCTCACGCTTGCCCATTACCGGCTGTTCGGGCGCAATTAACAACGTAGGCTCTTGCCATGCGGCATTTGATTACGCTCATCCCAGGCGACGGCATCGGCCCGGAGGTTTCCCATGCAGCGTTGCGTGCGATCGAGGCCACCGGCGTGCAGATCGATTGGGATGTCCAAAATGCCGGCGCCGAAGTGGCCGAGAGCGAGGGTTCACCGATGCCGGATCGAGTACTGCAATCCATCGCGCGCAACAAAGTAGCCCTCAAAGGCCCCGTCACAACTCCCGTCGGCAAGGGATTTCGAAGCGTCAACGTAACGCTTCGCACCGAGCTGGACCTGTACGCGCTGCTACGCCCCTGCAAGCTCTATCCCGGAGTTCCTACCCGTCACGCAGGGACCGATCTGATAGTCGTTCGCGAGAACACCGAGGATCTGTATGCGGGAATCGAGTTCGAAGCCAACACGACGGATAACCAGAAGCTGCGCGACTACCTGCGCTACTTCCGCGGATTTCATCTGACACCGGACACTGGCATCACCGTGAAGCCGATCTCGATCACTGCAACGCGGCGTATCGTCCGATTCGCTTTCGAACATGCGGTCCGCCTGGGACGCAAGAAAGTCACAGTCGGACACAAGGCAAACATCATGAAGTACTCCGACGGCCCCTTTCTTGTAACAGCACAGGAAATCTCGAGCGAATTTCCTGACATTGAGTTCGAAGAAATGCAACTTGACGAGCTCGCCATGTGGCTTGTTTGGGAACCAAACCAAATGGACGTGCTATTGCTGCCCAATCTCTACGGCGACATCCTTAGCGACTTGTGTGCAGGATTGATCGGGGGGCTTGGCCTGGCCCCGGGCGTCAACCTGGGCGACGAAATCGCGGTCTTCGAAGCCACCCACGGCTCGGCCCCCGACATCGCGGGAAAGGGCGTCGCCAATCCGTGTGGAATCATGCTGTCGGCCGTGATGATGCTTCGGCATATCGGTGAAAAAGATACCTCCGAGCGTTTGGAAACAGCGATTGCTGGGGTGCTTGCCGAGCGAAAATCTGTCACTCGGGATCTTGGTGGCGACGCCGGGACCGAGCAATTCACGGATGCGGTGATCGCCCGCCTGTAGGATTGCTTAAATGACGACCGAAATAATTGTCGAAGCCGAAGATCGCCCTGGCATCCTCGCCACAATCGGAGAGCTGTTTGGGGAGATCGATATCAACATCGTGGCCGCGGCTGCTTTTACGTTCGCGGGCAAAGGTCACCTTCATTTCGTCGTCACCGAGGATGCCCGGGCGGTCGCCGCCCTTGAGCGTGCCGGATTCAAGATCATGCAGATTCACGAGGTTCTCTCGGTCACCTTAGACGACAAGCCCGGAGAACTCGGCCGCTACGCGCGCAAACTCGCCGACTCAGGCGTGAACATCGTGTCGATTTACACGGCCGGTGCCAGAAGTGGCGAAAAGGAATTGATCTTGGCCGTAGACAACATGGAAGCCGCCAAAAGCCGGTAGGCAAGACTGCTACAAGTTTGCCAACTCCGCGCACTTGGCTCGAATAGCTTCGGCCGCGGCCCTCAGCAGTCCTAACTCGGCTTCATCGAGATCCAGCTCCACGATTTCTTCAACACCCGCTCGTCCAAGGCGGGCGGGAACTCCGAGATACGTATCGCTGATCCCGTACTCCCCCGTCACCCATGCGCTGACCGGTAATACCTCCTTGGTATCGCCGAGGATGGCGTTCACCATCTTGGCGACAGACGCCGACGGAGCGTAGTAGGCGCTTCCCTTTTGAAGCAACGCCACAACTTCAGCCCCGCCGTTGGCCGTGCGCTCGTACAGACGGGCAAGAGTGGCTTCATCGACAAGTTCGGTGAGAGGCTTTCCGTCTACTGTCGCTTGACGAGGAAGTGGCACCATCTGGTCACCGTGAGAACCTAGGGTCATCGCCTCGACAACCAGCGGCGACACCCCCAGCTCCTCGGCGATGTTGGTTGCCAGCCTGGCGGAGTCGAGCACTCCCGCCTGCCCCATCACTTTATTCTTGTCGAAGCCTGTCTTCTCGGCGGCGAGATAGGTCATTTCGTCGAGCGGGTTGCTCACCACAATCACAATCGAATTGGGCGAATGCTCCGAGATTTGCTCGCACACCTCCGCCATGATTCCGGCATTTTTGCCCAGTAGATCCATTCGACTCATGCCTGGCTTGCGTGGGAGGCCAGCCGTGATAACAACAACATCAGAGTCGGCGGTGTCCTTGTAGTCGGAAGTCCCCGTAACGTTTGTTTCGAAGCGCTCGATGGGGGCCGATTGCCGGATGTCCAGAGCAAGTCCCTCGGTGTAACCAGGGATGATGTCAAACATACAAACATCCGCTAGGCCCCGTTGGGCGATACGCAGGGCGGTAGTGCTGCCAACAAACCCCGCTGCGCCGACGACCGTAACTTTAGCCATTTGCGGCATCTTACAGCGCCTTCCCAATCGGTTGTCCTCGGGCCCGGCATCTGGGATAATGTAGTCACTCTTGCGTGTTATAATGACTACATGGAGATAGGCATTCGGGAACTCAAGGCCCGGCTTTCAGAATTCCTCGATCTGGCGGAAAACGGCGAGATCATCCGCGTGACTGACCGCGGAAGGCCCAAGGCTATGCTTGGGCCGCTTCCGGGAACTCTGCAGATCAGTAGAGGGATTAGGGAAGGATGGATCAGACCCGGAGACGGCAAACCATGGCCGAAAACCCACAGGCGCTTCAAGGCAAGCCATACAGTCGCCGAACTGATCCTCGAAGATCGTGGGGAGTGAAAGATTTACGTTGACTCCAGCGCGCTCTTAAGAGTCTATTTCGAGGAGCCAGACTCCTCTGCCTTCGAAAACCACCTCCAACGCGCGACCGATCGATTCACTGGCAGGCACACGGCCATAGAAGTTCGCCGAAATTTAGCCAGAGAATTAAGAGGCAAAGACTTGACGACTGCCCGCGAACAGTTCTTTGCGGATTGGAACTCATTGGGTATTGTCGATCTCGACGAGACCACCTGCGAGCTCGCCGCAGAATACTCAGAGATCACAGGAGTCCGGACGCTGGACGCGCTGCATCTCGGGGCTGCACAACGTGTCGGCGGGGGCGCTTTACCGTTTCTTACGAGCGACCTCCGATTGGCCCAGGCCGCGCGCTCGTTGGGTTGGACTGTGCTGGGCGCCTAGGTCGGGCCACCGCGGTCGTCGGTCGGTGGTCGTCCCTACGGGCCACCGCGGTCGTCGGTCGGTGGTCGTCCCTACGGGCCACCGCGGTCGTCG
>CAZCSK010000001.1:189390-205246 GCA_964501265.1 uncultured Actinomycetes bacterium
GTCGGTGGTCGTCCCTACGGGCCACCGCGTGGCGTCGTTGCGCGGACTCACGTTTCGTGGTTTCATGTGGCCCTTCGGGGACGACCTCCGACCTCCTCCTACATTGCTGCGATTATTGCGTCTGCTACTTCTGAGGTTCCTACTGCGGTGGGGTCGTCGCGCGTGGGCTTCATGTCGTAGGTCACGCTCTTGCCTTCGGCAATTACGTGGGCCATCGCCTTTTCCATTCTGGATGCGGCGTCATGTTCGTCTAGGTGGTGGAGCATCAGGACGCCTGAGAACATCATCGCCATTGGGTTGACCACGTTCTTTCCCGTGTATTTGGGGGCTGATCCGTGGGTCGGTTCGAATACTGCTATGTCGTCGCCGAAGTTGCCGCCAGGCGCCACGCCCAGGCCTCCCACGAGACCGGCGCCTAGGTCGCTCAGGATATCGCCGTAGAGGTTCGGTAGCACGAGCACGTCGTATTCTTCGGGACGGGCGACGAGCTGCATTGAGCAGTTGTCGACGATTCGGTCCTCGAACTCGATGTCGGGATAGCCCGTCGCGACGTCACGTGCAGTCGACAGGAACAGACCGTCGGAGAACTTCATGATGTTCGACTTGTGGACTGCCGTCACCTTCTTGCGTTCAAACTTTCGGGCATATTCGAAAGCAAACTTCACGATGCGCTGCGAACCGTGTACCGAGATCGGCTTGATCGAGATTCCCGAGTCGTCGCGGATTCGGCGTCCGGAAATTTTATCGATGAACTCGATCAGTTGCTTGGCCTCGGGGGTTCCCATTTCGAATTCAATGCCGGCGTAGAGGTCCTCGTGGTTTTCCCTGACGATCACGATGTCGATCCCCGAATAGCGCGAACGAACTCCCTCATAGGACTTGCATGGGCGCAGACAGGCGTAGAGGTCCAGTTCCTTTCGCAGCGCCACATTGACACTTCGAAATCCCGTCCCCACGGGCGTCGTGATGGGCCCCTTGATGGCCACCTTGTTCTTGCGGATCGACTCCAGCACATGCTCTGGCAGCGGCGTGCCCCATTCGTCCATGACGCTCTCGCCAGCGAACTGATCGTCCCACTCGAACTCGACACCGGTGGCCTCAAGGACCCTTCGGGTCGCTTCGGCGATCTCGGGGCCGGTTCCGTCTCCGGGAATAAATGTGACTCGATGGGCCATGGCATTCCTCCTAAAGAAGTGTTGAAGGGAAGGATACCGGTAGGATAGTTACTGAGTTGCGAGTAGGAGATTCTAGCAGGTGACCACAAAAGGCCTCGAGGACGTAGTAGCAGCCGAAACCGCCATCTCAGACATAGATGGCGTGGAAGGTCGGCTTATGTACGTTGGCTACGACATCAAGGATCTGGCGGCCAACTGCACTTTCGAGGAGATCGTGTACCTGCTCCACCGCCTCGAACTCCCTAACCCCAAGCAACTCGATGAAATATCGACACAGCTCTCGAAAGAACGAGAGCTTCACGATTTCACTAAGCAGCTACTCACCACAATCGCCCCCGATACCTCGCCGATGTCAACCCTTCGAACGATCGTTTCATCTGAATCAGCGCACGACCCCGACGGATGGGTGCTGCCCACCAACGACGAGGCGAACTTGCGAAAGTCTTTCCGGTTGATCGCCCGCTTGCCGCAGATAATCGCCGGATACCAACGAATCAGAAAAGGCCAGCAACCGGTAACTCCCAGCCCCGAACTCTCGCACGCGGCGAACATGCTTTACGTCCTAAACGGCGAAGTGCCCTCCGAGGAAGACGCCAAGGTGCTCGACACCTGCTTGGTGCTTCACGCCGATCACACCATGAATGCCTCCACTTTCGCTGCGCGCGTGACCGCAGCAACTCTGTCCGACATTCATTCGGCAATGACGTCTGCCATCGCAGCGCTAAAGGGGCCGCTTCACGGAGGTGCTAACGAGAGAGTCTTTGAGATGCTGACCGACATCGGATCGGTCGAGGCAGCCGAACAAAACATCAAAGAACGGCTGGCTATAAAAGGAGCGCGGATCATGGGCTTCGGGCACCGGGTCTACAAGACCGAAGACCCTCGGGCCACAGTGCTCCGCGAATTGGCTCGGTCGCTGGGGAAAAGCAAGGGTGAGACGAAGTGGTTTGAGATTTCGGAGCGCGTTTATGAGGTTGTGCTTGCCGAGAAGGGGCTCTACCCGAACGTCGACTTCTACGCCGCCGCCGTGTATAACTCCCTCGGCATCCCCAAGGAACTATTCACAACGATCTTCGCCGCTTCCCGTATGGCCGGTTGGACCGCTCATGCTCGCGAGCAATACAACGACAACCGTCTGATCCGGCCCGATTCGGAATACATCGGCCCGCCGCCGCGCGCATACACCCCGCTGGAAAAACGACCGGCGTAGCCGGAGCCGTGGGCCCAAATGTGGTCCCCTTAGGAGGCGGCTTGTACTGTGTTGGACATCAGCATTGCTACCGTCATCGGTCCTACTCCGCCGGGTACAGGTGTGATCGCACCAGCGATTTCGACCGCGCTTTCAAAGTCAACATCTCCTATGAGCACTCCCGATTCGTCGCGGGTGATGCCCACGTCAATCACGGTGGCCCCGGGTTTGATCATTTCGCCGGTAATGCCGCGCGGCGTACCGGCCGCGACGATCAGGATGTCGGCGTTTCGAGTGTGGTCCTCGAGGTTGGTTGTGCCCGTGTGACATAGCGTCACCGTGGCGTTAGCTGAATTCGCCTTTAGTGAAAGCAATATTGAAAGTGGTCTTCCGACAAGGTTGGAGCGACCGACTACCACAACATTGGCTCCCTCGACCTTTGTTCCCGTCCGTTCGAGAAGCACCTTCACGCCGAGCGGCGTGCACGGAATGTACCGAGGCCTCCCCAGCGCAAGCAAACCGTGGCTGGTTGAGGTGAGACAGTCAACATCCTTGTGCGGTGCGATGACATCCGTCGCAGCCGCGGGGTCCAGCCCCGTAGGCAACGGCAGTTGCAAAAGGATTCCATGTATCGAAGAGTCCTCGTTCAGACTTGAAAGCAAGTCTTCGAGTTCGGACTGAGAGGCGGTTTCAGGAACTCGATGAATCCGGGACTTCATGCCCAACAACTTCGCTGCTCTCCTCTTGGAACGTACATAAACCTGAGATGCGGGATCTTCGCCGACAAGCACGGCAGCTAGGCCAGGAACTATCCCGCGAGCAGCCAGCAAGGCGACCAGTTCCTCTAATTCTTGCTTGATGTCTGCGGCGATGGCAACGCCATCAATGATTGTGGCCGTCATGAAACCATCTTACCGGCCGTCAAAGGAGGGAGGTCGGAGGTTGGGGGTCTCCCCTGCGGACTCGGGAAGGAGGTCGGAGGTCTCCAGGAGGGCCACATGAAACAACGAGACTAGAGTCCGCGCACAGCAGCCACGCGGTGGCCCGTAGGGAGACCTCCGACCGGAAGAGGCGATCAATATTAGTGGCGGAAGTGACGCCTTCCGGTGAACACCATCGGAATTCCGTGTTGATCAGCGGCGGCTATGACCTCGGAGTCCCGCACGGATCCGCCGGGATGGATGATCGCTCGCGCGCCTGCCTCAACTGCCGCGTCGACGCCGTCGCGGAACGGGAAATAGCCGTCGGTCGCACAAGCGGTGCCTTTGGCCTTGTCCCCCGCGCGCTGCGCGGCGAGCTGCACGGCCTCGACTCGGCTCATCTGGCCCGCGCCCACTCCCACCGCCTGGCCCCCGGCTGCGAATACCACCGAGTTGGACTTGACATGACGTACCACTTTCCACGCGAACAACATGTCCTTCCAATCCTCCTCGGTGGGCTCGATGGTGCCCGCGACGATCATCTCCTCAGCAGGGTCTGCCGACAAATCGAGGTCTTGGATGAGCAGGCCATCGGCAGCGGACCTCACGTCGCGAGCGTTGGAAAAGGGCAACGCTTCGATCACACGTAAGTTCTTTTTGGCCTTGAACGTCGCAAGGGCATCCTTGGAAAACGCTGGCCCGATCACGATGTCGGTGATCGCCACGATCTCGCCCATGCGTTTGGCGGTAGCCCCGTCGATCTCCCTGTTGGCCGCAACGATCCCGCCGAATGCCGACCTTGGGTCACATTCGACGGCCCGCTGATACGCATCGGTGATGTTCTTACCAGTTGCGACTCCGCTCGGGTTCGTATGTTTGATTATTGCAACTGCCGGCTCGGAGAACTCGCCGACCAAACGCCACGCGGCATCGAAGTCAAGGATGTTCGTATACGAAAGTTCCTTGCCCGATAGCTGCCTCCAGGTCGGCGCCTGCGCCCCATAGAAGGCTCCAGCTTGATGTGGATTTTCGCCGTATCGAAGATCGATGTGACGGTCGAGCTCAAGAAAGAGCTTCTGGGGGAACTTGCCGCCGCGGGTCATCCACTGGCTGACGGCCATGTCATACGCGGCCGTGTGGCTGAAAGCCTCGGCCGCCAGCGCGGCCCGAGTCTCGTCGGAAAGGGCGCCTGCGGTAGAACGCATCTCGTCGAGGATCGACGCATAACGATCCGGATTGACGACAACCGCCACCGACGCGTAATTCTTGGCGGCGGCGCGCACCATAGCCGGGCCCCCGATGTCGATCTGCTCGACGGCATCGTCGTCCGCAACGTCAGCGCTCGCGATCGTCTTTGCGAATGGGTACAGATTGCAAACGACCAAGTCGATCGGAGCAATCCCGTGCTCCCTCAATTGAGCGAGGTGCTGGGGCTTGCGGCGATCGGCGAGGATCCCGCCGTGGATCTTGGGGTGCAGAGTCTTGACGCGTCCATCGAGCATCTCAGGGAAGCCGGTGATTTCGCTAACGGTCGTCACTTGAATGCCCGCCTTGGCAAGCAGCCTTGCAGTTCCGCCTGATGAAACCAGCGAAACACCGAGATCAATCAGACCGCGAGCCAGATCATCGACCCCGGTCTTATCGCTGACCGAGATCAGGGCTCTTTTGATCTTCATTTGAGGGCGGCCTTCACGAATTCGGCCACTTCCGCGGAGTTGCGACCGACTCTTACTCCGACGGCCTCGAACGCCTCCGCTTTCGCCGTGGCGGTTCCCTTCGACCCGGAAACAATCGCGCCGGCATGGCCCATCCGCTTGCCGGGCGGTGCCGTGAAGCCAGCGATGTACGCAACGACGGGAGTCTTCATATTTTCTCTGATGAAGGCCGCGGCTTTTTCCTCTTCGTCGCCGCCGATTTCGCCTATGAGCACTACCACTTTTGTCTCGGGGTCCTGCTCGAACCGCTCGAGGCAGTCGATGAAACTGGTGCCGACGATCGGATCGCCGCCGATGCCGACGGTCGTGGTCTGTCCGATTCCGATCCCCGTCAGTTCATGCATCACCTGGTAGGTCAGAGTTCCCGATCGCGAAACGAGACCCACCGGTCCCGGGGTGGTGATCTCTCCGGGAATGATGCCGACGTTGGACTTGCCCGGAGATATTAGGCCCGGACAATTGGGGCCGATCAAATTGCATCGCCCGTCGCGTTTGATCTGCGCGTAGACGCGGGCCATGTCGTGGACCGGTATCTTTTCGGTCACGCACACGATCAGCGGCAAACCCGCGTCTGCCGCTTCCAGAATCGCGTCGGGGGCGAACTGTTCTCCTACATAGATGACGCTGACGTTTGCGTCGGTGGTTTTGACTGCGTCTGCAACCGTGTTGAAGACCGGAATGCCCTCGATGTCGGTTCCACCCTTGCCTGGATTTGAGCCGGCAACGATGTTCGTCCCGTAGTCACGGTTGCGGAACGAGTGAAAACCGCTCTCCTTCTTGGGAGAAAGACCTTGAACTAGGACCCTTGAGTTTTCATCGATGAAGATCGACATTAGGCAAATACGATCGTGCGGATATCACCGAGTTTCGTGGCAACCTTATCGAAATTTTCTCCGCCGTCGTTGGAGTAAAACATCTCTCCCGTCGACGTCCCGAACACGACCTCGGAGGGGACTTTCGGATTGATGACCAAAGCCTTGCGTTGAACGCCTCCCTTCAGGCCTTTGGCGACGGTACGGAAACGGCGGCCGGCGTCGGTCGACAGGTAGATATCGCACCGGGCACCCTGTTTGCGCCAAACCGTCGGCGGACCTGCCGCCGCCGAGATGATCACGCGGTCGGCCTCGACGGGGTGGGCCGCAAGGCCCATCGCGTATTGCCGCCCGTTAGCTGTTCCCATCTTGCGCCAGCTGAACCCCTCGTCGTCGGAGCAGTAAGCGCCCTCTCCTGTGGTGACGTAGATACGGTCATGCCTGACGGGCGACACCTGGATCGAGTGCACATCGAGACAGGGAATTTCAAGATCGAACCACTTGCGGCCCCCGTCCCGAGTTCTGTAGATTCCGCCGACTTCAACTCCCAGATAAAGCGTCTTGGCGTCTTTGGGGTGCACCCCAATGGCCGAAACAAGGGGGGTACCCCAAGGGGCCGACCACTTGTGATTGTTGGGGGCATCGGCAAACGCAGGCAACTCCTTCCAGGATTCGCCTTGATCCTTGCTGACCCATGCCCCTGCCGGGATGGTCCCTGCGATTAGGGTTCCGTTGGCGGCTGCCAATCCATGAACGCTGTCCCCGATGTCCTTGGCCGAAACGCGCGCGTCGCCGGACAGGTCCGAGACCAGGATCTTTCCTGACTCCGTCCCCGCCACAACTCGGCCAGCCGAGGGCCGCACCGCCGCGACAACCGGTTCCTCGTAAAGCTGAGTGACTTCTTCGTCCTCGTAAAGGACGAGTCCTTTGGATCCGCCTAGGAACAATCTCATCTTGCCGCCTCCACTGCTTTATCGGCCGCTTCCTGCATGGTTGCGGCAGGAACGATCCTTGGGTGATTTGCCTTCTTCAAAATGCTGCGGCCCTCTTCCGCATTGGTGCCGTCGAGCCTCACTACAATTGGAACGGATACTTCAAGGATATTGAGAGCCTCCGTAACGCCCTTTGCGACAAGATCGCATCGCGTGATTCCACCGAAAATATTGATCAAGACGGACCGTACGTTGGTGTTGGATAGGACAACTTCGAGCGCGCTCGAAAGGGCTTCGGCGTCGGCGCCTCCGCCGACGTCCAAAAAGTTTGCGGCGCGGCCCCCGACCTGATCGATCACGTCGAGCGTCGACATGACAAGCCCGGCCCCGTTCCCGATCACACCGACGTTGCCGTCCAACTTGATGAAGTTTCCGAAACCGCGCTGCTTTGCAAACCGCTCCTGCGGATCGACTGCCACCACTTCGCGCATCGATTCGTATTCCGGATGACGGAAGAAGGCAGATTCATCCAAGGAGACCTTCGCGTCGAGCGCGATCACATCGCCCTGGTTGGTAAGGATCATGGGATTGACCTCAACCAGGTCAGCATCGGCTTCGACGTATAGCCGCCACAGTTTGCTAAGCAACGCGGACACGCCCTTGGTGGATTCAGGATCGATCCCTGATCCGTAAATCAACTGATTGATCTGAAAGTTCGTGAGCCCCAGCAACGGGTCGACGTGCAGGCGAACCAGGGCGCCAGGGTCGGTTGCCGCGACTTCCTCTATATCGACCCCGCCCTTGGAGGAGAACATCACCAGATGCGTCTTTGCCGCTCGGTCGAGCGTAAACGACGCGTAGTACTCGGCCTTGATGTCGGACGCCCGCTCGACAAGCACCCGGCCGACGACATGGCCCTTGATGTCCATACCGAGAATTGCCGCGGCCGCCTCCTGCGCTTGTTCCGGCCCCTCGGCCAACTTGATTCCACCGGCCTTGCCGCGGCCCCCCACTTGCACCTGAGCCTTAACGACAACTTTGCCCCCGAGCGATTCGGCGATCTTGCCTGCCTCGCCTGGGGTCGTGGCCATCTTGCCCTCCGGAATGGGCACGGCCCAACGCGCAAACAGTTCCTTGCCCTGATACTCGAATAAATCCAACCTGTCTCCTTGCCTTTTGGCTGGCGGCCTAGCCGCGTTAGCCGGTGCGGACGCGTCCGCAGTTTTCCTTGACCCAGCGGACGATGTTTTGCGTCGTGGCGCCGGGAGTGAAAATCTCCGCGAGCCCCAGCTCTTTCAACTTGATTCCGTCGTCGGGAGGGATGATCCCGCCCCCGATTACCTTGATGTCACCGGCACCCTTGGCCCGAAGCAGCTCGACCACTTTCGGGAAAAGAGTCATGTGCGCTCCCGAAAGGCACGAAAGGCCGACCGCGTCGGCGTCCTCGGATATCGCCGTCTCAGCGATCTGCTCGGGGGTTTGATGAAGGCCCGTGTAGATAACCTCAATGCCAGCGTCCCGCAGGGCCCTGGCGATTACCTTGATGCCTCGGTCGTGGCCGTCCAAACCGGGCTTGGCGACCACCACGCGGATACGGCCTGAGTCAGGCGTCATAGGATCAAGGAAGCTAGGAAGTTACGCATAGTGGGGTGCTAAGGGTATCAAAAGCTCACTATCGGCGCTAAAGGAGGCTCGGTTGCTGATCACCGTAAGACAACGCATCGCCATGCTGCTGGACTCCTTCGAGGAGATCACGTCGAGCGCGGCTGCGGGAGACCCGATTGGGTTCACCGGGTATCCGTCGCAAGTACTCGAGGCGCAATCCGCGTCGGGTGAGTCCGAATCCGTCGTTATTGGTATCGGGCAGATCGACGGATACATCTTGGTCGCGGCTCTCTTCGAATTTGAATTCTTGGGAGGAAGCATGGGCGAGGCTGCCGGGGCGAAACTCGTAGAGGCGATGAGGATCGCCGGTGAACGGGGGGTCCCGTTTCTCGCGGTCATATCAACCGGCGGAGCCCGCCTGCAAGAGGGCATGGCCGCACTTGCACAAATGCCGCGCACCGTCGCTGCATCGATGGAACTTGCGCGCCGCGGGGTCTTAAGAATCAGCGTGCTCGCGCAGCCCACGACCGGAGGTGTGTACGCTTCGTTTGCGTCCCTCGCAGACGTGATCGTGGCTGAAAGAGATGCAACTATCGGATTCGCCGGGCCCCGTGTGGCAGAGGCGGTGACAGGTCACCGGCTGGAGGCAGAATCTCACACCGCCCAGGCCGCGCTTGAACATGGCCTCATCGACGCGGTCGTCCCAGCGGAAAAGACTCGGGGCGAGATTGTGGCCATCCTTAGCGCGATCTCGCCAGCCGTGGGAGACCCGAGGCCATCCCTGCGGACCACCGCGCTGCCGCCGTTCGCGTACTCCAGTCCCGCGGTTTCACGTGCCCCGCATGGAGACCTCGGGCCTCCCACGGCTGGACCGGAGACCACGGCTTTCGAACCGCCCCCTCCGGGAGCTTGGGTTGAGTTCGGTCTTGCCCGTCATCCGGAAAGGCCGACTCCTTCGCAACTGATCGTGCGCATCTTCTCGGAGATTTATTGGCTGCATGGCGATCGTGCGGGAGGTGTCGATCCAGCAGCGCCGTTTGGTTTCGCGCGGCTGGGCGATAATCCTTTGGTAGTCGTCGCTTTTGACCGAGCCCGGCCCACGGCCGCAGGGTTCCGGCAGGCAAGACGGGCCGTCGAACTAAGCCAGAGGCTGCGACTGCCGCTCGTGACATTCATCGATACTCCCGGCGCCGATCCTAGCTTTGCATCGGAGTACAGCGGTCTTGCGGGAGAAATCGCGAGGACTTACGAGGCAATCCTTTCGGTTGCCACTCCTGTTATCTGCGTTGTAACGGGAGAGGGGGGGAGTGGGGGCGCACTTGCCCTCGCATGCGCAGATGTGGTGGCCATGCTGCAGCACGCCGTCTTCTCGGTGATATCGCCAGAAGGCGCAGCTGCCATCTGGCGACGTGACGCTTCGAAGGGCAGTGACGTTGCGGAGGAGTTGAAGCCCACCTCTTCACATCTGTTGAAGATGGGGCTTGTCAATCACGTCATCGAAGAACCCGGCGAAGGCGCGCATGCCGACCCGCAAGGCGCGGCCCGCGCCTTAGGAGACTGGCTCAGATGGGCCGTTGGTAACACTCAGGCCGATACGGGCCTCCGGGCCGCGCGTTTCGGAGACCCATTCGGAAAAATCTGAAGAGATCGCCTAAGCGGTTGGAAGCCTGCCGGTCGCGGCTCACCAGCTAACGGCGTAAACGGGTTGTGGGCCATCAAAACCCTTGAGTTCAAGCTCGCGCGGGCCTTCGAAGAGAACAGAACCGGATGGTTCGACAAGCGACTTCACGAGCGACGACACCAGGATCTCCCCGCCACTCGCCGCAGAGCCGACCCGAGCCGCGTAGGCTACATCGCGCCCGTAGAAGTGTTCCGCGCGGCGACGGGGCTCACCCGTATGAATGCCCATCCGAACCTTGAGCCGATCATCAAACGCCGATACCTCTTGCTGGATGCCGATCGCGCACTCGACGCCGCGCCGAGCAGACGGAAACGCGAGCATGAATCCGTCGCCTTGCTGCTCCACAACGGTTCCGCCCACAGACTCAGTTCGGCTTCGGACTATCTCGTGGTGCCTTAGCAGCAGTGGGTGGAAAGCGTCATCCCCGATTGCTTCGTTCATCGCCGTGGAAGCCTCGATATCCGTGAACATGATCGTGACCGTTCCCTCTGGCGACGCTACTGGAACCAGGTCTGGACGTTCACGTTCAACGAGGTCCGCCACGTCCTCGATCGAGGTGGTTAGCTCGAGCCCCAACATCTCTGCGAGGTTCGGGCGGGCGTGGGACACATGCATCTGTACGATCTTCCAGTCACCATCTTCGCGATGAAAGACGAATGTCATCCG
This sequence comes from uncultured Actinomycetes bacterium, assembly GCA_964501265.1. Taxonomy (GTDB): domain Bacteria; phylum Actinomycetota; class CADDZG01; order JAHWKV01; family JAHWKV01; genus CAZCSK01. Next base: position 200,086 of record CAZCSK010000001.1, read on the forward strand.
AAAATCGAGCAGAGTGCCTTCACCGAAAGTCGCCGTGCACTGATTGGATGCCCATCCGAAGGCGCCCTCCTCGAAGGCCAAGATCGGGCCCGGTTCGATCTTGAATCTCCCGATTTCCTCCATCTGCCTCTTAGCAATCGCGCGGATCTGTGGACCTCCGACCCAGAACTCTGCTGGGTCGGTCCCGATCCCAACGGCGCCGTCGGACCTCGAGATCAGTTCGATCCAATTTGGATCGGCGTTAGCCCAATCGTGGAGTAAGCCGAGTACGAGATCTCGCACCTCACGAGATGGTTTCATCGGTCGACGGTCGACACGATTTCGTAGGCGGCCCGAACTCTGTAAAGGCCCACGAGGTCAGGCCTGCGCGACAGATTCAGCTGATCATGCACGGTTACAGAGCCTAACCGACTCTCCTGCCCCCCAGGGCAAGTGACGGGCAAAGAACTCAGTTGTCGCTTTCCGGGTCAAGAACCGGGCGCAAAAGCGCGTTTGACCTTTAGCAACCGACCGGTCAGTATCCGCTCGGCGCTCCGTTAATTCCTTGTTACGGGAGTAAACTAGCGCAGAATTACAGAGCTGTAGTTTCTCGTCGGCCGAGGAGTCCTATTGCGCAAAGCTGTTGATTTGGTGGAGCTAGATCAAAGTTCCGGAAATCCGGTTCTGCGGCGGTTCCGTTCCTACAGAGGGGCAGCCCTGGAAGTTGGCTGGATGGCGGTCAATATGGCCGTCTGGCCGGCGGCCCTCGTCGACGAAGCAGTGCGCAGCGGCGCTCGAAGGGTGCGTATCAGGCGCCCCGCCGAACAGGCCCCGCTCAAGATTCGCCCTACCCGCGATGCTGCTGAAGTCCCGATCCTGCTCGTTCACGGTTACTTCCACAACCGAAGCGGGCTACTCGTAATGGAGCGAGCGCTTCGCAAGCACGGCTTCAAGCATGTTGAGTGCTTCACCTACAACCCGCTCCGAAAAGACGTAGGCCAATTGGCGGCGATTCTTAAAGAGCGAGTGGATGCACTCGTAAGCAAGACCGGATCACAAAAGATTCATCTCGTAGGTCACTCACTAGGCGGCATTGTTTGTCGTTATTACATCGAGCAACTCGGCGGAGGACCCCGCGTTCACACTGTCGTCACGATCGGAACTCCCCATGAAGGCACGGCTCTCGCGAATAGGGGCCGGTCCGCCGCGGCCAGGCAAATGCGGCCCAGCTCAGACCTCGTCGCTCAGATGAAAGCGTGCCGCAAACCCAAGTCGGTTCGGTACTTGTCGTATTACTCCAACCTCGATGCTGTGGTTCCGGCTCGCTCCGCGGTTTTGTCGAACGGCAACGGGTCACGGGTCAAAAACATCCTCGTGCATGACCTCGGTCACATGAGCCTGCTGACTTCGCCACGCCTCTTGGCCTCGATAGCGACCCACCTCTCAGACCTGGGCTAGGGAGCAAATCATCGGGAAGTATCACTGAGTCGCGATGAGCGCGACTCAGTGATGGGAGCTGCCACTGTGGGGGGGGTTCGGGGGGGTAGCAGCCCCCTTAGGTACAGAACCGCGCGCGCCAGAAGCTGCGAACCCCCTGAAGAAGAGCGGGGGGTTCGGGGGGGTAGCAGCCCCCCCGAACCCCCCGCGTATCTTCGCGGCCGCGGCGTCGCTGGAGTTGCTGCATACGTTCGCTCTCCTGCACGACGACGTTATGGACGAGTCGATGACCCGCCGAGGGGTTGCGTCGACTCTCGCAGCTAAGGGCGCCCCCATCGCCATCTTGGCGGGGGACATGGCATTTGTTTTATCCGACCGAGTCTTTGCCGAATCTGGCTTTTCTCCCAAAGCGATTGGGAGCGCCCGCAGACACCTTGACCGAATGCGCGTGGACGCGATCGCCGGTCAATATCTGCAGATGACTCTCGCAGGGGATCGGTCGCTTGATCAGAAATCGGCCTCGAAGATCGCTTCCCTCAAGACCGGTTCCTACACGGTCGAAGGACCGCTTGCCGTGGGAGCGGCCCTTGGAGATGCCGACGCCCAGGCCCAAAGCGTTCTGGCTGCGTTTGCGGCCCCGCTCGGCGAGGCCTTCCAACTGATGGACGACCTCAAGGGAATCGAGCGGGGGGCCGGGGCCTGGGCGGAGGACGACATGCGAACCGGCGCCCCTACTTACTTGGTGGCTACAGGCCTGGTGTTGGCCTCCGCCAAAGAGCGCGCCTGCATCCTGGCAGCCTGGGGAGTGGAAAAGGCCAACGAAGAGCAGGTAGAGGCCGCGCGCAAAGCCTTGATCGCGTGCGGGGCCGCAGACGTGACTTCGGAGCGCGCCGCATCCCTTGTTAAGCAGTCAAGAATCGTACTTGAGTCTTCGCAGGCTCGCCGCCTAAACTCTGGCGCGCTCATAGTGTTAAATGAAGTGGCGGCCTCCATCATGGAAGGCCGCGTTCAATTTGGCAGGTCCTAACTGAAGGGAGAACGAATGAAGAAATTTGCGACCTTGGTAGTGGCTGGAACTTTGGTCTTAGCCGGTTGCGGCGGCGGGGCCACAGACTCCGGAGGCGGTGGAGACGACATCGTCAAGACGTGTGCACCTACCGACGGCGCTTTGGCGCTAACTGCCAAAGACATCAAGTTTGACAAGGACTGCCTCGCAGTGAAGGCGGGAGCAGCCTTTACCATCGAGCTTCAGAACAGCGATTCCGACCAGCACAATGTCTCCATCTATCAATCAAAGGGTGGATCGTCGTTGTTCAATGGAAAGGAGTTCGCTGAGGGAGGCCAAACTTTCACCTACGAAGTCGGGGCGCTTGACGCAGGCAGTTACTACTTCCAGTGCGACGTGCACCCGGAGATGAACGGGACCTTTGTCGTAGCAGCCTAGTAATAGCGAGAGAGGCTGGCGGGCCTTCTGCTGGGCCCACCAGCCTCTCCCTATTCAGTTGTGGCTTCCTCCCGGCCGGGGGGGCCGGCCGAGGGTCACCGCAGTCGCTCCGACCGGCAACCTTGCCCAAAAAAGGGGCTTAGTGGGTGAAGAGCTGTGCCTCCACCCGATCTAGGCGCTTGAATCGGATTCGACACCCCTATTTTCGCGCCGTTGCGCCCTGAGCACAAGACAAATTTTGGACTCAAAATTGGGGCAAGAGTGGTGAGACGCGAAGAAGGGGCCTCAAGGCCCCTTCTTCGATTGACTGGTTAGCTTAGAAGTCCATATCACCGCCGCCGGGCATCTGCGGCATAGCCTTTTCCTTCTCGGGCCTGTCGGCCACCACGGCCTCGGTCGTCAGGAACAGCGCCGCAATCGACGCTGCGTTCTGAAGAGCCGAGCGGGTGACCTTAGCCGGGTCAACGATTCCGGCCTTCATCAGGTCCTCGTACTCGCCAGTTGCGGCGTTGAGGCCCTGTCCCTTGGGAAGTCCACGGACTTTCTCGACAACCACTCCGCCTTCGAGTCCGGCGTTTGTGGCAATCTGGCGCAACGGGGCGTCAAGAGCCCTGCGGACGATCTGAACGCCGGCCAGTTCGTCGCCGGTCAGATCTGACTCCAGTTTCTCCAGAGCAGACGACGCAAGCACGAGCGTGGTTCCGCCTCCGGGAATGATGCCCTCCTCGACTGCAGCCTTGGTCGCCTGAACGGCGTCCTCAATGCGGTGCTTCTTTTCCTTCTGCTCGACTTCAGTCGCAGCTCCGACCTTGATTACCGCAACGCCCCCGGCCAGCTTCGCCAGACGCTCTTGCAGCTTCTCCTTGTCGTAATCCGAGTCGCTCTTGTCGAGTTCCGCGCGGATCTGGTTGACACGCCCCTTGATGTCGTCGGCGGAACCTCCGCCTTCGACAATGGTGGTGTCGTCCTTGGTTACGACAACCTTGCGAGCCGTACCCATCATTTCGAGTGTCGTGTTCTCGAGTTTAAGACCGACATCCTCGGTGACGACCTGACCGCCGGTCATGATCGCTATGTCTTCCAGCATCGCCTTGCGGCGGTCGCCGAATCCTGGCGCCTTGACGGCAATCGCGCGAATTGATCCGCGGATTTTGTTTAGCACCAGGGTCCCCAGTGATTCCCCTTCCACGTCTTCAGCCAGGATAAGGAACGGCTTTCCGGCCGCCACTACCTTCTCGAGAATCGGAAGCAGGTCCTTCAGCGAAGAGATCTTCGATGAGGCAATCAGGATGTAGGGATCTTCGATGACCGCTTCCATCCGTTCGGGGTCGGTGATGAAGTAAGGCGAAATGTAGCCCTTGTCGAAACGCATACCTTCGACAAGTTCGAGTTCGAGACCAAAAGTGTTCGAATCCTCGACGGTAATTACGCCATCCTTGCCGACCTTGTCCATAGCTTCGGAGATGATCCCGCCAATTTCGGGGTCGTTGTTCGCAGAAATTGTTCCGACGTGCGCGATCTCCTGCTTACCTTCAACTTCCTTCGACTGGCCACCGATGAACTCGACAACCGCCTCGACTCCGCGTTCGATACCGCGCTTTAGGGCAATCGGGTTTGCACCCGCAGCTACAACTTTTAGGCCCTCTTTGGTTATCGCGTGAGCAAGAACCGTTGCGGTCGTGGTTCCGTCACCAGCGACGTCGTCAGTCTTCTTCGCGACTTCCTTGACCAATTCGGCCCCGATCTTCTCGAACGGGTCCTCGAGATCAATCTCTTTTGCGATGGATACGCCGTCGTTCGTGATCGTGGGGGCGCCCCACTTCTTCTCAAGCACTACGTTGCGTCCCTTTGGTCCAAGAGTGACCCGCACCGCGCTAGCGAGTTGGTCCATCCCTCTTTCCATGGCACGCTTCGCTTCTTCGCCAAATGCGATTTGCTTAGCCATTCCCTACCTCCTGGTAGTTGGGTTACCTATTTGCGCTCGCACTCGGATGTGCCGAGTGTTAGCACTCAAGAGTCTAGAGTGCTAATGGGGTGGTTGGCAAATGACTAGTTCCGAGGCCCAAAAGGCCTGGTCGGCAGGGGGCCTGGGGAAGTTCCAAGGGGGAAGGATGGAAAGCGTTCGTTCCCACTAATGAAGATGGGCCCCCGTGAAGGGGCCCATCTTGGTTTCAAGTTCGAGCTTGAAGACTAACGACGCTTCGCCGTCTTTCTCTTTGCTGGCTTGCGCTTTGCAGCAGTCTTCTTCTTTGCTGGCTTGCGCTTTGCAGCAGTCTTCTTCTTTGCTGGCTTGCGCTTTGC
>CAZCSK010000001.1:205346-228456 GCA_964501265.1 uncultured Actinomycetes bacterium
AGCGGCCTTTTTCTTAGCTGCCATCGCTGGGTTACCTCCCTCCTAGATGAATAAATTTCTTTGACTAGAAAAGTGTAGGTCAACAATCGGCGAGTTTGGGGATATTCGGGAAAAAAATTTGGCCGCGCAAGCGTCACCAAATGGACACTGCGCGCACTCGCGTCAGAAACACTCGCGACTAACGTTTAGCGATAGAGGTTCAAGGCACTCATCACATCACTGCGATAGCGGCACGTAAAACATTGATGTTGATTTCCACGCGCGCTCTTTAGAAGTTTGCTTTCACATCCTGCGCAGATCAAATGCTCGCTAATCAAGAAGCGAGTTGAGGACAAGAGCCACGCCGTCCTCCAAATTCGAAGCCGTGGTTTCTCGCGCTTTAGCAAGTACCGTCGGGTGTGCGTTGGCCATGGCAATTCCCCTGCCGGCCCAGTTGAGCATGGGCAAATCATTCGGTATGTCCCCGATAGCGACGACCTCTTCAGCAACGATCTCCAGATCGTCGCAGATCACCCGGAGTGCGCTGGCCTTGTTTACTCCCGCGGCGCTTATCTCCACAAAGAGCCTGCTACTGACGGTGACCTCGGCTTCGTTTCGTGCGATTTCCCCGATGAGTTTGTGCAGTTCATCGAAATCAAAAGTTGGGTGCCGCACGATTAGCTTTGCGAGTGACATATCTACGACGTTGACGACATCGTCTAAGGCGCAGATCTCCTTCTCATCATCGGTCAGCGGACGGGCGATGGCATCGTAAAAAAGGCTCGCGGCCGAAATTCAAGCCCGCTTCCCAAGCAAAAACTTTCGCCCCGCAATACGCTCCGCAATTGCGACACGATCCTGGCGGAAACCGGAGCCGGCAGCGGAAACTGCTTAGAGACTTTGATGGACTCCAGATCCAGGACGATTGCCCCGTTGCAACAGATGGCCGGACCTTTTGCCCCCACCCGTCGGGCAATGTCCACGACCCCCCTCGGGGCTCGCGCCGAAACCAGAACAAGGTGGATGCCTGCCTGTCGAATTCGGTCCAACGCCGTGAGGTTTCGGGCGGAGATCGGAAGAGAGTCTCCGAGCAGCGTGCCGTCCAGATCGATCGCAACGAGCCGAGTTGCTTTAATCCTATTTACCCCTTATTATGTGCTCTCACGTTCTAGGAGGTCCCTTTGGCGAGCCCCCCGCAGGTCGATTCGGTTCTACCCAGAGTAAAAGCGGTGTTTCATGCACTGATTCCTGCCGCCTCCTACTTGGCTGGGCCTCCCTCGGCGCCCTGGATTCTAGGGTTTACCTGCATCGCGATGTCCCTGAGCGTTCTACTCGGCCCGAAGTTTAGCCTTTTCGGCCGTCTCGCACGAGCCATCCGCTCGTATTTGAAGTTGGCCCCGGGCAGGCAAGAGAGCCTCGCTCCGCATCGCTTTGCGGAGGCCGTCGGAGCCATCTTTCTGGGAGCAGCCGCTGCCGCCTATGGCACCGGCCTTCTGGGCGTCGGTGCAGCGCTCGCCTTGGTGGTGGTGGCGCTGGCAGTTCTCAATGCCGCGGCCGGGATTTGCGTCGGCTGCCAGTTCTACATTTTGGCTCAGCGTCTGCGACCCGCGTCGACGAGGGCTGGAGTCCAAATTCCATGATCGGCCGACTCCTCGTCCTGGTGACCACCAGCGCCCTTTCGCTCGGCGCCGCCTATGCCCTTCGCGATTGGTTTAGAAGCGCGCGCCTTCCCAGCCGCGTGGACCGCCGTGATCTCGCTGTCCCCGACGGACGGCCCGCGCTCGCCCTATTCACAAGTCCCTACTGCCACGAGTGCCAAGTTGCGCTCCCGATTCTTCGACAAGCTTCCCAAGTTCACGACACAAACCTTGTTGTCATTGACGCGCGCCAACGTCCTGACCTTCTTGCCAAGTACGCCATCAGATCTACACCAACGATCCTCGTGGTCGACGGCAGCGGCGAGGTTACTGCGGGATGGCACACGAGTCCGAGCGAGCAGCAACTGGCGGCTGCCGTCGGCGTACTAGTCGAAGCGTAAGTCCTAGGACCTGCCTCCCGCTACCGCGGGCAAGATGGTGAGCACCGACCCTTCTTCCAGCTTCGTTTCTAGTCCGTCAAGAAACCGGACGTCCTCGTCGCCTAAGTAGAGATTGACGAACCGCCGCAACTGGCCATCATCTCCGACGATGCGCTCCACAAGATCGGGATGGCTTTCTTTGAGGTTGTCAATGAGTTCGCGTACGGTTGCCGCTCCATCGACTTGCATCTCTGCCTGATCCCCGGCGAGTGGGCGCAGCTGCGTCGGAATCTTGACTTTGGTGCTCATCGCAATTTCATCTCCTCTTCGAATGCATCGATACTTGCGGGAATCTCAAAAGACGGACCGAGATCACCGGTCAGCGCCTCGGAGGTCTTCAGCCCCATTCCCGTGATCAGCGCAACCACAGGCCTGCGGTCTGCGAAGGCTCCTTGCTGGGCAAGTTTCTTCAGCACTGCGATCGTCACTCCCCCGGCGGTTTCGGCGAATATTCCCTCCGTCGAGGCCAGCAGGCGGATCGCTTGCCTAATCTCGTCGTCGGTCGCGTCGTCGAATCGTCCGGAAGTCTCATTCACTGCCTTAACTGCGTAATAGCCATCGGCAGGATCGCCGATCGCGAGCGACTTTGCGATGGTTTTCGGCTTTACTGGCCGAATGTTGTCGGTGCCGTTGCGCAGGGCCGTGACGACCGGGTTGCAACCCTGCGCCTGGGCCGCATGCAAGCTAGTCGCGGGCTGCGGCAACAGTCCCACAAGCGCAAGTTCGTTCAATCCCCTTCGTATTTTGGTGAGCAGAGCCCCCGAAGCTACGGGGATCACGATATGGCCCGGTGCTTGCCAGCCGAGTTGTTCCGCGATTTCGAATGCAAGCGTCTTTGAGCCTTCGGAGTAAAAGGGTCGGAGGTTGACGTTGACGAAGCCCCATTCACCTTTCTGTGCGATCTCACTGCAGAGCCGGTTGACGTCGTCGTAGTTGCCCTTGATGGCTACAACCGTTCCGCCGTAAACAGCCGTGGAGAGGATCTTTGCCGCCTCGAGGTCCGACGGAATAAAGACGCAGGAGTCAAGCCCCGCCCTTGCAGCGTGGGCTGCGACGGCGTTGGCCAGATTGCCTGTGGACGCGCAGGCGACGGTTGAAAACTCCATCTGCCTCGCCACCGTCAATGCGACGCTTACAACCCGGTCCTTGAACGAATGAGTCGGATTGGCGCAATCGTTCTTCAGATAGAGCTCTTCGATCCCGAGTTCGTCCGCAAGACGGTGGGCCCTTAGTAGCGGAGTAAAGCCCGCGCCGATATCGACTCTTTCGGCACTTGGATCAACCGGTAGCAGTTCGTGGTACCGCCATATGGTTGGTGGGCCCGCAGCGATGGAAGCAGCGCTGATGCGACTTCTAATCGCGTCGTAATCGTAAACCGCTTCCAGGGGGGCAAAACAAAAGTCGCAGGCGTAGATCGGCGCAAAAGGATAAGTACGGTCACATTCGCGGCACCGAAGTTCGTCTACCTTGGACATGGTTAGACGGCCCCCTCCTCTGCGAAGTTCGTGACTTCGGATGCCTCTGCGTTCTTTTCGCCACTTGGTGGCAGTTCTATGTCGTCTTCGTCGTCGGTGTCAGTTTCGCCGAGCACTCTCGTATCGTAATAATGAACTCCGATAATTCTTGCGATGGCCAGTCCCGGCACCGATAGAAGCATTCCCCACAAGCCGGCCAGGCTTCCGCCAACTAACAGGGCGATCATCACCGCAACAGGATGCAGACGGACGGCCCGGCCCATCACCTTGGGGCTGATGAAATGGTTGTCGATCTGCTGGACGATCAACATGGCGAGTGCTGCATAGACTGCTTGCCGCGGCCCCTGCGTGAATCCTGCGACTATCGCCGCCACGCCACCACCCACAAATGGGCCGATGAGCGGAATCAAATTGAAAAACCCAGCAATGAGACCGATGGCCAGCCAGAAGGGGACCCCCACGATCCGCAGAGCAATCGACGACATGATCCCGACAATGGCAGCAACGACCAGTTGGCCCCTGAAAAAGGCCCCCATAGCCCGGCCACACCGTCGACCAAGCATCAGCCACTCGTCGCGATAGCGTGGCGGGATAAAGCGCATCAACGACCTTTGGATCTTGGGAAGATCGATGAGCAAGTAGAGGGCGAAGATCGGCGCCAGGACGAAAGTCAGCAATACATGGAGGGCAGAAGAGGCAAATCTTCCGACTCCCGCGAACAGTCTCCCCCCGAATTTCTCGAGAAGGGTTGGTTGAGTCTTCTCAGCGGTGCCGTCAGTCTCGGGGATCGCCTGCGTGGATAGTCCGAGTTCATCCAGGGAAACACCGAATCGTTCCGCTACGCTTTCGGCAGCGCCCCGAAGATCAGCTTGGATCTCTGGGAGCCGCTGGCTGAGATCACTCAACTGCCTGCCCAGCACTGGAGTGACAATTGACACGAGAACGATCACGATGGCAAAGAAGAGCAGGTAGATGCCCGCCGTTCCAATCCCCCTGCGCACACCAACTCGCTCCATCCGCGAAACGAGCGGGTTGAGGATGAAAATCAGAGCCGTTGCGAGGGCGATTGGCGGAAAGATGTCTCTAACGAGATACAAAAGCCACCCGAGGAGCCCAGCGAGGGCCAACATCCCTAGCAGCGACCACGCAAGCAGTCCCCCCTTGTGGATGCCGTCGCGGGCAACCGTTGCAGCGGATTCCTCTGGGTCCATCATTTAATTAATGATTATACGAGCACCCATTTTTTCTTCGGGGGCCCCCGGCATCCCTTAGACTTCGGACCGTGGCCCAGGGATCTTTGTTCGACGAAGCGCGGGACGAAGCGCGCGCCATCGTTGCCGAAGCGAACGAACAAGCTCGAGGACTTCTCGACGCAGCCGGCTCCAAGGCTTCTGAGATAAAGCAAGAGGGAACCGAACTGGCACGTCACATCGAGGAAGCGATCGAAACGCTGACTGAGATTCTCGCCGACCTAAGAAAACGGCTTGGTTAGACGCACGGCCCTGGAGGCACTATTGGGGGTCGTCCTGGTCGCCGGTACGGCATGCTCCCGGCCCGTGAACTTGGAGTACCGATATGCGCCGAAACATCATGTCAGTTACGTTTGGACTATTCACTCGAACACCCAAACTGAGTCGGCAGTGGACTCGTCCTCGCGAACCATTCACATGGTGCTCGACCTTCAGGAACGACTGTTGTCAAAGAACATAGTGCGATACACGGTGACACCGGTGCGTATCGAGATCGACGGAATCGAAGGTCGTAATCCCGCTTCCATTGTGATCGATTACATGGTGACCCCCACGGGCCTGCGACGCGCATCTGGCGGTGAACTCCAGGGGTTACCGCCGATTGCTGGAGTGGCGGAGGACTTGAAAATCCCTCTGCCGACCAAGCCGCTGCGGCCGGGTCTTGCGTGGAACGCCCCTCTGAGAGTCGAAGGGCCCAGTATCTTCCTGGACTTGACCGGCCACGGGAGACTTCAAGGTTTCGAACTCACAGATCAACGAAGGCTTGCCATCCTCTCGATCAGTAGAAGGGGCAAGGCGCGCACGACCGAAACCGTCGAGAAGGCGACCCTGCAGTTAGACGGAACTACGTCAGTCGAGACGAAAATCAAGTTTGACATCAGCCGCGGGGTCGTAGTTGATTCGGCCTCCACTTCGATCTCGACTTACGGTGTGTCGTTGCCAGCGTCGACACCGACCGCAAAAATCACGGTAAGGCAGACAAGCACAATCAGGATCAAACCAGGTTAATCCTTGTAGTCGGCCCCCACAACGACCGTCACAGGGATCGACTTATCCAGGTTCGAAGGTGCCGCCTGCACAACACCAATTCCCAGGAGAGCAGCGATGTCTTTGGCCATCTGCTGAAACCCAGCCTGATAAAAGATAGTTGTCTTGTCGTAACTACGCGCCGCGGGCGCGGTGGACACAACGTCATACCCAGCGGCCTCCAGGCGATCTCTCACTTTCGGCGCTCTCCCCTGGACGGCGGTTCCGTTTAGCACTTGGACCTTCCCGCCGGCCTTCTTGGACGGTGAAGGTGATGGTGACACCGTGGGGATCGGTGAAGGGGCCGGCGAGACGGTGGCGGTAGGTGAAGGGGAAACGATGGGTGAAGGGCGGCTCGGTGAGGGTGAGGCGATGGGGGCCGCCGTCTTCGATTTCTTGCCATCCTGTACCAAGTTGTAGACGCCCCACGCCGCGAGCACGGGAATAACTGCGAGCGCAACCCATTTCAAGGTCGACATGACAAGTGACCGTTTGAAAGAGAGGTCGTCCTCGATAGAGTGCCGGCCCACGGGACTATCCGTTGTCGGTCAGGCGGATACCGAGTCTTCGAGCAGTGCGCTGCCTTTGGCGGAAGGCGCGCAATCGCTGCAGCCGCTTCACGAGGATCGGATCGTACTCGAGGGCATCGGGCAAGTCGATGATCTCGTTGAGCAACTGGTAATAGCGAGTGGCGGAGACTTCAAACTGCTCCCGTATCGCGCGCTCTTTGGCGCCCGCGTATTTCCACCAGTATCTTTCGAACTCCAGTATCTTTCGTTCGCGATCCCCAAACGGTGGCGAGGATTGTTCCTCCATGGTTTCTCCTCTTAAGTTACATAGATGTAATTTGCCTCCTACCTTACGAAGGAAAGCCCTTGATTGCAAGTACTAGGGGTACAAGCCACGCACTCGGTGCGCCTCCGAAACCCTGGTTACGGCCAGCACGGTCGCTGCCTGTCTCATCGTGTAGCCCTTGGCCTTGCTCAACCCGTAGACATCAAGGAAAGCGCGCTCCATGATTTGTCGAAGGCGGTGATTCACTTCGTCCTCGGCCCAGAAATAGGCCTGCAGATCCTGCACCCACTCAAAATAGGAAACGGTAACGCCGCCAGCGTTCGCCAAGATGTCGGGCACGATGAACACTCCCCGTTCAGACAGAATCCGGTCGGCCATGGGAGTGGTTGGGCCGTTAGCGCCTTCGGCGATGATCTTGGCCCTCACGCGATCGGCGTTTGACTCGTTTATCACTCCCTCGAGCGCGGCGGGCACAAGGACATCCAGCTCCAGCTCCAGCAGGTCGGCATTAGAGATCGACTCGCCTCCGGCGAAACCGACAACGGTTCCCGCCTCGTTCTTATGCCGTTCGATCGCTTCGGGATTAAGTCCTCGCTCGTTGATCACGCCTCCCACGACGTCAGAGACCGCTACGATTCGACACCCCTGGTCGTGCAGCATTCGCGCTACGCCGCTCCCGACTTTTCCATAGCCCTGAACCGCCGCTGAAACGTCCTCCATCCCCATCCCATGAGTCTTGATCGCGGCTAGAACCTGATACATGACTCCGCGCGACGTGGATCCGCCGCGGCCGAACGATCCCCCGATCGATAGAGGCTTGCCGGTCACCACACCGGGGACGGAATGGCCGATGTTCATCGAGTAGGTATCCATCATCCAAGCCATCACCTGCTCGTCGGTGCCGACATCGGGCGCAGGTATGTCACGATCGGGACCAATAAAGGGGACGAGCTCAGAGGCGTACCGCCGGGTTAGTCGCTCCCGCTCTCGTTCGGAAAGTTGGCGGGGATCGACAACGACCCCACCTTTGGCCCCCCCGTAAGGAATGTTCACGACGGCGCACTTCCAGGTCATCCACATCGCAAGGGCTTTGACTTCGTCAAGAGATACGTCGGGATGAAATCGCACTCCGCCCTTGGCTGGGCCGCGCGTGACGTCGTGTTGGACGCGGAATCCGTCAAAGACCCGAATATCGCCGGTGTCCATCCGCACGGGAACCGAAACCATAAGAGATCGCTTGGGCCGTCTCAGAATCTCGTGGATACCTTTGTCTAAGCCGATTAGTTCAGCGGCCTCATCGAGGTACTCGAGGGCGGCCTCCCACGGATTCATGGACTCCACGGTTCAGGAGACTACCAGCCCAGCCCCGACGGGATGGAGAACGCGCGCCGGTCAAAGGATCGGCGCTAGGTCTCCAGGTGAATTATCCCTACCCGGGAAGCGGCAGATCGCTGTTGAAGGTATCGACCGCCATCTTGAAGCTGTCGCCGACTTTCTTCCAGATGACCACGTACTTGCCCTTGTCGGTAATGAACTGGCCGTCGGGCGTGGGTGCGTCAAGGTTGTAACGGCCGATTTCGTAAGCAATTTCGCCGTGGTCGCTCACTTCGGAGGTCTCGAGAACCAGGTTCTTGATGCCCGCTTCCCGCATTCCACCAAGGACTGCCTTGATGGCTTCTTTGCCTTTCAGTAGTTCGACGTTGGGTGCCAACAACTGTCCGTCGTCGGTGTAGGTGTCGACGACCTTGTCGAGGTTCCCGTCGTTGAAGTCAGCGGCGAACTGCTTAGTCAACAACTCGATCTCTGCCTTTGCCATTACTCCTCCTAGGATTGGGTGCTGTGCCGGAGTCTATTGCTGCGGGGGCCAAGGGAGCAAAACGGACATCCCAAGAGATCGAATCCGGATCATCACTGCTAGGGGGAAGGAAAGGACGGTACGCTGGCAGATCACGTATTCAACGTGCCGGGTTAGCTCAGTTGGCAGAGCAATGGTTTTGTAAACCATAGGCCGTCGGTTCGAGTCCGACACCCGGCTCCCAGACTCAAGTACCCGAGCTTAGGGAGAACTTAGAAGGTAATTCTTGGCCCATCGAATCTTCTTGGCTTGTCCATTTCTAGTCGGCTCAATGCGCAAACTTGCTGTACGTCTGCCAACGTCTTCAACGGGAACGAGATAGACGCTATCAGTTGCTTGGCAGTAAACGCCGAAGAGCTCAGCATCGCCGAAATAGTCCCGGCGATATGGCCGGCTACCTCGGCTATTGGGATGATGGTAGTCGACGCTGCAGATGTTAAATGAAATGACCCCATTGCGGAGAGCGCCCGTCTTGCACTGGACCCTGATGAACCGGTCACCCTCTAGTATCTGATTGCCGGCTTGAACTAAGCGCGCCAGAACCATCGCTGCTGACGCATCTCCGACCGCCTTGGGATGGCGGCGGGTCGGTTGGCTCGATTCCATATAACTGAAAGTCTAGTGACCACCACCGACCCAACACACTCACCGGACTCATCGAACCCGGCTCCCCAACGGTGCCCGCGCGCTTTGCTCAAGGCTCGACTGAAAAGCGCGACATGAATATCGCTCCGGCGACCGCGACGTTGATGCTTGCCTGGCTCCCGTGCATCGGGATGCTCACGGTGACGTCGCAGCGTTCACGAACCAAGCGCGAAAGTCCCTTGCCCTCTGCCCCCAGGACGAGACACAGGCCCCCGTCGCTCACTTCCAACTCGCGGTAATCGATATCACCGTCGGGATCGAGGCCCGCCACGAACACGCCGTTTTGGACAAGTCGCAGTACCGTGTCGGCGGCCGAATTCACTTGGGCTACCGGAACGCGCTCGGCAGCTCCGGCTGCGACCTTTCGGACCGTGGAGGTCACTCCCACGGCGCGGCGCTTGGGGACGATCACCCCATTCCAACCAAACGCCTCCGCGGATCTTAGGATCGAGCCCAAGTTTTGCGGATCTGTAACGCCGTCGAGCAGCACGAGACGAGCAGATTCGACCCCCGCTAGGTCGTCAAAGTCCGCGTAGTCAAACGGCGCGACGATCGCGACCACTCCCTGGTGCTCATCCCGGCCTGCGATCGCGCTCAGCCTGCGGCGGTCTTCTACAGCGATGGGAATCGAGGCCGATGCGGCGAGCCTGCCGATCTCTCGGGTGATCGGCGCAGGTTGCATGCCCTTGGCAAGGAGAATCTTCTTGATTGGGGCCCCGGACTTTAGGGCTTCAACCACCGGATGCCGCCCGAAGACGACGTCATCCGACCCTGAGGACGCGCCCCTCAATTTTTCATTCGCCAGGTGGTCCCCTCCGGCCCGTCCTTCAAAGACACTCCAAGGAGGCCAAGCTCTTCGCGGATGCGGTCGGCTTCGTCGAAGCGCCCTTCTTTGCGGGCGGCCTCCCTCGATTCAACAAGCCGCATCAGGTCATCGGTAAGGCCATCGTTTTGCGTGTTGACTTCGACGGAGATACCCAGCACTTCGGTCATCTGTTTGAAGGCCGCTACGAGCCCGGCCTCCTCAGGGTCTCGTCGCATTGCGTTCGCGCGTTTCAGCAAGTCGTGCACGATTCCAAGGGCAGCTGGCGTATTGAAGTCGTCGTCCATGGCATCGGTGAACTTATCCAGGTATTGCTGACCCTCAGACGAGACAGGGCCCGCTACGTCTTTGGTCTCAAGGGCAAAAGTTTCAAGTCGCTCTATTGTCCGGCCCGCTTGGACCAATGAATCATCACCGAAGTCGAGATCTGTTCGGTAGTGCCCCGAGATTGACATGAGCCGAATGACCTGTGGCCGCACTTTTTCGAGAAGGTCCTTCGCCAAAACGAAGTTGCCCAACGACTTCGACATCTTGATGGCGTCGAGGTTGACCATTCCATTGTGCAGCCAGTACTTTGCAAAAGGCGACGTCCCGAAGGCGGATTCAGACTGGGCCATCTCATTTTCGTGGTGAGGAAAGATGAGGTCAGTTCCTGCTCCGTGAATGTCGAAGCCCATGCCTAAGTATTTCGTCGACATCGCGGAGCACTCAATGTGCCAGCCGGGTCGACCTTCTGACCAGGGACTCACCCACTTTGGCTCGCCAGGCTTGGCCGCCTTCCACAGACCAAAATCCGGTGAGTTGCGCTTGCTGGGGTCCGGCTCGATCCGTTCCTGGGACAAGTCATCGAGGCTGCGGCCGGAAAGCCGGCCGTACCCTTCGAATTTCTCGACATCGAACCAAACGTTTCCTCCCGACTCGTAAGCGAAGCCTTTCTCGATGAGGGTCTCAATCATCTTGATCATCTCCGGAATGTGATCCGTGGCCCTAACCAGGATGTCGGGAGGGGCAACACCAAGCGCCGCCATCACCTGCTCGAAAGCGCGGGAGTAATCCGCGGCAACTGCATCGGCCGTGCGTTTTTCTTGAGCGGCTCGCACGATGATCTTGTCATCGACGTCGGTATAATTCTGAACGAAGGTCACTTCGTATCCACGCCACACTAGATACCGGCGAATCATGTCGAATACAATCGCCGAGCGGGCGTTGCCGATGTGGATGTGGTTGTAGACGGTCGGCCCACACACATACATCGCAACCTTCCCAACATCGCGCGGGACAAAGACCTCTTTGGTGCGAGTAAGCGTATTTGTGACCACCAGCGGCATGCCGATTACCCTACTATCCTGAGGCGCGTGCCTCACACTCTTCCCAAGCCGCCCGGAATTCGGAGCACGCTGCGGATCCGCAACTTTCGGCTGTTCGTCTTCGGGGCGTTCGTCTCGAACATGGGCACGTGGCTTCAAAGCGTCGCTCTGTCGTGGCTCGTTCTCGAACTAACAAATTCGGCCTTTTGGGTTTCGATGATTACCTTCGCGCAATTTGCTCCAATGCTCGTATTGGGTTTGGTAGGCGGAGTGGTCGCCGACAGGTTTGATAGGAGAAAAATTCTTCTCACGACTCAAACTCTGCTGCTGATCTCCGCCGCCGCGCTCGCCCTCGTGGCCCATGCGGCCCCGTCTCTCGCCGCGATCATGCCCATCGTAATCTTCGGAGGCGTCGCGCTGGCTATCAATGCGCCAAGTTTTCAGTCGTTCCTCGGAGACCTTGTGCCGCGCACGCATGTGACGTCGGCGATTTCAGTAAACGCGTCGCAGTTCTCGCTGTCCAGAGTTTTGGGACCTGCACTGGCCGGCCCCATATTGGCCACCAGCGGCGTCGCGGGTGGGTTCTTGTTGACTCTGTCAGGCGCGCCCGCGGCATTCGCATTGAACGCCGCAAGTTTCCTCGCGGTCATCTTCGCGCTCCTTCGGATTCGTCTCGATCCCACCGATAGACCGGTTCGCAAGTTCGGACGCGAATCATTCATAGAGGGATTCAGGCAAGTTGGCGAGTCGCCCGCGATCAAGACTCTGCTTGGAGTTGCGGTAGTGCTCAGCTTGCTCGGAGCCCCCATCGTCGCCTTACTCCCGGTCTTTGCCAAACAAGTTCTGGGGCGCGGAGCCGGTGCCTACGGCCAGTTGTTTGCAGCATTCGGCCTCGGCACGGCGGTTGGCAGCCTGAATGCTCCCCGCGTCCTTCGGTGGGGCTATACGCGCGTAATCATCTTCAGCGGAATCGCGCAGGTCGCCACGCTGGTTGGGTTCGCTCACATCGCTCGGTTCCTGCCGTGCTTGATCCTGGCGGGGCTATATGGCGTTGCGCACGCGCTAATTTTGGCGTCGACATCGTCGGGCCTTCAACTGGCGGCCTCGCCCGAAACCAGGGGACGCGTCATGAGTCTTTTTATGATGGCCTTCGGCGGCCTTTACCCGGTTGGGGCGCTCTTAGCGGGCATCCTCTCAGACCTGACAAGCCCCCAGACTGCACTCACAGTCACTGCAGCGCTCATCCTCATATCCGTTCTTTTCGCGTATGGCTGGCGCGCTAAACTAGAGTCCGTCACCCACGTCTGAGGCGGGCGGGCGAAAAAGACTCTCCCATTTCAACGTCGATCTCGACATCCGAGTAGACGGCTTTGAGTCGCAGCCTCCCCCCTGTTGCCTCCACGTAGGCTCGAAGAGTCGACACTCGTTGATTAGCGCGACGCTCGAGTTTCGAAACGTCGGATTGCGAAATCCCCAAACGCTCTGAGAGTTGCTGCTGCGTGAGGCCGCGCTGGCGGCGGATCGATGCCAGACCACCCGACTGGCGGCGTAGCCGTTCGATCCAGGTAATCCACATGTTGGAAGTCCCATACATCTCATGCGATTCACAGAGTCGCAAGATCGTGTCGGCCAGGCCGCCGTGTGGTTCTGATTGCACTGCTTGGGCGAGGGGGACCCATGACTCTAGATCGCCCCGCTCGAGCAAGTCATCGAGCGCAGCGGCCCCCAGTTCGGTGATCGGGACATTCTGATCGTAATCAAGGTTGCGACGAAGCATCAAACCTCCCCTCGTGCAACGAGTTCAAGTACCGACGCCACCAAGCCCCGGCAGGTCGCGACCACCGCCGTCCAGTCCCGCCAGCGGGGCACGAGCTTGCGGTATCTGGGTAGGTCTACTTCTTCAAAGTCGTAGGGCGCGGGGTCGGCCAGTTGTTTTGCAAGCTGGGTCGCAACTCGCAGGCCGTCTGACCCGATCTGATCCTCGTAGTACTTGTCGATGCTAAGGAGAATCTGCGGGGCGTTCGAACCTAACCGATCGCAAAGGGCGACCAGATCGAGATAGTCGCGCGTGGCGTTTCGCCGCAGAACGAGCCATGCCTTGATGCGGATCATCTCCTCGAGGGTCGGGATCTGCAGAACCCGCTTGCCGACCTTTACCTCTTCGATCTCCAGCGGGCGGCGGCGCATCAACTGTCGGATTCCGGTCTCTACTCCGTCGAGTGATCCTAAGATCATGAGCGGCCTGTTCGTGCGGGCGGTAACCCAGCCGTCGGTGGTTTCAAGGGCCTCGAGGACTTGGTCGAACCGTGATCGTAAGTCGGTGATCACATGGTCGGCATCAATAGAGATCCTGTGCCCAGCATGCTGCGCCGCCGCGGTGCCCCCAACTAAGACGGCGCCTTTGAGGATTGTTTGCAGGCGGGCCGCGGCTGCGAGTACTGCCTGGAGTTCTGACTCGGATTCCATTAAGTGATTATAGTACATAGTGCTTAAATACACTATAAACCGATTACCCGCACCTAGCGACCTGGGTCATGGAGTTAGGCAAGTTCGATCCCCGCTACGGCCAGAGCGGCTATGCCTTCGTCGCGGCCGGTGAACCCGAGTTTGTCGCTGGTTGTGGCTTTGACGCTCACTGCGCCCTCATCGATTCCTAGGGCCGTTGACATTTTCGCTCGGATCGCGGCGGAGTACGGAGCAATCACAATATTCTGCGCGATCACAGTCGCATCGATGTTGACAATGGAGTAACCGGCGTCGGCGAGAAGTTCGTTCGTCCTGGTCAAGATCTCCGTGCTGCTCATGCCCTCGGGGACTTCGCTTTCCGAGAAATGAACCCCTAGGTCGCCGAGCGCGGCTGCTCCTAAAAGCGCATCGGCCACGGCGTGCGACAACACGTCAGCATCGGACCATCCTGCCAGACCCTGCGCGCCGGGGATGATGACACCACCGAGAACGAGCGGGCGAGCGCTATCGAAGGCGTGGGCATCGAAGCCAATTCCCGTCCTCACGGGCTGAGGCGCTCGGCCCGCGCGCTCAAAAGCGACTCAGCCAGAACCAGGTCGTTTGCGAAGGTGACCTTCAGGTTCGATGCGTCCCCCTCGACAACGCGCACCTTAAAGCCCGAACGAAGAAGCAGTTCCGAGCAGTCTTCGGCAAGCACTCCAGATGCATCGGCGGCCACGAGCGCCTCTTCGAGTGGCCCCCGCTCGAAGGCCTGCGGGGTTTGCGCGCGCCACACACCGGTCCTGGGCAAACTGCGCAGAAGCACGCTCTCTTGGGACACTTCTTTGAGTGCATCATCGACTCGTATTGCGCACATCGCTCCTTCGCACGAGCCGTCGAGGGCCTCGATTGCGGAATCCAATTGCAGGGGCTGAAGCAAAGGCCGTGCGGCATCATGGACGACGACGATGGCGGTCTCGTCGGGAATACAAATCAGCCCCGCTCCCAAAGAAGCTTGTCTCGTTTCACCGCCATCTATGACCGAACAAACCTTGGGCAATGCGATCGCCTGGTCGATGGAACGATCTCGCTCGGCCGGAAGGACCACCACTATCGAATCGATCCAAGGGTGGGAATCCAAGCATCGAAGCGGATGCAAGAGCATCGGCTCGCCTGCCAGTTCTAGAAACTGCTTGGGCTTCGGCCTTTCTGCATGAACTCCATTCGTCGCGCGCCGTCCCTCTCCGGCGGCGAGGAGTATGGCCGTAACGTATCGCTTTGAGTTCACGACCAAACCTTATATTGCACCCAAATATTTTATGAAGCTGGCCCGGACCTTGCGACGGTCGTCTCGATGGTCCCCAGGTAGTTTTCGATGACCTTTTGATCGGCCTGCACATCGGAGGGTATTCCGTCCGCGATTTTTCTGCCTGAGGACATCGCGACGATCCTGTCCGAGATGCCCATGATCAA
The DNA here is from genome assembly GCA_964501265.1 of uncultured Actinomycetes bacterium. Taxonomy (GTDB): domain Bacteria; phylum Actinomycetota; class CADDZG01; order JAHWKV01; family JAHWKV01; genus CAZCSK01. The sequence goes on from CAZCSK010000001.1 coordinate 220,497, forward strand.
GGGCATGTCGTGCTCGATGACTACAAGGGTCATTCTCAAGCGATGTTTGATCGCGAGGAGAAGTTCGCCGAGAGCTTCGGTTTCGCGTTGGGCGATGCCTGATGACGGTTCGTCGAGGAGAAGAATGCGCGGCTGCAGGGCAAGCAAGCAGCACAGTTCGGTGATGCGCCGCGTCCCGGTCGACAGCTCGCCCACGAGTTTGTGTCGAAATGCAGACAGTCCAAGCAGATCGACTAGTTCTCGGGAAAGCACATCCTTCGAGCGCTCCGAATCGGCAGCATCGGGCAAGCCGAGAATCGATGAGACCAACCTCGTTTGGGCCCGCCCCTCCAGGGCCAGCCGGACGGAATCGAGAACAGTGAGAGTTGGAAAGAGCATCGAGTCTTGAAACGATCGGACCAATCCCAACTTCGCGCGTTCTTCAGGACTAAATCGCGAGATACCGCGACCTTCCAGAACGACGCTCCCGGACTCGGGAATGAGAAACCCCGACAAGACCTTAAAAAGTGTCGACTTCCCTGACCCGTTGGGCCCGATTATCCCAAGTGTCTCTCCGTTACGAACTGTCACTGACATCTTGTCCAGGGCCTGAACGGAACCATAAGAAACCGAGATCGCTTCGGCTACGAGAATTGGCCGGTCGTCGACAGGAGCCGGGGATGAACGCGGGGCATCGGCCCACGCTTGTCCTGAGATTAGGCCTTCCTCGGCAGGCGCGTCGATCGAAATGTCTTCGATTCCAGCGCGGCGAGCGAGTCTGCGGATCACGCCAAGGCGAGCGCCCTCGAGGAGCTGAGCAAGCCCACCGGGCACGTATAGAACAAAAATCAGTACACCCACGCCGGTCACCATGAGCTGGATCGTGTCGATGGGAATCAAGAGGGGAAGGCCGACGAGATAGATGGCCCCCAACACGGCCCCAGAGACTCTCGAAACCCCTCCTAGCACGACCATCACCAGCAGCGTAAGGCTGAGTGTCGGGTCGAAGGTATCAATCGTAAGTCGCGAGATGGACTGAGAAAACACCACTCCGCCGAGGCCCGCGATCAAGCCGGAAACCATGAAACTCTGGAGCTTGCGCGAAGTGGCATTTACCCCGAGGGATCTTGCAACATCTTCGTTATCGCGAATCGCACCCAGAAGTCGACCTAGCCCTCCCCGCTTTACGTTGTGAACCAACAAGGCGCCGACGACGAGCGCAGCCAGAGCAACGTAGTAATACGCGCGGACAGTTATTACCTCACGGGCACCGAGGATCGGACGGCCCGGATCTACTCCGGTTCCGAATGCCCATCGACCTCCAAAGATCGCCGGCGGGGCCATCACGGCGAAGGCCAGCGATGTAACGGCCAATAGGAGCCCGCGGAGGCGCAGTGCCGGAAGCCCGATGACAAGCGATGCAAGCGCTCCGGCCGCCGCGCCCACGAGCAGCGAAAACCCCCAAGGAAGATCCATTCGCTGAAACACGAAGTAGCCGCAGAGCGCCCCAATGCCAGCAAGAGCAAACTGACCGAGAGAAATCTGGCCGCTTAACCCGGTAACCACGGTAACCGAAAGCCCTATCGTCGCCAGTGTGAATATCGTCACGAAGATTGAAGCCCGCTCGTTCGACAAGAAAATAGGAAGCAAGACTGCAATCGTCAAAGCCCCAAGCGCGGTCAATCGACCCAAATTCCTAATGCTCCATACCCGAGTCAAGCTCTCAGGAAGTGGCCGATCTACCGGCAGAGAAAGCCAGCTGGGGTCAGATGGGGCCTCCCCACTCCTCTTTCTAAAGATCAATCCGATAAGGACTATCGCGAACAGGCCCCCGTCCACCAAGCCGGAAGAGTTGAACTCCCAAAGCATCACTTGTTCGAAAACACCGACTCCCACGCCCGCTATGAGAGCAAGGGGAAGCCTTCCCATCCCAGCGATGACCGCCGGCGCCAACGCTCGCATCAACAGTTCGGGGCCGAACGCGTCGGTGGACTGAAAACCGCGTGCCGGGGCGATCAGGATTGCAGAAAAAGCGACGAGTCCACCGGAGATGGCCCAAGCAAGGGTCGTCATCGCATTCGTGGATATGCCCACCGTGCGGGCCGCATCCGGATTGTCGGCCGCAGCGCGAAGCGCCGGGCCGTATCGTGAACGTGCCCACCGAGGGAGCCATTCCGGCGGCGAAAGAAACAGAACCAGTGCCGTGATGATTACCGGCGACAAGATCAGGATCAATACGTAATAAGGAGTAATTAACAGAGAACCGACTTTGAACTCGAGACTGAAGGGCGGAGGAAACAGGGCGGTGTTGCGTATATGGGTGATCGACCCGGCAAGGCCGAGGAAAAGTTGCGCGGCGCCGATGGTGGCCACGATCGCCATGACCTTGGGGCCTTTGCGCAGGCGTCGCATTACCCCCATCTCGAGTACCGCGGCGGCCACCGCTCCTGAGGCGAGGGCAACAGGAAACACAGCGATCCATGGAAGTCCCAAGCTCAGAGTCAGCCGGCCCATGACCGCCGCGGCGATGCCCCCGATGTTCCCGTGGGCAAAGTTGATCACGCCGCTCGAACGATATATGAGGATCAACCCGACGGCGAGAAGGCCGTAAGTCATACCGGAGATGACTCCGAGAACGATGATCCCAAGGGGAACCTCAGTCAACGATCAAGGCCTTTGCAAATCCGACATGGAGCGAGCGGCCCCCTTCAGAAAGACGGAGCGCAGAAGGTCTTCTCTTCCCAGAAGGTCCTGCCCGGCGCCGGAAAACTTTATCTCGCCCTTCTCCATGAAATAGGCGTGGTGCGCGATAGACAGTGCGAGATTGACGGACTGCTCAACCAAAACGACTGTGGTTCCGCCTTCGTTTATCTTTTTTACCGCCACGAGAAGTTCCGAGACCACCATCGGGGCAAGACCAAGAGACAGCTCGTCGATGCAAAGTAACTTTGGCTTGAGGATCAGCGCTCTGGCGAGGGCGACCATCTGTTGCTCGCCTCCGGACAGTGTGCCCGCCCCTTGATTACGCCGCCCCGCCAGATCGGGAAAGAGCTCGAAGGCGGCATCGATACCCCGCTCTATCGATTGCAGATCCTTTCCATGCGAATAGCCTGCGGTCCGAAGGTTTTCAACCACCGACAAGGACGGAAAGACCGGCCGCCCGCTTGGAATGTGAACTATGCCAAGCCCCACGCGCCTCTCCGCTCCCATATAAGTGATGTTCTGGCCTAGGAAACGGACCGTACCGCGCGCGGGGATTCCCAGGCCGGAGATAACACGGAGCAGCGTCGACTTGCCCGCCCCGTTAGTACCGAGAAGCGCGATGATGCTTCCCTCGTCCACGGTGAAGTCGATGTTGAAGAGAACCTGCACATTGCCGTAGAAAAAATCACATCCGCGGACTTCCGCAAGGGGCAGTTGGGTGCCCGAAGATCGGAGTGCCTGAACGCGTTCGTCTTCGATGATTTCATCGGTTAGCAGATCCAAATCGCGCGAAAAAGTCGATCCTGCACCGGCCATGATCCAAGCCCCGATTACCGAGGGGACCACAACAAGAGAAAGTGCAGGCCGATAACCGATCCGGTCGGCTAGGCCGCCGATCAGCACGCCACCCATCAGCCCGCCAAAGAACCCTACGTAGATGCCCTGCACCGCGAAGCTATGGCCGCGCATGCGCGGAGGAACGATGGCACTGAGCAAGTTGAGAGTGGCGGGCACGACGCCCGCGACGGCCGCAGTCGCGACCGCGTGGGCCAGAGTAAAAAGATAGATGTTCGGCTGGAAGACCGAGATCGGCACCATGAGGCCGTACGCCCCGATGAAAATCCCGAGCATCCGAAAAGCCCTTTCGGGACTGCGCCGATAAAGGCGCTCCCCCAACTTTCCTCCGACCGCGTATCCGATTGCCGAAGAAGCACCGAAGACCGATAGCATCAGACCCCGCCCGAACGGGTCCACTCCGTACTGGCGCTCAACGAAAAGGATGATGAAGGCGCTGCTTCCGTAGATCCCCACCCCAACGACTGCCAGCCCGATAAGAATTCGATACAGGGTCCCGATCGCCAGCAGGCGTTGGAGCACCTCACCAAATCGTAGCGAAACCTCCGTGATCGGCTCCGCCGACGAAGGGGGGGCTGCTACCCCCCCGGCCCCCCTTACCTCACTTCGTATCTGATCAGTGTCGTATCGCCCGTACCCGGGGTCCTTTAACCTCAGAGCGAACAGCACCGCGACCAACGTCAGAAGTCCGGTCAGAGGAAACACGATTCTAAAGCTCAGATCCAAGACGCCCGCGAGGAAACCAATCAGTCCCGGCCCGATCACGGCTCCGAGGGTTGCGAGCGCGAAGTAAGCACCGAAAATTCGATTTCTTCCGACCGGCGGATAGCTATCCGACAGAAGGGGAAGGAACACCGACTGTCGACTTGAATCGGAGAGCCCCCTGAACATTCGGACCAGACCCAGCTCGAACTTCCCTCGCACTAGGCCGGCGACGATTTGCAATATCCCCCAGGTCACAGCCGAGATCTGAATGATCTTTGCGCGGCTTTTCCTAGTTGCAAGCGAGGCAAGTGGAATGGCTCCGAACACAACGGCTAAGCCCTGGATCGCCCCGATCAGACCTACCTCCGCGTTGGTAAGAGAGAAAGCCCGCTTGATCTCTGGGCTAAGGACGCTGAAGGCGTAGATATCTATCGAGTCGATAAGACCGAGAAGCGAAAGGGCCGCGAGCGGATACCACCCGAAGGCCGATGACTTGACCACCTGCGACAAGGGTGGCTCGTCAGATGAGTCGTCGCCGAGGATCCCTAGATGTCGGCGGGCCCGTTCGCGCAAGCGCACTTGATCGTCGGTGTCGATGTCCTCACCACTCACTGCGGCGGCACCAGCTGGTACACAACCCAGAACCCGGCATCCCTGCGCATACGAAGGTCGACCTGGACCGAGCCGCCTCCAGCTCCCCGGCGCAGCACCGTCACAAAAACCTCGCCCCGGTCGTTTGGGCCCCGAGCAAGGCCCTCCACGCGGCAGTCGGTGGTGGCAGGCATTTTAGCGAGTATGGAGGCCTCGGTTGGCTCCCTATAAAGGTTCGCGACTCTATCGAATCGGCCAGGAAAATATCCCGCCCGAAAGGTCTCCTGATAGCGGAGGGCGTCCCTGGAAACGAGGGCATCGCACCAGACGCGGGCGCGGACCAGGGTCTCCCTATCGGTCGCTCCGCGAAGCCCCGCCACGGCGGTGCCAATGAGAGTTCCGGCGAAGACGACTCCAAAAGCAATCGCCAATACCAGTTTGGGGTTTCGCGTCTTAGTATCGTCTGGGCCGGGGCTCCTGGAGCGTCTCATTGGAACGATCCTCTCACGTGTGTAAACTGGTGATATCAAGCTGAGATTTTGGCGGGGAAGAGAACTGCCTATCCTCGCTACCGCCGCGGTCACCATTACTCTTGTTTCGCTTGCTCTGTTGTCCTCCCGGCCTTCGGAGCTGCGCAAGAAGACGGCCGAGCAGATATCAACGACCAATGCCCCGGAAGAACCGGCTGTCGAAGGCGCCCCTGGTGAGGTCCTGCCGGACGCCAGTCAGTCCCCTGTCTCAACCGGAACATCCAAAAGGACCGCTACGACAAAGGCCGCGATAAAGGCGGGCTCGGGCGCGGCCCCTCTAGAAGCCGGGTTGGGCCGCGGGATCACGGCTGACAAAATCAAGCTGGGTTTCATCATCGTTGAGAACAATCAAAAAATGCTTAGCTTCTACGGAGTTCAAGGAGGCGCGACCGGCGACACCAAACAGCAGGTCAACGCAGTGGTCGACGATATGAACGCTCGCGGCGGGATCCTGGGCAGAAAGATCGAACCGGTGTTTCGAACTCTCGACTCGACGGCTTCCGGAGATCCATTCCCATCATTTTGTGCCGCGTTCAGTCAGGACGAGAAGGTTTTCGCCGTGCTGTCTCCTTGGAACTCGACTGCCGACTTCCACGCTTGCCTTGCCAAAGCCGGCACTCTTTACATGACCGACGCTCTGACCCAGGAAGACCAGGAGATGTTCGCAGAGTTCAAGCCTTATCTTGTTTCTGGCATGATGACGTCGTCGCGTGCCGCGGTGACGCTCGCTCGAGCGCTGCACAAGGCGGGATTTTTCGCGCCGGGCACAAAGCTTGGGATCATCCGGCCAAACAACCCAACCGGTATTCGCGTGAGCGACAAATACTTCAAGCCCACTCTGGCCTCACTCGGCGTGACGCCTGTAGATGAAACTAACTCCGGTCTCACAAGTCCGGCTGGCGCCACCGCAGCCCAGCGGTTCGCCGGAAAGCAGATCGATCGCGTGGCGTTTATCACGTCGGCGGGTGGACCGCCGTTGGGCTTCATGGCCGGCGCCCAATCCCAGGGATACTTCCCGCTCTACGGGATTGCCAGCCCCGACAGCCCCGCTTTCCTTGCCCAGAACGCCCCCGTCACTCAGCTCCGCGGCACGATCGGGGCCGGTTGGTCCCCGGGGCTTGACGTACTCGACTCCGAGGGGCCGCCCTTCACTCCGGCTGAGAAAAGATGCATGGCCGCCCACGCCAAAGCGGGCACCACTTACGTGGGTCGGGGAGGGGGAGATGTTGGCGCGTTCGTAGCACTGACGTTCTGCGACATGCTTTGGCTTCTCGAGGAGGCGGGAACAAAGGCGGGGAAAACGCTCAACGTCAGCTCGTTTGCTGCGGCCCTTGCAGAGATCGCAACCTCGCATCAAACCACAGTCACCTTCGGAACGAGCTTCTCGCCGGGAGCCTATGACGGGGCCAACCAATACCGCCCTCTTGCATACGACGACACTCCCTCTTGTAGGTGCTTCCGGTACTCGGGCCCGGCGCAAAGCGTTCCGCGCTAAAGATTAGTGTTCGCATCGGTTAACGGAACCCGCATCTTCTTTGACGTAGACGGAGCAAGGGTCGTCTGGGAAGACACGGTTGAGGTGGAGCGGCCAGTCATGGTCCTACTGCCCGGAGGGCCGGGGTCATCGCACATGCATTACAAGCGCGAGAGAGCCGGATTCTCGAGATTCAAGTCGGCGTTTCAAATGGTGTATGTCGACTGGCGGGGAGCCGGTAGGTCCGATCCCGTTGACCACGACTCGATGACACTCTCCCAAACCGCGGCCGATGTAGAGGCCCTTCGGGAGCTTCTCGGGATCGAGAAGTGGGTCGTGCTGGGCGCCTCGGGAGGCGGCGCTTGGGCCCTGTGTTACGCGGCCGCCTACCCAGAACATGTAAGCCATTTGATTGTTCTGCATGCGCCGGCTGGAGGCGACGATTTTGCGGCGACCGCGGAATCGATGGCCAGACGCGCCGGGGTGACAGACGAGGCCGCAATCGACATCTATCGCAGATTCGTTGGAGGGGATTTGGATGAACCTGTCGAAGAGTGGGCAATGACGCTGCGCAACACAATCCTTCAAGTCCAGAATGCCCTTTACGTGGATCCAGGCAAGCACCCAGAAATCGTCGCGGCCCGTACCCGCGCCTGGAACAGCCAGCCCTCCGAGAGTCTTATCAAAGAATTCGACGCATCTCGTTCGTACCTGCGCGACTTTGCCAAGAGCTATCGTGTCGCAGACATCGGCCACCTGATCACTTGCCCTACCCTGGTTATCACTGGTGAAACGGATCCCGTAGCAAGACCTAAAGATTCCGAAGAGATCCACAATGCGGTAGCCGGGTCGGAGCTATTCATCCACTCAGGGGGGCATATGCCTCACGGTGATGAGCAGGGCCCCTTCTTCGAACGAATTTGGGACTTCTTGGCAAACCACGGGATCGAGGTATCCGAAACCCGGTGACTAATTGGTCACGGTTCGCTTACGCAGGTTCAAGCGAAAAAAAATCGGCCTCCTCGCGGGGCCGATTTTAGTTTTGGAAAATATTAGGAAAGAACTTTGTCCAGCATCTTGCCGGCCTCTTCCTCGTCAACATTGGCGGCAAAGCAGAGTTCGG
>CAZCSK010000002.1:0-223126 GCA_964501265.1 uncultured Actinomycetes bacterium
CCGGACCTTCCTCAGCCCCTCTTGCGAAGGGCCGCGGCCGCCCGGCCGACTGCAGTTCCATTGTAGGGGACTTTTAGAGCGTCTATCAGTACTTGTCGCTGAAGAACAACAGATAGACCAGTCCGTAAACGACAACGGCGCCGATGATGTACCAAACAATGTATTTCTTCCATTTGCTGCCGTAGCCCTTGCCCGGCTCCTGTTCGCTCATCTTCGAACTCCTTCCGACTAGAGGAAAGTAATCATATTCGGCGAAGGTGCCCTAGAACTTATTCTCTGCACGTCTACAGGTAGTCTCATCGAATGTTGAAGCGGGCATTTATCATCATCGCTGCTGCCCTTGTGATCTTTATCTCGGCTACGGTTCTTCTGACCGAGCGCCGGTCGCCCACACCTCCCAGTGAGAACACGAAGGCCGACTTCCCCCTCACTCTCACCGACGATGAAGCCGTCGTCAGCACACTTACCGCGGAACCCCAAACGATCATCTCGTTCGCTCCTCAGTTCACCGAAGCCATGTTCGCCATGGGAATCGGCAGTCGCATCGTCGGCGTGGATGCCGGCGAGACCTATCCACCCGAGGCAACTGCTTTGCCCCTCGTAGTCTTGGGCGACGGAATCACGCCCGACGCCATCAGGGTGGGCGAGCTTGCGCCGGATCTCGTGATCACATCGGGCATGCCACAAGCGCCGTGGAAGACTCAACTTCGAAACACCGGGATGGTGGTCGTCACTTTGAACGCAACTTCGTTCGACGATGCCCTCATCGACATCGGGAAGCTGGGCCAGCTCACCGGCAAGCCGCGTCGGGCCACATCATTGGCCACTCGCGCCAGATCCGCCGCGGGAAAGCTGTCTATCCCGAAGGAAAGACCGACCGTCTTCGTCGAAACTTTCTATCCCCCGCTCACGGGGGCCGGGAGCTCCGGCTTCATCGCCGACATGGTGCGGCTCGCCGGAGGTCAGCTGATCGCCCGAACAGCGACCGAGACCGAGGCTTGGTCAATCGCCGACGTAGGGCGCGCCGACCCTGCCTTTTATTTGGCGTTTGGGTCATCGGCCCTTTCGAAGGAAGAAATTAGTGGCCGTCCGGCCTTTGGTTCGATTTCCGCCGTGAAAAACGGCCGGATCATCGTCTTGAATGACGACACTTTTCTGCGACCCGGCCCTCGGATGGTTCACGGCTTAGAGATCCTGGCCAAATCCCTCAGCGCATCAGACTAGTTTGCCGGTTCTAACGAAATCACGGCGAACAGTTTTGTCGAAGAGTTTGTACGCGTGGGCCATGTAGAAAAGGATCCCCAAGCCTACGAGTTCCTTGAGGCCTTCGACGGGATGGCGCAACGGCCGCAAAAGCACGTCGAGCCAGTAGGAGTCGACGACATGCGGTGGGAACTTTGTTCCGAACGCTGGCCAGAACAAAGTAATCGGATCCGACCAGAGGCCGTCCAAGACCAGATGAAGGAGTACGGCCACGGCGAGTACGTACCATCGTCGTGCGCGTTCTCCCCGCAAGAACAACTGCATTCCAAGTACGAGCATGACGACGAACAGCAGAGTGTGCGCGAACAGACGCGAAGTCTGAAACGTGCCTGAGAAAAAGATGCGACCTATCGGCTTGTCGATCAAATCCGGCAGTATCGAACCAAGCAACACTACGCGGTAGTCGATCCTTCGCTTCCCTAAAGTCAAGAAGACGATGGCCGCGGTCATGCCGAGGTGCCAGAAAAGCATCAGTGAACCACTAAAGGAGTTTGGCTTGCTCAGCTGCCGGAGGCTCAAAGTCGGGATGTTCCATTAGCCATGCGTCGATCCCAGTGTTGCAAAGGTCGTCTGCCCGGGTATTGCGTTCACGACGCACGGCCTCGAATCGAATTCGCTTGAACTCGCCAGCCAGGCCGGATGCGGTGGCGTGCAGCGGCCTCAGGCCCGGATGCTTCACCTTGAATTTACCCTGCATCTGTCGGACGACAAGCAGCGAATCCATCAACACCTCGAGATCCAGGGCGTACTTGCAAAGAGCTAGCCGCAGCCCTTCGATGAGCCCCTGGTACTCGGCCACGTTGTTGGTCGCCCAGCCGATTCCGCGGCCAAACTCGGTGACCAGTTCACCTTCCGAAGTTTCAAGCACGACGCCAATTCCGGCCGGCCCTGGGTTACCGCGCGCACCTCCATCCGTAAAAAGGCGATGCATTAGCGAACCACTATTTAATGACTAGGATGCGGCCACATTCCGGACAACGGACGAGACCTTCGGTCCGGCGGATGCGCGCAACGTCTTGCGCGGGCAGTTGCATGTGACAGCCCTGGCACATTCCACCGTCGAATGCTGCGACGCCCACTCCCGACTTCGACTCACGCAGATCCTGATAGTAGGTAAGCAATTCGCTGGGCAGTTTGGGCAGCCATGAGTCGCGTTCGGAGACGACGGTTATAAGTTGCCCGTCGAGATCGACCGCGGCGGCATCACGGCGCTCTTTTACCTCGGCGGCGTTTCCCCGGAGCTCGGCGAGCCCTGCCTCAATCACCTCGGCCGCACGGTCGGCGGCCTCCCTTAACTGCATCACTTCCAGGTCTGCGTCTTCCATCGTGCCCTTACGCTTTTTCAGGGATTCGATTTCTGCCTGAAGCGAGGACAGTTCTTTCGGGGTCGTCACCTTGCCCGCGTATAGCTTCTCCTCCTCATACTTGATCTTGAGAGCGACCGTTTCGATCTCGGTGTCCAACTTCGCCTGACGGCCAGCGACCTCGGACGCAAAGGAGTGAGCCTCGCTGAAATCCGCTTCGACGGCGAGGATTGCGGATTCGATCTGTTCCAGCTCAGCCTGCTCCGGCAGATTCGAACGGCGATGCGACAATCGATCGGCGGCAGAGTCGAGGCGCTGCAGCTCGAGAAGGTCGATCAGGTTCTCACGCGTAGGTTCCAAGTTCAAGTCCACGCATTGTACCGGAGCGCCGCCCCGGTCCGTAAGTGATCGCCGGATTTCGGGTAACGTTTTCTTTTATGGCTTCCACCGGTCAGATTGTGTCCAATGCTAAGGCTCGCTTGGCCCTGGCCGGTGCCCGATACCGTCCCATCGACGTCCTGATACGCACGCTCCAGAGATACAGGCGCGACGATGTGGCCGTCCACGCTGCGGCCCTCACCTACTACGTTTTCTTCTCAGTCTTTCCCCTGTTGATCTTTGTCGCATCGGCCCTCGGTTACGTAACTTTTCTCAGCAAGCAAGTTCGTCAGGACCTTGTCTCATCGGGTCTGAGCGCCTTTCCCCTGCTCGACTCGCTCTTGAGTGAATATGCGTTGAACACGATGCAGCAGCAACGCGGCAATTTGGCCCTGGTGGGAGTCATCCTCGGCCTTTACTCGGGATCCGGCGGGGTCGTCGCCCTCAAGCGTGCTCTGACCAAGATCCATCATCACGAAAAACGCAGCGGCTTCCTGCACGGGCGCCTGGCATCGCTAAAATGGCTCGCTGCACTCGGACTCACCGCCATCGGGTCATTAATCTTCGGCTCCGTGGCGAGCTTTGCCGATTCACTTGTTGGGTCAGACTCTTTGGCTGCCGAGGTCATCCTGTTTCTGGTCGCCCATATCGCGGGCGGAGCAGCCGGATTTGTTGTATTCGCCACCGCCTTCAAGTTCCTGCCTGAAGGTCGCCGGGCCTGGCGCGAAGTCGCGCCCGGCGCGGCATTCGCAGCCCTGCTATTCGAAGTGATCAAAGTATTCGGTGCCTGGTACCTCCAGCGCGCCAGTGCATTCCAAGCAACCTTCGGGGCCTTTTCCACGGCGGCCGGTCTTCTGATCGCGTCTTACTTGCTAGCACATGTCACTCTGGTTGCAGCGGAACTCAATGCTGTGCTTCTAGAGGGGGCTGCTACCCCCCCCGAGCCCCCCTAGACTATCGGCGTGAGTATCGAGCTCGGGGCAGTGGCATCTTGGATTGCGGGCGCGCGGCGCGTCGTTGCGCTAACTGGCGCCGGCATTTCCACCGAATCCGGTATCCCCGACTTTCGGGGGCCGAAGGGAATCTGGACGCTCAGCCCCGAGGCCCAGGAACTGTCCGACATCCATCACTACATGACCGATCCCGAGGTGCGAAAGCGTTCGTGGCAAGCCCGGCTGGTCCACCCGGCATTTGCCGCCGAGCCCAACGATGGGCATCGGGCGCTTGCCGAACTCGAGAGCCAAGGCAGGCTTGACACCCTGATCACCCAGAACATCGATGGGCTTCATCAGAAAGCCGGATCGTCGCCGGATCGCATCGTCGAGATCCACGGAACCCTCCACGACGTGATCTGCATGTCATGTCGCGATCGGGCTCCGATGCAGCTCGCGCTCGACCGCGTTCGCGCAGGCGAGAGCGACCCGGCGTGCCGGTCGTGCGGAGGCATTCTGAAATCGGCCACAATCTCGTTTGGTCAGGGCCTCGTGCCCGAGGATCTTGATCGCTCGTTCGAAGCGGCGGAGTCCTGCGACCTATTCATCTCTGCTGGAACTTCCCTGTCGGTCACGCCCGTGGCCTATCTTCCCCAAGTTGCGCTTGAGCGCGGAGCGCGTCTTGTGATTATCAATGCTCAGCCCACGCCATTCGATGCTTACGCCGACGCGGTTTACCGAGAGCCGCTTGGAGTCGTGCTTCCTCGGTTGGCAGCGCTTGTCTAGACTGGGCAGCCGATGACCTATTCGATCGTTGCTCGGGATGTCGAAACCGGCCAGATGGGCGTTGCGGTCCAGTCGCATTATTTCTCGGTGGGGTCCCTTTGCCCGTGGGCCGAGGCCGGTGTCGGTGCAGTCGCGACGCAATCGCTTGTCGATCCCGCCTATGGACCGCTTGGGCTCGACCTAATGCGCGGGGGCAAAACTGCGCAGACCGCGCTCGCTTCCCTGATCGCTGGGGACGAGGGCCAAGCGGTCCGCCAAGTCGCCATGGTCGACTCAAAGGGTCAGATAGCCGCGCACACTGGCGACAAATGCATTCAAATGGCGGGACATACCACGGGGATAAGTTACTCGGTCCAAGCAAACATGATGTTGAAGGAAACGGTGTGGGCCGCCATGTCTGACAGTTACGCGTCTGCAGAGGGGGATCTCGCCGACAAAATGCTGGCCGCGCTTTTTGCGGCCGAAACCCAAGGGGGCGACATCCGGGGCCATCAGTCGGCGGCGATGATTGTCGTCGCAGGCGAGTCGACCGGCCGTCCGTGGGTCGACAGGGTGTTCGATCTGCGGGTTGAGGATCATCCCGAGCCCCTCCAAGAATTGCGGCGTCTTCTCGAGATGAAGCGCGCCTACCTGCGAGCGGGGGCCGCAGATCAAGCCCTCGAGAAGGGCGATATGGAATCGGCGCTTGTCGAGTTCGAAGCCGCCCAGCAGGCCATGACCGCCAACCCGGAGCTCAAGTTCTGGCACGCCGTGGCTCTGGCCTTCAAGGATCGCGTCGACGAGGCCATGCCTCTTTTCAAGGAAGTCTTCGAAGCCGATCCTAACTGGGCCGAATTGCTGCGCAGATTGCCCGCAGCGGGCCTGGTCCCCGACGACAAGAAACTGATTGCACTAGTTACTTTTGGCTACTAAGTTACTTGGTTTCACTATTGCGCCCGGCCCCCAAATCGGCAACAATGAGCCGACCCATCTAAAGGAGTTATCCGTGAAGCTTGCCAGAAAATCATTGGTTTTCGTATCGCTCGTTGCATTGCTCGCCCTGTCGACGGCCCCAGCTGGCGCAGAACACTCTTGGAGCACCTATCACTGGGCCCGCACGACCACCGAGTTCACGCTGAAACTCGGCAACAACGTCACCTTCGAGTGGGACGCCGACTCTCTAGACGGTGGCTATCTAGGCGAGGCATCCACCGACTGGAGCACCTCCACCGTGCTCGACACCACGACCGTCGCGGGGACCGTCAAGAACGTGAAACAGTGCACTCCGCCGAGCGGCCGAGTGGAGGTCTGCAACTCGAAATACGGTTTCAACGGGTGGCTCGGCGTCGCCGGCATCTACCTGACGGGTGGGCATATCTACAAGGGGTACGTGAAGCTGAACGACTCTTACTTCAACACCGCCACCTACAACACACCCGCGTGGAGAAGGCTCGTGATGTGCCAGGAGATCGGCCACACCTTCGGGCTCGACCACCAGGACGAGATTTTCGACAACGAAAACCGCGGCACCTGCATGGACTACACGAACGATCCGGACGGAGGCCCGGGAGGCTTTAGCGAGACCGATCCGTCGAACGAGCACCCCAATACACACGACTACGACCAGCTAGTGGACATTTACTCGCCAAATGATCACGGCGGGCATCTCGACACAACGACGACCGTTGGTCAGAGCGTGCAAAGGGGAAAGAGCAGCCGTTCGCGCGTAGTTGATGTGGATAGCCACGGCAACGGCACCGTCACCTGGATCTTCTGGACGGACTAATCGGGGAGCCTGATTTCGCCCAACGAGATCAGGCTAAGAGTTTCAACCAGAAACTCTCGTTCACGTTTTTGAACGCGCTCGCCTAGAGAGTCAACTGTGTCGTCACCCTGGACGGGGACTTCACATTGAGCAACAGTTGGACCGTGGTCGTACTCGTCGTCAGCCAGATGGATCGTCACTCCTGTAACTCTGTCGCCCGCGGCCAGCACCGCTTCGTGCACCGCGCGCCCGTACATCCCCTGTCCGCCATGCCTTGGCAGAAGTGCGGGATGGGTGTTGATGACCCTTCCGGCGAATCTTGCGCGCGTTTGGGGGCCGAGTTTCTTCATGTAGCCGGCCAGCAAAACGAGGTTTGCGTCATATTGACTCAGCGCGTCGCGAATCGCCTCGTCCAACGCCCCGGCGTCGGGATGCGTCGCCGAACTCAAATGTAATCCCGGGATGCCCTCTGCGGCCGCCCGTCTTAGGGCGCCCGACTTGGAATTGTTGCTAATAACGACTCGCAGGTCTGCGTCGAGAACGCCGCTCTTGCATGCGTCGATGAGCATCTGCAATGTCGTTCCCTCGCCCGAGGCGAGGCAACCAAGTTCGAGATGAGCCACGAACCCAAGGCTATAGGAGGCGCGTGTCCTATTCTTGGCGGGTCATGCAGGAAGGTAGATGATGCGGGAAGCCCTGAGAGTAGTCGTATTCATCGCTGGAGCATTCTGTGCTGGGGCCACCTTCGGATCGGCGGTCCTGACCGTCGTTTTGCCTCGCGGAATACCTGCGAGGCTAACCAGGGTCGTCTTCCTTTCGACGCGGGCCATCTTTTCCCTGCGGATAGGGCGCAAGGCATCCTACGAGCGAATCGACCGCGTTCTCGCACTCTACGCGCCCATGAGCCTGCTGGTCCTTTTGCAGGTCTGGTTGGTAATCGTGCTCGTCGGCTACGCCTGCATGTTCTGGGCGCTCGAGCCGGGGCCAATTTCTGAAGCGATAATAATCAGCGGCTCATCGCTTTTAACTCTGGGTTTCCTTCGAGGAGAAGGACTCCCCTCGACTCTGCTCTCCTTCACGGAAGCCGCGGTTGGTCTCGCTCTGCTGGCTTTGCTGATCACATACCTGCCCAGTCTGTACGCGGCTTTCTCTCGGCGGGAGCAAGGGGTTGCAAGTCTGGAAGTAAGGGCGGGTTCGCCGCCATCTGGCGCCGCGATGATCGACCGGATGTTTCGCATCGACGACCTCGCAGGACTTGGCGACGTGTGGCGACGCTGGGAAGACTGGTTCGTGGACCTGGAAGAAACACACACTTCATTTCCGGCTCTCACTTTCTTTAGATCACCGCAACCGGAGCAGTCGTGGGTGACGGCGGCGGGGGCAGTGCTCGATGGAGCGGCAATCGCCGCTTCGACCCTCGACGGTCCGAGGGACCCCGACACTGACCTCGTCATCCGCGCTGGTTACGTTGCCCTGAGGCGCATTGCCTCGTTCTTCGGGGTTCCATTCGACCGAAACCCGAGGGCCGATGACCCGATCTCCATCACCCGAGTGGAGTACGACGAAATCTACGACCGATTCGCCGCCGCCGGCATGGCGTTAAAGGCCGACAGAGACCAAGCCTGGCGGGACTTCGCAGGCTGGAGGGTCAATTACGACACGGTCCTGCTCGGCCTTGCCAGCCTCACTTCAGCGCCGAAAGCGCCCTGGTCTTCCGACCGAGCACCGCCGTTTCGGCGTCCGAAAATATTTCGCCGCTAGGATCCTGCCAAAGGGGCCTCCATTGAGGGCGAATACCTTCCAAGGGTCGCCGCGGAATTGCATTGGGCACGGTGCAAGAGGGCTGCTTGGCCGGCAGGGACGTTCGCCCCATCCCCCTTCCAGGCCTTGAGCGCGGGGGCCTGGAGGGCACGGCCGTAAGAGAAGCTCAGCGCCCAAGGGGCTCCCCCACTAACGTTCATCGCGTTTAAATGAGCCGTGGCCTTCTCGTCGCTTTGGCCCCCCGAAAGGAAGGCAATGCCCGGAACCGATGCGGGAACGCATTCGAGCAAGCACCGAAGAGTTTCCGCGGCCACTATCTCCACTTCAGGCTGCTCAGAACACTTGATTCCAGCTAACACCATGTTCGTTTTGAGAATGATTTCTTTAAAGTCCACCCGCTGCCTCTCCATTTGCTCAAAGACTTGGCGAAGAGTCGCAGCCGTTGCCTCTGCGCACTCCTCGATCGTGTGGTCCCCGTCCATCAGCGTTTCCGGCTCAACAATCGGAACCAGATCTACTTCCTGACAAAGGGTAGCGTAGCGAGCCAGAGCGTGCGCGTTCACATCGATGCAATAAGAGGAAGGCAAACCGTCGCCGACGGAAAAGATCGCTCGCCATTTCGCGAACCGAGCTCCCAGATCTCTATAGTCTGCCAAGCGCTCCCGCAAGCCGTCCAGACCCTCGGTCACTTTCTCTCCGCCGGCCCCCGCGAGGTCCTTCGTCCCCGTGTCCACTTTGATGCCGGGAATAATCTCCGCGTCGACTAAGAGCTTCGGAAATGGCCGCCCGTCCGAGGCCGCCTGACGGATTGTCTCGTCGTACAGAATCACGCCGCTGATCCACTCCCCAATCCCTGGAGCCGTGCACAGCATCTCTCGATATGAACGCCTGTTCTCCTCGGTCGATTCGACTCCGATGCTCGCGAACCTCATCGCAATGGTGGACGAACTTTCATCTGCTGCAAGGATGCCCTTGCCCGGAGCAACCAAGTCCCGCGCGGTGTTGCGCATCAAATCGCTCATACGGGTCCCACCTCTTGAGTGCAGAACGCGCAGCGGCCGGCCGCCTTAGGAATCGAACTCAGACAGTGCGGACATTCTCTGTTCGCAGGTTCTTCGTCATCAGCCTTCTTGGCTTTGCCCATCAGTTTGTTTACGGGCTTGACCGCGAAGAAAAATACTGCCGCCGCGATCATCACAAATGAGATGGCCGAATTCAGAAACGCCCCATAAGTGATCTCCGACTTTCCCGCCCTGAAGGAAAGAGCGCTGAAGTCGGGTGTTCCGAAAAAACCGATCAGGGGCGTGAGAATGTTCTCAACCAAAGACTCCACCATCCCGACAAACGCCGCTCCGATGACGATGCCAACGGCAAGATCCACGACGCTGCCCCGAAGCAGGAATGCCTTGAACTCCTTAATCATGGTTTCTCCTTTTGTAGTTGTTAGAATCGATCTAACCACTTCCTGGGAGCGACTGTGCAAGCGCTTGGGTTTCATAAGCGGCGCGATGCAAAGATCGAACGCATCGCGGAGCAACCCCTCTTCGCCACCTGCACCGAGGCCGACCTTCGTTCACTGGCCAAAGTCTGCGATGAGGTTGAAGTTTCCACTGGGGACATTCCTGCGAGACAAGGGTGGCACGGCCCCTGGTTCTTCGTCATCGAGGCAGGCACCGCCGAGGTCGTAAGAAACGACCGAAAGGAGCGGGTACTCGGGCCTGGGGAGTATTTCGGTGAAAACGCTCTGCTGGGAGCCCCTCATCCGGTCACCGTGAGGGCCCTCACCGACATGTCTCTTCTCGTGTTTGGGCGCCGCGACTCCAGCGTCACGATGGAGGAGATTCCTTCACTTGCGCGACGGTTCTTTGGCATTGGGCGCCGAGGCACTTCGCCGTCGCGACCAGACAATGTAGTCCACGTTCAGTTCCACCCGCGCAAGAATCACCGAATTCGGATGGTCCCGGTCCTCGTCGCTGCTGCCGCGATCGGGCTCGGGGGCTGGATCGGTTCGGAGTACCGTCCGGACGGTTTGGCGGTCGTATCCCCCGGGCCCTCCATCGACATCTCCCGCGACGTCACCATCACCGGTGTGCCAACAAGTTCGCTAAATGGCCGTTTCCTAGCTCCAACAGTTCGGGTCGAGCGCCCCAACCTTTGGGGATTCGTCATGGCGGCCCTACGGAGCAACCGCGAAATCATTGCTGCTGGGGATTCCAACTCGAGTCCAGCCATCGCCATCCACCGACAGCGTCAAGAGTTTGAGCAAAGTCGCCGGATGGCCGCGACGGCTGCGGCCCGCGTGAACGGACTCCCAGTCGGAATTATCTATTCAGACACTGGAGTCGAAGTCGATTTGCCGTTCGAGATCGAGTTCAGCAAGCGTCAGCTTCGTGGACCGTCCGCGGGACTCGTCTATGCGCTTCTAATCGCCGATCTTTTGAGTCCCGAAGATTTGGCGGGAGGGCGAACCATAGGCGCGACGGGCACGATCGGCCCTGATGGCAGGATCGGCCCCGTAACAGGGGTCGCCCAAAAAGCTGAAGGCCTGGCCGCCACCGGCGCGACGTTATTCATCGCTCCGTTTGCGCAAGCCCGAGAAGGAGTCGGTCTGGCCGTGCGAGTCCCAGGGGCGACCAATCTTAAGGACGCTATCGCCACCCTGCTGTCTAGTTCTTGACCGAGTAGAGTCGAACCTCTTAAACAATGGGGATCAATGCAATCACAGGATGAGGAAGCGGGCGCCCAAAACGCGACGGAGTTCGTGTTGGCTGGGCGCGACTTGGTAAAGGAATACACGACGGAGGGCACTCCGGTTAGGGCTCTCGACGGCATTTCAATTGACGTACCGAAAGGATCTTTTCTATCGGTCATGGGGCCCTCGGGCTCCGGCAAGTCGACGCTGCTTCACGTCCTCGGTACTCTCGACGCGCCCACCGCCGGAGAGGTTTTTCTCGACGGTCAACCGATGTCCGCACTCAAAGACAAAGCTCTCTCACTTGCTCGCCGCCATAAGATTGGGTTCGTCTTTCAGTTCTTCAGCCTTGTCCCTGTGCTATCAGCGGAGGAGAACATCGCTCTCCCCGCGATCATCGACGGGGTCCGTCCTAGCGGTTACAAAGATCGCGTCGAGGAACTGATCAACGTCGTCGGGCTAGGCGACCGGCGGGCCAACTTGCCCTCGCAGCTGTCGGGAGGTCAGCAACAAAGGGTGGCAGTTGCCCGGGCTCTATTCCTGCGACCGGCGGTCTTGCTGTGCGACGAGCCGACCGGCAACCTCGATTCTCTGCGCAGTCTCGAAATCCTGAACCTGTTGAAAGACCTCCAGACCAATCAAGGCCAGACCATAGTGATGGTCACACACGACCCGCGGGCGGCATCGTTTGGCGACGAAATTATCTATCTGCGTGACGGTCGCATCGCGGAGCGATTCGATCCCTCGCGTTCCAGGGTAAAGCGGGGTGAAGATCGTGCGCAGTCTGTCCTCGCTTGGCTCCAGACAGTTGAAGCATAGAAAAGGGCGATCACTACTCACATCCATCGGCATCACCCTCGGCGTTGCAATCCTCTTCGGTGTACTGGTCTCGAACGCCACGACCAATGAAGGCTTCAAGTCTTTGATCGAGGACTTCACCGGGAGAGCCGATGTTCTCGTAACTCCGACCGGTTCCTTCGACTCAACCCTGCCATCAGAGATCACCGGCAAGATTGCGGGTCTGCCCCAGGTAGTCGCCGCCGTGGGGAAGCTTCCCGTAAGGACGAGCGTCAAGACCCCCAAGGTGTCCGAACCCGAGCGAGTCGGACTGATCGGGATCGATCTCGACGAAGAACGGAAGATCAACAACCTTACTCTTCAGTCGGGACGTTTCTTTGCCTCCGGTGCACAGGAAGTTACGATCCCAGCAAAACTCAGCGCCAAACTGGGTCTGAAACTAGGGGGTCAGCTACCCGCCGCCACACCACAGGGTATTCAGCACCTGGCGATCGTCGGCATTCTGGAGGACTCCGGCGCGGCCCGCATCGGCGAGGGTGGCGTGGGCTTTACTTCCATCCAAACGACACGCAGGCTCGATGGGCGCGGCGACGTGGTCCGCATTATCTCGGTGGTTTTGGAAGACGACGTCGAAATTGACCCGTGGATCAAGCGCAACGCAACCAAGATCGGGAGCGGCGTGGACATCGAGAACGCCGAGACGTTGGCACAGGGATTCCTCAACCTGGTCAAGGGCATTCAGGGAGCTTTTACTTCATTCGCCGGGGTCGCGGTGTTCGTCGGGGGCTTTCTTATTTACCTCACTCTCACAAGTTCGATCGTCGAGCGGACGCGCGTCCTGGGGACTCTGCGGGCGCTCGGCGCCACACGAGGGCAGATCCGCCGAATGGTCGTCAGGGAAGCTTTGGTCCTCGGCTTCGTTTCGAGTTTGTTCGGACTTGCCGTTGGCTTGGGAATTGCGCGCGGACTGTTGATGTTGATCTCTAAATTGTTCGAAGTGGAACTCAAGGGTTTGACCATCCAACCAGGCGCGGTCGCCGCGGGAATGGGCATCGGAGTGATTGTGACCATGGTCTCGGCACTCATCCCCGCTCGCAGGGCGGGCCGGCTTCGACCGGTCGAGGCCGTCCGCGGCCCAGGACCGGAAAGGCCGCGCCTGTCAAAGAGCTGGATCGTTGGCATTGTTCTTATAGCCGCCGGCCTCGGGATGGATGTATTGACCGAGAATGCCGTCGCGGGGTCCGCCGGCACTGGCCTGGTGTTGCTGGGGGCCGTGCTGCTAACACCGTTGCTGCTGAGGCCGGCCGCTGCTCTGCTCGGAGTAATCACCAAGAGGTTGGCTAAAGGCGGCGGAGATATCGCGGTGCTGCACCTGGTCAAGGAACGAAGCCGATCTGCCTACACTCTGGCCTTGATGATGGTCGTTATGGCGATGATCTTTGCCAACGGCGCCATTGAGGCTTCGATAACCGGGGGCGTCGGAGAATTGCTAGATCGGGTTTACGGGGCCGACCTGGTGATCGAGGGAAACGGAACTCGGTTCACTCCGGAAGTCGAAGGGGAACTGCGTGCGATCCCACAGGTTAAACAAGTTGCTTCTGTCGCGGCCTCGTCGACTTTCATCAAGCGCAAACCCAAGGCTAAGGAAGCGCCGGCCTTCGTATTACTCATTGATCCGCGTACTTACTTCCAGGTCGAGAGTCTTGACATGTCCGACGGATCCCTAGACGATGCAATCGCTGGTCTAAAAGCCGGTGACATTCTCATCAGCAAGGCCCTCGCCAAGGATTCGGGAAAGAGCGGGTCGGACTCGATGCAGCTGAAGACTCTGCAGGGTAATCGCGACTTCAAAATCGCAGCGGTCTATGGCGGCCTGTTTGGTCCAGACATCATCATGGGAACCGAGGTCGGCGACCGATACCTGGGTGGAGCCAGGCCCGGGGAGTTTCATTTGAATTTGGCGCCTGGCGTAAGCATCACGGCGGCTAAGGCGGCGATCAACAGAAAACTTGGGTCCCGATACAACTTGGAGTTTCAGACTCTGAAAGAAGTAAAAGAAGAAGCCCAGGATCAAATCGGTCGCTTTACCCGCATTTTCCTTGCCATTTTGTTGGTTGCGGCGATCATAGGCCTGCTGGGCTTAGCGAACACGCTTGCGATGTCTGTCGCCCAGCGGTCGCGCGAGACCGGAGTTTTGCGGGCGGTGGGAGCGACGAGGGGGCAAGTGGGCCGGATGGTCCTTGTCGAATCGACAACTCTTGGTCTTGTGGCGTTCGTACTGTCGATCCCATTGGGACTTCTGATTTCAGTGACGGCGGTCAAAGAGATGGGCAAGGCAATCCAGTTCCCACTCGAATACGTTTTTCCCGCCCGCTGGATCGTGATCATCGCTGCATTCGGTATCGTTGCAGCGGCCCTTGCGGCACTGCTCCCGGCTCGCCGTGCGGCCCGGATTCAAGTAGTGGAAGCCTTGCGCTTCGAGTGAATCTAGTCCCATGTTTGGTCTGACCCGCAAGAATCTCAGGCATCTCGCCATCTTCTTTCGCCGCGGCAACAACCCCGCTTCGGCGGTGTACGAGAGCATCGGGTCGGAGTTCTTTCTCGCTCCTGCTCCGGGATGGCTCAATCTTGGGCTGTGGTCGAGCAATGGTGATCCTCAGGAAGCCGAGATCGCGGTGCGGCGTCTGGTTGAACGTCTGTGCGACCCGCTGTCGCGAGGCGGAGTGATCCTCGACGTCGGCAATGGACTCGGGGCGCAGGATCCTGTCATCGACGAGGCCCTCGCGCCAACTCGGCTGATCGCGGTCAACATAACTCACGACCAACTGATTCAAGGAAGGCGGAACCTGGAAATGGCAAAGGCCCTGGCCGTAGTCGCCGACGCCGTGTCGCTTCCCATCGCGACCGAAACCATCGACGGCGTGATCAGCGTCGAGGCCGCCTTTCACTTCTCGTCTCGTCGGCGCTTC
This sequence comes from uncultured Actinomycetes bacterium, assembly GCA_964501265.1. Taxonomy (GTDB): domain Bacteria; phylum Actinomycetota; class CADDZG01; order JAHWKV01; family JAHWKV01; genus CAZCSK01. Next base: position 14,628 of record CAZCSK010000002.1, read on the forward strand.
TTCGAGGAATGCATGCGCGTCCTAAGACCAGGCGGAGTGATCTCTTTCTCCGATTTCGCCTTGCAGAGTCATCCCCAAGGGTTTCGAGACAAATTCGAAGCGTTGATGGCGATACGGATTTGGGGAATCAGATCCGATGCCATGGTGGCCGCCCCCGACATTGTTGGTCTGCTCCAAGGCGCAGGGTTTCTCGACGTGAGCTACGAGTTGGTTGCAGATCGAGTCATCGATCCGGCTCTTGAATTCTTCCGCCACCGGATCGCGGAGCGGTCCGACGTCCCCGAGTTGCATCGCTGGGCGGGCCGTCGAGTGATCAAGGGTTGGGAACGTCTGCGCACGCGCGGCGTTATGGAATACGTCTTGATCCATGCCCGCAAGGCCGAATCGTGAAAATCAAATCTCTTTCACTGGGCGTCCTGATTGTCCTGATGGCTGGATCAGGGGTGCTTCACCTGGTTAAGCCCGAACCCTACGTAAAGATCGTTCCTCGCGCACTACCGCTCCCGGGGACGATCGTATTCCTCAGCGGGATTGCCGAGATTGGTCTTGCTTTCCTTTTGGCGACGCCGAGGGCACGCCGGGCTGGAGCGTGGATGCTCATGCTGTTTCTAGTCGCCGTTTTCCCGGCCAACATCCAGATGGCCTTGGACGCAGAACCCGCCACCGCCAAATGGTGGATCTCGGTCGTTCGGTTGCCCATCCAGCCCCTCCTCATATATTGGGCGTACACCTTTGCCCGTCGTGCGGGAGGGCCGGAGTCAGGTTAACTCGTATGCACTCAACGGGATTCGACAGATTCAAGTACCGGGACCGGTTCCACTGTAGACATCCCTTCGAGAGAGATCTGCGGCAGTAACCGGTCGAGCCAGCGCGGTATCCACCAGTTCCAGTCGCCCATGAGCCGCATCGTCGCAGGAACAAGGACGATTCGGATGACTGTTGCATCCAGCAGCACTGCCGCCGCGAGTCCGAAGCCCATCGCCTTGATGGGTACAAGGCTAGCGAATGCGAAGGCGCCGAACACCGTCACCATTACAGCGGCGGCACTGGTGATGATTCTCGCGGTGCGCTCGAGCCCCCAACCAACTGCCTCTGTGTTGTCCTTGGTGCGCAAGTATTCCTCTCGGATACGTGCGAGAAGAAAGACTTCATAGTCCATCGAGAGTCCGAAGAGGATGCAAAACATGAAGAGAGGCAAAAAGCTCTCGACGTGCCCCTGAGAAGTAAACGAAAGGAGTTTCTCGCCGTGCCCGTCCTGGAAGACGTAGACAACCAATCCATAGGCAGCGGCCACCGAGGCCGTATTCATGAGGATTGCTTTTAACGGAAGAAGGATGCTGCGCAAAAAGACCAGCAGCACAATAAAGGACAATGCAAGAACAAGGCCGACGACTCGAGGCAGGGCCTCCTGAATTTCGGTATCGATATCGAGGTTAAGGCCCGGATCTCCGCCAACCGAAAGCGTGGCCCCCTCCGGAAGAAGCGCCGGAAGATCGCTTCTCAACTTCTTAACGAGGTCTTGAGCCTCCTGCGAGATTGGGTCGTGACGAGAGATCACCGTTAGAAGCGTCGAAGTTCCGTCAGGAGAAATCATTCGATCGGCAAAGGGCTTTAGCTGAGGCGCAAACAGCATCGACCTTGCATCATCGAGCGTCTTGGAGGGAGCCAGCGTGGCGATCGACTCGACACGAACGACTTCATCGTATTGAGCGATCTTCGTGGCGACAGCGCGTATGTCGGAGAACCCCTCCTTCCTCACGTCCGATTTTTGATCGATCACGACCTGGATGGGCCCTCCCGACCCGGCGCCGAAAGCCTCCGAGACTAGTTCGAGAGCCCGGCGAGGGGGGGATCCTTCCGGGAGTATCGACGGCCCCGAAGATCCAAGCTTGAGGTGGCTTGCCGGAGCGGCGAGTAGAGCGATGAACGCGAGGGACGCGATCAAAAAAACCCACGGCCGTCGCATCACCAGAGTTGCCCATCGATGCCACATACCGCCGGATTGGTTCTGTGCTCTGCGCCTCAGGCTAAGGCTGTCGATCTTTGAACCGACGATTCCAAGTAATGCTGGGAGCAGAGTGAGAGCGGCCGCTCCAGCTACGGCGACGGCGATCATCGCCCCGAAGCCCATCGACCGAAACGCTGCGAGATTGACGAGAAGGGTTCCCGACAAGGCAACAACAACGGTGAGGGCCGAGACAAAGACCGCTTTCCCACTTGTCGCGATTGCTTGTCCCACGGCGTCGATCCGCTCTCGACCCGCGCGCAGCTCTTCTCTATAACGAGTCAAAATGAAAAGTGAGTAGTCGATCCCAACGCCTATACCAATCATCGACGCGATGTTCTGAGTAAACAAACTAACGGTTGTGTTTGCGGCGATAGCCGAGATGATCCCGAACGAGACAGCAAGACTTATTAGCGCGAGTGCGATCGGCATTCCAGCTGCGACCAGCGATCCGAACGCGAGGATCAATATCAAGAGGCTTATGGGAAGAGCAATGCGTTCGGCCCTCTCAAGGTCATGCGTGGTCGTCTTGGTGAACTCGGCGTAGAAGGGGGCAGCCCCTGTGAGCAGGGCCTCGACCTCGGATTTCTCCGACGCGCCCTTGACAGCTGCCTGAAGGTCAGGATCGTGCGCAAGGGCATCGTCCTGTGAATCAGTAAGGCCGACGGAGGTTATGAGCGTGTGTCGATCCGGAGACATGGATCTTTCCAAAACGGCGTAAGGATCGGCGACCGCGCCTACACCCGGAGCCTTGGAGATCGCTTCCGTTGTGGCGAGCACGACCGCTCGGAATGCCGGGTCGGTTGCTTCGAGCTTGTCCGAACGGAAGACCAACAGATCGTTGAACTGATATTGACCCTTGAAATCCCGTTCGAGAGCCAGCCGGACGCGGTCGGACTGAGAGCCCGGTACTTCAAAACCGCCGTTGGACAGGCGATCTTGAAGCTTGGCCAGCTGCGGCCCAGCAACAACGATTGAGGCGATCCAAATCGCAACCACGATCCACTTGCGCCTCACCGAAAACGATCCGAGACGATAGAAAAGCGAACGCTGCAATCCTTCGCCCTGTTCAACTCCGTTCATTCCAACTCCTTCATAAAGAGACTTTTCTCACGTCGGATTCGATCGCGAGAACTCCACAGAATAAGCGATCCGAGGGCGGCGCTCAACAAAGAGCCGACGAGAATGCCAATCTTGGCGTTCGCGAGCATCTCTCCTTCGAAGGAAAGGGCGGCCATAAAGAGTGAGACGGTGAAGCCGACACCGCAGATCGCCGCTGCACCAAGCAGCTGCACATAGCGAACACCTGTCGGCATTTTTGCCAATCGAAAACGGATCGATATCCACGCTGCTCCAAAGATGCCCACCGTCTTGCCGACAACCATCCCCAGCACGACGCCCAGAGTGACAGGCGACTGGGCCGCGTTCGAGAAGAGTGGCGAAAGGTCGACGCCCGCGTTAGCAAGGGCGAAGAGAGGAAGGATCACGAAGCTACTCCAAGGGTGAAGTGATCGCTCGAGTCGCTCGAGCATCGGTGGGCCGGAGGGGATCATGAACGCTAAAGTCACACCTGCCACCGTCGGGTGAACTCCAGATCGGAGTGTCAGAATCCACATCAATATGCCGACGGCGGCAATCGTCCACCGCGACCGGACCCACAGGCTTCTGGACAAGATGGCAGCTCCCGTACAGACGCAAGCCCCCACAAACCAAGCAATTCGAATCCTCTCCGGCGCTGAGATGGCTACGACCACAACGGCTCCCAGATCGTCGGCGATGGCAAGAGCGAGAATGAAAAGTTTGATCGGAAGCGGGGCGAGGCGCCCGAGAAGGGCTACGAGTCCGATCGCGAACGCTATGTCCGTGGCCATAGGGATGGGCCAGCCCCGCAGATCCCCGCCGGCGTTGACCAGCAGGTAGATCCCGGCCGGAAGCATCATGCCTCCCAACGCTCCCGCCAACGGCAGGGCCGCTTGTTTGCGATCCCTCAACTCCCCCCGCGTGAATTCCCGCTTGATCTCGAGCCCCACGAGGAAGAAAAAAACCGCCATCAAGCCCTCGTTAACCCAATGTCTGACGTCGAGCAAAAGCCACCCAGGACGCGAGAAAGACGGCGCCGTAGTCCACAGATCCTCGTAAATACGCGACAAGGGGCCGTTAGCCAACACCATGGCCAAAACAGCAGCTGCCAGAAGAATAGCGCCCCCGCCTGCCTCTGTTCCGAGGAACTCGATCAAGAAGGAACGCAGACGTCCGGGGGGGCCGGTTGGGTCTACGCTAGATCTTCTAAGTCGAAGCAAATGCCGTTTCATTCAGGTTGCGCTCACCTTCCACGGGAGGTATAAGCGCCGACCAGACTTCCCGGCTCACCTGATTCCACTCTACCTTGTCCCGCTTTGAAGCCGCGAGCGGTTAGACGATTCCTTCCGGATGGGAGGCGTCTACGAACTCCCTGAACTCGCCTGTGATCAGATATGCAACTTGCTCGCCGATGTCCACCGCGTGATCGCCGATCCTTTCGATCTGTCTCGAGACCACGTGCATCCGGATCCCCCACTCAAGCATCGCTTTGTCATCCGACATTGCCAGGACCTCATTGAGCATTCCTCGGTTCAATCGATCGATCGGATCGTCCATGCCTGGCAGCTGGAGACACAGTTCCAGGTCCCTTCGAGCAAGCGCGTCCATCGACGCTCCAATCATCCGAAGCGCCACTTGACCCATTTCACGGATATGGGAAACGCCCGAGTCGCTTCTCGGCAGTTCCGCGGCAAGCAGCCCGATCTTGGCGATATTGACCGCCATATCGGCAACTCGTTCGAGATGGAGGTTTAGATGAAGGAGCACCGTGAGGAAGCGCAGGTCGGTCGCCACCGGCGTTTGCAGCGCGAACAGGTCGACTATTTCTCGTTCGATTTTCAGATAGTAGGCGTCTACCTCATCATCACCGACAATTACCGCGGAAAACAGCGCTTCGTCGTTTTCTTCAATCCCCCGCAGGGCCTCGCTCAATAGCTCCTGCACCCGGGCCCCCATTTCCTGGACCGTTAGTTCGAGGTCGCGCAACTCATCTTGAAAATGCTTGCGGGCTTCTCCAGCGCGAGTTTTCATCCGAACCTTCCTGTTATGTACGCCTCAGTCCTTGGATCCTTAGGCGTTCTGAACAGCTCACTTGTTTCAGAGTACTCCACAAGGATTCCAGTACGGGAATCGGACTCTTCATCAACATCGACCGTAAGGAAAGCGGTCATGTCGCTCACTCTCGCCGCCTGCTGCATGTTGTGCGTCACGATGATGATGGAATAGTCCCGCTTTAGCTCCTGCATGAGATCCTCAATTTTCGCAGTGGCGATCGGGTCCAGGGCCGACGCGGGCTCGTCCATCAGAATCACGTCCGGTTCGACCGCAAGCGCCCGGGCGATACAAAGGCGCTGTTGCTGACCCCCCGACAAAGAGAGTGCATTGGTCTTGAGGTCGCGCTTGACCTCATCCCACAAGGCTGCACGTTTTAGCGCCGCTTCCACGCGATCGGCCAAGTCATCCTTGAATCCGTTCACCTTGAGACCAAAGGCAATGTTCTCGAAAATGGACTTCGGGAACGGATTGGGTTTCTGAAAGACCATTCCAATCCGGCGTCGCACTTCAACTGGATCCACGTCAGCGTCGTACAGATCCTGGTCGTGATAAAAGATCTTGCCCATGACTCTCGCCGTTGGTATCAAATCGTTCATTCGGTTGAAGCAGCGGATAAAGGAACTCTTGCCGCAGCCGCTTGGACCGATGACCGCGATGATCCGTTTAGGTTGGATCTCGAGGCTCACATCCCGAAAAGCTACGTTGTCGCCATATGAGACCCCGAGCTTGTCGAGTCGCAGGATTGCGGACTCCTGAATGTCTGGCTCCTCCGGGCGATGAGCAGCGGTTGGTCGTAGGTCCAATGTGATCCTCTCGGATGCTGAAGGCACTTTCAACTCACATCCTCTTCTGAAACCGGCCTCGAAGCCAAATGGCCAGCGCATTCATTGACAAAAGAGCAATGAGCAGCACGACAATTCCCGCAGCGGCGGTGTCGATAAAGGCCGCCTGCGGCCGGGAGGTCCAGTTGAAGATCTGAATCGGCAGGACCGTGAAGCGGTCTAACGGTGAATTGGGAACGAATGTGACGTAAGTCAGGGCTCCCATGGTGATCAGCGGCGCAGTCTCGCCGATCGCCCGGGAAAGCGCCAGGATAATGCCTGTCATAAAACCCGAAAGGGCGGCGGGGAGCACCTGACGCCAGACCGCCTGCCACCGGGTCGCGCCCAACGCAAGGGCACCCTCCCGAATCGTATTCGGCACCGCCCGCAGCGCCTCGCGGCCAGATAAAACGATAACGGGGAGCACGAGCAAGCCCAGCGTCAGCCCCCCCGCAAGAACGGAGCGCCCCATCGAAAACATCCTCACGAAGATCGCGAGCCCCAGGAGTCCGTAAATTATCGAGGGGACTCCGGCGAGGTTCGAGATATTCACTTCAATCAAAGTGGAAAGCCGGCCTTTGCGAGCGAACTCCTCCAGATAAATCGCAGCACCGATTCCAACTGGAACCGAGAAAAGAGTACAAACGCTGATAACCCAAAGGGTTCCGAAGATCGCGGGCCGGGCCCCGGCCTTCTCGGCAAAGCGCGACGGCAGACCGGTGAGGAACTCCAATGAAAGCCTGGGGATGCCATCGGAAAAGATGTCGATTAGCAGGGCCGACAGCGATGCAAGGCCGATCAGAACCGTCAGGAGCAGGAGCCACAAAAACGCTCCTTCGCCGATACGACGTTTTGCGGGCGGAGCAGTGAGGAGCCGGGCCGTCACTCGTATACCTCTTTGAAACGACGGACGATCCTGAAGCTTACGAAGTTGAGCAGAAATGTCATCACGAACAGGGTCGACCCAACTGCAAATATGGTCCGGTAAGCGAGACTTCCGGTGGGAGTATCACCCAGGCTGATCTGCACGATGTATGCGGTCATAGTCTGTATCCCCTCCAAAGGGTTGAACGACATCCGCGGTTGGTTGCCGGCGGCAACCGCCACGATCATGGTTTCCCCAATGGCGCGAGAAACCGCGAGGATCACCGCCGCAGCGATTCCAGAAAGCGCCGCCGGAAACACAATGCGAAGCGACGTGATCCTTCTCGTGGCCCCGATGCCATAGGAGGCTTCGCGCAGCGAAGCCGGTACCGCCCTCATGGCGTCCTCCGAAAGCGAAGCGATCGTGGGGACGATCATCAGGCCAACGACGATGCCTGCCGAAAGCGCGTTGAATCGCTCGACAGTTGGAAGTAAGTTCTCGAGGAGCGTCTTGGTGACAAAGTTCAAAGCGAAAAAACCAAGCACTACTGTGGGAATCCCCGCCAGAACCTCAAGGATGGGTTTCAGGATCCGGCGAAAACGGGTATGGGCATACTCGCTCAGATAGATTGCGATTCCGAGTCCAAGCGGCACGGCCACTAAGACTGCGATCGCGGTAACCATCAGTGTCCCGTTGATCAGCGGAAGTACACCGAAGGCCGCTTGGTCTCCAAATGTCGGCGCCCAATTGGTGCCGAAAAAGTACCGGCCGGGACTTACTACTCTGAAAAAGGCCAAAGTCTCCGCCGCCAGAGCCAAGATTATGCCTATGGTCGTGAAGACCGAAATCAGGCCGCACGCCGCCAGGAAACCCTTGATCAGGGTTTCTTGGCGGCGTCGTCGGCCCTTTAACCCGTTATCGCTGCGGATAGCTTGGCTTTCTGCTCCCCTAAGACGTTGGGCGCAAGCGGTGTGTAGCCCACGTCGGTCAGTAGAGCGCTCACGTTGTCAAGAAAGAACTCGGCAAACGCTTTAACTTCAGGCCGTGCAAGCGACGCCTTCTTGAGGTAGATGAACAGAGGGCGAGCCAGCGGCTTGTAGGTGCCATTCTGCACAGTTGTATTACTTGGAGACACACAACCCGCCCCCGAGTCGACACCAACAAGGTTCAGTTTGTCTTTATTCTCGGTGTAGTAGGCAAAACCGAAGTACCCCAAAGCTCCCTCGTCTCCTTCCACTCCCTGCACCAAGACATTGTCGTCTTCGGAGGGAGTGTAATCGGTCCGACTGGCGTCCTCTTTGCCATTGATCACCTCGGTAAAGTAGTCAAATGTCCCTGAGTCCGTCCCCGGCCCAAACAGCTTCATAGGCTTGTCGGGGAAACCGGCTCTGACATCTTTCCAGTTGTTCACTTTCGAGTTCGGCTCCCAAATCTTCTTGAGTTCTGCCGTGGTTAGGCAGGCTGCAAACGCGTTCTTCTTGTTGACTAGTATCGCCAGTCCGTCGTTCGCAACTGCCAGTTCAATGTACTCGATGCCTTTGGCAGCGCAATCCGCCTTCTCGCTGTCCTTCACCGGACGCGAGGCGTCTTGCACGTCAGTTTCTCCGGCGCAAAACTTCTTGAAGCCACCGCCGGTGCCCGAGCTGCCGACCGTAACCTGGACATCGGGGTTTTCTTTTTGAAACTCTTCCGCCACCGCTTCCGTGATGGGAAAGACGGTCGACGAACCATCGCCTGAAATGCTCCCCGTCAACTGGGGGCCCGAAGGTTTGTTCGTCACATCTGGATCGGCATTGTTGCAAGCGGATGCAGCGAGAGCAAAAGCTGCCACAATGCCAGCCCATTTTGCGGTCCTTCGCGTTCGGTGAATCAAAGCGACCTCCTTGGTCTTTGGAATCGGTGTCTATACGAACTTAAGGCCCAAAGCCACTGCTATGGTGTCCTCAAACTGAACTTCGTATGAACTTAATGAGGAGGTCGGGCCTGTCCACCCTGCTAGTCGTCGAAGACGACTCGACTATGGCCGAAATGCTCGCCTATAACCTGCGGCGTCAAGGCTTCGAAGTGCAGGTGGCAACCGACGGCTTGGCGGGCCTCACGTTGTCGAGAGCTCCTGAGGTAAGCCTCATCGTGCTCGATCTGATGCTCCCGGGAATGGATGGCATGGCAATCACCGAGGAGATCAGGAGGTCCCGCCCCGACGTTCCCATTCTCATGCTCACCGCGAGGGGTGAGGAGAAGACCAAGCTTCAGGGATTCGCGTCGGGTATCGACGATTTTCTAACAAAACCATTCTCCATGGACGAGCTGATTGCGCGAGTCAAGGCTCTCGTCCGCCGATCGAGAGCTGAAGCGGTCAGAACTGAAGCGCCCGCCGAGCTTCTATTTGGCGACCTCAAGCTCGCCACGCGGGATTATCGATGCTGGGTTGGCGGGGAGGAGGTTGTCTTAAGGCCCCGCGAGTTCACACTTCTGGCTACATTGGCGTCGGAGCCCGGCCGGCTCTTAACCAGAGTCGACATCGCAGAGCGCGTTTGGGGATACAGCCACATGACCGATACGCGCAGCATAGACACCCACGTCAAAAACATCCGGCGCAAAGTCGAGGCAAAGTCCGCCTTTCTCTATTTGGAGACCGTCCGCGGGATCGGCTATAGGTTCCGAGTACGACCAAAAACAGGGGACCCGAAATGAACGGGTGGAATCTGCTTGTTGCCGTCGTGGCGGCAGCAGCACTCCTGGTCGTGGTTTCCATCATCGCGTCGAGAAGGATGGCCAAACCGATAAGAAACATGGCCGACGACGTCCGCAGAGTCCAAAGGGGGGACATAAGAGAAGTGGAGGTGATGGGTACTAGAGAGATGAAGACACTTGCTCACGCCGTTAACCAGATGGCTCAGGATCTCGTCGGACGAATTGCGGATCTCGAAAATGAGACGAGGCTGCGCGAAAAAATCCTCTCCTCAATGGATGTAGGCGTCGTACTTGCCGATTCAAGGCGAAGGCTTGTATATGCGAATTCGGCGGCCGCGCAGATCTTCGGTAAGGACGAAATGACCGAGATCGCTCCCCAACTATCCTTGGACGGACTCGAACAATTCACTCTGTATCACCCACGGCGAAAGGACGTGAGCGCCTTCTCGACTCTTCTCGAAGATGGGAGATTCTTGACAGTTCTCGAAGACGTAACCGAGTTCAATCGACTTGATGAAATCCGAAGAGACTTTGTCGCGAACGCCTCTCACGAGCTAAAGACGCCCGTTGCGACCGTTCTGGCCTCGGCAGAAACCATCGTTTCCGCCTCTCAGCACGATCCGGCCATGGTGCAGGGATTCACCGAAAGTCTCGTGCGCGAAGCTAAGCGGCTCTCGCGACTGGTACAAGATCTCCTCGACTTAGCCAAGCTCGAGGGTTCGCAACCGGAAGCAACACCTATCGACCTCTCATCACTGGTCCGCAGGGTTGCAACCCCGTTCGTAACGAAGGCGCGAAGCAATGGGCTCGATTTACATATCTCGATAGAGCAGGAAGTTACAGTTAACGGAACTGAGGAGGACTTTGGGCTGCTCCTACGCAACCTCCTGGAGAATGCCATCGAGTACACCGCCCAAGGCAAGATCGATGTCAGGTTGAGGGGCGTAGGTGGGTTCGCGTCCTTAGAAGTCGAGGACACCGGGATTGGAATTCCCACCGAGGACAGAGACAGGATCTTCGAGCGCTTCTACCGGGTCGACAAAGGGCGTAGCAGGAAGACGGGCGGAACCGGCCTGGGACTGTCGATCGTGAAGCATGTTGCGGAGAGCGTCGGGGGCCGAGTAGAGATCGAGAGCGAAGTAGGAAAGGGCTCCCAATTTCGAATCCTGATACCTCTGAGTAAGAACTAGGGTCTTGAGCAAGACCGATCTCTCCGCCGGCGAGGCTCGCCGCATTGCCCTTAGCGCGCAGGGATTTGCCGCGGCCCCAACGAAGGGCAGTGTCGGCGTCACGCATTTGCGCCGCCTCGCCGCGCGGCTCGGCGCGATTCAGATTGACTCGGTCAACGTCCTCGTAAGGTCGCATTACCTCCCCGCGTACTCGAGGCTAGGCCCTTATTCGATGCGACTCTTCGACAAGTTCGCATACGAACGCAGAGGAATGTTCGAGTATTGGGGCCACGCTGCTTCACTTCTTCCCATCGAACTCCACCCCCTCATGCGGTGGCGTATGGACAAGAACGCCGAGGAGTTTGAGAGGTTTCGGGCAATCATCGAAGGAAGGCGCCCTGGGTACGTAAAGTCGATCGAACGAGAGATCGCCCAGCGCGGCCCTCTGGCATTCGGTGACCTTGCTGATCCTGGCAGGCTGGAGAAGGTCAAGACGAAGTACGCCGAATCATCCATAGCCTGGTGGCGGTGGGCTGACGGGAAAAGCGTTCTTGAAAGTCTCTTTGATATGGGCAGAGTTGCTGTGGCCGGAAGGCGCAACTTCGAGCGCCTTTATGACTTCGCGGAGCGAGTCATTCCCGAAGAAATTCTTGCTCTTCCCACGCCGAGCGAGGAAGATGCGCGGCGCGCACTCGTCGGAATCGCCTCACGGGCACTCGGAGTTGCCACCCTTCGAGACCTGGCCGATTACTTCAGGCTCCCCATGGCGGAAACGCGGGCTCGTGCTGCGGAACTCGTCGAACAGGGCGGCCTGTTACCGGCGCGTGTCGAGGGATGGACTGATCCGGCCTACCTATCCGCGGGCACCAAGGCTCCTGCCATCGAGGCTCACTCTCTTGTTTCCCCGTTCGATTCCCTTGTATGGAATCGCGCGCGCGCTGAGCGCCTGTTCGGCTTCCACTACCGAATCGAGATATACGTCCCCGAGCCAAAACGAGTGCACGGCTATTACGTATTACCGTTCCTGCTCGGCGACACACTCGTTGCACGCGTCGACTTGAAGGCCGATCGCAAGAGTGGGGCGCTACTTGTTCCGGGGGCGTTCTTAGAGCACGGAAACAATGGGCGCCACGTTGTGGGCGAACTTGCAACTGAGCTGCGTCGAATGGCGGACTGGCTCGCACTGGACCAAATCAGGGTGGGCGACCGGGGCGACCTAGCACCTCAGTTGGCAAGGGCCCTGGGAAATCGAAAGATAAGCGCGGCTCGGTAGAGAACCGGTTTCTGCCCCCTTAACCCCTGGCCAGGATCGCCCGAATCGGTTCCGCTGCTAGAAAACGGGTTCGATCCTTCACCGAGAGCCCTGCGGATGCTGTTTCGATTGCTTCCTTGGCCGCGCGGGCTGCTGTGGCTGAACCCTCGTCGTCGCCGCTGGCTGCGAGAATCCGGCTAAGAGTATCGCCCGAATTCCAGATCGAAGAAGCATGCTTCATCCTCTCGGCAAGGCTCAAGGCCTTCTTTGCCTCCGCGACTGCGTCTTCGAACAACTTCATTCCGGCCAGAGCCTCTGCGAGTAGCCGCCTTCCTGACGACTCGTACTTCACCCTCCCTACAGCGGTCGCCCTTTCTATAGTGTCGGTCGCGGCGCGTGCGGCTTCCTCGTACGAGCCAAGCGCGAGATAAAGGCGCGCGGATACGTCCGCGAGCCTGCCGCCTACCAGCCACTCATGCCAGCCCTTCAACGCCACAGCATCCTTGAGCACCGATGGGAGAGTCGTCTGGACTCTGCCGATATCTCCATTTAGAAGGTCAAGCAATAGGATGTCGGTGGCCGTCTGAACTTTGGTGTTGGGGAACGCAGCTTGCTCGCCCAACTCCATAGCCTCCTCGTTCATCACCCGAGATTCCTCGACTCCGTGTATCTCCCGAACGACGCCGGCCCACATTGACATGGCCCGCCCTGTGAGCCTGGGAACGAGTTCGACTTCTCTGCCTAACGTGACTACCTCTTGAAGAACATCGAAAGCTTCACGGTACTTGCCGAGTCCTGCGAGGCACAATGCATACTGGGATCCACAGGTCAGCGCCACGGCAACGTCATGAGCCTCCAACCCTCCCTCGTACCCCTCTTTAGCGTTGTCCAGGCCCTGCTCATGGTTTCCCATCCAGTAGTGGTGGACTCCGATTTGTCCGAGAACGGATGATCGGTTTGCAAGCCGAGTTCCCGGGGGCCAGACCGATAGGGCTTCGTTACCCATCACAACCCCGTCGGCAAGTCGCCCCTCCATGCTGCTAACGAGTACCCCAATACCCAGCGCTGGTCCCCGAAGGTCTTCTAGGCCCAGTTCTTCCGCCAACTTCGTGGCCTCTGTGGAGTACATGCGTGCGCCGGCGGCGTCGATCAACCAATAAGCGCATTGCGCGCGAGCAAGAAGCACTCGCACCTTGTCGGCCCCTACTAGTTCGGGCAATAGCGATTCGATTTCCTCGACCGCTCCGACGTAGTTCGCGCTCTCTAGTAGAAGGGTGGCCTTTTTTAGCCGCAGGTTCCGCCGCCTTTCGATCTCACTCAAGGGAATGAGGTCAAGGGCATCCTCAAGGAGTCGGACCGCTTCACCCTTTGCCCAGGCATGGCCCGCTGCTTCGGCGGCCATCTCCAGATAACTCGCCGCCTTCAATGGCTCGCCGGCTTCGCGGTAGTGGTGGGCAAGCATCGATGCCGATTCAGCCGCCCCCTCGCCGGCGGTTTCTTCCAGAAAACCGGCCACTGCGGCGTGCCGCTCGCGCCTTACCGTCTTCGGGATGGTGGAATAAGCAACGTCGCGCGTCAGCATGTGCCGGAAAACAAACTCTTCATCTCCCTGAATGCGCGAGACCGGCTCCCGGCGCACGAAGTCCCGCACCTCTAGAAAGTCCAGTCCTTCCCTCACATGTCCGTTGCCGCTTAGCAAATCGAGCGCCCCGCGCCAGAACACCTTGCCCACAACAGATGCGTCGAGGATCACCTTACGAGAGGCATTAGGTAAGCCGTCGATCCTGGCAGCGATGATCCCTCGCACCGTGGTCGGCAGTTCTCTTGAGGACTGTTCTGGGCGCTCTACAACAGACGAGATCAGTTCCTCGATAAACAAAGGATTGCCTTCCGCTACTTCCGTAAGCCTTGCAAGGTCATGCGAAAAGTCGGAGATCTCCCCGACGAAGTGCCCTGCTAGGGTCGCCGACTCCGATTCCGATAGGGGCTCCAAAGGCAAAGCCGTGAATGCAGGCAGGCCGCCGCCCCAGGTGGGCCGTACATCATAAAGTTCAGGGCGTGCCAAGCAAAGAAAGAGCGCCGGGACCGCTCGAGCCTTAGATGCCAGCGAATCGATCAGATCCAACAGACTCGGGTCTGACCAGTGGATGTCCTCGAAGATAAAGATCGAGGGCGACCTGCGCGCCAGGGACTCCACGAACCGTCGAGCCGAAAAAAAGATGGCGTCTTTGCCGGGTGATGCCTCTCCGCCGATCCCCAGAAGGAGAGATAGATGAGAAGCCACGTCCTCGGCTTCGGCCTTAGGCAGCAACGCCTCGACGATTTGGCTCAGCTTCGCTGCGGCCGCCTGCGCGTCATCGGTCTCGAAAATACCTGCGGTCTGCTTGATCTGCTGAGCAAACGCGCCATATCCAGCGGCTGCGCCGTAAGGCAGCGATCTTCCACGGACGATGTCTGCGGAATCTGACTTCGCGAGTTCAATCAGTTCTTGCGCAAGCCTTGATTTTCCGATCCCTGGAGGGCCGATGAGAGTCACCAAGTGAGTTCTTCCTTCTTGAAGCACCCGTCCCCATACAGAACCCAGAAGAGCCAGTTCCTTTTCCCGGCCCACAAGCGGTGTCGCCGAACTACTGCGCTCTCCCGGGCGACCGAGTGGCTCAATCGCCAGCCAACCCTTAACCAGCTCCTGCTTGTTTTTTGCCTTGAATGGCTCGACTTCTTCGAAGTGAATCGCGCGCTTACTCGCGCGGAACGTTTCTTCTCCGACAAGCACACCGCCCTTAGGGGCCGCCGACTCGAGCCGAGATGCAGTGTTGACCGAGTCGCCCATCACGGTGAACCGTCGCGCACTGTCGGGGCCGACCGGTGCAAACATGACCTCCCCGGTGTTGATGCCAACTCGCAGTTGCAGCCCTCCAAATTCCTCGCCTTCCAACGCGCAGCGTTGCATTTCAAGGCCGGCGCGAACGGCCCTCTCGGGATCGTCTTCGTGGGCAACGGGGGCCCCGAACAGCGCCATGATCTGGTCGCCTACGATCTTTTCGACGTATCCATCGAACTGTTCGACAACCTCGCCGAGTTTTCTCATGCAGCGGTCCATCATCGCGGTGACATCTTCGGGATCCATTTGCTCGGAGGCGCTGGTGAAGCCGAAGATATCGGCAAATAGCACTGTGGCCCAGCGACGCTCCTCGGTGGGTTGCCGAGCTTCGGTGGCTGCCTCTAAACTTTCCCCGCAGCTGCCGCAGAACCGAAAGTCGGGAGTGTTTTCCGCGCCACAACCTCCGCATATCTTGAGCAGCGAGGTTCCGCAGTTGCCACAGAAGCGCTGCTCCGAGCCATTCTGGTGGCCGCAGCTAGGACAATCGATTGCGCTTCCCACTCACACCCCACTCTTCAATGAAGGAATTGTAGCCGCACCCAAGCTGACAGGATCAATACGCGGATCGCCCTTATACTTCGGCCCTCCGATCGAAGGAGGAAGGTTGGCACGAATCATCATTCTGGGAGGCGGATTTGGCGGTCTCGCCGCAGCCAATGAGTTACGAGGACTTTTACCGGAGGAGCATGAGATCACTCTGGTTGACAAGGGTGACCGGTTCTTCGTTGGCTTCGCCAAGCTCTGGGACCTGGCCGGCACGCGCCCTTTAGAAAAAGGATCTCGCCCGCTTGCAAACTTGGAGCGCAAGGGGATTCGGTTCATGCAGACTGAGATCTCCCGGATCGACCCCGAGCACAAGAGGGTCGACACCGCCGATGGGGTCCTTGAAGGTGACTTTTTGATAGTTGCCCTAGGGGCTGCCTTCTCGCCGGCTCAGCTCTCTTCGCTCGACGCTGGACACAACCTCTACGACGCTGGGGCTCTTCCTGCGATGAGGCGCGAGATCGAGAATCTTGAAGAAGGAAAGATCGTGATCGCGATCGGTGGGGTTCCCTACAAGTGCCCACCGGCGCCCTATGAGGCGGCGTTCATGATCGATGAGCGGCTTCGCCGGGAGGGAAAGCGAAATCGGATTAAACTTGAGGTCTACACGCCACAGCCTTCTCCGTTGCCGATCGCCGGTCCCGAAGCGAGCAAACAAGTTGCCGCATCTCTTGAACAGCGCGAGATCCCCCTTCATGCTGAATACAAGCCGACCGAAAGCGATCGTCAAAACAAGATACTCAGATTCGAAAATGGAGAGGAGACTAACTTTTCACTCCTCCTTACCGTCCCGCAGCACGTGGCTCCGAAGATCATTGCCGACAGCCCTCTTGTTGGGAAATCAGGCTGGATCGAGCCGGACCGGCGGACCCTGCGCACCTCGTTCGACGGCGTCTACGCTGTCGGCGACTGCACGACTATCACGATAGCCACCGGTCAGCTGCCCAAGGCGGGAGTGTTTGCCGAAGCGCAGGGACGAGTGGTCGCCCGAAATATCGCAGCCGAGATCCAGGGGGGCCAGGGGGCGGAGTTCGACGGCCACGGCTACTGCTTCCTCGAGTTCGGCGACGGGAGGGCCTCGTACGTCGAGGGCGAGTTCTTCGCGGAGCCCAAGCCCAAAGTCGCGGTATCTTCACCCGATGAGAAGACAGCGCTAGCCAAGCAAGAATTCGAGCGCGAACGTCTCGAGGCCTGGCTCTAAGGTAGGTCAGGCAGCGAACTTGAAGGGTAAGTGGAGGTCGAGACCGAATCGGTCTTTGAGTGGATCGAGATCGATACCTCCCTGACTCGGATAGAGGATCTCGATTCCCACGACGTTCCCGTCACCACCCATATCCACGTGGAGACGATCTCCTAGCTCGACCGTACGCTCGATCTCTGCCTCCGACTCAGAGGCGAGCAGAACATAGAGGGCGTCCGCTTCCTCGTCATATGTGTAAACGGCCATTGTCACTCCTCTCGCCAACACGTAACGACAACTTGTTTCTCCTGGTCAACCACGACAGTAAGAAGTATGGCACCGATCCCAACTCTCAACTTGGGATTACCCTTCACGTCGGTTCCGGCTAACACCGCTGAGGTCAGCGCTTCGAGTAACCACTCTTCAGTGACGTTGGGTGCCCGCCTGGCGATGAGGCGGATTCGATTCTTCGCATGGCGAGTGAGTCGCACGTTCTCGTCATCCCCCTTCTTTGAGTTTTAGAAGAAGTCGAATCTGCGAATCGAGGACCGCCGGGCTGATGGCGCCCAAGATCTTGAAGCCCCTCTGCCGTCCGGTCTCATCTGATCCGCCTACGCCTGAGAACCTGAAAGTGTGGTCGATGAAGAAGGTTTCGGGTAGGCCCTGCAGACCGAATGACGAGTATAGATCCAGATCCGTATCTCTTACGCTCGGGAAGGTGAGGCCGAACTCTTTTGTAAACGCCCTGGCATCCTCCAGTGAGTCCTTCACGTTGACACCGAGGAAACGAATCCCCTGGTCGCGATATGCCTGCCATTTTTTCTCTAGGAGGGGCGCCTCCTCCCGGCAAGGCACACACCAGGATGCCCAGAAGTTGACGACTACAGGTTGTCCCTTCAGGGCTTGGCTGGAAAAAGTCCCGCCGTTCACCAATGGCAGATCAAATTCCGGCGCGATTGTGCCAACTAAGTTTTGCGTTCGGGCCTTTCGAGTCAGCCCTAATGCAAGCAACCCAACGAATAGCGCGGGAACGATTACAAAGGCAAGAAGCCTCAGTATCCGCATTCGTCGAGCCTCCCTATCTATGGCGCCGTCCAGGTCTGTCCTCCATTCTCCGAGGCCGTGTCGAGATTCCAAGAATCGCCCCACTTAACGCGACGCGCCAACTTATATCTGTCGCGATCTCGGCGGGTAACGATTTCGGTTCCCAGTCCCTGCGGTTCGCACAGGTCTAACCTGACATGGCCAGGACGAATTTGCGGATGGCGAAGCACTCGACCGAGAGTTTGACTTGGCGATTGGCGCGATGCAATCACGTAAGAGTACTTCTCGTCTTCGAATCCCACGACGGCGCCTTTAATCTTGCGATGAGCGGATGTTCGCTGAAGTCGAATCGCGAAATGACACCAATTGCCACCAGACATTGGACAGGTTTCATCATGCGGACAAGGGGCCGTGATAGTTGCTCCCGCTTGAATCAGCTCATGTCGAGCCTGCCTGATTCCTTCAAAACCAAATGGAGTTCCGGCGTCAACGAGAGCAAGCTCCCCAGAGCATGACTTCCACCACTCCAGCACCGCCGCTGTAGCACTAACTTGGGGTACTTCCGTAAGAAGGTAAGACGCAATGACCAGATCCCACGTTCCCTTCGGTGGACGGGTCGCATCTGCTTGCATCCAAACCGCCTCTCGAAGCGCCTCTCGAGAAGCCTTGCTAGCGATTCGGCTCCCCACCTTAATCATTGAAGATTCTCTTTCCACCAAAGTGATCGAGGCAATGGATGGAAAAACTGAAACAGCGGCCCAGCTTCCGGCGCCTGTCCCTGAACCTAAGTCAAGCAAGCTAGAAGGAGCCCAGTGCGGTCGTTGCTCGCGAAGTGCTCTGAGCGAGGCTTCCACCGAAGAGAAGGTCGCAGGGAGTCGAGCCACCATGTAGGCATAAACATGTTTGGCTTCCATGTCCGGGGTTCCAAGTCCGCTTCTATACCGACCAGACAGTTCCGCGTAGGCGCTTTGGAGTTCACTTTGACTGAGTCCGGCCGTTTCGTCCTCTACCAGACTTCGGAACTCGATTTCATCCGGCGTCATGCCCGAAGGTTACCGTTCCCCGGAACCTATGCAAATCTCTCACGAGCTTTGCTGTCCAGTTCCTGCTTCACAGGGAGCAGTTTCACCAAGACGTTACCATCCTGGCCAGCGCTTCCCCCTCCACAGGCGTTTTATGTCTCCGTCGAACTGACGGCGACATAAAGGTTCTTGAGATTGATCGCGGCGTTAAGATCCCGATCAATCGCCAAGTCGCAGCCCTCACAGACAAAGCTCCGCTCCGACAGCGGAACATCTGCGGCGACTTCCCCGCACGCCGAGCAGGTCTTGGTCGAGGGGAAGAACCTACCCGCTACCACCAGCTTGGAGCCGTACCAGTCGCACTTGTAGGAGAGCTGGCGGGCAAACTCGCCCCATCCCTGATCGGCTATACGCCGGGAAAGGTGGCGGTTTCGGATCATCCCAGAGACGTTTAGCCCTTCAATCACGATCACCTGCTTGGTTTTCGCCAGGTGAGTGGTGGCCTTGTGAAGGGCGTCCAGTCTTTGGTTTCGGATACGGCGGTGGTGGCGGGCAAGGACTCGTTTAGCCTTGGCCCGGTTGTTGGATCCCTTTTGCTTACGGGAGAGCGATCTCGACAGGCGACGGAGCTTGCCTAGTCCCCCTTCTAAGGCCCTGGGGCTTTGGATCACCGACCCGTCGGAGCAGACTGCGAAGGTGGTGATCCCGCGATCTATGCCAACGATCGGGCGTTTGACCGCGGCAGGATCGGCACGATCTACCTCGACCGCTAAGGAGACGAACCAGCGGTGGGCCTCTCGCCTCACCGTGGCGGAGGTGATCTTGGCTCCCCAGGCATGCAGCTTTACTGTCTGCTCCTTGGTGCGGATCTTGCCAAGGCGGGGAAGGGTCACATCGTTTTGTCCAACTTGGATCGAGCCGGTGAGGCGGAAATGGTCGTTTATCCCCTTGCGCTTGAATCTGGGGAACCCAACCTTTCGTCCCTCTTTGGTCTTAGGAGACTTCCAATGAGCCATCATCGCCCGGTCGAGGTCACGAAGCGCCTCTTGAGGCGCACACTTGGAAACCTGTAACCACCAAGGGGCGTTCTCGCGTTTGAACCGGTTCCAGGCTCTGTGCTGGGCGATGGCATTTGTGACCCCCTCACCGGCATCCAGCATTCTTTTTCTCTCCGCCAGGCCCCAGTTGTAAGCGTAGCGGGCGGTCCCGGCATGCCGGGCCAGGGCAGAGCGCTGGACGTTATTGGGGTCCAGCTCGTACCGAAACGCCTGACGAACCTTCATAGGACAAATGGTAGTCAGGGGGTATGACAAGTTGTTAGTTGGGCCTCAATTGGGGGCGACCCGAGGGAGTTTTTCAGATCGTTTCCCTTTCATCGCCACCCGGGCTGTCATGTTTGTCGTGCATTGCATACGTTTGTATATGTTTCGTTCAGCTGCCTGTACCCTCTCTGTAAGGTTTTAGGGCAGTGAACGTTTGCTTTCCTTTAACATTGTAGTAAGCTTGAATAATGGCTGTAACCGGGACCAATCGAAAGCGCAAGAAGCTCGACCAGCTTGTTATCTCGGACGTACCGACGCTCAAGGCCATGGCGGACCCATTGCGGTTACAAATTCTCATCGAGCTGGCCGACCACACCAGAACTGTGAAAGAAGTTGCTGCGACTTTGGGCGTTCGCCCGACCCGCCTGTACTACCACTTCAAGATCTTGGAGCAGTCTGGACTGATACGCGTGGTGGACCGACGGATGGTGTCTGGCATCGAGGAGCGAAGCTATGAATCCGTAGCCGACAGCACCACGATCGCGCCTGAAGTCATCCCCTCCGGAGTCAAGAGCGGTGTCGTGGGCGCGCTCCTTAACGTCGTACGCGCGGAACTAGAACTCGCTCTATTGTCTGGCTCGATGGTTATCGGAGATCCAGAAGGTGCGGTACCGATACTCTCGATGACAGCGCTCCAGCTTTTCCCAGCCGAAGTTGAAGAGTTACAGAAACGCCTAATGGCGATCGTGGAGGAATTCGGTAATCGGAGTGAACCCGGAGAAGCGAGGCGCCAATACCACGCAATGCTCGCCTGTTACCTGGCGCCGTCGGAGGTGCGCCGCAATGCTTCTTGAGATCGCTGATCTAACCAAGGTCTATCGCGGCGGCGTGCGGGCGAACGACGGAATTTCACTAGGCGTCGAAGAAGGAGAAGTCTTCGGACTTCTAGGTCCCAACGGTGCAGGAAAAACTACTTTGGTTGGTCAGGTCTTAGGTTCGATCGTGCCGAGCGGAGGTACCATCTCAATCGGTGGTGTCGACGTTGTTCAGTCGCCTGCCTACGCGCGTGAAGTTTGTTCCTACCAACCTCAAACCAGCGTGCCAATCGAGGGCGTGACCCCCCTTCAGGCGATCGAGATGGCCGGACGGATCCGCGGGGGCCAGAGGCGAGCGGTGCGGGCCAAGGCTGCGGAATTGTTGGAGAGTCTCGATCTAAGCCAGTGGGCCCGCAAGGTCGTCCCTCTTTCCGGCGGAGTCGCTCGGCTCGTTGCGTTCTGCATGGCTACGGTCGTTCCAGGTCGCATCGTAATTCTTGACGAGCCAACGAACGATGTTGATCCACTTCGGCGCAAGCTCTTATGGAGTCAAGTTCGAGCGCTCGCCGACGAAGGCTCGGCAGTTCTGCTTGTAACTCACAATGTGCTGGAAGCGGAGCGCTGCGTAGATCGACTGGCGATCGTCGCCTCCGGTCGAGTGTTATCCCAGGGAACCGGGGCTAGCGTTAAAGCGGAACATGGAGGATGGCTCCGGCTGGAGATAGTGCTTGAACCCGACACCCGGGCACCGGACTCCCCCGACTTCTTGTTTCGCACTACCCTTTCCGGTCGGCGGCTAATCGGCGAGGTCGACTCCTCCGCAATTCCCGCAGCCGTTGATTGGGCGACGCGTTTGCGGGCCGAGGGAATCGCCGAGGAATTCTCGCTCGGTCCTACCACACTTGAGGACGTTTACATCCGCCAAGTTAAACCCGAAGAAGAAATAGAGTCGGCGGGCGCGGCATGAGGAAATCTCTGCGCGCCTTCGGACTTCTCTTCAGATGGCAGTTCCTTCGGCAGCGCCAAAATATCCCGGTGCTCTTGGTGATCCAAGTCGCCCTTGCGCTTGGCATCGTTTACGGGCTCGCGTTTCTTATACCCGACATCGACAAACGCTCCGCTTTGTTCTTGGCAACCGGGGCACCCACTCTTACCCTGTTGATCATGGGGCTGAATGTCGTCCCTCAAGAGGTGAGCCGAGCCAAGCTTAGCGGCGAGGCGGCGTACCTGGCGACACTTCCTGTTCCTCGCCTTGCCCCGGCCGCGGCTGAGGTTTCGTTTTGGCTCCTGGTCCAGCTTCCCGGCACCTTTTTGGCTCTGCTTGTCGCTTCCATTCGCTTTGACTTCGCTCTTCAGGTGAGTCCGGCCGTGCTACCCACTATGGCGCTGGTCGCACTAAGCGGCGCTTCCGTGGGATACGCGCTTGCCATGCTGCTGAGGCCCCAGGTGGCCAACCAACTGGGTTCGTTCATCGGCATTGCGCTGCTACTGTTCTCACCGATCAACTTTCCTGCAGAACGAATGCCGGAGGCGCTTCAAGCCATACACCAGGTGCTTCCGGTCAAATACATGGCTGACCTAATCAGGTGGAGCCTGACGGGCATGGCCGACACCGCGATAGGTCTAGCCTTTGCGGTCGTGACCGCTTGGTGCGTCGCAGGCATTGCGATGAGCTGGCGCATCGCGGCCCGCCGCCTCTAACTCGCTTTCTGTGGACCTCCGAGATGCTTTGCTAGAAACTTCTCCGCCTGACCGAAGAACTTGAGGTTGTTCTCGGGCTTCATGAAGACATGGCCCTCGTCGGAAAACACCAAGTATTCGTGGTCGATGCCCCGCGCCTTCATCATCTCTACGATCTGCTCGGATTCCGCTTGCTTGACGCGCGGATCGTTGCCACCCTGACCGATCATGATCGGGCACTTAATTTGATCGACCCGCGAAAGTGGTGACCGCGACCACAGGAAGTCCTTTTCCGTCTCGGGGTTCCCAACCCTGCGGTTGAACATGGCGCGGATGGGTTCCCAGTATGGTGGGATAGTTTCGAGCAGCGTGAGCAAGTTCGATGGGCCAACCATATCGATGGCGCATCGGAACAGATCAGGAGTGAAGGTGGCGCCCACAAGCGCGGCATATCCGCCGTACGAAATCCCAAAGATTCCGATTCGCTTGGGGTCAGCCAGCCCCTTTTCTACAACGTGATTTACTGCGTCTACGAGGTCGTCGTGCATCCTTCCGCCCCACTCTTTGTCACCGGCGTTCAGAAAACCCTTTCCGTATCCGGTGGATGCGCGAAAGTCCACCTGGACGCAGAGGTACCCGCGGTTGGCTATCCACTGTCTCCACGGCGTCATGGGGTTAAATTCCCACGTGTCGCGGCCGTAAGGGCCGCCGTGCGGGAAAACAACCGCTGGTAAATTCTCTCGATTGGCGTCAAGAGGGAAGGTCAGGTAACCGTGAATCGTCAGCCCGTCGCGCGACTGAAAGGAAAATGGCTCGGTGTTGCTCAATCGGTACTCAGCAAGCTCCGGGTGACTGTAGAAGAGGAAGGAGGTTTCCCCCGTCTTTCGATCGATCAGATAGAAGGACGTAGGTTTGTTGTCGGTCGCGAAGGCGACAATCCAAACTTGATCAGCATGATCGCGGCTGACAATCGAGAAGGTGCCCTCGGCAAGACTCTGCATCGCTTCGAGATCTTTCTTCAATGACTGATCGAGGACAATATGGTCGGTCCTTTCGCGCATGATTGTCGCCAGCTCCGGTTCGAAGGTGTCGGGATGAAGTTGCAAGGCACCCACGTCGTACTTCGAATCCTCTGCCAGAACTTCCACTACATCGCGAGTGGCAAGGTCGAACCTGACTAAGCGGCCGGTGTCGGAACCCTGAGACGAAACTAGGTAAAGCCCCTTGCCGTCGGCAGTGAATTGGGCTTCTGTCACTAGCATGCTGTCGTCGGGGCCAAACGTGAGAACGACCTGCCAGTCATCCTCGTCGGTCTCTCGCACCAGGATCTCGGTGCCGGCATCGGGCGTCTGGCGCGTTCCTCCTCGCACGCGAAAGTCGCGATCGACCATCCAACTCAAGAATCCCGGGTTCTCGGCGACCTTGGTGAGCTGGCCGCTGGAGATGTCGATGCGGTAAACGTCGTGGAGCGCGGGGTTGTCCTTGTTCAGCCCAACAAGGATCTCGTTTGGCAACCTTCGATTCGTGGCGATGATTTGTGCCGCAACCCCTTCAAAAGGTGTTAGGTCTCGCACCTCTTCGGTCTCAGTGTCGACCACCTTCAGCCGCCAGTTCTCGTCGCCAAAATCATCCTGCACGAACAGGATATGCCGGTTGTCGTGGGCCCAGAAGAACGCCGGCAAACCTGCTAACAGCAGGATCCCGCCGATTCCACGCTTCGCGTCGCGGGTAATCGCGTGAAAATCCTTCGATCCCGCTTCGCCGAGCCAGATGTTCATCACTGCCTCGTATGGAGCGAGGTAGGCCAGGCGTTTGCCATCGGGGGAAATCTGCGGAGCGGCGTGTTCGGGGTTGGCGAAAAGCACCTCGAGTGGGACGTAGTCGGGGCGATCAGTCATTTGTTCCTCCTCCTTGGCTTCAAAAGAGCCTTGATTACCTTAACGCGCGATGCACGGTTTCCGCGAGGGCTCGGCCGACGCCCGCCACTTTGGAAAGCTCATCGACACTGGCCTCGCGGATCGCATCGACGGAACCGAAGGCTTCGAGCAGCGCGGCCTTTCGAGCCGGTCCAAGCCCTCGGATGCTTTCCAGGTCGCCTGATGAGTCCCCGCCCGACGCAATTCCAGATCGTTCGATGGCTTCGATGCGGCCCCCCAGATAGGCCTCCACGACCGCGGGGTTGTTGCGCACGACCTGGGGGGAACCGGTTGCGATGATAGATCCCGCATCCATCGCGACGATTCGGTCGGCCAGCCCCATGATGAGCGGGATGTCGTGCTCGATGATCAACATAGTCACGTCGTGCTCGGCCTTTATCTTTTGCAGAAGCACGCCCAGTGCCTCCGTCTCTCGCTGAGCAATTCCAGATGACGGTTCGTCGAGCAGCAGCAGCTTGGGCTCGAGCGCCACCATGCACGCGATCTCAACGATGCGTCGAGTCCCCGTCGACAGTTCCTGGATCTGCTTGTTACGAAAGGCCCAAAGACCTCCCATCGAACCGACGGCCTCGCGGGCCATGACCTCACGTCTGCGATCACGATCGCGGAACCCCAGCACCGAGTCGATGAAACGGGTCCGAAGTCTGCGCTCGAGCGATAGTTGGACGGCGTCGAGCACGGTGAGCGTTGGAAAAAGAGTTACGTCCTGGAAAGATCGAATCAAGCCGGTCTCAGCCCTGCGCTCGGGAATCCAGTTGGTTATCTCCTGCTCCTGGAAGAAGACCTTGCCCTGATCGGCTGGTACGAACCCTGCTAGGACCTCGAAGAGCGTTGTCTTACCGGCGCCGTTGGGCCCGATAAGACCAAGCGTCTCTCCCTCCATCATCGCCAGGGAAACGTCATTCACTGCGACCAAGCCCCCATATCTCTTTCTTATGTCGACAACGCGCAGGATCTCGTTCGCACTCTCTGGCTTCCGTTCGCTCAGTTCAGTGCGCGACTTCTTGGAGGGATCGGGCTTCGCCCGAGTGAGGATCGGCACGTCATCTTGAACGGGTTGCTCCACAGATTCGACGGTGACCCCGGCCCGGCGGCCGATCCACCAGATAGTCCTTTCCCGGAGCGGAGCGACCAACTGGGCGAGGCCGCCGGGGAAATACATGATGAGGAGCAACAGCCCCACTCTATTGGTGAAGAGCGCGAGAGACTCAATAGGCAGGAACGCTGGCACGCCTTTGACGAGAACGACGCCCAAGAGCGGGCCGACCAGCGCACCTATTCCCCCCACCACGGTCATTAGAACGACATCGAGGCTGTACTGTGCCTGGAATTGTCCAGGGACGATTTCGGAGAACGAGTGACCGTAAGCCGCTCCGCCGACTCCCGCGACGAAGCCCGCGAGCAGAAAGCCTTGAATCTTGATTCGCCGTGCCGGAAGCGCAAACGCGCGTGCCACGTCCTCGTTGTCCCTCACCGCCGTCAGAAGCCTGCCGAACCCCGTCGTGCGCACGTTCCTCGCGATCAGAAACAGCACCACGAACACGACGAGCGCGAAATAGTAGTAGCTGCGCCCGGGGTGCAGTAGGCGTCCAGCGACCGACGGCGTTCCCGAGCTGATCCCGTCCCCCAGAGCCCACGGCTGCTGAAGGACCCAGGCGGACATCGCGACAGCCAGCGACATGGTGGTTACCGCGAGAAAGAGGCCCTTAATCCGCAAGGCGGGGATTCCAATTAGAAGGGTGACGGCCGCAGCGGCGACTCCGCCCATCAGGAGCGAGAGTGGATTCCCTCCTGTTCGGGCGGCGATGTGGCCGGATACGGTCGCTCCCACCGCAGCTAGTGCAAACTGCCCGAGGGTTAGCTGACCTCCGAGACCGGTGATTATTCCGACCGATAAGGCCACCATCCCGAAAGCCAGAAGACTGGTCATCGTCACCGCGGTGACGTTGGTCAGCCAGATCGGTGTGATGGCTAGCAGGGCCAGCAGTCCCAAGCCCAAAACCCAGCCGAGGTTACGAACCAGCCAGATTCGATTCAGCTCTTCGGGAATCGGTCGCCAGGGCTGGACCGTCGCCCACACGCTCCCCTTCTCTTCCTCCCTGAGACGCTCCTTGGTCTGCAATGCAAGTGCAACAATGATGATTCCGAACAGAACGATCTCCATCACGGCACTGGATCTGAACCTGCGAAGGAGCAAGCCCTCGACGACGCCAATTCCCACACCGGCAGCCAGCGCGCCCGGAATGTTTGTCATTCGAGCGATGATTGCTCCTGCCAAACCTCTCATCAGCAGCCGTGTACCAAAAGCCGACGCGGTCAAAAGTCCTCCTGGGATGCTCGGCGCAACCAGAATGGCAGTGAACGTTGAGAGGGCGCCTCCAATAGCCCAGGCGAGCGCTGACATGCGCGAGGCAAACACACCCGACATGCGTGCTGCTTCGGGATTCGCCGCAGCGCTCCGGAGAGCCAGACCGAATCTGCTCTGTCGGAGGAATAGAGTCAGTCCGACGATTACAAGTGGAGAGAAGAACAGCAGACCGGCGGCACCCGGGTTGACGATAAGGGGTCCGACTGTGAATGCAGGAAGGCCTGGCGGAGGCGGAAAGACTGCCGCCGAACGTGATGCCGACGCAATCGCCGGAGTCAGAACGAACAGAAGCAGACCGAGGCCGAGAGTGGCGACGAGACTCATGAGCCGCGGGGCATTCCTTAGTCTCCGGATCACCACGACCTCAACCATGGCCCCGAGCGCGGCGCCGGCGGCAATTGCCACCGGCAACGCAACGTAATAGGGAATTCCGGCTCGCTTTACTGCTACGAGGAGCAGCGCGGCAGCAAACGCGCCGACCTCTCCGTGGGCGAAGTTAACAATGCGATTGGTTCGATAGACGATGACCATGCCGGAGCTGAGCAACCCGTAGCCGAGCCCGGTGATGATCCCAAGAACTACGGCGGCAAGCTGGTCCATCGCTATTACCGCTGGTTTGGAGTCGAGTGGGCGGAAGCCCCTTCGAGGAAGACCGCCCGGAGCAGGTCGTCCCTGGCAAGGAGCTCTCTGCTCGAGCCGTCGAAGCGGATCTGGCCTTTCTCCATGAAGTAGGCATGCTCGGCGAGGTTGAGAGCAATATTCACGGATTGCTCGACCAATACCACTGCAGTTCCGTTGTTGTTTATCTCCTTGACCATGTCGAAGAGCTGGCCAACGATGATGGGTGCCAGGCCTAGCGACAACTCGTCGACGAGTAACAGCTGGGGTCGAAGCATCATTGCCTTTGCTAAACCGAGCATTTGCTGCTCGCCTCCGGAAAGAGTGCTCGCCTTTTGTTTTTTTCTCTCGGCCAGACGAGGGAACGCGGCAAGACTTCGCTCGATCGCCTCCTCGACCTTTTTGCGGTTTCTCCCTAGCGAGTATCCGAACACCCGAAGGTTCTCGACGACGTCCAGGGGGCCGAACACCGCTCGGCCTCCTGGAATCTGGGTTATTCCAAGACGGAGTCTTCGTTCGGCATCAAGATAAGTGATGTCGGCTCCCCTATATCGAACGCCGCCGCCGCTCGGCAAACCGATTCCCGAAATGACTTTAAGCAACGTCGATTTCCCGGCGCCGTTAGTTCCAAGTAGCGCCACCATCTCCTGGTCATCGACAGTGAAATCGACTTCAAAGAGCACCTGGATCTGACCGTATGAGAAGTCGATCTTGCGGCATGTAAGCATCGGCAGGCGCCCGCCTGACGCACCGATTTGACGGATCTCTTCGTCTTCCAAGGTCTCGTCGATCATCCGATCAAGGTCTGCCGGCAGCAGCGGTGCGGCAGATCTCAGAATCAGGGATCCTATGATCCCAGGAACGATCAGCGAAACGATCGTGCCCACAATCCCGTACTGGCGGTCCACGCTGCTCAAAAGGACGGTCCCCGCGATGCCTCCGACGGCGGCTGCGACTCCGATCAGAGCCGCGCCATGCGGTCTCATTCCCGAAGGGATAGGCGACAGTATTGCGATATTGAGTGATGGCCCTAGCGGGGCGAGCATGGCCGAAGAGAGACTGAAGAGAGTCACGGTTACTACAAAATTGGGTGACAGGGCTGCCAGGCATACAAAGCCGACGAATCCGGCGATCAGCCACGCTGCAATCTCGAGAACCCGTCCGGGGTTCTTTTGAAACATCAACTCTCCACGCTTACCAAAGATCGAAAGTGAAACGATTGCCACAACTGCTTCGAAAGCAACGAAGAGAGAGCGCCCGCCCGGGCCGACATTCCATCGCTCGTCCAAGAAGAACGCGATGAAGACCTGGTAGGGGATGATGAAGACTCCAAAGAACGTTTGGACGATCAACAGTCTTCGGATTGTGGGGATCAGCATAACGCGCCTCACTATCTCGAAGAACTTAAGAGCCACGTCGCTCTCTGATAGACCAACCTGCTCGAGGCGCTCGACGCCGGTATCCCGCTTTCTCACGGTGTTGCGGATCTGCTCTGAGTCCCACCTTCCAAAGCCAGGGTCCCTAAGTCGAATGGCGAAGAAGGTTGCCGCGAGAGAGATGACGCCAAGAGCAACGAAGACTCCACGCCAGGTGAGGTTGAAGCTGGTTACAAACAGGAATACCAGAAGGGGCGCGAGTACGTTTCCGAAGTTGTTTGTGCCGAGGTAATAGGAGAGGGCGCGCACTCTTCCCTGTGGGGGGTAGTTATCCATTAGAACTGGGACGTGAAGCGCCGCCACACTTGCGGTGGTAAGGCCGTCTAGGACCAATACCAAGAGCAGCCCTCCCAGGGCGGTCACGAACCCTGTAGTTAAGGCGACAAGACTCCAGAGAATGCCGGTCACGATTATCAAGAACGCGCGTCTAGTCTTTTGACCAGCCAGGGCTGCCATCGGCAGAGGACCCATCACGCCTGCGAAAAACGCAAGTCCGAGGATCAGCGCAATCGTGCCTCTGCTGATTCCGAGGGTCCGGCTTATCTCGGGAGTCAAAACACGAAACGCGTAACTTTGAAAAGAATCGACAATCGAGAGCACGCCAAGAGCGGCCAGCGGGTAAAGGCTGAGCTCGTGCTCACGGAGAACATTGCGAAGCGGTGTCGGCTCTTCACTCCCGCCGGTTACGCCAAGCCGGCTCCGGGCCTCCGCGCGCAACTCTTCTCGGGTTGCCGCGACCCGATCGACGAGCTGATCGGCTGAGCCCTTCTCAGTTATTGCCATCTAGGTCTTTCGGTCCAGCTCGAACTCGACCGAGAACGCACTTTCCCCTATGCGTTCACCCTTCCCGTTGAGAAGCACAACTGTGACCTCATGAAATTCTCGCCGGTCGTCCTCAGGTGTTGGGTCAACGAGGGTTTCAATAGTGAAACTAGTCTGGGTTGTGCTGTTGATGCCGAATCTAGCCAAGAAATTGTCGTTGGGACAGGTGGGATCTCGTCGACAGAATTGGTCGTTTCTCACGATCCACGCGAGCGTCTTGCCGGGAGGCTGCGGCGGCCGGTCGACGAGAACTCCGAAGTAACCTGACTCGACACGACGACTCCCGTCTTTTCCAGTGACCTTGAAGTTGTGGTACTGCCACTTCACGGTCACAGGAAGAGTTACTTTGGCTCTATCGACTGGCGCCCGTATGATTACTCGTTTGTCCTGGGTGAAGTTGAGACCATTTGCGCCGCACCCCCATAGCGAGACCAAGGCGCATACGAGCGCGACCGCCGAAAACGCCGATCCGGTGCTAGAGGGTCGACGCCGGCTCAAACAGGGATATCACCGGTGAGCTGCCTGAATTTCCTGGCTCCTGCGTCCCAGTCCCCGAGGCGAATTGCACCGGCTCCGTCGTGCCGGGTAGCGGTGGTGCGCATCAGGTAGGTACCGGCCGACTTGATCAAACCGGTATTCGCGACCCCCGTCAGCCACGCGTCGAGGCTCAAGTTCTTTCCTGCAGCATTGAAGGCGGCCAGGTGATACCAGGCCGTGTCGCAGTAGATTGGAATCACACCTTCCTTGGAGTTGGCTGTGTCATCCGAACCGCCGAATGTCTCTCCGGCCTTTTGGAAGATGGTCTTGCATTCCTGAAAGGCGGCAGGGCGAATTTCGAAGTCTCCTGGGTCATTTGATACCAGTACTGATGCAGGGAACTGGTTGTAGTACTTCGGGTCGCCTGTGTTGTTGCTCCAATAGTCCTTCATGAAGCTCGGGCAGTCGAGCGAGTTGAGACCGAGACGCGGGTGAAAGTTTTGATCCTCCGCCCCTTGGGCGTAGAACGTCGACAGACGACAACCCTGCTGTGAAGACAGGAACATCACGTGGGTGCACGGTCCGGGAGGTGTCCCCGGGACCGAGTTGGTGGCGGTGTGGGTGCTTTTGCAGTTAAGGACCGCGCTGGCGGCTTCTGTGGCATCGTCGAGCTGCTCTGCGAGGTTGGTGCCCGAGTGAGTGGCTTCGAACTCGCACCCGTCGCAGAGAGCAAGACCGTGCCTTGCCAGGGCCTTCTTCAAGGCGGCCGCGGCCGCAAGGTAGGACGGGTATTGGTAGCGGAGCAGGGCGATCCTCGGCTTGCCATCGACGCATGAAAGATCTTGCTTGGAGTCGGGGCGGCACGACTGAAAGTAGCCCTGCTCCCATAGCTGATCCACCACGAACGTGGCCAGGCGGTCCAGAGCGGCGCTGTTGTGCTCGACATACCAGGGGTAGTCCTTGAAGGTTTTGGCATAAGAGTCGCCCGAGCCGGAACCGACCATGGCAACGTTCGCCTTGGTCAAGCAGGACCTAAGAACGTCGGGTCCGGTGGTCCATACGAGGAAGACTTTGTTGTCCCGAGTCCAGTGGGAGCACATCTCATCGTACATAGCGTCGCCCTTCGAGAGGGCGTTCTCTTCAGAAGTGGCATAGGGGACCAGCTTTACTTTGCGTCCGAACGGTGGTTTCTTGTTGACCTCCGCAGCCATCGTCTCCCAGCCTCGTTTCTGATTTACTTGGCCGATGCCGCCGAAGCCTGCAGCGTTATTGGCGTTCCCTGGATTCGTGACGTAGAAAATTCCGACCGCCATCTCAGTGGCTGAGATCGGAATGTCCTCGCCCACCGTTCCGCCGGCCGAAGAGCCGCCCTTTTGGGCAGTCTTGCCTTTCGGGACGGCGCCCGCTGTTCCCGTCTGGGCCGCACCATCAGGTGCGGCTGAACTCTCCCCAGGCGTGAGTTCTTCCTGAGCACCTTCGGGTCCGCTGGCCACGTCGCCGGTTGTAACCCTCGGGGCATCCGTACCGCCGGAAAGCGCGAGGAGGGCCAAAAGAATCGTTGTGACGACGGTCACGAAGAGATAGCGCCTGTTTTCAGGCGCGCGGAGCAAATCGAGAATCTTTTTGGGCGATACCATTCCCGCGATTATAGGCATCCAACCCTGGCCGTTCTTCGTGTGTATTTGAGAAACTTGGCACCTTGGTTCGTAGTCGCCTACTATAGCGTTGTCTGGTTGCCTGTCGAATCAGACTAATGTACGGAAATCATTTCGTAGCCCCATCCAAGGAGGCAGGCGTGGCAAAAGCGGCGGTAAAGGTCCAAGAGCAGGCGCAGTCTTCGTCGACGGGGGCGAGGAAGACATCCAAGGCCCCCAAGAAGGTCATCTCACCACCAATACCACCCGAGAGCGCAGCAACCCTGACGCAACTAATTGAGGATTTGGGTGCCGGGATACTCAAGTTGATCTGCGCCCCGAAGGGCCTGGATGTTCGCGTTACGGAGCCGATAATTCACGACGCGGTCCTCGGGTCGCCGATAGAAGCCGGAGACATAGTTCTTGGGGTCGGACTGCGCGCCTCCGATCGAGGCGCATCTGCCCTCATCAAGCAGGCCGGCGCTCGGAGCGCCTCCGCCGTCGTATTAAAGGGGGACGACGTCGGAGAGCTTGCCGAGGTCGCCGACGCATCGGGGGTTGCGCTCATCGCGATTCAAACCGAGATGACCTGGAACCAAGCCCATTCATTGCTTCGCTCGACGATTGCGAGTGGAGGACCCATGCCGGAAACGAGAGTCGGCGGGATTCCCGTGGGCGACCTGTTCGCCCTCGCCAATGCCGTCGCGGCCATGGTGGGGGGCCCGACCACGATCGAAGACCCGCAGTCCCGAGTCCTTGCATTTTCGAGTCTCGACGAGCCAATCGACGAGCCTCGCCGTGAGGCGATCCTAGGAAGACATGTCCCCGCGCCCTGGATGAAGCGCCTTCACGAGGAGGGCGTCTTCCGAAAGCTGTGGTCTTCGACAGATGTCGTGAGCGTCGAACTTCCCGACCCTGGTCTGGCTCGGCGACTTGCGATAGCGGTTCGGGCGGGAGGCGAGATTCTCGGATCGATTTGGGTTCAGGAAGGACAAAAGCGCCTAGACGCCACTGCGGAGGCGGCACTTCGAGAGGCGGCCCGTGTTTCCGCTTTGCATCTAATTCGCCATCGAGCCAGCGAGGATCTTGCCCGACAGGTGCGTGGCGAACTCGTGGGCAGTTTGTTGGAGGGACAAGGCCCCATCGAGCACGCGGCATCGCGGCTGGGGATCGAGCCCAGGTCTTCGTTCACCGTGATGGCCTTTGAGATCCAGTCGCACGAGGAGGCTGAGCTTGCGGTGCAGCGCGAGAGAGCTCTTGATCTCGTCTCGATCCACTGCGAGGCGTTGGGTCGGCGAGTCAGCTGTGTGGGAATCGACCGAACGATCTACGCGCTGGTACCCACACCCGATTCCCTCAAACTTTCCCGCTTGCCTTTACTCGCCGAAACGATCATCCATCGTGCTGAGGAAGCGCTTCACACGAAACTGCGGGCGGGCATCGGATCCACGGTCTCGACCCTGCGGGAGACGCCCAGATCGCGCTTAGAGGCTGATCAGGTATTGCGCAGTCTGGCAACGGATCCGAACGCGAGGGCGGTCTCTGACATCCACGACATGCGAGCTCACACCATCCTGGTTGAACTTCAAGACCTAGCCGCGGAGCGGCCGCACCTGCTGGCAGGCAAGGTTCAAACACTGGTGGACAACGACGAAGAAAAGGGAACTGCCTACGTGCAAACGCTCCGCGCCTTCCTCGATAACTTCGGGGATATCACGCGAGCGGCAGATGACGTCAACGTTCATCCGAATACATTCCGCTACCGCATCCGGCGGCTGGTTGATCTTTCGGGCATCGACCTCGCCGACCCAGTGGAGAGGTTGGTCACGGAGCTTCAACTCCGCCTGATGTGAGCGGAGTTTACCCTTCCGCTTTTGGAGTAAAGACTCCCATTGGCTGAATGACCAGTTCTTTAACCGAGCCATCTTCAGCAAGTACGAACTCGCAGCTTTGGCCTTGGCTCCCCTTTGGTATGAACTTGAGGCCCCGTCCTGGAAGCAGGTCGGCGCCCGGCTGGCCTGCTGCCGCGACAGTCAGAACGCTCTCTCCTTTGAGGTCGACTACAACCTCAATCGGGCCCATCACGTAGGTGCCGGTCAAACCTCGCAGAACCTGGGGGTCCCGCCCGCGTGCATCGGGTTGACGTTCGAAACGAATCGGATCCACGGTTGCCTCGAAGGGAACCGTGAGCGAGACAACATCTCCTTCCGCACTTGTTTGAAAGATTAGAGCAAAGTTGATCCCTTGATCGGTCAACTCGTGCCACAGCAAGTCAAATACATCGAAGTGCCGATGCTCGAGATCGATCTTGAGAACTCCGAACTCCGGCACCAGCTTGTCGCCTGAGACTTTGATGCTGAATCTTCCGTACCCGGGGTGATCGTAGTCACCCGCGTATTCCTCTAACGGACGCCGAAGCGGTGCTTCCTTGCGCACCGTTGCTGCGCGCGCCTTTTGGGCTCCGGCGAGGGCCGCATCTCTCTGTGTCTTGTTTCGTTCCTGCCACGGCAGGGGTTCTAGGCCCAGCAACTCGTCGAGTACACGATAGGAAATAACGGGCCCAAGCGAGCTGGACGTCGAGTTGGTCAGCACGACAAGGCCGATCCCGTCATCGGGCAGAAGCATCAGCTCAGTAAGGAACCCGTCGATGCCTCCCCCATGTTGGACTACCCGGTGGCCGCGATAACCGCCGACCATCCATCCAAGACCGTAAGCAATGGAAGAGACCTCAGGGAATTGACCGTCGCCTCCACCGAGCACCATCTGAGGTGACTGCATCAGTGCAACGGTGGCCGGGGAGATGACTTCCGAGCCTTCGTACCTACCTCCCGCGAGATTGACCTGTATCCATGCCAGCATTTCGGTCGTGCTTGAGTTGATGCTTCCCGCAGGACCCATTTGATGCATGATTCGGTACGGGATTTCCACAACCTTTCCATCTCTGCGTTCGTGGGCTTTCGAGAAGTCTGACGACCGTTTCATGTCGCTGACCTTGAAGTTCGTTTCGTCCATTCCAAGAGCCTTCAAGAGCCGCGTCGAAACGTAGTCTTCCCACGTCATGCCGGAAACGACTTCAACCAGATAGCCGGCCGTTAGATAACCGAGATTGCAGTATTGAAAAACCTCGCGGATGTCGCGGCTTAGTGGGAGATATTGGAGTAGCCCTACTAATTCGGCCCGGGTCTTTTCAGGATTTCCCATCCAGGTAAATTCGTGACGCGGCAGGCCGCTTCGGTGAGATAGAAGATCCAATACAGTGATGCGCTCGGTTGCAACGGGGTCGTGGAGGCGAAAGCCCGGAATGTAGTCTCGAACCGGCGTCCGCCAATCCACTAGACCATCGTCGACCATGGCCCCTACGGCCGCTGCCGTGAATGCTTTGGTCGTAGAGCCAATCGAAAACAACGTCCTGTTCGTGACGGGCAGGTTTTCCTTTGTGTCGCGCAAACCAAACCCCTGGTTAAGGACAACCTCATCGCCCTTAACTACGGCGACGGCGCATCCGGGAACTTCCCAATCTGCACGATGCTCTTCGATGAATTTAACGAGACTTTCCATTAGCACTCTCCTTGTGTTTTTGGGCGTGAAAACCCAGTCTCAAGTTACCTTGCCAAGTCTGAGACTTGGCCACCTCCAAATCATCGTGGAAACGCAAGAAGTAAGTCACTCGCGATTGTGCAGTCGGACTGCTCCTGGCGCCACCGGCGCAACTCTAGATAACATCGCCCTATGCGCGTGATCGTTATAGGCGGCGGATGGGCAGGATTGTCCGCGACGCTGGCTCTTGGTAGGTCTGGGCACGAGATGACCCTTTTCGGGAGAGACTCAGTCGATCTGGGCGGCGAATGGACCGAAGCCTTCTCGTGGAAGCGTCCCGGGCTTCCACATTTCCACCTGCCGCATGCCTTCCTCGCAAGAGCCCACAAAGAGCTGCAACAGAATGCGCCCGATGTACTGAACAGCGTTCTGGCCCACGGCGGCTTCGAGGTCGATCTGAGTCAGAAGATCCCTGGGGGGCCCACCAAACCCGAAGATGAGGATCTAATCGCGGTGGGCGCACGGCGGCCTTTGCTCGAATGGGCTTTCCGCAGATCGCTCGCGGACGAGCCCAACGCGCGGGTCGTCGGCGCCACCGAGGTAACCGGCTTGGCATTCATTGAAGGTCTCCCGCCGCGCGTAACCGGCGTTATCGTTGATGGCTCCGAGGTCCATGCCGACTTGGTCGTCGATGCGACAGGACGCAATTCGAAAGTACCGGAGTGGCTGGCCACTGCCGGAGTGAAGCTGCAGATCGAGTCTTCAGATTGCCAGACGAACTACTATTGCCGCTACTTTAAATTTAAGGAAGGGGCCGACATGCCGAAAGGCCCCTGGCCCTTCGGTCCCCGGGCCGACACCGGTTACGGTGGTTACAACACGTTTTATGGCGACAACGGGACCTTTGCCGTGATCCTGACCATCCCCAACTGGGACCGCGAGCTGCGGATTCTGCGCCACGAACAAGCGTGGATGCATTTCGCTCGCTGCATGAACGGACTCGACTACCTCGTCGACGAGAACCATTCCGAGCCCATCACCGGAATCTTGCCGATGGGGAACCTTCACAACAGGATCAACGACACGTTCCCCGAGGGAGATCCCGCAGTCCTGGGTCTGCAATCGATCGGAGACGCCTACGTTCACACCAACCCGATGCTTGCGTGGGGACTTTCCGTCTCGCTGATTCATGCGTTCGAGTTACCGCGAAGCATCGAGCGCACTAACGGAAATCCATATGACCTAGCCGCTGACTTCCGAAACAAGACATGGAGCGACGCGCTTGCCTACTATCGGACGAGCACTGAACTCGACGGTTCCCGAAGCGCGCGCTGGCGGGGTGAACCCATCGATCCGCTATCGGCTGATTCGCCCAAAGCCTTATTCCTCGGAGTCGCTGGCGGCGTCGCAGGGATGAAGGACCCAGACATATTTCGAAGGACCACCCGAAGAGTGATGCTTCTGGATTCAGTCGACGATCTCGAAAGCGATGCCGAAGCTCTCGCAATGATCGAGCAAACGGCTCGAGAAGTTGTAGCCGCGAACCCGCCGAAGGCGCCGGGCCCGTCCAGGCAAGAGCTTCTCCATCAGTTGTCGACTCTGTCCGCCTGATTCAAAGCAGGGACGCCTGTAACTCGGCGTTGCGGTAAGTTATCGGTATGGGTGAAGAGAAAACCACTTTCGGCGCGGGGTGCTTCTGGGGAGTCGAGTACGTCTTTCGCCGGGTCCCAGGTGTCATCGACGTCAAGGTCGGTTACAGCGGGGGGCCCATTCCTAACCCCACTTACAAGCAAGTTTGCTCACGGAACACTGGGCATGCCGAGGTTGCCCAGGTTACCTTCGATCCAGAACGCATTGACTTCGAGCAGGTACTCGACGTGTTTTGGGCGATGCACGATCCGACTCAGATCAATCGTCAGGGACCGGATGTCGGCGATCAGTACCGAAGCGTCATCTTCACGCACTCCGAAGACCAACGACTTGTTGCAGAACAATCGCGAGATCGCGCGCAAAGCAGATTCAGCAAGCCCATCGTCACGCAGATCGTTCCATTGGAAAAGTTCTATGGGGGCGAGGATTATCACCAGGCTTACTACGAGAAGAACGGGCACGAGCCCTACTGTCACGTCGTTCCCGTGAAGGAACTAGAGAGACTCGGCCTGGTCGGTTAGGAGACCTCGTCGGCGTCAGGACCTAGATACACTTTCTCGCCGGCAAACTTCTCCGACTCTAGATCCCACGGGAAGTAAATGACGACCTGGAAACGCTTCGGTTTCCCGTCTGGATCCTTACCGGCCCAGGGGGCCTTGTGAGTACCGGTCACGTCGGCGACTTCGAATACTCCCTGGGGGCCAATCGTTATCTCCTGGAGGTCGAAGTGGATGTCGGGGAAGGCGGCTAGAAGCTCGGTGTAGAAACGGCGCGCGCCTTCGTGCCCCTCCCACCGCTGTCCCGTCCAGCAAAGCTCGTAAACACAGTCCGTCGACAAAGTCGCGATGAGCCCATCGAGGTCCCGGGCATCCTCAGCTTTGGAATGATCGATCCATAGTCCGCGAATCTTCTCGTAAAGCTCGGGTGTCGGCCGCCGCGCCAGCTTCTCCTTAATACCCTCTGCTATTTGTGGCACGTGATATCTCCTTCGCCTGAGTCCTACATGCTACCGGTCGAGAGGCCCTAGGCGGAAGGAATCCCTTGTAGGAGTGGCTCTATCTCCTGTGCGGTGGCCACATTGTCCCAACGTGCAGCGACCTTTCCATCTGCCCCGATCAAGAAAAGCCATGGCTCGGTCGCGTCGTCGTTGCGGTAGATCCAATCGGCCGCCGCCTTGTTGATTTGCTTGTTCTCGAAGTCGCGCCACACCTCGATGTGGATGAAGTTCGCCCGATCCGGATACTTCTTCGCCAATACGGAAACCATGTCGGTGATCGGTCCGCAGAAGCGGCTCACACAGTAGACCGGGGTCGAGATCACGAGCAGGACCGGCCGCTTAGCAGCAATCGAGCCTGCCACGGTTTGCTTGTGAAGCTCGGGATCGGGGATCGTGTCGATCGACTCGGCCCGAGAGTCGAGCCCCTTCGGTGGTACATCTGAGGAAGAGATCGTGTGGTTCTCGGTACGAGGAGCGTCCTGACCAACCGCCGTCACCAGGTTCTTCTCCAAGACGCCGAACGTGGCGTCGCCAGTGCTCGTCCCAAGCCCCTTGATGTTGGCAAAGACCTGTGCCCCCCAGAAACCAGCACGATCAAATGCGACGTTGACCGAGTACACGCCGTTTGAGTCCAGTCCCGCCAGGATCTCGGGCTGATTTTTGATCTCGGGGGGAGAAGACCCCGAATCTGTGGGGATAGGAAGAAAGTGCGCGGTTACCGGTTCGCCCACAACTTTCGCGGTGCCTTCGTCTTTCGTTCCCAAGAATGCGAAACGCAGAGTGATGGAACCGTGACCGACGAGCCGGTGATCGTTTGTCAGAACCCCGATTATGAAACGCTGAGACTCTCCCACGGCCAGGTCGTAGCTTGCCACTTGTGGAGACAGATTCGTCTTCGCGCTGCTCGGGCTTTCAGGGCTCTTTGAGGAACCTCCGCCTAACCCACAGGCGACTAGGGCGAACGTGGCCAGGAAAATGGTGAGCAGTCTTGAGCTCTTGTTCACATCAACTCCTTAAGCATGCGTGCGCTTCCTCACCGACCGCAACGAGTGAAACCTCTACAGCATGCTTGAGACCACGCAGCGATTGATCGAGATTACCCGATAGTGGATCTTGTTCCAGAACCCCCTCAACGGAGTACATCGCTTCGAGCAGGTCGGCAGCGGCAGAACGGTCAGCCAATGCAGTCTGCCTGGCGAGGTCGTGCAGCGGGCCGTGGATCTTCGTGCGAAACAGCGATTTGGCCTGCTGGGGATCTTGCGTCGAACGTTCGGCAGCACTGCAAAGATTCGACGAGAGATCGGAGTAACGGCCGGACCGCGATTTGTCCCTGTCGAGCATCTGAGCCGCGACAAGGGCGGCTAGTGTCACGACTGCGAGACCAATGACCAATGCCAATCGACCTCTCCTCACTGGTTCATGTTCAGGATTCCTTGAAAGTCTTGACACGGGCGGTCGGCCTGGAAGGGCCATCGATCTCAAGGAAAGCTTCCTCACTCTCTCCTTTGGGGATCGCTCGGAATTCGACTTCTTGTGTCTGATCGCCGCTAGTCACCTCGACCACGACATCCTCGGCTGTAGTACCTCCGCGGTTGTCGACCCTGACGCTGAATCTGCCTTCGTGGTCACCGGCTGGTAGGACGGTAACCCGCAGATCGGGTGGCCCCGGCTTGAAATTAAAACTGTAGAACAAAAGCCCCACTCCGATTGAGCAGATGGCAATGACCGACGCGATCAATATCCCCCATTCGAAGACGGTTCTTTTTCGCATAAGACTGCTCTGCGTTTTCTTTGTCATACCAGCAACCTTCCCAGGGCGGCCCCCATCGAAGCTGGAAACGAAAGTACTACAACCTCCGAGAGGCTTGCTCCATCGAAGCCATCGATCTCTCCGAAAGCAGCCAACAGGGCTCCCGCCACTAGGAAGGCGATCAGGTATGCAAGGAGTGTCTCAACTATCGGGGAGTGGATCGGGCCGGTGTGCTGAGCGCGCTGGCTAACACCTCCGAAGTCGGCAAAGAAGACGATGAAGAAGGATAGGACGAGGCTGATCGCGAATATCCCAGCGAGTCGTCCGATACCGAGCTGATAGGCAAGAAGCAGGGGTTCTTCAGTAGGTGCGATGTTCAGCGATAGCACTACGGCTCCAGCTCCTGCGGCAAGGAGGTCGCCCCCGCCCCCCTTCATCTCATCGGATCCTTTGCCGCCTTCCACTGGGGCCAGGGCGTTGCCGAGTACAAATCCGAGTGATATAGGGATCGAGCTCAACCCCACGATGCCCAGTATGTTTTGCGGTTCCATTGATGAGTCCACCCGACCAAGCAACAGAAGTAGTCCTGCCGCCAAGATGAATGAAGATCCGAATCCAATGACGGCGTCCTCAAAGGGACGAAACGTACGCCCCGACTCGAACCCAACGTAATGGGAAAGAATGAAGTTGAGTCCGAAAGACACGACCAGTAGTAGCAGAATGATTATGGGTGGCAGCGTTGCACCGTGGACCCAGACCTCCTGCGTGTAGATGAGTGGAAGACCCAAGATGACCGCGCCGCCCACCCCCCGCATCAAGTCGGTCCATCTAGTGGCCCTTTCCGCAGCTGGCATGCGACGAAGATACTAGATAACGAAATTTGCCCTTGGGATTCGGCGCAGACCTATCACATGGGAGGATGTTGGATCCCATGCAGTTAAAAATCAAGGTAGAAGGTTCGGGTCCCCCGCTCGTGATGGTCCCAGGCTTCGCCTGCTCCCCAACCGTCTGGTTCAAGGTCCGTGAGCCACTTGCTAAAAATTACGAGCTCCACGTCGTCACCGTTCCTGGCTTCGGCGGTGCGCCTGGAGTTGACCCACCAGTCAGCCCCAAGGTGAGGGACGCTCTGGCCGATCACTGCGCGAGCCTCGGCGGGGCTGTCTTGTTGGGCCACAGCTACGGTGCTTTCCTCTCCCTCTGGACGGCGGCACGGCGGCCAGATGCCATAAGGGCCGTGGTCGCAGTGGACGGTCTTCCGTACTTCCCGACCCTCTTCGACATCAATGCAACCCCTGAGGCAATGAAGAGCCGGGCCGAGAAGGAGAGGGCCGAGATGGCTGCCGGTTCAAAGGAAGATCTGAAGCCGGGGCCGACCTACTTCGACCAACACATCCTCGATCCCGAAGACGCCGCCTATCTCAACCAGTCCACTCCCAAGCCCGACCCAACAGCTATGGGGGACGTCCGGTACGAGACGCTAACGACGGACATCCGGCCGGAGATGAGCAGGATTAAATGCCCCGTCCACTACATCGCCGCCGGCCTGCCGTGGATCAAAGGGCCTGACGACATCCCCGAGATCAGGGATTTTTATCTTCAAAGGATCGGAGAGATCGCGCACTTTGAGTTCGTTATCGCCAAGAGCGCGCGCCACTTCGTGATGATCGACGACCCAGAATTTTTTCTGCAAGAGATAGAGCGCTTCATCACAAAGATTCTTCGCCAGACTTGAGGCTTCAAATACCTAGTCGGATAAGGTCTTACAAGGCAAAATCAATGAGGAGCCCGAATGAACGATGAGAAGAGGCGCGAAGTTGCAGAGCTGGCGAAGTCTCCAGGGCAGGAGCGTGAATCGAGAGAGCTGTTGGCGCGGGAAAAATTCGGTACCCTCTGCACAAATGCCATTGACCATCCAGGCTATCCCTTTGGATCGGTCGTTCCGTTCGTTATGGACGACTCGGGAGATCTGATCCTTCTGGCAAGCACGCTTGCCGAGCACACACGAAATTTCACAGCCGATCCCCGCGTAGCCCTCTTTGTCAGGGCCACAGCGAGGCCTAATGTCGACCCACAAACTCTTGCCCGAGTTACAGTCCTGGGCACTATTGAGCCCGCCGACCGCCAGCAATCCGAAGATGTCTTTCGTCTCGCCCACCCTATGAGCGTCACCTACACGCGACTCGGCGATTTCGATTTCTACAGGCTGAAGATCGAAGCAGTCCGCTATGTCGGCGGATTCGGAAAGATGTCCTGGCTAGAGAATTCCTGAAAGAACTGACTTTCCTCTACCACTTCTCGTCGGGAGTGCGGCGGCGGTTATGACCTCATTCATCAAGTCGGCCGCCTGGGGATCGTCGAGACCTTCGCTCCTGAGCCTTCGCCAAGTCCAGAAGTCAAGCGCAAGGCGTACCAGCGAGCGCAAGCGTTCAGCCCTCTTTCCACGTCCCCTAAAACCGGACGCGAGAAGCTCAGCCGTTCGTTCTAATTGCTCGTCCGAGGTGCGCTTCATAAGAGCGTCCAGGGCCGGTATTCCGTGGCGATCGCGCTGGATCTTCTCGGTCATCGGTACCGCCCGGCTGTACCAGGCATAAAGCAAGCGAAGCGTTTCGCGGACTCTCTTGCTTGCGGTCGGGAGTGCCATCGATCGACTGAAGTCGGGCCGGGGGTTGAGCTCGATGAAGTGTTTCTGGCATGCAGCGAAAAGCTCTGCGTCCTGGGGGAAGTGCTGGTAGACCGTGAGCCGCGAGGTTCCGGCACGCCGCGCGACTTCCGCAATCGTCGTCTTGGCTGGCCCCACCTCCATATGAAGCTCGACGGTGGCCTCGACGATCCGCCGACGGGTCTCTTGCTGGCGCTCGGCACGAACCTTCAGGTCATACCGTCGTTTTTCATTTGACATAGTGTTAATCGAATTATAGCCTAAGGACAATCCTTCAACACAACGTTAAATGAAATGAGAAGACGATGACGAAGCGAATGGCGGCAAAGGTACTTGGACCAACTGAAGGCGAGTCCGGAATGTTGGGTTCTATCGGAGTCAGATTCATGATCTCAAGTGAGGAGTCAGGCGGAGGCTTTTCTCTCGTCGAGCATCCGATGCCTCCGCGCGCTCTGGCCGCGCCTCTTCATCGACACAGTCGGGAGGACGAGTACAGCTTCGTGCTCGAGGGCCGCGTTGGCGCTCTTCTTGGCGACGAGGTCGTCGAGGGAGGGCCGGGAGATCTGATTTTCAAACCTCGAAATCAGTGGCACACGTTTTGGAACCCGGGTGACGAACCGGCCCGGATCCTAGAGGTAATATCGCCCGGCGGTTTTGAGAAGTACTTCAAGGAGATCGTAGAACTGCCACAGGGATCGGGGCCCGATGAACGCAGGGCTATCGGAGCGCGTTTCGGATTGGAGTTCGACCTTGAAAGCATCCCTAAGCTGATCGAGAAGTACGGCCTGCGCTTCGGCCCAGCCGGACCAACGACGACCTAACCTGGCATCGATGTTCGATGCCAACAATTCAACGTGCATGACATTCAGGTTGACGAGAACGGAGCACAGCCCATATCGTGAGGGTGAGAAATGTCAAACGAACGCCCGATCGAAGCTCTACTCGAGGAGTTACGTACCTTCGAGCCCCCGGATGAATTCAGCCGCGAGGCTGTCGTCAGTTCCGATGAGGTCTACGAACGCGCGGCCAAGGATCTTGAGGGGTTTTGGGCAGAACAAGCTGAGGCCCACGTCACTTGGTTCCGCAAGTGGGACAAGGTCCTCGTTTGGAAATCCCCATTCGCACAGTGGTTCGTCGGCGGAAGGCTCAACATCTCCTACAACTGCCTCGATCGACACGTCGAGGCTGGTTTTGGAGACAAGGTTGCTTACCACTGGGAGGGCGAACCGGGCGATTCGCGTGCAGTCACCTACAGCGAACTCTTCGAAGAGACTTGCCGCCTCGCAAATGCTCTGAAGTCGCTGGGAGTAAGCAAAGGTGACAGGGTCGCGATCTATCTTCCGATGGTACCGGAGCTGCCCGCGGCGATGCTTGCATGCGCGCGAATGGGAGCCCCCCACACCGTGGTGTTCGCGGGCTTCTCGGCCGAGGCGTTAGCAGGGCGAATAAACGACGCCCAGGCAAAGGTTCTCATCACGGCCGACGGCGGGTGGCGCAGAGGTCAGATCGTTCCTCTGAAAGAAAACGCCGACAAGGCCCTGGAGGAGACGACGACTATTGACAAAGTCTTGGTCCTGAAACGCACGGGGCAGGATGTCGGCTTCAATGAGAAACGCGACATTTGGTACCACGACCTCATCTCGCAACAGTCTGCCGACTGCCCTCCCGAAGAGCTCGACGCCGAGCATCCTCTTTACATCCTCTATACGTCCGGCACGACGGCGCAACCTAAAGGGATCCTCCATACTACCGGCGGCTATCTCGTTGGAGTCGCAACCACGCATCACTGGATCTTCGATCTAAAACGCAGCGTGGACGTTTACTGGTGCGCCGCCGATATCGGATGGGTCACCGGGCACAGCTACATCGTGTACGGGCCGCTCTGCAATGGCGCCACGTCGATTCTGTACGAAGGGTCCCCGGATTTTCCAAACAAGGATCGTTGGTGGCAGATAATTGAGAAGTACGGAGCGACCATCCTCTACACCGCGCCCACCGCCATCAGGAGCCTGATGAAGTGGGGAACCGAGTTTCCCGCTAAGTACGACCTTT
This sequence comes from uncultured Actinomycetes bacterium, assembly GCA_964501265.1. Taxonomy (GTDB): domain Bacteria; phylum Actinomycetota; class CADDZG01; order JAHWKV01; family JAHWKV01; genus CAZCSK01. The sequence goes on from CAZCSK010000002.1 coordinate 58,933, forward strand.
CTTCCCTGCGATTGCTCGGAACGGTCGGCGAGCCGATCAATCCCGAGGCATGGGTCTGGTACCACCAGTACATAGGGGGAGGGAGATGCCCCATCGTCGACACTTGGTGGCAGACCGAGACCGGCATGATTCTGATCACGCCGCTTCCAGGGATCACCACTCTCAAGCCTGGTTCTGCGACGAGGCCGTTTCCCGGAGTGGAGGCCGAGGTCGTCGACGACCAAGGCAAGCCGGTTGAAAAGGGCAGGGCTGGCTATCTAGTTCTCACAAAACCCTGGCCGGCGATGTTGCGAACCATCTACGGCGACCCGGACCGCTACGTCGAAACGTACTGGTCGAGGTTTCCGGGCATGTATTTCGCGGGGGACGGGGCCAAGCGCGATGAGGACGGCTACCTGTGGCTGATGGGAAGGGTTGACGACGTGATGAACATCCATGGCCACAGGCTTTCGACCTTCGAGGTCGAAAGCGCCCTGGTCGACCATCAATCCGTGGCCGAGGCTGCAGTGGTTGGACGACTGGCGGATGACCGGAGCGAATCGATAGTGGCATTCGTGACTCTAAAATCCGGAGTGGAGAGCGAAGACTCGCTCCTGCAAATATTGCGCGAACATGTCGCCGCCAAGATCGGCAAGATCGCACGCCCGGCGACGATCATCTTCACCGACGACCTGCCCAAGACGCGCTCCGGAAAGATCATGCGCCGACTCCTGCGCGACGTTGCGCAAGGTCGACCGCTGGGAGATGTCACAACCTTGGCCAACGAACAAGTAGTAAGCGAGATCCGTGAACTAGCCGCGGCTCGCGCGGGAGCAGACGACGATTAGCGGACCTACGACCGGACGGTCACGGCGATCTTTTGGATGGCGTTGTTTCCGTAGCCGCCGTAGGTCCATGGAGGCTCCTCGGGCTGCACAGCCCCGGACGCGTCGGTCGCCCGACAGGTCAGCTCGTGCTCGCCGGGATGCGCCTCCCATAAATACGACCATCCGCGCCAGGCATGCTCGGAGATTAGTGGATCCATCGTCGCGTCGCTCCATATTCCGTCCACTCCGACCTCGACACGGGTAACGGGTGGGTGGCCGCTCCACGCCCGGCCGCGAAGATTCGTCCGGCCGCTCGGTAAGACGCGTTCGCGTGAGAGAAAGTACGGGTACCCCGGAGGGATCATCAGCGCGCGCACGCGGATGCGCTCCACGGGAGCCCCGGGGTCATCGGCATCGCGCGTGTACCGGTACGAGCCGGTTTGCTGATAGCCCTGAAATGGCTCCGATACCGCTTCGATGCGCGTAAGCCATTTAACGCTCGCCATGCCGTACCATCCCGGCACAACAAGCCGCAACGGGTAACCGTGTTGTGGCTCGAGGGAAACTCCGTTCATCTCATAAGCGAGGAGCACGTCCGGAGCCATCGCCTGGGGAAAAGTCAGGCTGCGCGCGTAGTCGTGTTCGACATCGTCCTGGATGCCATGGTCCGCTCCGGTGAAAACGAGTTCGACTGCGTCGGCGCCCAGGCCGGCCTCCTCAAGGATCGGTGCTAGCGGCGTGCCCGTCCACTGCGCCGTGCCGATCGCTTCGTGAATCCAGGGCTGGCTCACGGGTCGCGGCGACAACTGAGCGCGACCGTTCCCGGCACACTCGAGTGTGACGGTTAGCGTGACCGACGGGCGCGCCCGCAGGTCCCTCAACGACAGAGTCAGCGGACGCTCGACTGCGCCTCCGACACTCAATTGCCAAGCGCTCGGTTCAATCACGGGAATGTCGAAATGAACCAATAGGTAATGCAGCCCTGTCGGCGTGACGTCGTAGGCCAGAGCCTCGAGCGGCATCCCGCGATTGCGAGTAGCCAGTTGAAGCTCCTCGAACGTGAGCGGGCCTTCGGTCGGGTCAGACATAGGGGTTCAGTCTAAGACCGCACGCGACCAGGTTGCCCTAGGCCTCGTCTTTCGCTCCCCTCACTCTCGCTCGCCCGGCTTCTTCTTGGCTAGGGGCACCTTTGCCTTACGCTTTCGAACCAGGGACAGCACTCCGATGATGGCAAAGGGACTAGGAGAAGCCCGATCTCCGCAACGCCTCCGGCGGTGCCTCCGTGCGCTAAGACTATGGCGTCCATCGTCTACGTCCCCACCAATAAGAAGATGCCGCCGAGCGTGAAAACAACCATGGCAGCGAGCAGCGGATACTGCGCCTTCATCTTTGCCTCATCTGGGAACATGGGCACCGCCAGCGGCAAGATGGCGTAAACTGTCATCGGACCACAGGAGGTTCGGGATGAAGGTTCGCAGCTTCGCGGTGATTGCTTCGATTTTGTTGATGGCCAGCGCATGCAGCCAGAGTTCAACGCCGAGCGGCGGGGAGGACACAGGCGGAGGAGGCACTCCGATCTCAGCAACGCTGGCGGACTTCTCCATCTCCGTCGACCCGAACTCCGCTTCTGCCGGCAAGATTACGTTCTCTATCAATAACACGGGTCCTTCGCTCCACGAGTTCGTCGTATTTAAGACGGACCTTGCAGAAGACACGTTGCCGCTCTCCGATGACGGCACCGTGAACGAAGAGGGAGAGGGCGTTACTCACATCACCGAGAAGGAAGACATCGAAGTTGGGTCAACGGAGAAACTAACCGCCGAACTCCAGGCAGGAAACTACGTTCTCATCTGCAATCTGCCGGACCCGTCGGGCCATTACAAGGCGGGGATGCGCACCAGCTTCACCGTCAGCTAAGCTAGCTCGGTCACTCACTTCATCGATCAACCGCAAGACACTCGATAGTCTCCTGGGTCACCTTCTCGACTTCGAAAACCTCCGCGAGAGCTTCTTCTGAGATCGACACACCCGGAACAATGATGACGTTGCAAGGAGGCCCGGCCCGAAGCGAGACTCTGTTTTCGCGCCCTTCTTGAGAATCGACTTTGAAATCTCGCGTTCGATGACACTCTCTGCACCTGCCACCAGTGCCGCAGTTTCTTCGCCATCCCAAGGCGTGCGCTCTCCGCAAGATTCGCGGTACTTCTTGAAATCGATCACTCCCGACTTCGCGCTCAACTTGCCTGAGTTGTCGTAGACCCAAGCGCGGGACTTGCCCCTACCAACCCCATGTCGCGGGTTCAGTCACTTAGCCAGCGCGACCCTGAGGGTTGCGACGCCGCCCGTGCTATCTCACCCGGCTGTTGCGAAAGCACCCACTCAGCCGTTGCGGAGTTGTCTATCACGATTGCATTCGGATTTGAGGCCCAAGAAGAACCCTGCGACTTAGGGAGGTAGGAAACCGTGATCGAAGACCCCTTCGGGGCGTTCGCTGAGAAGTGGCAATCCCTCGCCGTTGTCCGCGAGCTGCCAGACTTTGCCCATGTGCCCGCCGACCTTTCGGCTTTGTTCGCGCCGCCCTCAGAATCTTCAGGGGCGACCGCGTCTACAGTGTCGCCGCCTTAAGGGCTTTGCTCTGGCGTTTGTCGGTTACTTGCATGGCTGGGTCCGATCGAAGAACTGCTGTGGCCCTTTCGGCCACTGGCCAAGGCCATACCGACTTCCTCGGCCCACATAACAATATGAACCTCGAGGTGGACTGGTGGTGTACGACTCGCCTGCCTGGTCGAACCAGATGAGCCCCAGGTCTTGCACCATGGTGTGATTCCCAGGTCCAAAGCCGACGCGCGCCTGATAGTAAGGGGCAGCACCCGCAGAGGGGTTTGGAAATTGAGCCTTGAACAGCCCTTGTTCGAATGTAAATGGAGTCAGGTTCGGCCCTGCCATCTGAATCCCGGAGGCAAGCACGAGCAGTGCCGTATACAGATAGTGATTGTTGCCCGCATTGATGGCAAGACTCCCACTGAAGCTGGCGTCTGAGGCCCCCGGGTTCGCCTCTTTGTACGCCCAATACCATGGCATGCTCTGAAACGGGTTCATCTTGTTTTGTGTCGTTACGCCAAAGGCGTGAGATCGCTGGGTGTCCGCGGGCTTTGCAAGCGCGAATGCGTCCGAATCCTGGCCCCATATACCCGACAGTAGCCACTCCGGAAAATAGTTCAGATCGGAGGCTGCAGTCATGGCTTGGTTGTAGAGATACATTCCATGGCAAACGCAAAGGAGCGTGGTAGTGCCGATGGTTTTGAAGTCGAGCATTGCAGCACTCAGCGCGTTGGGATTGCCCCCGCTAACGATTTCCGCCACCCGCATGGACTCTCCACATCGAGCGAGTCCATCCTGCAGCCAGGACGAGTCGGGTGCGTCTCCGGCCTCCTTTACGACTAAAACTCCAAAGCGCCGGACGGACAATTGCACGTCGGGGCCGCCGAAAACGGCGGCTTCGCCGACGAGGCTGTTGCAAATCAACTGCGCTTCATTCTGCAGTGCCTTGTCGAGCGATGGCAGGAATCCCCATTGGAAAGGCCGGAACCGATCGAAATGGTTCTGCTCGGATCGATAGCTAGCAAGGTTGTCGACACTGAGAATGCCTCGGCGAGAAAGCTCGTCGTAGAAGGGTCCACCCGAAACGATGCTTGCAGAATATGGGAGCGAGGCGAAAGCCTTCAATTCCTCGTCAACCTTTTGTGCGGCACCCCGCATGGTCGCGGGGTCTGACGAATTGCCCTGGGTTGAATAGGAAAGCAGGCGGATCTTGCGGCCATAGAACTCGAATCGTTTGTTGAAGAAGGCCACGAGCGAACTCTCAACTTCGGATCCGGACGTGGTGGCCACACGGATCTCGTCTCGGGTCACGCCTTTATATGTCGCTCCCCCATTGTCGCCCTGCCAATAATTGACACACGGCGTGGATTGGGGATCCTCAATTTGTCGAGGCGGGTCGCCGACGCACCGGCGCACCCGGGCCCTTTCGATAACCTTCTTCTGCGCGAGTATCTGTCCCGCATCTTGGCCTTCGCACACTTGACCGGTAGCGCATGATCCAGTGCCCCCGCCGAACTGGCTCGATTGTTGTTCGGGAGAATCCTCGATCTGATCGACCGCCTGCGGTGCGAACTCGGAGACTGACGGAGGAGACGGTGGCACAGCGACCAGCGCAAGTGCGGCAATGACAAGCAGAATGAGCCCGGCGAGCAGCGCATAAGCAACCGTGACTGCCTTCGACTGGCGGCGACTCGTGCCTATTATCGACATGGTTGAGCCCGATCGAAGAACCCAGGGTCTTGTCTAGGCCATTGCCCAAGCCCGTACCGGATTCCCTTCTCGACATAGCACCAAGCGCCAGGTGCAACCTGAGGAGAATCTGCGTAGCTAGGTTCCGCGACTTCGTTCCACCACACCATCGCAAAGTCCTGAAACATGCTGTGATCGCCCGGGCGGAATCCCACCGTGGCCTGATAGTACGGCGGGCTACCTGCGCCTGGGTTAGGAAATCCCGTCTTGACCAAACCGTCACGAAATGCGTGAGGACTCAGGCCGGGTCCTGCCATCTGGATCCCAGATGCTAGCAACAAGAGTGCCTGGTACTGGAGACCCGCTGTGACATTTCCGTCGTCGTGGTACGGAGTACTAGGATCCGATTCCCTCAAGGCCCAATAGTAAGGACGATCAGCTATGGGGTTGCGCTTGTTCTTCGGTGTGATGCCGAAGATATGCGAATTCTGCTCCTTCGGACCAAGCCCCGAATCCGTTTCCGTTCGAGTGAGAAGCCACTCAGGGGTGTATTGCACGTCCGAGGCTCCCCTCATTGCAGGAGACTGAAGGCAAAAGCACATCACTGAAGTCACTCCCGCAAGCCGCAAGTCGTTCATTGCGAGCTTCGTCGAATCGGACGCCCCTGTGGCGCTAGATCCGGATTCATCGAAGTCAACAACCTTAGCTGGCTTAGCGCCACAGCGCGAGAGCCCCTCGTAAAGAGCTTGTACATCGCTTGGAGCACTTCGCGATTTGTCGCGGGCAATGCCAAAGACCCTTTTGGAAGTGGACACATCGGGCCCCCCGTATGCAGCCGGTTTGCCAACAAGGCTGTTGCACAGCCATTCGGCTTGACTCTTCTGGAGCTTGTCGCTGGCCATGATGTTCCACGCAAACGGGTCAGTTCTTCGATAGTCGTCCTCCGTGCGCTCACTGAATCCAAACCCAATCGTGCCGACGCTCATCACCTTGCGCCTTGCCAACTCGTCGTTGTAGGCGTTGTCAGCCCTATAGGAGTCGCCCCCTGTCAACGGCAAGGAGGCGAAGGCGGCGAGTTCCTCGTCAGCTCTTTGGGCGAACGCTCTCTGGGCAGGAACATCTGTGCCTCCGTCTATTTTCATCAGGACTAATTTGATCTTTCTTCCATAGAACTCGAAGCGCCTATTGAAAAAATTTACGAGCAGGGTCGTTTTCTTGACTCTGTCATCTACCTCAGTACAGAAGGGGCACGGATATACCACCCGGATTTCGTCCCTAGTGACCCCTTTCCAGGTGGCCCCCCCGTTGTCGCCCTCGAAGTAGTTGACGCACGGAGGTGACTGAGGGTCTTCAATCTGGCGCGGCGGGTCGCCAACGCAGCGGCGTACTCGCGCCTTTTCGATCACTTTCCTCTGCAGGGGGATCGCCGCTCCATCTGGACCCTCGCAGACTTGGCCCGCAGCGCAGGCGCCCGCGCCTGATCCGAACTGACTCGATTGTTGATCGGGAGCCTGCACGATGTTCTCAATGGCCTGCGGCGCAAACTCAGAAATACTCGGAGGAGACGGGGGAACGACAACTAGGGCAACCGCCGCGACAACAAGGAGCAGAAGCGCGGCAAGCGCGCCATATACAAAGGTGACCGTTTTCGACTGGCGTTTGCCAGTCGCTATCGGCACGGTTGCGTCAAGTCGAAGAGCGGATGGTCACGGGTAGGCCAATGACCGAGCTTCCAGCGAGCCCCGCGCTGGACATAGCACCAACCTCCTACGTCAGAGGCGCGTTTCGAAGTAGCCGGCGCACCTGGGCTCCACCATATAAGGCCGACGTCATCATTCATTGAGTGATCTGCCCCGAAGCCAACGGTCGCCTGATAGTAAGGAGAACTTGCCGCCCCAGGGTTTGGGAATACGAGTCGCTGCAACCCTCGAGCAAAGGTATCAGGATCGAGATCAGGACCCGCTGCCTGAATTCCCGAAGACAGGATAAGCAAATTCTTGTAAGCACCCTCTTCTGAATCTGCAGAATTGCTCCCCGATTTCTCCTCTCCAGTCTGCTGACCCATTTCATGGTATGCCCAGGTAGGAGGCTTGTCGGCCAGATAGAGGCCCTTGCTGTCGACTAAGAGGCCGAACAGGTGTTGAGTTTGATCAGCCGGAGCGAGCGACCAATCCGATTCCCCGACAAAGCCAGGCTTCGCCAAAAGCCACTCAGGCTGATATCCACTGCTCGAGGCGGACGGCATGAAGTCGCTGCGCACGGTGAAGCCGTCGTAGCCGAAGACGATGACGGTGGTAATGCCCCGACGTTGAAAGTCTGCCATCAGCAATCGGTTATTTAGGGATGGCTGACTACTTCCGGAATATTCATGGGACGAGACTTCAGCGCCGCATCCTTGTAGCCCAGCAACCAACGGGGAGGCGTCAGTGCGCCCTGACCCGACCGAGTCGACTAGTTGCAGCACTGCGAAACTTCGAGGAGTCAATGAGTAGGCCGATCCCGCGAATTGAGCCGGTCTTTCTACTAGAGACTTGCAGACAAACTCCTCAAGATGTCGCGACCATTGATCCCCGTTTAGCAGATAGCTCCACACGAAAGGGTGATAACGGGCAGCTTGCTGCTCGCTGTCTTCGGTGTTGTGGCTGATGGTGATCAATTTCAGGCGGGCCGCTTCATCCAGGAATGGGCCAGTTCGTCCGTTGCCGAGGAAAGTAGCGAAGCTCACGCTCTCGTTGGCCGCAACCGCGGACGCCCTCGCCTCCTGGGGTGTATAAAGCCCCTTATAAGAATATTTGACGAGCCGCATTTTACGTCCGTAAAACTCGAAACGAGAATTGAAAAAGCTCACAAGAACCTCGTACGTCTGCGGGTCAGGGACAGCAACTCTGATCTCGTCCCTTGTCACGCCCTGGGCAGTAGCTCCCCCGTTGTCACCCTGCCAGTAATTGACGCACGGAGGAGATTGGGGGTCTTCTATCTGTCGCGGGGGGTCGCCGACGCACCGACGGACACGGGTCTTTTCGATGACCCTCCTCGACGGAGCCATCCGTACCGCATCTAGCCCTTCGCAGATTTGTCCTTCGACGCAAGCTCCGCCCGCGCCGGATCCGAACCGGCTTGACTGCTGATCGGGCGCTTGGTCGATCTGCTCAACAGCTTGCGGGGCGAACTCGGACACACTCGGAGGCGATGGAGGGACGATGACGAGTGCGATAGCGGCGATAACGAGCAGAATAATTCCCGCGAGAGACGCATAGGCGATGGTGACGGCCTTGGACTGACGCTGGGCGCTGGTGTCTCTCATCTCAAGTACCCTCTGCGTCCTACAAGCCGGACCACAATCATCTTGCTTCTTTCTAACGATTCGAGGGTTACAGAACGGGGAGCAGAGCCTCCAGGAGCTTCTCCTTCGGCTGGGATCCTATGATCCGGGCGAGCGGCTTTCCTTCTTTGAAGAGAATTAGCGTCGGGATGCCGTGGATGCTGTAACGCCTCGGAACCGCGGGGAAGGCATCTACGTCGAGCTTGGCGATCGTCATTTTGTCTTTGTGCTCTACCGCGATCTCCTCGAGCATGGGGGCGATTTCCTTACAAGGCCCGCACCAGTCCGCCCAGAAGTCGATCAGAACGGGCGTTTCGCTACCAATGACATCGTCGAAATCGAGGTCAGTTACATCGGGAATGTTCTCGGACATTTTCTTTCCCTTCTAAATGCCGCACCACGCTGTGCCAACGCCCCGCTGCTTAGATCGCTCGAGTACCATCTCGGGCGGCATCCCAAGCAACGCCGGAGTAATCGGGTTCGAGGGGTCGAGTAATGCGTCGAGCGCGGTGTGGATGTGTCGGTCGGTCACTGCGGTGGATCCGTCGGCCCGGGCAACCAGCCAGGCACGGCGTAGCAACTCTTTCACGAAGCTGGCGGTAACGCCCTCAGTGCGCTCAAGAATCGTGTCGAGATCTTTGATTTGAAGGTCGAGTCCGTCGCTGTACAAGTCAAACAGGCGCTTGCGGGCGTCGGAGTCGGGCAAGCCGAGTTCGATGGCCTGGTCGATACGTCCCGGTCGCGCAGCAATGGCCTTCTCCAAGGTGTCGGCTCGGTTCGAGGTGCACACGAACAACACATCCGCGTCTTCCTTGATGCCGTCCATAGCGTCGAGCAGAGAGAACAGCAGCTCCCGCGGCGCCATGCCGGGAAGGTCGCGGTCCTCAGCGATTAGATCGACGTCGTCGAGAACGACGATTGCAGGCGCTACATCGGCCACCATCTCTTTAATGAAGTTGAGCCAGCCCATTCCGCTGCCCGTCATTACAAAGAGAGTTGATTTCGGCAGCTGCGAAGCAAGGTATCTGATGGTGTGCGTCTTGCCTGTCCCCGGAGGGCCGTAGAGGAGAATCCCGCGCTTTAGGTGCCGGCCTGAAGCGACCAAACGGGGGGCCACATTTCCGATTCTGATCGCATGGTCCTCGATGTCGCCAAGCACGCCAGGAGGCAAGATCACTTCCTCTCGCGTCACTACCGGCTTCTCCTCAAAGTTGACTTGAACGTTGCCGAAAGCATCGGCCGCGAGTCTTACGTACTGCCCGCGGAACAAGTTGCGCTCAGCCATGTGCCGACGCAGTTCCTCTAGGAAAGACTTTGCTGCTTCTACGGACCCCGCAAGAACGTCGAGCGCCTTAGAGGAATATGGCCGGCGGCCCTCTTCGCGAATCCAAACGACAATGGGGCCTCCGGGTCCAGACACGAGAAGCAATCCGTTCTTGACGCAGGCCATTTCGACATTGACGCCGCTAGGCCGGCGCTCATACTCGACACCGCCGAGACGCGTGCCTCGCATCGACATAAGACCGGCCAGTGTTGGAATCCCGCGTAAGAAGATCATGCCCGCGCCCGCATCTGAGGAACTAGCGCTTACACCGACGAGCTGTGAGGTGCGGCCCGGCTGAGCAAGATAAGCGTCCAAACCTGCCTGGACGTTGATGTCTTGCCAGCTCGGAAACTGCTCGCTTAGAAGCGGGAGTTTACTTGGGTCTGCCCCAAGGTGGTCGCCCACCAGTGCCCTTAATGGATACTCAGCCGCCGTTGGCGCCGAATCAATAACTCTTTCGAAAACTTCTGTGGTTGACATTAGCTTTTCTCCGATCAGGTCTGGATTGCCGGGACGGGTGAGACGGTCGATTCGGGCTCCCCACCCAGCAGAACGTGCGTGAGCGGGTTGGCGGGGTCGAGCAAACTGTCAAGAGCCGAGTGAAGGTTTCCGTCGGTTACGGTGATGCGGCCACCGCCATTAGAACCCGTGATCGACACGACCGCGGCTCTGCGCAGCAGTTCTTTGACGAAGCTTCCTGTAACGCCTTCGGTCCGAGCAATTACCGAGTCCATATCGTCCACCGCGAGGTCAAGCCCCTCAGCGTAGAGGGTGATGAGCCTTCGGCGACAGTCGGCGTCGGGCAGTGGAATCTCGACGGCCTGGTCGACACGACCCGGCCGGGCGGAGAGCGCCTTCTCAAGCGTCTCGGGCCGGTTGGTAGTGCACACGAAGAGCACATCGGAATCCTCGTGAAGTCCGTCCATGGCATCGAGAAGATCGAACAGGTGCCGCCTTGGCGACATCCCACCAAGGTTACGGTCTTCGGCGATTAGATCGACATCGTCGAGAACAATCACTGCCGGCGCGAGGTCGGCGGCAATCTCGGCGACAAATCTCAGCCACCCCATGGACGTACCGGTGAGCAGGAAGAGTGTGGCGTCGGGCAACCTCGATGTGAGGTAACGAATGGTGTGCGTTTTGCCTCCTCCGGGCGGGCCATACAGCAGCAGACCTCGCTTAAGGTGACGGCGCACAGCGCGCAGTTCGGGCGCCAATTCCGCGATACCAATCGCGTGGCCCTCGATGGCCTCAAGGGTCGCTGGGGGCAATATCACCTGGTCTCGGCCGAGGTTGGGACGTTCCTCGAACTCGACGTTGATGTTGCCGTAGATATCAGCAGAGAACTTGATCACCTTGCCGCGGAACCGGCTGTGTTCGATCATAAGAAGGCGCAACTCGTCGAGAAATGTCTGAGCCGATTCTACCGATGACGCCTGCACGTCGAAGGCGATCTTACGGCCGTAGAGGAGACCATCTGGGCGTATCCAAACCGCTAATGGCCCGTCGGGGGTTGAGATCGAAACCAGGCCCATATTGATGCAGGACATGGTCGTTTCGGTGCCGGTGGAGACGTCGATTCTGTCGGGACTTCCGAGTCGCACATTGGCAATAGTCAAGAGGCTGGCCAGCGGTGGAGGGTCGGGCGGCAGCGGCGCCCCACCTGGCGGAGGGGGAACCGTTGCGCCGATGAAAGTCGCGCTCCTGCCAGGTTGAGCAAGGTAAGCATCAAGCCCTGCTTGCACGTTCACGTGGTCCCACGGCGCGAGCATCTCTGTAACGATAGGAAGGTCGAGGGGGTCGTCACCGAAGTGGTCGGCAAGAGCGGCGCCAACGGGAAATGCCTGCGGGTTGGCAGTCTGCGGCTTGAGGGCCGTGGGGTAAGTCAAAGTCATGTCGTTATCTCCTTGGTTAAATTCCGCACCATGCCGTGCCCACGCCGCGCTGCTTAGTGCGCTCGAGGTTGTCGGGATTGGGTGGCTTGTGGATACCCAGCAGGGCTGAGGTTAGGGGTTTGGCAGGGTCGAGCAATATGTCGAGCGCCGCGTGGACATGACGATCGGTGACTTTGATCGGAGTACGGTCGCCGACATTGCCGTTGGGCGATTCGTCGACGAGCGCCACCAACGAAGCGCGACGCAGCAACTCTTTGATGAAGCTGGCGGTAACTCCTTCGGTGCGATCAATCACCGATTCCGTGTCTTTAAGCTGCAAATCGAGACCCTTCGCGTAAACGTCGATAAGACGGCGACGACTCTCGGCGTCGGGAACGTCAAGCTCGATGGCCTGGTCGATTCGTCCGGGCCGGGCGGCGAGGGCCTTTTCCAGACTTTCGGCTCTGTTAGATGTGCAAACGAACAGGACATCGACGTCCTCTTTCATTCCGTCCATTGCGTCGAGCAGGTTGAACAGTGCAGAGCCTGCATTGCCCGCGTTGCTACGATCTTCTGCAATCAAATCGACGTCGTCGAGAACGACGATTGCGGGTGCGAGCTCACTCAACAGGCCGCTGATGACTTTCATCTGATGCATACTGCCGCCGGTCAAGACAAACAATGTTGCGTCTTTTAGTCGTGAGGACAAATAGCGGATGGTGTGAGTCTTACCAGTTCCGGGGGGGCCGTACAGAAGGAGTCCGCGCTTCAAGTGTCGACCAGCGGCCCTCAGCCGGTCGGCGTGCTCGCCGATGCCAATCGCGTGCGACTCAACAGCTTCGAGTACGCCGGGTCGAAGGATGAGCTGCTCGCGGCTGACGTGCGGACGTGGTTGAAAATCGATCGACGTTATGTTGCCGGCGCGGTCGAGGTTTAGCTTTAGCGACTTTCCACGGTAAGGGTCGTGCGCTGGCATCCGCTCACGGATGGCCGCGAGAAACGCCTGTGCCGCCTCAACCGATGTGGTCTTAACTTCGATAGCCAGGTGCCTTGGGTTGGAGAGCTTGTCCTCACTCACAAGTCGGACCCACGCAACGATTCGATCTTCTCCCCATTTTGCCAGCAGAAGACCTGAACGTACACATGCCATTGAGATATCAGGCCCAGCCGGGAGGTTGACGTAGTCGATTGGGCCTAAATCGAGGTCGGGGGTGATTAGCAACTCGGCCAGGCTCGGAACCACAAGATTTTGCATGGGCACTCCGCGGAGCGAAGCATCGTTACCTTGTTCCTTGATAAACGAGTCGAGTGCAGCGTGGACGCTGATGTGGCGCCAGCGGTCGAACTTGGTGGTAATGGTTGGTACATCGTCAAGTATCTCGTCGGCCACTCCAAGGTGCGCGCGCACAAGCTCCCGGACGGGCGATGTGCCGAGGCTTTGTGACCCGTTAGAATGGCTGGGCTTTGGGGCAACGCCGTTGGTCAAACCGTTGTTCTCGCCGGAAACGGCTCCCTGCTTGGCAGGTTTCTTCTTCTGGTCTATTTCTGTTCTCACCCAAAGGCTCCTTTAAGTTAAGGGATTGCCGAAGTGTAACTCAAGGCGAAAGTTCTTGCAAGTCTTAGCCAAACAATTATAATAATTCCCATGAAGGCTCCCAAAAAACCCCCATCCGGCTCCCCGGACCAGCCTGAAAACGAGGGGAAGGTGCTTCGCCCCCGGAGTGGTCAGGAGCGCCTGAGCCAAACAGCCAGGGTCTATGGCGAGATCCGAAGACGAATCCTTCATCTTGAGCTGCTTCCCTCGGCAACCTTTACAGAGGGAGATATTGCAAAGGACCTGCAGGTCAGCAAAACCCCCGTCAGGGAGGGCCTCTTGCTCCTGGCTTGGGAAGGACTCATCATTCCCAAGGCAGGAAGTGGATACGCGGTTTCATCGATTAGATTGAAGGATGCCCGACACGCCTTGCAACTTTGGCGGCTTTTAGCAACGGAAGCCGCTCGGCTGGCTGCCGCCAGACGGGTGCGTCCCGAGCTTGTTCAGGGATTAGAGAATGCTCTAGAGATTTTCAAGTCGTCAGAAACTAGTCCCGGCGCCGGCTGGCCCGACGCCTATTTCCAGGTAAATAATCTCATTGCCCTAGTTGCCGACAATGTCCCAATGATGACTGTCTTCTTTCGACAGTTTTTTCTCATTGAACGACTTATTCGACTGGCCCACAGCTTGGCCGAGGAGCCCCTTGCAGTTCCACCTTCGATAGAAAATGTCGTCAAAGCGATCGTTGCTGGAGATCCGACCGAAGCATCAAAGTCGATCTATGACCACATCTCGGAGGTGGAAGAAACAATTCTAAAGGCGCTTGTGGCAAGTCCCGCTTTTCAGGACGTGGACCTCGGCGAGATTCTCCGGGAGCGTGAGGAGCGTTCTGCAATGTTGAACGAAGCTCTCCGACAGCGGAAGGCGGATGTTGACGCCGGTACTGACAAGTCCAAGGCTGGCGAGAAATAGCTGGGGCCCACTCGTCTGCAGGGTTGGGTTTCGTCGTTTCATCGCGCATCGGGTTAGCACTGCGCGCGGACCGGGTGATTCTCCTGGAGCATGGCCGCGTCGTCGACGATGGTCCCCCAAAGGCTTTATTGCGAGAGAACGGATCATTTGCTAAATGGGCAGCTTCGTCCCAAGCCGTGGCAGGCTGAGGCCCCCGCCCAACCTCACACGCTCGGGGTCACGCGAACCGGCTTTCCAGAACTCAGGGCAAGTCCGATTCCGAGTACCAGCAGGAGGCCACCTGCGAAAACCAACCTTCGAGGGATCTCCCCGAATAACAATGCAGCGATCAACGCTGACCCGATCGGCTCTCCCATGGTTGCAGCCGCCACCTTCCAAGCTTCCAGATCGCCCAACGCAAAGTTGAACGTTGTGTGCCCCAACAGTTGGGGTCCAACTCCAAGCAAAACAATTGCAAGCCAGGTTCCGGGCGTGAACCCGGTTAGGGCAACTCCGCCGAGAGTGGCAGTCGCCAACAGAAAAAGTGTGCAGGCGCCGTAAGCGACGGCAGCGTACGTGAGGATTGAGACACGAGGCCGAACGAGCCTTCCCACAAGCAAATAGGCCGCCGCCGCAATCGCACCGGCAAGGGCAAGGAGATTCCCGGTCGCGGCGTTGCCCGAAGTCCCGGTACCCGCCACACCAACCATCGCTCCCCCGCCCACAGCAAGACAGATCCCAAGCCAACCACGACGAGAGAGCCGATCGCCCACGACGACTGAAAACAGCGCGACCCAGAGGGGGTGCGATGTCACTAGAAAGGCGCTAGCAGCAATTGTCGTCAGGTCAATTGAGGCGATCCAGGTACCAAAGTGAACGGATAGAAACAGGCCAGAGAGCATCATCAGCAGCCAGTCCCGGCGCTCGATTGAGATGAGTTCCTGTCTCCTCCTGACCGCCGCAAGAGGAAGCACAACCGCGGTCGCTATTGCAGTTCTCCAAAATGCAATCGCCAACGGAGGGGCTTCGGTAGCAAGACGTGTCAACGGTCCGCCCCATGACACCACCAGCACGCCACCGACAAGAAGAAGGTTGGTTCGACTGCGGTTCAAGGGGACATACAGGCTTACCGCCGAGTCGCCCCTCCCAGATATGCCTCGGCCTGAAGAGTGAAGAGTTCGGCGTAAAGGCCGTCGACTTCCATCAGCTCCTCATGGGTCCCATTCTCTGTCACGCGTCCTCGTTCTAGGACATAAATACGATCGGCCGATCTTACGCTCGAGAAGCGGTGCGAGATCAATAGGACAGTGCGGCCCGCATAAAGCGATCGGATGGTCGCAAACAGCTCATGCTCGGCACGGGGGTCGAGAGCTGCTGTTGGCTCGTCGAGCACAACAAATGGAGCGTCCCTGAAAAATGCGCGAGCAAGCGCGATGCGCTGCCACTGGCCGATCGATATATCGGATCTGCCGAACTCCTTACTCAGAACCGTCTGAAGGCCTTCAGGCAATTCTTCCAAAAAGCCTGCTCCGGCTGTTCGGGCCGCATTCTGGATGGCTACGATGTCGTCCGCGCGGCTATATCGGCCCATCGAAATGTTTTCAGAGGCCTTTAATTGGTAGCGCACGAAGTCCTGGAAAATTACCGCCACAAACTCTCGAAGTTGTTCGGGATCCAAGTCCTGAGTGTCAAGACCGTCCCACATGATCTTTCCCTGGTCGGGCTGATAGAGCTGGCATAGGAGTTTTGCAAGAGTGGTCTTGCCAGATCCGTTTTCGCCAACAAGCGCGACTATCTCTCCGGCATTTATGTTCATGGAGACGTCATCCAAAGCCAGTTTTTCGCTACCCGGGTACGTGAAACTGACGTGATCTACAACAAGGCGTTGGAAAGGTGTTATCACACTAACTTTGGGAGTCGATAGGCGCGGTGGAGCGAGGGCAACAAAAGCCACGTAGTCCTGGAGGATTAGGGCCGACTGATAGAGTCCGTTGATCCCACCCAATGCCGATTGAAACTGTGAGCGGAGTTGCTGGATTGCGTACATTGCGGCAGTAGCGCCTGCTGGGGTAACCGTTCCCGCGAGCAGCAACCAAAGCAGGAAGCCAAGGGTGGCGCCGTTAAGCGTTCCCGCGGCGGCGGTAGCCCCCAGGGATCGCACTTCTTGGCGTCGGTTGAGTTGCCGCTGCTCGGCGATCCAAGTATTGAAGAGCTCGTTGTATCTAGCTCGAAGGGCTGGAGCAAGACCGAAGGCTCGGACCTCCTTGGCGGGGTCGCGCCCGATTAGCAGGTTGCGAAAATAGTGACGCTCTCGTACGTCCTGGACCAAGCGAATGTTCAGCGCATAGGTCTTTCGGGCGTTTTTCATCCCGGCCAGCCAAACAGGGAGTCCGGAGACGCCGACCAAAGCGACCAGAACAGGATTAATGGCGAACAAGGCGGCGCCAATGGCTACCAGACCGAAACCTGCCCCGATGATCGAGATGATGCTGCGAACCGCCATGAGTGCGCCCATAGGGGAAGCCGCCCTTTGGAGGAGGTTGTAGAAAGCGGGATTCTCGAAAGATGCCAAATCAACCGAGGTAGCCACATCTAGAATTCTGGAATCGGTTGCCTGCTCTACCTTGTATGTCAAAACCGAATTAATGACGCTTTGGATCGATCGTACGAGTTTCATTGCAGCGCCGATTGCCAGAACGGGCGCCACTTTGCCGAGGACCGAAATAATCGGTTCATGCGAGCCGGCGGCAGCCAGAACGGCGCTGGCTGCCCCTCGAACGGCTATCACTTGGGCTGCGACGCCCGTGGCCATGACCAGTTCGATCGCGGTGCTTAAAACAAAGCGGCCTGGCCCTGCTTTCCAGACGATTCCAAACGAGGTCTTGAGAAGACGGGGAAGAGCTCGCAGGGCCCTACGTTCTTCCGTCCCGAACCGTCCAGCCCATAACATCTCATGTTGCATCCTTCTACTCAACTGGCCAGGGCCTTTCTCTTGGGGGGGGCGCGTGCGCGCTTCACCAACATATCAGGGAGACTTGGAGTTCATGAAAACACTAAACGTCAAGAAACGGGCGAACTGGTCCACCAAATTTCTTCCGATTATCGCGGGGGCTTTGCTGATCAGTTTCTTGGCAGTCGTCGTTCTTCCTTCAACGCTAAGGCATCAAAAAGTCCAAACCACAGAGACCCCCGAATACGCGCCAGTCACCAGCGACGATAACCAGGGTTCCGGTCAAGGGGGCAACGTCTCTTCGTTTGGCCTTCGGAGCGGCAGGGGCATTTTGGGTGAAGGGCCAGCTGCCGAGCCGGGAGCCTCCGGCGGAGGCATCGTCCTTGGCAAGAATCAGAGCACGAAGAAGTGCGTTGGCAATCCGCCCAGACAAACCGAAGACCGCCTATCGCCGCCATGCGTCGCGTTCTTCGGTGGAGACAACTTCGGCACCACCTATCAGGGAGTCACGAAAGAGGAGATCCAGGTGCTCTATTACCTGGAAGGCTCCACCTACAACAACAATAATGTTGAATCGCCTCAGTCCCCAGTCGATACCTATTTCGACCTCGGTAAGCCGCCGACGCCCAATGAGTATTTCGTTCTCAAGTACTTACGCGGCTGGCAGAAATTTTTCAACGATCGGTTCCAAACGTATGGCCGGACGGCTCATTTCCATGTTTACTTTGCTAATCGAAGCCTGACAACTCCTGAGAAAAGAAGGCAGGACGCAGAGGACAATTTCTCAAGGATCAAGCCGTTCGCCGTCGTTTCGTCGATTAGTAGAAACGGCTCCGCCTATTTGAAAGCGATGGCACAGAAAGGAGTCATCGGCTTCACGTCCAATCGAGGAATCTCGGCCGAACAATTTCGCAGTTTTCCGGGCCTACAGTGGGGATATCGTCCTTCGATAGAGGAGCAAGCGAACCTCTTTGCCGACTTCGTCTGTAGAAAAGTTGTTCCGTACCCAACGAGTTTCAGTGGAAACCTTCTTGAAAACAGTAAGCCCCGACGCTTGGGTCTGTTGTATTCAACCGATCCAACTCGATTGGAACTCGGTCCCCTAAAGGACGCGATAAAGGCAGCCATCGACGGTTGCGGCGGCGCATTCGTAGATGAGCAGACTTTTCCAAATGCTTACTGCACTGAGACTTGCAACAACAATAATGCCGGATTTGCGATGGCGAGTTTCAGAGAAAAAGGGGTTACGACCGTGATATGGCCAGGAGGATACGAAACCACCAATACGCAGGCTGCCTCCGCAATCTCGTATCGTCCCGAGTGGATTCTCGCCGGAGACGGCACTCAAGAAGGCAACTCCGCCGGCAAATACCAAGAGCCTTCTGAATGGGCAAACGCCTGGATCGTAACCAGCGTCACCAAAGTGACCCAGTACGAGGAGGAAACATGTTATCTCGCGTACAAGGACGTCGATCCGGATGAAGCGTCATTCATCAATATCAAGCTACACGCCTGCGGCTTCTATGACAGCACGCGCCAGTTGTTCACCGGCATTCAAGTAGCAGGCCCCCGGGTCTCACCCGCCGCAATCGACAAAGGGTTTCACGCCATTCCCGCGATTGCCAGTACGGACCCAAAAACCCCGGCCTGTTTCTATCGACCCAGCGACTACACGTGCATCAAGGACTCCATTGCAGAATGGTGGGATTCGAGCGGGCCCGATCCAACGACTCGAGAAAATACGCCGGGACCCGGTTGCTGGCGTCTAACCCATAGCGGTAAGCGTTACCTGTCGCAGGCTTGGCCGGACGGCGACGTTTTGAACTTAAGAAATAGAAACGAAGACGGCTGTAACGGCTACCAGTAGCTCCGTCAGCAGGCCATCACCTTGTTCATCGACTGGCAAAACTCGCTCCACCGACCGCGTGCGACCAGGCCCGCTCGGCGAAGCAGCCGGTCGACCGGGATGAGTTGGATATTGTCCAGACTTGCCGCTGAACCGTCCCGCACGCCTTCGGAGCGCCCGAGGAGAACCTCCGTCGGGATGCCTCGTACCGTCGTTGTTATCGGCGCGACTAGAACCCGGGTAAGCCGAGGGGCAATGCTAGCTCGCGTGAGGATTACGACTGGTCGAATCTTGTCGAGATCCGCCCACCAGACTTGCCCGTGACCGAGGCCCTCCACCGCTTCACCTAGCGCCGACGTCGCCTGGCGGCGAGGCGCGTGACCGAAGCAGGTATACGGCCTTCATAAGGAAGGTCCGGACCGGGAGCGGCCACCCAGGCGACTTCAAGGTCGTCATCGTAGGGATTAGCCGTCAGCGCGGCGAGTTCGAGTTCAGCTTCGAGATCTGTAATCAGCGCGCTAAGGGCCCGGTCAATAATCTGGCTGTCGACAACACGCAGCATAGTCCGGCACTTAGCAAGTCTTTCTGCATCGACAGTCGTCGAGATTCGCGCGCGCCTCATGCCACAAAGCGTACCATACTATGTAGCATGACTTGATCGGGATCCGCAGAACCAAGAGCTTGTAACGGCTAGCGGCAGGACCGGCAGTCTATAGGGTTAATCGGTGACACAATGGGCGGATGAGGGCTCGAATTTCGGGAGGCGTGCGGCTGTCGGGGGGTCTGTCAACACCAAGGACCAGTGCTGAATGGGTGCGCAAATACACCCCTTTTCTAGTTATTCCTGTTACCGCATTTCTTGCCATCGCCGTCCTTCCCTCATCGCTTAAAAATCCCCTCGTGAATCCAACTGAGACACCCGAATATGCGCCAATAACCGGAGCCCAGGGAACATCGTCGGGCGGCAACTCGTCCACGTTTGGATTTGGATCAGGTTCCCGGCTTGGCCAGACCTCCTTCGACGATCGGTCGACGTCCCTGCTGGGAAGCGGCAATAGCCTTGGCAAAAATCCAACTACCAAACGATGCATCGGACATCCGCCGCGACAGACGGAAGATCCTCAGGCGCCTCCGTGTGTCCCGTTCTTCGAAGGGAACAATTTTGGTAGCACCCACCCGGGGGTGAGTCGCGACGAGGTTCGCATCATGTTCTATTATCCTGGCGGCCAAACTTCAGTCGATCCTGAGGACAACCCTGGGCAAGATATCCCGAAAAACATCTATTACGATTTAGCAAAACCTCCTGGACCAAATGAGCATTCCGCGGCCCGGATTTTGCGCGCCTATCAACGTTACTTCAACGACCGCTATCAGACATACGGAAGATTTGTTCACTTCTATATGTACTATCACGATCAGTTCAACAGCACTCCGGAGAAGGGCCGAGCCGACGCGGCCGACAATTTCGCAAAGGTCGCCCCTTTCGCGGTCATCGCGCGTGGATCCACACAGAACTCGTACTCGGAGTGGATGGTACAACACAGAGTCATGAGCTTCGATGCGGGAAGTTCTCGCACGGAGGAGTCATTCCGACAGTACCCGGGCTTTTTGTGGAGCTACACACAGCCAATCGGAAAGAAGGCGGAGTTATTCGCGGACTTTGTCTGCACGCAGGTGATCCCATTTCCGGTGAGCTTCAGCGGAAATACATCAGTGCTTGGCCAAACGGACAATGGCCTGCCTCGTAAACTCGGGTTGCTATGGACCAACGACCCCAAGAAAAGCCCAGAATTCAAGAACATCGTGAAGCGTCAAGTCGAATCCTGCGGAGGCCGGTTCTTAGAAGACAAAACCTATCCGCGCGATCCGGGAAGCATAAGAAGCGGCGACAGCAGCGAGTACCAAGTGGCGACTGCCGCTCTGTCAGCCTTCAGAAACGCCGGGGTAACCACCATCGTTTGGCCCGGTGGTTTAAACACTAACTTCTCGCATGCGGCATCCCACCTGAACTATCTGCCTGAATGGGTAGTGGCGGGGGGCGTCACCAATATCGACAACAAGGATCAGGAACCGACGGCTTGGCGACATGCTCGGCTTGTCAGTGACGTTCGATTGGTCACCAATTGGGAACAGGAGCAGTGCTACCTCGCCTACAAGGAGGCCGATCCGGACTCCCCGATTGGGACTCCAAAGAAGATCACCAATACTGCATGCCTCCAATTTTATGACCAGCTGCGCCAGTTTTTCACCGGAATTCAAGGCGCAGGTCCTCGCCTTACTCCGGAGTCGGTCGAAAAGGGCTTTCGGGCCATCCCGATTCTTGCGAGCCCGAATCCGCGGGCGCCCGCGTGTTTCTACGAGCCCGGGGATTACACCTGCGTCAAAGATGCGGTCGCAGAATGGTGGGACCCGGAAGGTAGCGACCCGACCCCGGACACGTATGGTCCAAAGGGTTGCTGGCGCATGGCTGAAAACGGAAAGCGTTACTTGCTAGGCACCTGGCCCCGAAGGGACGTTCCCCAACCAAGTCTGGACAACATTTGCAACGGCTGGGATCCCGCGCTCTAAATTGACTGCGCCGTTGAAGCTAGAGGACCTCATTAAGGCGCACTATTTCGAGTTCATGGAGGCCGCACTCTCGCCGGACGATCAGGAACTTATAGTGGTTTTCGGCAACTCCGACATGCTCCACTCGAGCTACGGGATCGACGAGCGAAACCGATCCATTTGGAAAACTAGCCTGGCTGACGGGTCCACGACTCAGCTCGTCGGGCCCGGAGAAGACGGCCGCGCCCCGGCATGGTCGCCAGACGGCAAGACCATCGCTTATGTCGCGCGCGTCGAAGACAAAAACGAAATCTGGGTAATGTCCTTCGACGGGAGCAACAAACATAAAGTCACCGACTCCCATTTTCCTGCCCGCAATCCATTTGATAAGACCACTCTCAGGTGGTCGCCCGACGGAAAAGGGCTCGCCTACAGCCTCGTCCCCGAAGGCGGCATGTATTCATACATGATCGGCAAGATGGCGGAATCGCAAGATCTCAACAAAGCCCCCAGAATGACGGTTGAAGGAGCGAACTCAAAGGCTGTCGCACCCTCCGCCATTTTTCCCACGTTCGAAACAGCCATCTACCTGTTGGACCCGGTCACGTCCAAGTTAGAGATGGTTACAAATGAAAGAGGATCACCATTCGAAGTCTCTTCACCTTTCGAGCTCATCGATTGGTTACCTGGTGGGCATCATCTGCTTGCGGGATTCGGAAAAGAACTGCTGCAGATCAACGTCGAAACCGGCGATCGCGCGAGCCTTTATTCAGGACCAAGGTCTTTCGCCGCAGTCCGAGATGATGTGATATGGATCGCCAACTTGGCGGGTTCCAAACTCGAATTGGGTTGTATCGAAAAGGGAGAGTTCAAGGCCAAAGCGTCGGCTGATGTGCCTGGGTACGATGTACGAATCCGGGGGCTGAGCCGAAGTGGCGACCTGCTATTCGGTACCCTCCGTCAGGGCATCAGCACTCAACTCTTTGCCTTAGACCGTGCGACCTCCTCCTTCGAATTCATCACTCAAGTGGGAGCAACGGCTGATGAGCCCATTACCTGTTCAACTCGCGAATCGGCTGTGTATTACCAATACTCTGCGCCGGCCCAACCACAGGAGCTTTGGAGTTGGGAAAAAGGCGGTCCTTCGCAGCAAGTAACCAAGATCAACGATTACATCGATGTCAAATCGCTCGGCGATGTTCGGGTCTTTAGCTATCCAAGCCACGGCTGGGACATCGAGTCTGTCCTGATTCTTCCCAAGGACTTCGAGCAGAACGGCACCTGCCCAACGCTCGTCTACGCGCATGGGGGCCCCGACGTATTCGTTTCGGGAGCGAGTTTTCAGGAGTTGATTTCCGCACGGGCGCAAAGCGCTGCGCATTGGATGGCGGCACACGGATACGCGGTGTTCCTTCCAAACTTCCGGGGCACTCGAGGATATGGAAGCGATTTCGAGTACGAAATAAGTGACTACAGATTGACGAGTAGCCCTTACGAGGACGTTATGGCCGGCTTGGATTATCTAATCGATGAGAAAGTTTGCGATCCCGACGCGTTGGGCATTTACGGTAGCAGCGGAGGAGGTTGGCTGAGCGCCTGGGCCATCACTCAAACCAATCGCTTCAAAGGAGCAGTAGCTTGCCTCGGGCTGTACGACATGTTGCACGAGGATCGGATGGGTTTCGGAGGCCGTCGTACGTTCATGTCGCTGAAGCCCAACAGACTTGGCAAGTCCGACCCTTCCGATGTCTGGCTCAACCCTTCGGTTTACGAAAAGATTTCGCCGATCGACCATGTGCCGAAGGCGAAAACGCCGCTCCTGATGATCGAGACTCAGGCAGATTTGCTGAGCAACGGTTCTCGAGCCAAGCCATTTTTCAATGGCCTTGCTGAGTCCGGCGTCGAAACCTTTTACGCGTACTATCGCGATGCATTTCACAACGGCGGATGGAACGACGATTACAAACGGGACTACCTCAAGCGCCTTCTCGCCTGGTTCGACCACTGCATTAAGGGCGATGAGTTGCCGGATTGGTTCCCCACGTCAACAGTGGGCGCCGATTCTTAGATGAAACTCGAAGCAGATAATCTGGCCAAGAGTTTGCATCCCCTCTCCGTAGAGGAAATACTGCGCGCACATTATTTCGAGTTTCAAGAGGTATCCGTTTCTCCCGATGACAAAGAATTGCTAGTGGTGTTTGGCAACCTCGACATGCCTCCCGCTAACTACAACATCGATGAGCGCAACAGGTCTATTTGGAGCCTTAGCGCCGACGGACAACTCGCAGAATTGGCGACCTCTCGTGAAGACGCACATTCGCCGGCTTGGTCCCCCGACCAGAAGACGATCGCGTTTCTCGGACGAGGTTCAGGCAGAACAGAGATTTGGACGATGGACTCTGCCGGTGAAAACAAGCGTCAGGTCAGCCACTCGGAGTTTCCGGCACGCAATCCCTTTGACCAGAGCCGACTTCATTGGTCGCCCAACGGGACCACGTTGGCATGTTCAGTCGTTCCCCAGGGAAGTTTGAGGTCGCTGCTGCCGCTGCATTACTCGGCTCGACACGAGAATCCACCCGCCGGAAGCATTCTGGTGGAGGGGAAGGACTCCAGGCCGGTTTGGGGATTTAATCCCGGCGCAGGTCCAATGTTCGAAGGCGCAATATGTCTGTTCGAGGTAGCCACCGGGCAAATACGCGAGCTCGTACGGGAGGTGGGACCCTCTTTCGAAGTCCTAGGGTGGTGGCCGGATGCAGAGCATCTGCTCATAACTCGAAACGGAGAACTCGCACAAATCAACATCGCCAACAAGCAGAGAGTGTCGCTATATACGGGGAAGCGAAGTTTGATTCATCTCGAGGGCGACCAAATCCGATTGGTCCGGATGAAAGGGTCTCAATTCGAATGGGGTCCGGTTATGGCCGGTGAACTTCAAGTTGAATCCTCCCTCGAGGTACCTGGATTCGAGGCTCGTCTCCACGCCTGGAGTCGCGATGGCAGTTTCTTGTTCGGCACCGTGCGCCAGGGGGTGAGCCAGCAGTTGTTTGCAATCGATATCAAGTCATCGACTATAGAGATGATTACTGCGCCCGGAGCAACGGCAAACGCGCCGGTTGCTTGCCTCAAGAATCGAGCGGTCCTTTATCAATATTCGGCGCCCGTTCGGCCGCAAGAGCTTTGGACGCGGGAGCCCGGCGTCAAGAATCAGCAGGTCACCAATGTAAACGGCAACCTCGATTCTGCACGCATGGGCAATGTACAAATTGTCGAATATTCGAGTCATGGTTGGGACGTAGAAGCGCTGTTGGTCCTTCCGAAAGATTTCGAGGCGACTGGGACCCATCCGGCGCTAATTTTTGTACACGGTGGCCCTGAGAGTTACGTTTCCGCAAGCTTTGAAGATTTGATATCGGCACGCGGGACGGCCGCCGCCCATTGGTTGACGGCTCACGGCTATGTCGTATTAATGCCGAACTTCAGGGGCAGCAAAGGCTATGGACAGGCCTTTCAGAACGAACTCGGTGACTACCGAATAATGAGCGCCCCTTTCGAAGATGTGATGGCGGGAGTGGCTTATCTCGTCGACAACAAGATCTGCGATCCCGGCGCCCTGGGAATTTACGGCAGCAGCTTTGGCGCCGCCGTTACTGCCTGGGCGATAACGCAAACCGATCGCTTCCGCGGCGCCGTTGCGGCGGTAGGGGTAAATTACGACGTGCTCGCTGGAGCGCGAGCGGGTGGGAGCGCCTTCCATGCGCTCACGCCAAATAGGCTCGGAAACTCCGATCCCAACGATATGTACTTCAATCCGTCGGCTTATGATGCGATCTCACCTATGGAGCACATTGGAAAGGTCAAGACCCCTTTGTTACTGATTGAAACCGGCGCCGAACGCGCACATGGTGGCTCAGGCGCAAGGCCCTTCTTTAACGGCCTGTGTACGGTGGGGGTCGAGGCATATCTCGCTTACTACCCCGATGCATTTCACAACGGAGGATGGAACGACGAATACAAGAGTGACTACCTCCGCCGTCTACTAGCGTGGTTCGATCACTGCCTGAAAGGCGACGAGTTGCCGGAGTGGTTCGCAAAGTCAGTCGGCGTTTGAGCTTGATTGCTGCCGATCGAGGTAACCTTTGGTCAGCGTGACGGAGACTACTCCTCGAACCAGCAGAGCCACCAAGTACCCCGTCCTCGTTGTCGGGGTAGCTTTGCTTGGATTCTTGGCCACGGTCGTGCTGCCATCCTCGCTCAAATACCCGCAGGGCAATCCCACGGAGACCCCGGAATACGCGCCGGTAGGTGAGGGTGATTCGAATGCTTCTCAAGGAGGAATCCTCTCTTCTTTTGGACTTTCGGGAGGAGGGAGAACCGGGGGATTAACCCAAGAATTTGCTTCCGCCCCAGGATCGGGTTTCGTCGTCGGAAAAACACTGGGGACTAGAAAATGCGTCGGCACGCCACCCCGTCAGACGGAGGACCGAATGTCGCCTCCGTGTGTTGCCTCCTTTCAGGGCGACAACTTTGGGTCTACTTATCAGGGTGTGTCTAGGGACGAAATCAGAGTCTTGTTCAACCGTGGTGACGACTCTTCCGACTCATATCCGGCAGGCAGTTACGTGGACCTTGCCAAGCCACCTTCGGGCACTGAGGGCAACTTTATGGCCGATCTCAGAGTGTGGCAGCAATACTTCAACAGCAGATTTCAAACGTACGGCCGCGTCGTGCACTTCTTTGTTTACTTTAGGCGGTCTGGAAACACTCCCGAAAAGGTAAGAGCTGACGCCATCGACAATTGGGTCAAAATAAAGCCGTTTGCCGCAAACACAACTCTCACTTCGTATCAGGATGACTATATGGACGCGCTCAAGGACAAGGGCGTCATGGTGATAGTCGGTCAAACACGTTTACCATCGTCGTTCTACCAACGCCATCCCGGGCTCGCGTGGGGATACGGACCTTCCGCCGACTATTTCATAGAGCACGTTACCGGGTACCTGTGTACCAAAGTGATGCCCCACCCTGTCAGCTTCAGCGGCAACCCGGCCGACACGGGCCCCCGCAAGTTGGGCCTGCTCCATACCTCCGACACTAACGACCCGTCGGTTACCTACCTTTGGAAAGGCGTCAAAAAGGGCGTTGAAGCGTGCGGCGGCGTCTGGGTAGATGAGCAAACCTACCCGGGCGAAGGGCTTATCGGCGAGGACACCGAGAACACCGATCCCAACCAGAGTCGTAGCAGAGCCAATGCGGAAGCCATGGCGAGCTTCCGCCTCAGCGGCGTGACCACTGTGATCTGGACCGGCGTAGATCTGGGAAACACCCCGGCAGCTGCGGCAATTCAGTACCGCCCCGAGTGGATTCAGATACTGGTATGGCCAAACGAAGGGAACCTCTATGGACGGGTTCAGGAGCCATCGGAATGGGAGCACGCTTGGTTGCTGACCGAAATCGTACGTGAATCAAGATTGCAGGACACATCCTGTTATCAGGCATACGCCGAAGTAGATCCTTCTGCCGCGGACAAGCCGGCGGACGCTGGTGGACTGACTCCAATAGGAGCCGCATGTGAACGCGGAGGTTACTATCACCTGATCCGCCAACTCTTTACCGGCATTCAAGTTGCTGGGCCCCGGCTAACTCCCGAATCAATGAACAAGGGATTTCGCGCTATACCGGCAAAAGCAAGCACCGACCCATTCATCCCCGCCTGCTACTACCTTCCGGGCGACTACACCTGCGTCAAGGATCTTGTTGCCGAATGGTGGGACCCGAGTGCCCCCGTCGGTTACTCGTCGATCACGGGCACTCCCGTAAGCGGCTGTTGGCGGATGCCGCAAGAGGGTAGACGATACATCAGGAATGGGTGGCCTCCCGGAGACGTCACGGCCACAAAGGACCCGAGCGCCGATCCCTGCAATAACCTTGAGGTTTGATTCCTGTCTAACTTTTCGAACGAAGGGACTTTGACGCGTGACTCAGACTAAGCTTCGGCCACTGAATTTTGATGACTTGGCGAACGTTCGCGTACCTCCGCAATTTCACGCAACAGCGGCCTCACCCGATGGCCGCTACCTCGCCTATGCATTGAGACGCAATGCAGATTTTGACGACGTCGCGATTTTCACTCATGCGAGTGGTGCCCCAAAGGGTGCCCAGGGGTGTCACGTTTGGATAACGGACCTACAAAGCGGCGCCACTCATCCGGTGATGAGTGAAGACGGCTGGAGCTGGGGGCCAAGTTGGAATTCAGACGGGAGTTCGCTCGCATTCTTCGCCGACCATTCAGGAGTCGTCAACCTGTGGTGTTGGGATACCGCAACCCAGAGCGCCAGAAAGGTCTCCTCAGAAGCATTCTTCAGCGGTGTCCGTTCAGATTGTCCAATTTGGAGTGCCGACTCGAAACGAATTTACGCCATGCTCTGGCCCAAGAGTTGGCGACGCGGTGTTGCCACGACTTTTCCGGCCTACGAAGCCAGGCCGCCGGATCGCCCTTCCTCCTTGAACTCCGATGGACCCGCAGTCATTGTGCTCGACTCCGACACCCCCTTCGGAGATTTTGGCGGCAGCGAGGACATACCAGATGACTTCTGCGACGTGGGCGCTATTGACCTGCAGGCGCTCACAACCGATAGGATTCTTTCCGGCTTCTCATTCCAAAACATCCTGCCCTCCCCGGACGGCAAATGGATCGCACTAACTGGCATGAGACGACGACCCGAAGTGTCACAGTGGCTCTTCGTTTGGGATTTGTACTTGATGCCGGGAACCGGCGGTACCCCGAAGCTCATAGCAGAAGCATTAGAGGGAGCCTTTCGGCCAGCTTGGTCCCCCGATTCCACTCGTCTGGCCCTGGTGAAAGACGCAAAACTCCACGTTCTGCAACCTGGGAATTTGGACCTCCTTGCAGTGGATTGCCCATTCCTTGTGGATACGAGTTTGTTGCTCTGGCACCCCACAGCGCAGGCCTTGGTGGCACGAGAAGCTAGCGCCTCGGATAAAGACAAGCCGCCGGGTGTTTATGTGATTCCCACCAACGGGGGCGACCCTAGGCGCATTGAGCTTCCCAAGGGTGCGACCATCCTTGCTCGACAAAACACTTCTTGGGCTTGGAGCCCTGATGGTAAAACATGTCTTGCTCAGGGGCAGGAGGGATCGACTAAGAAATGCCAGTTTTGGCGCATTTCGCTCGATGGGGAAGAGCCCGTGTTACTGGCTGGCCTCGACAAAATGGTCAAGAACATTGCCTTTTCAACGGGGCCGGTAATCGCTTTCTCGGCTGAGGACGGGGCCTCCCCACCCGATTTTTGGGTAACCGATTCAAGCTTTTCGGATCAAAGGCAGGTTACGCACCTCAATTCCCATCTCGACGATGTGGCTCTTGGGAGTTCCCGTCCTATTTCTTGGCGGACCGAACAGGGCAAGGATCTTTCGGGAGTTCTGATGTTGCCTGCGGGATATCAAGACGGGGACAAAGTCCCTGTAGTTGCCGAGATTTATCCTTCGCGCACCCAGTCCAAGTCCCTTCACGCTTGGAATGACGGTTCAAACGTAGTAGCTCCCAGTCTTCTGACCGCAAGGGGCATTGCAGTTTTTCTTCCAGATGATGACAGCACCTATTTGGCCGTTCCCTCTGGAGGAACCGGCGCCAGCATTCTTTCTGGAATCAGCGAATTAGTAAGAATGGGCATCGCGGACCCGGAGCGGCTGGGTGTGATGGGCAATAGCGGCGGGGGGCTGATGGTTAACCGAATCATCACGGAAACTACGCTTTTCAAAGCCGCAGTCAGTTCAGCTGGCGTCGCTGATTTCGTCGCGGCTTTCGGCCAGCTTCCAATCCTGCCAAACGGAGATCCCCTTTTCCACGGCGGATTTCTGACAGAGGCTGCATTTGGAGGGAAACCATGGGAAGTGCCGGAACGCTACATGGAAGGATCGCCGATCTTTTATCTGGACAAAGTGCAAACACCGCTGATGATTGTTCATGGAACTGAGGACAAAACCGTTTCGGTTGAGCAAGCAAACTTGATGTACGTAGGCATGCGTCGAGCGGACAAGAAGGTAACCCTACTTCTCTATCGGGGCGAGGGGCATGGCCCGGGATGGTTCAGGCTTCCAAGCCGCAGAGACGCCGCCGAAAGAATTGTTGGCTGGTTCGAAGATCATTTAAGTGTCGACTAACGAAGGGCCTCGGCGGATAATTCACCTTATTGTGGCTAGGTCTCCCTCGATGAAGCTCTCGGGCATCTGAACTGTCACCTTGTTGCCAAGTTGCTCAAGCTTGACGATAAGTGAACGCACTTCGATCAGCTCCAATCCTTGACCCTTCCTTATCGCGTTGACGCTGTCGATTGCTATTTTCGCTAATTCGCTCGGTCGCCTTTTAGGGGGAAACTTCACCCCATAAATTCTGGCCATTTCTTGGAGTCTCGATTCAACGTCAATTACTTCTCGAACCTCTACAATGAGCCCGTCTTTGACGTAGACCGACATTTTCCTGAAGTGATTAGCCGACGGCACTGGTGCGTTAGCGGTTTGAGTATCGCCCGGCTTGGGCAGGTCCGGTCGCACGAGGTCGTATCGGATGATGTGTGAATCTTTCGTAGGAACTGGGAACGGATCCTCATCTGGTCTGTAGGCCACCAAATCGGTATTCAAAACAACCACCGCCGCGGCCTCCCGCATGGCGGCATCCACGAAAGACAGAACCTTCAACGACTCGAGAACCGGGTCCTTGATTTTCTCCTCTTGCTTAGCTGAAGTCGGCCACCCAAGCGAAGCGGGGGCTCCTTTCCGGTCCAGAACCCAGGCTCCGCTGCGAAGAGCGACAACAGTCGCGGCGGGGGCGTTCGGTTTTTGTGCAACCAATAGTTCGAGCTGAACCGCATCGATGTACCTTATGGCCAGGGTATCGTCGAGAACCTTTTCTTCAGTGGCAAGGGCCTTATTTACCGAAATCTTGGCACTGTATCTGACGTCGTCCTCGACAAAGCACTCAACCTCCAAGGTCCGTTCTTCCAAGGTCCGTTCTGCTGTCTTCTCCGTATAGACGTACTGCCTTTCGAGGCGTTGTGTGCGTGCGATCGCATCCCGGAGAAAATCTGCCGGTCCTTTAGATTTGCCCACGCAGGCAGACAAGGTTGCGACCACGAGCAACACTAGAAAGACCGACGCAAACCGGCGCAACCTCATGGGTTCACCGCCAGAAGCTCGCGGAGCAAGGTGCGAGGCTGGTCGTATTCGTCCCGCATCGACAATTGGAAGATGTAGTGGCCTCTAAACCAAATCGCTACCTTTGACTTGGTTGACGTGGTGAGCCAAACCGATTCTTCGCCCCACCGCGTTTCCCTAGATCGAGAACTTCCAATTTGCTCGACAATCGATCGACGAAAGAAAGAGCTTTTGACGTTGGCGCCCGGAAGGAGCCGGCTCACCTGAAGCGTCGCCATTACAAGGTCGTCGGTGCGTAAACTGTACAACCCGACAGCGTCCGCAAAAGAGCGATTGCTATCTTTAAGGGACGCGGCGACATCCTCTGCTGCGACTCGAAGACCCAATATCTCTGCGGGCACAAGGTTGGGGTTGAGCTTCGCTATCTTGGCACCGGTTATCCCGACGATCTGAGCATCACTTTTCTTACAGGCGGCCGCGCCGCCCATCACAAAGACCAGCAAGAGCGCGAGGACAACCCTTCCCTGCCTGACGAATAAGTTCACTTTCAGGCGACTACTTCGATCGATCCCACGGCGTATGGGCGGGTTCCATCGTGATAGTTAAATTTGCCGATCTGGTTGGCGGTGTACGTAAAGGATGCTCCGGGGCTGAGGTTACCGGAGTTGAAATGTCCGTCATCGGCCTCCACGGATCGCACAACCGAATCCTTGTTAACCCAAGTGATTTTCGATCCCTTCGAGACGCGCACCGCGGAAGGATCGAACGCACTGCCCTTGCTATCGCTGTTGATCGCTACGCTGATCGCCGCGGCTTGAGTTTGTTGCTGAGTGGGCTTGACCTCAACCGTTGGCTTCCCGATAACCTGTTTTTCGTCAGGGGGGGCTCCCGACTGAGCCACTGGAGATGGGCTTGGAGATCTTTGACCCAAGCGCGAATTGGCCTGGTCTTTGAAATTCAAATCCGATTCGTCCCCTACTTTGGTGCTCGTGCCGCAAGATGCGAGCAATAACTGCGCCACTATCAATGGCACTGCAAATCGTAACGACTTCCTCATCAGGTCAACCTCCCGGACCGCTGAATGGCTTCTTGTGACGTGCCCAGATACGACTCGATTACGCGCTCGTCGTTCAGAACTTCCTCAGGCTGTCCGCGGGTTACAACCGCCCCTTGATCCAGGGCGATCAGTTCATCGGAGAGCGCTGAAATCAAAGGCATGTCGTGCTCGATTATCAAAAGGGCGCACCCAGTTTCATAGCGAACCCTCCTGAGCAACGGGGCGAGCCCTTCCGCTTCCGCTTGTGCAATACCTGAAGAAGGTTCGTCGAGCAACAGGACCTTGGGATTGGTGGCCATCACGCAGGTTAGGTCAACTATGCGCCGCAGACCCGTGGAAAGCTCCTTTACAAACTTGTCCCGATAGGACTGAAGCTCGAACAATTCAATCAATCGCTCGGCCCGCACTCGCACACGCCGTTCTGCCTTTCGCACTTGAGGCACCGACATCGCGTTCATGACGACGTTTTTTACTTCGAGTCGCTGGTCGAGCGCGCAGAGCAAAGTCTCGAATACCGTCAGCGCAGGAAAGAGACGGGCATCCTGGAAACGTCTCACCAATCTTTTTCTTGCACGCTCCTCCGGACCCATGGCCGTGATGTCGACCCCCTCATATCGCACGACCCCCTCATCGGGAATCTGAAAGCCGCTGATGATGTCGAAAATGGTCGTTTTCCCCGCTCCGTTGGGGCCAATCAACCCGAGAATTTCGCCTTCCCTAAGAGAGAAACTCACGCCGTTTACCGCAAGTACCCCGCCGTATCGTCGGACAAGATTTTCGACCTCCAAGACCGGT
This sequence comes from uncultured Actinomycetes bacterium, assembly GCA_964501265.1. Taxonomy (GTDB): domain Bacteria; phylum Actinomycetota; class CADDZG01; order JAHWKV01; family JAHWKV01; genus CAZCSK01. The sequence goes on from CAZCSK010000002.1 coordinate 91,400, forward strand.
CGAGCATCGTGGAGTTGAATTGCTTTTCTTGTCCGGGCACTTGGAAGGGTTGCCGCCGGGGCCCCCTCGGTTAACGAACCGGTTCCTTTCACATAAACCGCCCGCAGGATATCCGGCCTGTTGAGGAGTTCCGAAGTCTCGCCAAAGAATTTGACTTCCCCCTTTTCCATGAAGATGGCCCGCCGTGCAAGCGTCAGCGCGACATTCACTGACTGCTCAACCACGATCACCGTGGTTCCCCCTGCGTGGATCCGACGAACGATCTCGATGAGCTGACCCACGACGGCCGGTGACAATCCCAGCGATAGCTCGTCGATCATCAATAGCCGTGGTTTGGTCAGAAACGCGAGAGCCAATGAAAGCATCTGCTGCTCCCCACCGGACAAAGTAGCGGCTTGCTCACCAATGCGCTCGCGCAGAATGGGAAAGATCGCTAGGACTTCGTCCAGTCGCTCGTTGATCTTGCTCTTATCCTCGCTTAGCCACTCCCCCATCAACAGGTTCTCGCGCACGGTAAGTCGCGGAAACACTCCCCGGCCACCGGGCATATGTATGACTTTGCGGCCTGCAATTTCGTGGGCGGGCATATGGGTGATATCGCGGCCGTCAAAGACGATTCCTCCGCCGGAGGCCTCTTGAGTTCCACTGATGGCCCTCAAAAGAGTTGACTTCCCGGCACCGTTGGTCCCCAGCAAGGCGACGATCTCTCCTTGTTCAACGTCGAAGTCGACCCCGAATAAGACCTGAACTCCGTCGTATTCGACGTCCACGCCGCGGCAAACGAGTAGCTTGCCCTTCCCCCCTTCCTGCGCGCGAACCCATTCAGCTGTTGCCATTGACGCCTTGACTGCGTTGCGTCGATCAAGATCGAAGAAGGCTCCCGAAGACGCAACAAGAAATGAACCCAGAATCAAAAGAGGGACCCCGTAAAGGAAGGTGGTTGTGTAGCCATAGCGGGTGAACAGTGCTGCGCCTATGGGGACAAATATGATGTTGCCCGGAAGAGCCGAAAGCGCCATCATCTGAAGTCCCTGAGTTCTGACATTTGGTGGAATGACCTGAGAAAAGACCACGCCCGAAGCCGGACCTACCAAGGCCGAACCAAAGGCCGTTAGCGCAAAGAAACCAATTAGGACCGCGAGGGGTGGACCGAACGCGATGCCCACGAGCCCAAATGCGTTAATCACTCCAAACAACCCGATGATCGTTAAGACCCTGCCCGGATTTCTACGCATGAAGTAGTCGATCAGACCGCCGCCGAGAAACCCCCCAGCTAAGCCAGCAAAGGTAGCCGGATAAGAAATCAGTCCTCGCTGAAGTGGGTTGAGTCCGTATCGTTCGGCGAGGAAGAACCCAAAGTAGCCGAAACCGACGGCAGCTCCTGCAGTTGTCAAAATCTGGGCCACGAACATCCTGCGAAGAGTGCGAACTGCCCAAATAGTCCGCCAAGATTCTCCGAAGCTCTTCGGTTCTTCTTCTTTGTTGGCCACATCCTCTGCGGCACCCATCTCCTTGCGTTCGAAGTATCCACGGACGGGTTCGCGCAGCAGGAACTGAGCGAGCACTCCGATGACGACAAGGGGGGCGCCAAGAGCGACGAGAGTGGTCCTCCATCCGAACGTGAGGACCATGAACCCGGCAACCGCCGGAGTGAGGAAATGAGGGATCCTGTTCAGCGTGCCCAACATCGCGAATACTTTGCCTCTGGAATCCGGCGGGTAATAGTCCGCCAATAGAGAGAACCTAGGCACGGAACTGGTTAGCTCGCTGACATCATCGATGACGCGTGGAACCGACAAAGAAAAGAGGCTTGTCGCCCTTCCCGTTAGGATCGAGAACACCCCAGACAAGATCGTGCCGATTGAAACGAAGGGTACGCGCTTGTGCCTGTCCGCGTACCATCCAACCCCGATCGCCGCAAATATCGTGAAAGACCCAACAATGGCCGAGATCGTTACCATTGCGGGAATGCTGATTTTCAGTTCGCGGGCTATTTCGGGCTGAGCAAGGCCAAATGTTGCATTGTCAAACGCCTGAAAGAATCCAATAAACACTAGCGTCAAGGCCGGTTTCAGGCCGTACGGCGTTTTTCGCAGCTCGCCCCAGTTGGCAGCCTCTTTGAAAATCTTTCCAAACCCCTGGGGCGGCTGGCTTTGTCCGTTTTGGCTCACGCTTCCACCTCTTCCTGCAATTCCGACAGCGACAAGGGTTCTCGATCATCGAGTCCGCTCGCCGCGGCCCCGATCAATTCCTGCTCTCGATTCTTCGCTCCGGCCCCCTCACCATTTTGATCGCCCCGGAGATATAAATTGGATTCAAGGTCAAACCGTTCGGATGGAAGAACGCTCAAGCCGGCGTCGGGAAGCGGCTGTGCCATCGGATACAACCTTCTTGCGAGCGCCTCGGGATCGTAATCAGCAAATAAACTGGGGACGACGAGCTGCCGGCGCTGCGCGATGATGCGAAGAACAGAGTCGCGTGCCGCCGTCAGTAGCGAGATCAGACCCCCTGGTGCCGCGTACAGCAGATATAGAGTCCCTCCTGCACCGACGAATGCGATCAAAAGTGGGGAATCGGATACATAGCGGGTGAGGTTGAAATAAGCAGAACCAAGAAGAGCGCCGTTTACCGAACTCACGCCCCCAACTACAGCCAAAAGAAACATGTCAATGCTCGCCTGTGCCGTAAAGGAGTCGGCGCTGAGCCCTCTTTGCTGATGAGCAAAAATTACCCCGGCGAACCCCGCGAGCGCCCCGGCAACCGCAAAGGACATCAACTTCATTCGCATCGCAGACACGCCCAGCGACTGCAGCCCAGTTTCGTTCTCTCGGAGCGCAATCATCAAGCGACCAGTCCGGCTTTTCCTCAGATTCGTTACAACGAGAATCGCGCTAATCAGCGCCGCAAGTGAAAGGAAGTACATGCTGCGCTCATCCTCAAAGTCAAAAAAGAACAGGGTCGGCCGATCGATCGATTTGGGCAGGAGCCATCCAAAGTAGCGCTCGTTGAACAACATTGAATGAACCGCCACCGCGAATGCGAAGGTCGTCACACCAAGGAAGAGTCCTTTGATGCGAAGGGCGGGAATGCCCACCACGACGGCAAACCCCGCGGTTATCGCTGTCGCTATCGGAACGGCAAGCCAGAAGTTCAACCCCAATCGACCGGTCAGTGCGCCGCCAACAACCGTTCCTATTGCGACCAACCCGAATTGGCCGAGGCTCACTTGACCTGCCCATCCGGTCAACACCACCAAAGAGAGGGCGACTATGGTTTGAAGGGCAATTACGCTGCCGAGGTTGATGGCGCCGGTCGAGGTCAAGAATGGATAAAGTCCGGCGCCCACGAGCCCGAGCAGGATAAAGACTCGTCGGCTGATGCGTACGCTTGGAATCCTCATAAGCTGGTCTGGAATCGGCGCCTGCTCCTTGCTGGCCTGCCAGGACCCTTCGGACGCTCCCCCTTCGCTGCGTAACATCGAGCGACGCTGAATCAAGAGCCCCGCACCAATGACCAAAAACAGGGCAAGACTGATAAGTGGAGCGTCGTCCTTAAAGCTCCAATTGGTCGCACTCGACAAAACCGCAATCAAGACGGCCGCTAATGACGAAGCGCTAATGCTACGCATCCTTCCCAAAACGGCGGCGGCAAGAGCTGGAAGCAGGATATCGGGGGCAAAACCGGCCGCCGACCCTGGAGATGACAGGATGCCAGTGAGAGTCACGCTTGCGCCGGATAACAGACCGGTCAGGGTCCAAACTATCGACGACAGAACGCCGACACTGACACCCAGAAGCGTCGCCCGTTCCGCATTGTCGGCCATCGCTCTAACGGCTACACCGGCCCGGGTGTATTTGAAAAACATTCCCAAACCAACGAGGAACGCAATCGCAACGAAAATTGCAAACAGTTCAGGGAACCCGTATCTCACTTCGAGCTTGCCGATGACGAAATGAAAGTCCGAAAAAGGCAGCAACTCTCGAAACTGCGTTAGTCCTCCAGGCTGCGTCCTTCGCGCATCATCGAGCGCCGGAAAAATCGGCAACCGGCTGATCAGTTGCTGAGAGGTTGCCCCCAGAAACCCCGCAGCCGCGATGGTGACGACTGTTAGAACGAGCCGGGGGGCCTTGAAGAAACGTCGTCCAAAAACCAGATCGAAGGCGAGCCCAGCGAGACCCGCGAGCAGTATCCCCAAAACGAATGCAATGAAGAAAGGCATCTTGTCAACAAAACGAATCAATTCGAAGGTGAGGGCTGCACCGGCTGCACCCATAGCGGTCTGGGCGAAGTTGATTATCCGGGTGGTGCGATAAACCAAGACGATGCCCGCCGCGGTGAGCGCGTTAACCAATCCCAGGACGAGTCCTGAGAAAAGGATCGCGCCGGGAGTTCCCCGGCCGGAACTACCGCTTCCGGGAAGAACGAATTGCGTGTAAATCAAAGACGCTGCGGCGATGACGGCGCCGATTACATAAGGACCAAAACGAGAGGTCTTTAACCATTTCATCATTACTTGAGATCCGAGGTCAACGGCGATGGGTCCACTTGGCCCAAAGTGAATTGACTCTTTTCTGTTCCACCCGTAACTGAGCCGTCAAGGGACTCCATGATGATGAACGCGCCATACTGCGGTGCGACGACGAAATTGTACTTGTAGTTAGCACTTTCAAGTCCGGTAAAGGTAAGGGTTGTGTTGGTGGACCAGCCTGCCATGAGGTCGCCGCAAGCATCAACCTGCTCTCGCCTGACAACTTGTCCCGTGATTTCAGCTCTTATTCCATTGGTAGGATCCACCGAGCTGCCGCTGAAGGCGCCCCCAGCTGTAACCGGAAGGGGGAACAAAAGCAACCCCTGCCCTTGTGCTGGAGTAAAGACCGGATCGACGGTCCCGTTAGCGGCGACATTTTCGATCTTGACAAGAGAAAGCCCGCGCTCGGGATCTTGAGTTACAGCGGCAGTATTGACCCTGAAGCCACGAATTTCCTTCGTCCCATTGTCGAACACTCGAACCACCTCGAAGCTGTACGACATCTTTGGCTGGGTTGAGGCCGGGTCGTATACCGCGTTGGCAATATCAGTAACTCTGCGAACTGCGCGCCTCTCAAAACCGGAAAACACGGTTGTCTTCCCCCCGATGGTCTGAGACCCCGACCGTTGCCAACGGTATATGCCCAATGTTGGTTTTTGTTCAACGTTGACTCCCGCCTCCTTGTCTGGGAATTCATTCAGCGCCGCCGCCGGGCAAATGGAATTATCAACAATCGGAACTGGCGCTGGCCGGGGGAAGGGATTTGGAAAGAAACTGAAATCATCCGCTGGCTGCGGTATGAAAATTGGAGCCGATTGGGTTGGCGCCGCAGCGACAGGTGGTTTCACACCGAAAGCAATCTCGCTTTGGAAGCTGCGGACTCCCGCCGACGGCGCTCCAAGGGGGACCGCTATTACCGCCAACGCAACCAAAATCGTGCAGACCGCGGCCGTGCCACTGAGGGCGCCCAATAGATAGACGCGTCTGCGCGTCCGGCTCGGTGCCGCAGCGGGGGCATTCTTGCGCGATCTGTAAAGGTCAATGCCAGCAGCAAAGGGGGATCTTAGTGAAATCCGCGAGAACTTCGCAACGAGTCGTGAAGCTGGAGGTTGCACCTGAGCGAGGCGTCGGCGAAGCGCGCGAGATAGCTCCTCAGCTGCAGTGGCGTGTTCGGGGGTAAGGTCATTCTGCAAGTCTCCCCAAAGACCCCGTGTAGCAAGCCACGCAAGCTGGGTATGCTCCTCGTCTTCGAGGAACCTTTTGCGAAACATCAGCGGAGTTTCCGACGGATGGCTGAAACCAAAGTCAGAGGCAATATCTCTCCACTCACCGTAAGCAAGTGCAATACGACCGCGGATGCCCATTTCCAACGCCGAAGATCGTCGTCGGGATCTGACCAACCCCTTCTGCACTAGAGGGTAAGAAAGGTAAACGAGGAACGCCAACAGTAAAAACACAATCGCCACCAACGCGCCCGTACGAACTTGCTTGAGGAAAATGCTATCCGGGGCTACGACAACGGGGAGGGAAAGTTGCACGGCGATGTCTTCCGAGGGCAGAACATTCGGATCGTTTAACTGTTCCTGATCATTGCCTAAGGACGCCTTGGCTTGCTTCGGCGTCCCGATGACGGGCAGCCACTTGTAACCAGGGAAAAAGACCTCCACAAATGTGACGCCGTTTCGAGGACGGACCTGAAGACGTCCATCGATGAGATCGCCTCCGTCAAATCCATACGCGATTCGAGATGGAACACCCGCCCACCGGGCCATCATGGCCTGCGCGGCAACAATCTCGAAAGGTGAACCCTCCTTGCTGCCAGCGATGAGATCCTGAACGGTGTCCGGAGTGACGCTCTTAGGAACTCCTGCACCCGTTGCAACGACGTTGTCCAGCAAGAACGTGCGAAGGTAATCGAACGCGTCCCATTTGGATGTCTTGGGAGCTTTGGACAAAAGATCAACGACTGCGGAGGGCGGCGGCGGGATTTCCAGAAAGCTCTTGACGCTTTTTGGAACATCATTGGTTATTGCGCGCAACTGCTCCACGCTCGGCAATGTCGCCGCGGTCACCGCATATCTAAGGCCAGCGGTGACCTGTCCCTGCGTCACCCTGATGTTTCCGTTTCGAGAGTCATAAGAAAGGGCGGGCCCTTCGGCAACAACCGAAACGATGCTCGGAATGCCCGGCAGAACCGCTCCACCCAGTCCTGCGACGGTAAATCGAGCCTTAATGCCCTGAACGAGATCTTTGTCGACAACACCGCTGCGGGAAACCTCTTTCAGCTTGTTTTGCGCAAACGGAGGGAGTCGCCAATCTTTTCCGTCATAGACGTCAAGAACGCCGATGCGCCAAGGGCCGGAGATGCTCGATTCGACCTCGAACAGGACCCTATCCTGGACCTCAGACAGCGGAACCGTCTTTGGCTTCTGCGGTTCTTGGGTCGGGTCGAAAATCGGTTTCGGAAACAGAAGCTGGCTTTGCGCAAGTAGGTAAAGGATCACCGTGATCCCCGCGATCATTGGGATGCTGCGCATTGCCCGACGGGCCTCGAATGCTAAAGATGATTTCTCGCCGGTCTCCCCCCGAGTTTGAGTGCTCGAAAGCAACCCCAAACCAACTGCGAACAAAACCAGGGCCCCGATGCCGCTCGGGATCTGAGCATCCTTTGGAATGCTTACTGCTGCTACCGCAGCAACGGGCAACGGCAACAAAAGTCCGATCGACGGACGTCGGATAACTATTGCGGTCCAAGCGGCCAGGAAGCCTGCCGTACCCATTAGCCATCCGAGAATTGCGGCCCAGCCTGGATTGAACGGAACCGGAGGCCGCAGAACATCCCCCGAGGCGGCAGCCTTTAGAACGTGGGCCCGAAGCTCCGGCAAATTGTTCAGACCGAATGGGGCTGTGAGCAGCAGACCGATTGCGAAGAGTCCTACAAAAATGGCGAGATTGGTTATTAAGGGCCTTTTGGAGTTTCTCAGCGCGTAGGCAAGAACGATTCCGGCGATTCCCGCGATTCCCGCGTAAACTCTTCCGGCCGCACCTTCAAAAACGCCCCCAACCATGACGGCGGACGCAAGGACCGAGCAACTCACTACGAATGCAAGCCTCGCTGGGGGCTGCTCGAGCTCTTGAGCTTCGGAATCTAGATCTTCATTCAGATCGGGTTCTTCGGAATCGATTTGGCCACTCGCCTCTTCCTCAAGCGAGGATTCGATGACTCCTTCCTGAAGCTTGTCGACGTCAATGGCCATGGTGTGGCATCATTTCGAGGTTGCTAAGATCGACTTCGAATGATCAATCGGCTCCAACATTTTCACCATTCTAGGTCGAATTCCCCAACCTAACATCAGGACACTGAGTTGCGGCTTCTAAAAGGTGCGAGACTGAAAGTCAACGCGAGACCGGCACCTCACCTACACGGCTGGGTCTTGTCGAAGAAAGCGTGTTCTCGACTGGGCCAGAGTCCCGGAGCCCATCGTGCGCCACGCTCAATGAAGCAAAACTGTCCGCGGCCTACCCCGACCCCTTCATTATTACTAGTTTGATCCCACCACAAGAGTGCGACGTCATCCACCATTGTGTAGTCGTTTAAGAATCCTGCTGATGCTTGCCAGTAGGGAGCCCGCGCGGCCCCAGGATTGGGGAACTTCGCGCCCTGCAAGCCCTTCTCGAACGACTGGGGTGTTAGTCGCGGTCCCGCCATTTGAATCCCTGAGGCGAGTAACAGAAGTTGGTTATATGGTCCGCTCATGAGAGGATGCTGATTTCCTAACACCGAGTAGTTCTGATCCGTTTCTCGGACGGCCCAATACCAGGGTTCTTGCGAGTAGGGCTTCAGTTTGTTGACGGATAGCAGTCCGAATACATGGCCATTCTGCCTGTCGGACATGTTTGCCGCTACCTCAACTTCCCTCTCGTCCAACGCCAGCCCGCCCAATATCCACTCCGGTTGATAACGGGCGTTGTCTGCCGCGGCAGCCATTTCGCGAATGCTGTCCATTCCGCAGAGACACAGCAGGGACGTAACGCCCGTCCGACTCAGCTCGGTCATGACGAGCGTTTGAGAAGAAACGTCGCCGCCGTTTGGAAACTCCGCTACCCGCGACTCAACACCACAGTCGGCCAACTGGGATGACATTCCTTGAGCGTCTGGGACGCTGGATCCTGGTCGGCGGGCCAACAAGATTGCGAACTTACGGCGATTGGCTGAAATGTCAAGCCCACCATATTTCGCAGGCAGATCGGCGAGTGACTTGCAGACGAATTCAGATCGATTCCTGGTCAGCTGGTCCAGATCGGGGCCATAGTTCCATTGATACGGTCGGTTAGCCCGATAGTCCTCGGCTCCCCGAAGACTTGCAGATCCGTGAACGCTCAGAATCTGGCGCCTGGCAAGCTCGTCATCAAACGCAGAAGAGTCATCGTTCATTTCGCTTATTGTTGTCGAGGCGAATGCGCCAGCCTCCTCGTCGACTCTTGTTGCCGTGGCTCGCTGCCCAGCAGGGTCCGTTCTGCTTCCCGCGAGTCGGACTGGAACGATCAGAATCTTCCGGCCGTAAAACTCGAATCGCCTATTGAAAAAATCGACTAACTTCCCGAAGCTATTCTCAGTCATGGTGGCGTTGCCTGGGACGGCTATCACGATTTGGTCGCGCGTCACACCTTTCGAAGTGGAACCGCCGTTGTCACCTTCGAAATAGTTGACGCATGGCGGAGATTGAGGGTCCTCGATTTGACGTGGTGGATCACCAACGCAACGACGCACGCGGGCCTTTTCGACAACTCGTTTCGGCGGGGATATCTCTGCGGGTGAACCACCCTCGCAGAGTTGCCCTGCAAGGCAAACTCCACCGGCACCTCCAGCCCCAAACTGGCTGGATTGCTGCGCGGGAGAATCCTCAATCCGCTCGACGGCCTGCGGGGCAAACTCGGAAACCGAAGGGGGAGATGGGGGTACAACGACCAGTGCAATTGCGGCGACCACCAGCAGAATCAAGCTCGCGATTGATGCGTAGGCAATAGTGACGGCCTTCGATTGACGCTTGCGACTACCTGAATGACGTCTCTGTTTCAATGCTGCTAGCCTACTTCACCGATGAGGCTCATAAATTTATGACATCCAAACTGAAGCTGGCAATAACCAGGAAGCTGACCTTCGAAGACCTATTGAAGGTGAGAACTCCCTTGGCCTCAGATCGTGCGACATTGTCCCCGGACGGGCGCTACCTGGCCGCGACTCTCGAGCTGGATGCCGAAGTTCATGACGAACCTCGTAGTCGGCGTAACAACGCTGTCTCTGGGTCACAAATATGGCTGATCGATCTTGAAGATGGCGCCAGCTCTCCTATAAGCGAGGCTGGTACTAGTGGATGGCGACCGAGATGGAGTCTCAACGGCTCGCGACTAGCCTTCTACACTGGCACCGAAGACGGTGCGAGGCTCTGTGGTTGGGAACGCAAGACGGGGGAAACCAGGGTCCTCTCCGAACACTGCGTAGACAACTTAGTCGGCCTCGACGAACCGATGTGGTTGGACGACTCTCGGATCATGATCCGAATCAAGCGCGGGCGGGGTTCAGAAGTTGCCAAATCCCGCTCCGAAGGCTCAGTCTCTCCGGTCGGCCCCACGGTCAACGTCCTATCGGTATCGCCGCGGAACGGTCCCGGGGTACAGGGAATGGCGGTTCTTCAAAAGGACAAGTATCCCGATCTTGGAGTCGTGAACTTCGACACGGGAGATACCCAGATGATATTGCGGGATTTTCCTTTCCAAGCTGCTTGGGCATCCAAAGATGGTACCTGGGTGGCTTTGCTCTCCCTACCCAAAGCGGAGTATCTAAATCAATATCGGTTCGTTAGCGATCTTTTCATGATGTCTGCCTCTGGAGGGGCCCCGAAGCTTGTGGTTGAAGACCTTGCCGCGGATGGAGCGAGCGGAGGATATGCCGGCAGATTGCTCTGGTCACCGGATTCTAGACACCTAGCATTTCTGCACAACGGCAAGATCCTTCTGCTGGATCCGACGAAGGACGGCGCGCGTACACTGGTCCCCGGGCACTCGTTTGGAACAACCAGTCTCATGTGGCACCCTTCGCACCCCTATCTGTTTGCTTACGGCGGCGTTGCGATTGGCGATTCTCCACGCGAAACGCAGCTGATCAGGATTGCCGTGTCAGAGGATGAGGGGACGGCCCCAGTACGGCTTCAGCTTCCGAAAGTCGGTCTCCGATTCCTGCGGTCCAGCCGGTCAGGCGCGCTCGCGATCGCGGAGGATCGAAGGTGTCTGGCTGCATCCGTAAATCCAGGAACCAAAGATGCTGAAGTTTGGAGGATCGACCTCGATGGAGGGGAACCCTTGCAGTTGCTGTCAGAAAAGGGTCGACTTCACGTGGGAGGCGGCCTGAGCGATGTCTCGGACGACGGTGCGACGATCGTAATCGCCAAAGAAAGCAGTCTGCATCCACCGGAGTTTTGCACGGCTGACCATGAGTTCCAGGACATCCGGGAGGTTACGAACCTCAACCCTCACTTGAGCGATGTCAAGCTGGTAGAGACCAGAACGATAACTTGGCGAACCAATGAGGGAACGGAGATCGGAGGCGCTCTCATGCTTCCTCCGGACATATCCAGCCCACCCTTGGTAGTCATGGTTTATCCAGGTGCGTCGATGTCGGGCTCTGCGTACAACTGGAATGAGAGTCTTGGAATGATCTCCTCGCAGCTGCTAGCCGCTAACGGTTACGGCGTCTTTTTCCCTGACCTGCCGATGGGAGATGGACGGGATCCGGGAAGAGCTATGTGCGGAGCTCTCCTGCCGGGAATCAACGAGGTTGTTCGTCTAGGTCTGGCCGACGGAACCCGGGTGGGCCTTATGGGCCAGAGTGCTGGTGGATACGCAGTAAATCTGCTAGTGGCCGAGACCTCTCGCTTCAAGGCAGCCATAAGTGTGAATGGGGTGAGCAACCTATCCAGCTTCTTCGGACATTTGATAACTCAATCCGATGGTTCACCATTTACGTACGGAGCATTCTTCAGTCGGGGGCGGACAGGAGGGACTCCGTCTGAGAAGCCGTTGCAGTACCTGGCCCAGTCACCGGTGTTTTCTCTCGACAAGGTCACGACCCCGCTGCTACTCGTGAGCGGGCTGGGTGATGAGCTTGCCGCCGGCCAGATGGCCGAGATGTATGTCGGGCTTGCGTCCCTTGAGAAAGAGGTCACGCTACTTAGGTACGAAGACGAAGGACACGTTCCGACTGAGTGGAGTATTCACAATCGCCGGGACGTCACAGAACGCATCATCGCTTGGTTCGATCGTTGGCTGTGCGCTGAGGATGAGTCCGACTCAGTGCTTGGGGCTTAAGACTGGAGTTCCCCTCGTTTTATCAGCTCCAATCCTCGACCCTCCCTTATTTCGTCTGGGCATCCTTCGCCCTGGCTTTCAATGATCTAAGCAACCCATCCTTTGCCTCCAGTAGCGTCCGGCGCAAAGGAAACGGAGGGTCGTTATCTTTTATGTAGGAGTCAATCCTTTTCACTACTCCTTCTTCCACGACGTTGCCGGGAAACATGCCGCCGGCGAACAATCGCGAGACTTCAGGCTGGCGTGTCTCCCAAATCCGAGGCAACTCCTCGAAGAATTTTTCTACATAAGGCCTAATGAGCTCCACTTGGTCGTGCCTTTTGAAACCTCCTGCGACTGAACGAAGAGTTGCCAGCGGCTGCTTGTCGTCCTCAACGAACGTTGCCCATCCTTCTGCCTTTGCTTCTGGCGTGGGTTTGGCTACCCGACAAGAGATCGCATTGCGTTTGCCCATGTCGGTTGGGTCCGCTTTCAGTTCCGTGTCGATGAGTGCGTCGTCAGCATTGCCGGTGCCTACCAGTGCGCCGATGATGTGCCATCTGAGACCAATGTCTACTGCGAGACCATCGATGCTCGCCGTCCCGTCAAGCAAGTTCTGTAAAAGCTGGATATGTCGCGGGCTTCGGGCGGCGCCTATGAAAGCGCCCGCCCATGCTCTTTGAAGATCGCTCCCGGGACTTGCCTTCATTAGTTCGCGGTGTGCGGAATCTGCAAGCTGCTCAAGGGCATTCGTGCAGTTGGCTGGATCGCCAAAGGTGACAACCGCACTCGAAGCATTGCCGAGGAGACCCTGCACAACGTCGATCTCTGTTTCTCCATGGACGTTTGTGAGGACCATCTGCAAGTAGTCCCGAGCTCGCATCTGCGCATCTCGCACCATGCTCCACGTAGCTGACCAACAAAGAGCTCTGGGCAGAGACTCAGTGATTTGTCCTCCGCGTTGGACGACCGTTTCCAACGATCGGAAGTCCAGACGAATCTTTGTGTAAGCAAGGTCATCGTCGTTAAGCAGAATTAACGCTGGACGTTTCGTCCCAATGAGTGCAGGTACGCTGGTTCGCGAACCGACTGCGTCCAGTTCAACGCGATCGACGCGCACAAGCCGTCCGTCCTGATCGTCGTACAGCCCGATTGCAATCCGATGCGATCGAAGCGTCGGCCAATCTTCGGGAGCCTCTTGAACGAGATGGAAGGATTTGATCTTTTCGCTGATACCCGATCCCTGGGTATCGAAGGAAGCAAACATTGTGTTTACGCCCGCAGACTCCAGCCATTCTTTTGACCAGACCTGCAGATCGCGGCCCGAAGTCTCTTCAAGAGGCTTCAGGAAATCGTCTAGATCTGTGTTGCCGAATGCGTGCTTGACGAAATAATTACGAATTCCCTCGTCGAACGCCTCTCTTCCCACCCATGCCACCAGTTGCTTTAGAACTGAAGCTCCTTTTGAATATGTGATTCCATCGAAATTGGAATTTGTGGATTCGATGTCGGGGATGTCCGCAACTATTGGGTGAGTTGTCGGTAGTTGATCCTGAGCATAAGCGTTGCCCTTAGACCCTTGCGCGAACCCAGTCCATGCCTGCTTGAACCGAGTCGCTTCCGCTACTGCCAAAGTTCCCTGATAAGTGGCAAAACTCTCGTTCAGCCAAAGATCGTCCCACCATTTCATCGTCACCAGGTCGCCGAACCACATGTGGGCCATTTCGTGCAGGATGGTCCCAGCTCGGCCCTGGCGGCTTGCCTCCGTGACCCGTGATCGATAAATCATGCTTTCATTGAACGTGACAGCACCGGCATTTTCCATCGCTCCCGCGTTGAATTCCGGCACAAAGAGCTGGTCGTACTTGCCAAATGGGTAAGGGTACGCGAATGCCTCTTCGAAGAAATCGAAGCCCTGTTTGGTAATTTCAAAAATCTCTTCCGCATCTGGCTCAAGGTATTGCAAGAGCGATTTGCGACAGTACAGCCCCAAATCGATTTGGCCATGTTTATTGCGAAGAACTTCGAATGGACCGGCGACGATCGCTGTGATGTAAGTGGACATGATTTTCGTAGTTTCAAATCTCCAGACTCCACCTTCGGTTGGTGAGGGCTTTTGATTTGGAGGTGTGCAGCAAATGACCTCCCATCCCGCGGGGGCGGTTACTGAAAAATCGAAGGTAGCTTTTATGTCGGGCTGATCGAAGCAAGGGAAAACTCGGTTGGCATCGAATGGCTCGAACTGAGTGTGCAGGTAGACGGAACCGTCGATGGGATCAACGAAACGGTGAACACCCGTCCCCGTATTCATGTAGGAGCTCTGGCTTGAGACCCTGATTTCGTTTCGTTCCGCCAGATCTGTGAGTTGAATTCTGTAGCCATCGAAACAGGATGTTTCTAGATTCCGTCCATTCAATGTGATAGAGGTGACCTCGGCGCCCGTGTAATCAAGAAAAGTAGAAGACCCTTGCGGAGAAGAGAACGCTACGAGGGTCTCACAGCCAAATGTTGTTTCCCCTTGAGTGAAGTCTAAGGCGACATCGTAGGTGGTTTCCGAAATGACGCCGGCGCGGGTACGCGCCTCTTCTCGGGTGAGGTTATTAAGCTTGCCCGCTGCAACCTTAGTCATGCACTTATCCACCTCTCGCTAGATTCTAGGTTCTCTCGCTCAAGTTTTCTTCGGATAACTGGTCGGATTCTCAGCGTTGAGCGCGGTTCTCAATCCAATCTATCAACAGGCGCGTCCCAAAACCTGTGGCTCCCTTAGCAATGTGACCTTCGGGCTTATCGGCCCGAGAGGTCCCTGCAATGTCGACATGAACCCAGGGAGTTTCTCCGACGAAATCTCGAAGAAAGAGGGCGCCGAAAATCGAACTGGCGCCAGCCTCGCCGGTGTTCTTTATGTCGGCCACATCACTATCCATCAATGGGCGCAAATCGTCGAGCAGAGGCATTTCCCAAACTCGCTCACCGGTTCGGGCTGAAGCTGCAGCTATCTCTTTGGCGAGGCGAGGTTCGCTGGCAAAAAAACCTGCAACCTTTCTTCCCAGAGCCACCACTATTCCACCAGTCAGTGTTGCAAAATCGATCATCGCGTCCGGCCTCTGCTGAGTCATCCAGGCCAGCGCATCTGCCAGGACCAGCCGCCCTTCAGCATCTGTGTTGAGAACCTCGGAGGTCCGGCCCCCGAAGTGACGAATGATGTCTCCGGGCTTGACCGCTCTACCGCCGGGCATGTTCTCCGCAATGGGCATTGCCGCCACGACCTTGATCTTGGGCTTTAGGGCGGGGAGGGCACACATTGCTGCGATAACGTCTGCCGCTCCCGAGCAGTCGGTTTTCATGTTTCCCATACCATCGGCCGGCTTCAAGGAGAGACCTCCGGAATCGAAAGTGATTCCCTTTCCGATGGCTCCCAAAAATCCCTTTGCTCCTCGCGGTTCATATTTAAGAATGAGGAAACGAGGCGGGACTGCGCTGCCTTGGCCTACAGTTAAGACGCCGTTGAGGCCCTGCTTCTTGATCTCTTTCTCATCGAGGATCTCTACCGCCAAACCGACCGATTCGGCCCTTTGCCTTCCAGCCTCCGCAAACTCGGCTGGACTGCGCATTCCGGCAGGAGTATTGATCAGGTCTCTCGCCCAAGTTACGGCATCACCGATGACGCGGCCGCGCTCGATCTCGTCGGCGGTGGACTTGCCGGTCAAAATAACCCTCTTGGTAACCGGTCCATCCGACTTCGACTTGAACTTGTTGAATGTATAGGCGCCCAGGAGAAATCCTTCAACCGCAGCCTGGGGTCCACCCGATACTCCGTCACCAAGATCTAATGCGACCGTTTCGTAGTTGGCGCAATAACGGGCCGCCTCGCCCACAGCTCTGCGCACCTCGTCGGGAGTAGTCCTTGGACCTCCCAGTCCGACAGCAACGACAGTCGCAGCAGGAATCCGGCCAAAAGTCGGAATCACCGCTGCATCTCCTACCTTTGCCTTGAACTTCATGCGATCCAAGTGCTGGGCCAGCCCTCCGTCTAGAGCGTTGTCCACCTGAGCCCCCCGCTTCGAAAGCTTTATCCCTTCGCGGACACCAATAACAACGACATCGGCCTTTGCATGAATCAGCGGGACATCTGAGCGTTCGACTGCAGTCATGTTTCCTCCAAATATTGATCTAGATGAGATTGTTGGAGTCTATCGTCCGGCGATTCGCCTCAAGCGTGAGTCTTGAACCAGGCGACCGATCGATCTTCCATGTCCTTGGCATTGTCGGGGCGTGCAACGACATGCCCCTCTCCCCCATACACGACCAGTTCCGACTCCACTCCGTGTGCACGCAAAGCGGTCAGCCAGACGACCGCCTCGGCATAGGCGATCCCATGCTCACCCGCTATCAGCAGCACGGGTGTCCGGATGCGGTCCACCTTCGAAATCGGCGAAGCCGCGCGGTAGCGATCAGGCACCTCCCAAGGTGTTCCTCCGTACATTTTCCGCATGGCCGCAAGCCCTCCGCCACCCCACGCAAGGCCGAACATGTGAGCGGGGTCCGCGTAGGCTTCATAGGCGACTGCGGCTCGAAAGCGGTCATCGCTTGCAATGATCATGTTGACCAAGAACACCCCGTGACTGTGGCCGAATAAGTAAAGCCTTTCCGGATCAGCAACGCCCTGGGTCACCAACTCATCGAACCCGAGGGCAGGGTAACGACGAAAAAGCGATTGACGCTTTTTGTCGAACGCAGGCCGCTTCATGCTAATTCTCGGAGTTGGGGGTCTTGGAGATGCTCGTCGAACCAAGCGATGATCTGCTCGGCTACCCGCCGTCGGTTTGCTTCACTGAACCTACTTGGAGAGTGGCCTTCTCCATGGAATCTCAGGAAGGTTGTCGTCTTGCCCAGGCGGCGCAGACCCACGAACATTTCGCCACTTTGCTCTATGCCAACAGCGTCGTCCTCAGTTCCGTGAATCAGTAGAAGCGGGGTTTGCACGGCGTCAAGATGAAATACAGGTGACTCCTCCAAATATCGCAGTGGCGTCGACCACGGCAATCCATCGCCGGCGCTTTCAGCGTTGTGGGAGCCACTCATAAAGGGCGAGCCGTCAGGCATAAGTCGCAGTTGTCCGAAATAGCTGGTCATGTTGGCGATACCTGCCACGCTGACCGCTGCCTTGAAACGGCCGGTTTCTGTTATTAGGCGGTTAACCGCATGGCCCCCAGCACTTTGACCCATCAGCCCAAGACGATCCCCGTCTGCGATCCCCAGGTCAACGATTTCGTTGATGCCGGCAAGGATGGCGCCGGCAAGGCCTTGGCCTCTCGGTGTGGTCCCAGCATTCGAGGAGGGCAGATCGGGCAGAAATACGCCGTAGCCGCGACTCGCTAGAAGCTGCGCGTGAAGAATTCCCAGATCCAAGTCCCAGCTGTAAACCAACCGCGATAGGAACGACCCTGGATAAATCATCGTTATCACGGGAATGCGACGGTTAGATTCGTAGTGCGGCGGCAACAGGATAGTTCCCTGAATCTCGCGCCCTGCATATGTCCGCCATGACACCAGGCGGGTGGTTCCCATTTCAATCTCATCCATGTGAGGATTCAAACGAGTTACTTGTGCCGTCTTCTCGAATGAGGGATCCGTTATCCAAAAATCAGGTGGGCGATTCCCGTTCTCTGCAGCATAGATAATGACCTTGCCATCGATTGAAGCATCACCCCAGACACTAGCCATAGGCAAGGACTCCGACGCGGTTATTTTGCTCTCCTCCTGTCTTAGCATGCGGGCGGATCCGCCGTCCAATGGAATTTGCCAAAACTCTGAACGATGCGTCCGAGCGTCATGAATCAAACCGATGCAATCGGTTCCGACAGTACTAAGAAACCAACTTGTGCCCGCTCGCTTCAAAATGGCGGGCCGGGTCTCAAGCACTTCTTGAGCTAAAAGAAATGGCTTGCCTTGCCTTGCCGAGCCGGTTGGTATCAACCAAAGCCCGGACGTGGCGGCAACTCCGCTCACCGGGTTGCTGGCATGAGCCCAAGTCAAAAGCGAACCGCTGTGCGGATGCCACAGCAGCATCAGGGGATCGACGCTGAGGTCTAGTTTGAGTTTTCTTGATTTCTGTGTGGCTAGCTCTACGACGAAGATCGCGTTTTGCTGAACAAAGGCAAGTTCAGTTGAGTCTGGCGACCATGCGGGCTCATGCGAATGGATGTACCCCCCAGCTTTGAGGCCCTCACCCACCAACTGAGGTGTTCCCCCGCTTGATCTCATCAAGTAGACGTCGCTCTCAAAGTCGGCCACCTTTGCACCCTCTTGCCGGAGAACCGAGACAAGGGCGAGCCACTGTCCATCCGGGGAGGGGTAAATTCCCAAAATTGGAAAGCCCGTGAGCAACCGTCCTGTTTGTTCCTTGGCTAGGTCGACCACTCCGATGTCCCTGAAGTATTCTGGCGAGCTTTGCATCAATGCCCCCATAACCGGGCCTTCGACTATGTCATCGGAAGTGAGAACGTCGACTGTTGCTTCCAAGGAGGTCTGCCCGTTCATTCCCTTGTTTTCGGAATGAGCAGGATTCGAATTTGCCGATCCTTCGGGCCACAGGGGCACAAAGATGTGGGAGCTGTCGGGCGACCAGCGGGGCTTGTCGATGTCCAGTACGTAGCTGAAAATGGCAAGGTCCGAAGCCATGTGGCTTTTCCGGGACTCGTTATCCCACAACCAAAGATTAACTGTCCCGGTGTGGTCGGCGTAAAACGCTAGGGTCGAGCCGTCAGGACTCCAGCTTGGAGCCCAGGTCCGTCCTCCCGCATCAAGGACTTTCCACGATTCGTTTCCGGTCAAGTCGAACACCCAAAGCTCCGAACCGGCGGCCCATACCTTTGGATGAATTTGGAATCCCGGAGAGCTTGCCGCATTTACCTCCAGCCGGAGCGAACACGCTAGATACCGCCCATCGGGAGAAAGGGTGATTCGGTGTAACGCGCAAGGTGTCCGCACCGACATCAAGTCGTCGAGCTTCAATTGTCCTCGTGACTCGGTCTTGGCTGTCATGAATTTCCTGCGAGCAAACTAGATCCTCGCTTCGTACAGGTTATAGCCAAAGTTGTTGCAAGCGTCGCTCGGTAGCTTGCTCGCGGCCATGTCTTCATGAGGCCAACTCCTCGCCAGGTAACGCTTACCGTTTTCAGGCATTCGCCAGCAGCCCGGAGCGCCACTGTCGAGCGCGGTGGCTTTGCTGTCCCAATACATTGAGACAGCGTCTTTTATGCAACTGTAGTCGTTCGGCACCGAGTAGCACGAGGGCACCTTCGGGTTGCTGCTCGCGATTGGAGGAACCGCCAGGAAGCCGCGGTAAATATTGTCGGGCGTCAGTCTCGGACCCGCAATCTGGACGGCGGTGACAAATTGGCGAAGGTCTCCGTAGATTGGAACCCACCGCAGGCATAGGGATATCGCTTCCCCTCGGTCAACTCGTGGATTCGCCTCCTTCAACGCTTGGTAGCAGAGTTCCTCGCTTAAGGCCGGGTACTGAGGAACGTTAGAAACGACCCACGCGTGATCCCATGCGGCCTGATCGTAGACCTGACTCTGGTTCCACATCTCGATTAACCCGTTGCCCGCCAGGATCCACTCCGGTAAGTAACCGGAAGATGCAGCCGTCCTCGATGCGCCTTGCCAGTCGGGGTAGGGCCAGAGGATTGTCGTAACGCGATCGTTGCGGAACTGCGCTATCCATACCGCATCATTTGCAGCGCCAGCCCCGACGGAACCCCCATATGCTGGAGCTTCAGAGACAAGGTTTCCCCCGCAACGTTTGAGGTAGGTGCGAATGAGGTCGGCAAACGCCTTGCTGGCGGGCCTTTGGTAGAGGAGACCGAACCGGCGTGGAGTGTTAGTGCCATTCTCGCCAACATTGCCACTCACGCTGACGGGGAATGGCACCACCTTAGTGCACAGGAAGGACGTGTACAGATCTGCCTGCTGCTCCAGGGAGGGCACGTAGCTCCAAATCAGCTTGGGATACTTCTGGAACTGCGAGGCCGGCCGGCCGTAGTCGCCACCAAAGACCAGCACTCCCTGTTTGGCAAAGGTCTCCGCATAAGCATCGGAATTGTCGATAGCTTCGGAGATGACCGCGAATGGCTTGGCCCGATTCATCCCATCTATCGCGTCGGCCTGACGTTGGGCCGGGCTACTACCGGCTGAACTAAAGTGAACAAAGAAATGAAGCGAACGGTTGTAAGTTTGGTACCGGTCGTTGAAGTAACGTTGAAGATCGCGCAACCTGCCCGCTACGAAGTGCTCATCTGAACTAGGGGGCAAGCCAAGATCCACGAAGCCCGAGGGCGGCTGGGTTGGATTCCCCGCAGTGAAGTAGACGAGGATCCGAACCTCATCTTTCGTAACTCCCCGATAGGTAGCGCCCCCGTTCTCGCCTTCGAAGAAGGCAACGCATGGCGGGGAAAGCGGGTCTTCGGTCTGGCGCGGCGGGCTCCCCACGCAACGTTTTAGTTTGGCCTTGCGCTGAGCTGGCGTAGACGTCCTAGAGTCGGGAGGGGCGTTGAACTCCCGCCCTGGATCGAAGGTGTTGGAGAAGCCCGAACCAAGGCTGGAAAGGTCACCTACTCCGGTGCCTGTCCCTGGGACCGGTGCGAACTCTGCGAGCGTGTTTGGATTGGACTGAGGGATGGTTAGGGCCGAAGGAAGCAGAAGAGCCAAAGCGGCAGCTGCAACAATGAACCCGAGTGCGGGGTAACGACGAAAAATAGTTTGGCGCTTTTTGTCGAAGCCGGACTGATGCATGCTATCTATTTCCCCGTTCGCTTACGACTGCCACCACGCTTCTTTGTTACAGATGCCCGCGGGGACAAGCTCGAATCCCGTCGGGAGGATGCTCGAGGCCGGGCCTTTCGAAGCATCGACTCGATCAGAACCGTCGATGCCCTTACGTGCCGAATGGCTGCTTGGGCTGCTGCTTCCCCGTCACCCTCTTCGATGGCTTTGAGGATTTCCATGTGTTCTTGATGTGAAGATCGTTTTCTGCCGTCTGGCCAAGCGATTACGTCGAACGCAGGCGCCACCCATTTCCTCGCGATCAAAGCGAGGTCCGCCATGAGTGGCATTTTGGACGCTGTTGCGAGAAATCTATGAAAGTCAGTGTCTAGGGCGAGCATCTCCTGGCGGTCCTCGGTCGAATCCCATGCCGCCATCAGTTTCTTGCAATCCCTCAGCAGACGAGGCGATATCCCCTTTGTCGCTACGAGTCGGGCGATTCCAGACTCGACAACTTCCCTTAGATAGGACATCTGAAGGATCGCGTGGCGGTGTTGCAGTACCCATTCCTTACGGGCCTTGAGGGCCGAGCCGTTTAGTTCTACGAAAAAAGAGCGTCCCCCATCTCGCCGGGAGACTCTGCCTTCAGATTCGAGAACCCTCAGGGCCGAAAGAACAGCGGGACGATTGATTCCCAGCTCCTCGCTCAAGATCGCCGCTGCGGGCAGCCTCGTGCCGGGCTTGAACCTCTTCAGGTCGATAAGGGTCGCGATCTGGCGTCGAGCGTGATCAGCCGCATTTGGTCTCCCAAAGTTAAACAGGTCAGATTCAAAGTCGGGAGAGTCCACCTCTGGAAGTGTAAGTTAAGAGCAGTCCTGAATCAACTTTTTTGACTATCCGAGGCTATAGTATCTTTCCTAAGGTCCTGACAGAAGAAGGATCCCGCCCGGCAAACCAAACAAACGGAATGATGACAAGAGTCAAACGCTGGCGGATGGTCTTCGAGCCATTGAAGTCCAATCCGGTTTCCTTAACGGTGGCTTTTGCCGCGACCATCATTCATGCTTTTTCTTCTCTTTCGGCCCCCCTCGTGGCCAAGAGAGCGGTTGATGATGTCATCGTCAAGAAAAACGGCAGTCATCTTCTTGTTTATCTCTTGCTGCTTTTTCTGATCGCCATCGTCGGTGCCGTTTGTATCGGCGTCCGAAAGTACGAAGCGAATCGTTTGGCGGCATCTCTCAGCGAACATTACCGGGACCGTCTCTTCGGTCATCTTCAAATGCTTCCACCCGGCTACCACGAAACGATGGGAACAGGGCAGGTGCTATCTCGCATCTCGTCAGACGTCTCAAAACTCGAAGCCGTCATAAGTAACCTCCACTTCAACTTTCTGACGGTTGTGGTTGCGATTGGGGCGGCCGTGATGCTTTTTCTCATTCAACCTTTAATGGCATTAGTGGTCGTGGTGCTTTTGTTATTGGCAATCGCCGTCGCCGCCCGTTTCTCAAGAACCATGGTGAGGATCTCGCGCACGATGCAGGATCGCGTTGGAGTTCTTTCCGAATTTGTTGAAGAGCAAATCAACGGAATTCGAGTGGTAAAGGGTCATGGGTTGGAGGAGATTCAGTTGGCGCGAGGTGACGATCTCGCTGCAGCCGTTTACGAAACAGGAATCGCAATGACCTCTCTGCGCTCAAGGTTCGCAGCGGGTTTCTCGGCCATCCCCAGCACGGCATCGGTAATTGTCCTGGGAATTGGAGGGTGGTTTGGGTTGAATGGCAGACTGACACCCGGCGGTCTTGTCGCCTTCTTGTATTATCTTGCTCTTCTCATTGCGACCTTACCCGTGGTGAATGAGGTAGTTACCGTATGGCCTCCCGCGTGGGCTTCCCTCGATCGAATAACGGAGGTTCTTGAAGCCCAGTCTCAAATTGCCGAGCCCCCCTCGCCCGTTGCGCTGCCGAAGGGCGGTGGGGCCATTCGCTTTAGCAATGTGACTTTTGGATATACGCCGAAGGAACCGATACTTGGGAGCTTTTCGCTAGACATCCCAGCGGGCTCGTGTCTTGGGATCACCGGATTGAGTGGCTCGGGCAAGTCCACGCTGGCTCAACTTCTTCTTCGATTTCGCGACGTTTGGTCGGGTGACATCACTATTGATGGAGTAGGTATCACCACTGTGCCTCTTCGGGACTTGCGGGCGGCGATTTCACTCGTTCCAGCAGAGCCCTTCGTCTTCTCCGGCACGATTCGGGAAAACATCTGCCTGGGGCGTCCCTCGGCAACTGACGAGGAGATCAAAATAGCTGCCGCACTTGCGTGTGCCGGCATCTTCATCGACGAACTGGAAGACCAATATGAGACGGTTGTCGGCGAGCGAGGAATGAATCTTTCGGGAGGCCAGCGTCAGCGCCTTGCTATTGCCCGAGCATTGGTACGCAAACCCAACATCCTCATTCTCGATGACGCGACCAGCTCAGTCGAACCCTCCCTGGAGCTAAGGATCCTTAAAGCGATTCGCGAGGTATCCAATGGTCAAACCATCTTGGTTATCGCCAATCGAAAGGAGACGCTGCAATTTGTGGATCGGGTGGTGCTCATCGATGAAGGGGCCATTGTGAACTCCGAAACTGCGGAAGATGCCAGCACCGGCGCGGGCGCCGCGTGAAACGTCCTTCTGCCAGGCTCATCTTCAAGTCACTTGTCGCTACCAGTCCCAAGCGGGTGGCTCTTATTGCCGTGACTGCAACCCTCGGACAGGGATTGTCTGCCCTTACGCCACTACTAGTGGGCCTAACCGTGGATCACGGAGTCATCGAGCGAAAGCCGGAATGGGTGATTGGGCCACTGATCGCTTATGCGCTCGTTTCGTTCGTCTCATCACTGTCCGGCTTCTACGAGATACGGCTAACCGGAAAACTCGCCCAGGAATACATGAGAACACTGAGGCGCGATCTATTGACGCAGCTGTTCTACATGGACCTTGATTTCTTCACTCGTGAAAGCTCGGGCAAGGTTGTTTCGCGACTAACGGTGGACGTGGAAAACGTGCAGCAGCTGGCGGAACGCGGTTTTAGTTTGATCGTAAGAGGGATCTTCGGAGTGTCTTTGACCTTCCTAGTGATGTTCTTCGCTTCTATCCAACTCGCGATCGTCGTTGGTCTGGTTGTGATCCTCGTCCTCCCGGTCACCTGGTGGTTCATGCGCAAAGCGTTCGCTCGCCAACTTGATATGCGAGAAAAGATCGGGGCGCTCATGGGTCGGGTCGGTGAGTCCATGTCTGGCATTCGCGTTATCCAGGCGTACGGACTGGAGGAATCCCAAAAGCAAGAGTTCGACATGGTCAATCGGGACGTATCCAAAAGCCGGATGAATGCTGCGTGGGTAAATGCCAGGTACTTTCCGACCCTTGAGTTCTTTAGGTTGAGTTCGATTGCCCTCGTTATTGGCGTTGGAGCCCTGATGGCAACCAGAGGGGAAGCTACGCCCGGAACAGTGATTGCCTTCACCTTATACGCGACTCGGCTGTTTGAGCCTGTTTTGCAGCTCAGCGAGATTTCGTTTCTTCTGCAGACCGCAGCTGCTTCCTTTAGCAAGATTTTTGAATTCATGGCTCAGCGACCGTCCGTCGTGGATTTGCCCGGAGCGCCACCCTTTGTTCCGGGCACAGGTGGCATTAGCATGGACGGAGTCTCCTTTTCTTACGGTGAGGGTCAACCACTCGCCCTGGAAAACATCAATCTTCAGATCCAACCCGGGGAACGCGTGGCCCTCGTCGGGGCCAGCGGCGCCGGTAAGTCCACGTTTGCAAAGCTTCTATCTCGCTTCTATGACCCAACCGAAGGATCTGTATCGATAGATGGCCAGGATCTCAAAGAGGTCGCGGCCGAATCTTTGCGAAAGCATTTAAGCTTGGTGCCGCAAGAGGGATTCTTGTTCAACGGAACGATAGCCGCCAACATTGCGGTCACGCGGCCATCCGTTTCGCCCGAGGAAATAGCGGCAGTCTGTGACGCTGTGGGCATCACGAAGAGTCTTTCTGGACTCGAGGCCGGGCTCGATACTGTCGTCTCGAGTGGCGGCCAAACCCTGTCTTCAGGTCAAAGACAGCTCGTAAGTCTTGCGAGAGCGTTCTTGGGCCAACCAAACATCATCTTGTTGGACGAAGCAACCTCGAATATCGACTCGACCACCGAAGCCCTGGTACAAGACGCTCTCCGCAGGGTGCTGACCGGCCGGACGGCGGTGATCATCGCGCATCGAGTTAGCACTGCGCTGAGCACGGACCGAGTAATTCTCCTAGAGCACGGCCGCGTCGTCGACGATGGTCCTCCAGGGGATCTGTTGCGCGCGAACGGACCTTTTGCCAAGTGGGCAACGACCTCGGAAGCGGCGGCAGGATTCTGACGCCCCCTCACGCTTTCCCCTACTCAAGAGCCAGTTCGCAATAGACTGTTCGACCGCCTTGGATTGGCGTTTGCGTCTTTCGAAAGCATTTGAGCTCTCATCCTAATTTGACGCCTGACCTACCAGCTGATATCTTTTCCGAACATTATCTTGATGTTCCGAAATCCACAAACCGAAAGGATCTACCGTGGGCGAAATCACGTATCTGACAGAAGAAACTTTTGACAAGGGAGTAGCAGAAAACCCGCCAGTGCTCGTGGAGTTCACGGCTACTTGGTGCGGTCCCTGCAAAGCGCTGGAACCCGTCCTTCATGAACTCGCGGATGACCCCGAACTTGGTTTCCGGATCGTAAAAGTCGACATCGATCAAACACCAAAAGTCACAAAGCGATTCGAGATTCGAGGGGTGCCGACAATGTTGCTCTTTGAAAACGGAGAGATCTTGGCGGATGTATCGGGTGCCCGCACAAACCAGTCAATACGCGCAGCGGTCGGACCTCTTCTATGAAAACCCCCAAGGCGCCTTCCGAGGCAAAAACGCGTACTCTTCACTTTTCCGCCGAGCGGTCGCTCGGTTCCATCAGGTATGGCCTTCCCGAAGGCGGGGAACGCGGTGGACCTATCCCAGCCCAGGGTGACGTTCAGCTGCCCGCCGCGGCCGAGGTCAATCTGAACCTCGATGTCGAGGCGGCGAATGAACTCGACTCGCTTCGAAATCTGGGGCCGAATGATCTGAAGAGTGTCGGAGGGTCTGTACCCGAGGGCGTACTCGAGGCGATATCTCATCTAAGCGGCTTAAAAGCCCTCAGTGGACTTTCAGATCTGACCGATGCCGGCTTTGCGCATCTGTCCAAACTCGTAAACCTCGAGATGATGCATGCTACCTGCCCCGAGGTGACCAGTGTCGGAGTGGCCTCACTATCGAAACTGCCGAAGCTCAAGGATCTCTTCTTCTTCTTATCTCAGATCGACGACGGCGCCCTCAAGTCCATCGCCAAGGGATTTCCTGCGTTGCAAAACCTCACTTTCACTCGATCCGGAGTGACAAATGGAGGATTAGCAGATCTTCACGAGGCAAGACCCGCTCTCAGCATCAACAACCGAAAGGGAGACTCGGAACGAGTAGCTTGGTTGCGAGCCCGGGCCACTGAACTCGTCAATCCCGTTAAACCTGCTAAGACAATTACCTTCCCCGACGATTCGTCCGGCAAACTCGATATCTACGTCATGGACGAGGGGCGCATGGAAGAAAAAGAGGCCCGCGGAGTGGTGAACGTGCCCGCAGGGGCCTATGTCGCTCTCACCCTCACCGACCCCAGCGGAACGCGAGCGCTCGAGGTTCTGCAAGTAGACGATCTGCAGGGCCTGACCCTCGAGGGGGAATGGGTCGATGATGAAGTGATGGCATCGATCGCCCACCTCAAGGACCTAGGGACGCTGGAAATTCATGGCGCCGTTACCGATATCGGAATCAGTTGCTTGCGCGACTTCGAGTCGCTCGGCAGGCTCACTGTCGACAGTGCCGCCGTCACCGAGAAGGGGCTTGCCGCTCTGACGAATCTCCCCAACTTGCAATCCGCGGACTTCGCCGGAACGGCAGTCGGCGACGAAGCGGTGGGTCTTTTGACCAAGGGTTTCCCAAGCCTTGCCGCCTTTTCGGGGGGTCCGACTTTCGGACCCAAAGGCATTCTTTCCTTGCTCGAGGCGAAGCCGGACTTTCGGATCAATGGCTCCAAGTTCATGCCCGCCGGCATTGCCAAAATGAAGAAAAGACTAGCGTCAGTTTAACTAAAGCCTCATCGCCCGCCACCGCGCGTACTGCTTCTGTTTCGCTGACATGGGTCGGGATCCTCGTAATCCTGTAGCCAGAAGCGGAGCCAGTCCGCATGGGCCTGCAGATCTATGACCACATCTCGGAGGTCGAGGAAACAATTCTAAAGGCGCTTGTGGCAAGTCCCGCTTTTCAGGACGTGGACCTCGGCGAGATTCTGCGGGAACGTGAGGAGCGTTCTGCAATGGTGCACGAGGCTCTCCCGCAAAGGAAGGGGAACACTGAGAGCGTTGCCTCCAAGCCAAGGCTGGCGAGAAATAGCCGGGGCCTCACCTCTCGGCGGGCATGAAATTAAGAGTAGCGGTTCGTCGCCGCGCAGCTTCCGATAGTCACCGGCACGCCGCGGTGTCAAGCGGAAAGAGTTTGGACTCAACGTCCACGAAACGATTCGACGCGAAGCGGCGGCCCTTGTCCAGGTAGCACCATCCTCCGACTTGCCTATCAGAGGGGGTCCGCACTGAATCGCTCCACGACACAACTCCTACGTCATCCGACATCACATAGTCGTCCGCCCGAAACCCCACCGAGGCCTGGAAATAGGGAGGAGCGCCAGCGCCTGGATTGGGAAAGGTAGCGGACTGCAAGCCGCGAGCGAAGGTCTCGGGCGTCAAGCGTGGGCCTGCCAGCTGGATACCCGAAGCAATCAGCAAGAGCTCGCGATAAAAACGATTCAAAGACCCAAGAGTGCTGGCCGCGTCGAGAGCGGAGAAGTCTGCGTCGCTGTCATGAACCGCCCAATAAACCGGTTCTTCCGAGCCAGCGAGGGTCTTGTTCCAAGGTGCGAGCCCGAACATGTGAACGCGTTGGTCTACAGGACCGTTCGTGCTCATGTTTACTTCGTTGTAGTGCTCGGGTCCGCCCCCCATGATGTACTCCGGCTGGTATCCGGTTTGGGAAGCGCCCTGCATGAAGTACGTGCCGTCAACCTGATTGTCGAGCCATATCAACGTCGTAAAACCCTCGAATCTAAGTTGAGCCGCAGCGGTGGCCATCTCGCTTGCGCCGCTCTTAAGCTCGAAGACGGCGGGGGTCGAACCGCACTGACTCATCGAGGTCAGAAGCTGTTCCCTAGGTGGAGGAGCGAACCGATCTCTCACATCCAGTGCCGCGAACTTTCGCGTCCTCGTCTGGAACTCGGGTCCAGCGAACCGCGCCGGGCGTCCCGCCAGAGAGCTGCAAGCAAATCGGCCAATATCGTTGCCAAGCGATCCGAGCGGTTGGGCGAACGACCACGCGTACGGCTTCAGATCCCTGAAGGTCTCGATGGATGTGGCCTCTACGTCTCCGGCGACAGAGATGATTCCTAGCCGGGCTAGCTCTCGCCGAAATGGCTCCATGTGAAGGTATCTCGTGTTGAGAAAGTCGGTGGACGCAAAGACATTATTCTCGCTGGCCGTG
This sequence comes from uncultured Actinomycetes bacterium, assembly GCA_964501265.1. GTDB lineage: Bacteria > Actinomycetota > CADDZG01 > JAHWKV01 > JAHWKV01 > CAZCSK01. The sequence continues at coordinate 119,674 of CAZCSK010000002.1, forward strand.
GCTGCTATGGCCCGTTGACTTTCAGGGCTCCCGTCGGCGTCAGAGAGATTGAAACGTTGCAGCTTTCTGCCGTAGAAGACGTAGCGCCGGTTGAAGTGATCGAAAAGTGCGTCTATGTATCGTGCATTTTCGCCTCCGTACCCGAAGTACCCCCAGTTTGGAACTCCGATCCTTATTTCATCCCGGGTGACGCTCTTGTAGGTCGAACCTCCGTTACTGCCTTCCCAGTAGTTGACACACGGAGGCGATTGAGGGTCTTCGGTTTGGCGAGGAGGATCACCGACACAGCGCCGGACACGCGACTTTTCGAGGACCCTTTTCGGCGGGGTAACGGCTACTGAATCTCTTCCTTCGCACACCTGCCCAATGGCGCAAACGCCGCCAGCGCCGGATCCGAACTGGCTTGACTGCTGATTGGGAGCATCCTTGATTTGCTCCTGGGCTTGAGGGGCGAATTCCGCGACCTGCGGTGGGGAAGGTGGGACGACCACGAGCGCAACGGCGACGATTATGAGCAAAAGTATCGCGGCGATACCTGCGTAGGCAACAGTGACCGCCTTTGACTGGCGGTGGTGACTGGCTCCTCTCAACCTTAAATGTCCTCCGTGTCTTCGAGATCCAACTCTCGTCCCGACGACTTTACCCCTTAGATTTGATACGTCACCTAAGGATTCGGATTGACGGGCTGACCCACCTGCTGATATCTTTCACGCATACTATTGCCTGCCTAGCGGCATTCGTCAACCCGAAAGGATATGACGTGGGAGAAATCACGTATCTGACAGAGGAAACTTTTGACAAGGGAGTATCCGCAAGCCCACCAGTGCTCGTTGAGTTCACCGCTACTTGGTGTGGGCCCTGTAAAGCACTGGAACCAGTTCTTCACGAGTTAGCAGACGATCCCGAACTTGGTTTCCAGATCGTAAAGGTCGACATTGATCAAACGCCAAAAGTCACGAAGCGATTCGAGATTCGAGGCGTGCCAACAATGTTGCTCTTTGAAAACGGAGAAATCCTGGCAGACGTATCGGGAGCCCGCACAAACCAGTCGATACGCGCAGCGGTTGAGCCGCTCCTGTGAAAAATTCCGACAAACCGTCCAAAGCAAAAACGCGTTCACTCCATTTTTCCACCGAACGCTCGCTCGGTTCCATCACCTATAGCCTTCCGGACGGCGGCGAACGTGGCGGACCTATTCCAGCGCAGGGCATCGTGGAGCTTCCCGCCACGGCCGAAGTCCATCTGAGCCTGGACGTCGGAGCAGTCAACGAACTCGACTCCCTTCGCAATCTGGCGCCCGATGATCTGAAAGGCCTTGGGGGGTCTGTATCGGAGGCCGTGCTCGAGGCGATATCCCATCTAACTGGTCTGAGGATCCTAATCCTTACAGAGCTCACGGATGCGGGCTTGGCGCATGTCTCCAAACTCATGAACCTCGAAAGGTTTCAGGCCACGTGCCCCGATGCAACAAGCGCTGGCGCTTACTCGTTGTCGGAACTGCCGAAACTCAAAGATCTCTTCCTCATGAAATCCAACGCCGATGACAATTTGGTCAAGTCAATGAGCCAAGGCTTCTCCGCTCTTCAAACCTTCACGTTCACTCGATCCAGAATTACCAATAGAGGATTGGCGGATCTTCACGAGGCAAGACCCGACCTTACGGTCAATAGTCGCAAGGGGGACCCCGGGCGGATTGCGTGGCTACGGGCCCGGGCCGACGAACTCGCCAATCCCGTAAAGCCAGCTCAAACGATCACGTTTCCCGACGACTCATCCGGAAAACTCGATGTCTACGTAATGGATGAGGGGCGTATGGAAGAAAAGGAGGCCCGCGGAGTCGTGGAGTTGCCCGCTGGGGCGTACGTCTCACTTACCCTTGCGGACACACACGGCAAGCGAGCCATCGAAGTTCTTGAAGGCGACAATTTGCAGGGCCTCACTCTCACGGGCGATTGGGTCGACGACGCCGTCGTCGCTTCTATTTCGCACCTTAGTCTTGGTCACCTCTCCATTCAAGGTAACGTGACCGATGTCGGGATCAGTTCCTTGCGCGACATCGAATCGCTAAACAGGATCACAGTTGACAGCCCGGCCGTCACCGGCGCGGGCCTAGACGCTCTATCCGACCTTCCCAACTTGGAATTTGTCGACTTCGGAGGAACAGCCGTCGGCGATGATGCCGCTGGGCTTCTGACCAAAGGCTTTCCGAGCCTGACGGCATTTTCGGGAGGACCGTCTTTCGGACCAAGAGGCATTCTTTCCTTGCTCGAGGCGAAGCCGGACTTTCGGATCAATGGCTCCAAGTTCATGCCCGCCGGCATTGCCAAACTGAAGAAAAGACTAGCGTCAGTTTAACTAAAGCCTCATCGTCCGCCACCGCGCGTACTGCTTCTGTTTCGCTGGGTCGGGATCCTCGTCATCCTGTAGCCAGAAGCGGAGCCAGTCCGCATGGGCCTGCAGCGACTTCATCCGGTTGCCGGGCGTCCTCGTTGAGTGAGATGCGAGCGGAAAGTGCAAATGATCGAACGGCTTGCCCAGAGCCTCTAGCTCGTCCAGATATATCGCGCCGAAACTAAGCACGGCTCCCCCATGGGTTTCGACCAAAAGCGGCGTATCGATCCTGCTCAACTCTTCTCGGGTGAACGGACGCATCCCATCGAGATATTCGCGGAATCCTCCGTCGATCTGAGCTGCGGCTGCGAATCGGTGATCCGAGATCATGATTGCCTCGTTCACGTAGTAACCGGCTCGGCTCCACCCGGAGATTGCCACCCGGGCGGGATCGATCATCCCCAAGTTTTCGAGGTGATCGATTGCAGTCTCGAGATGTCGGGCCACGTGGCGCGGCTCGTCGGGCGTCCCGTAGACCTTGGCGAGATTTGGAAATGGAGTGAACAAGACCATGATCCCAGCGGCCGCGAAGGGCTGGATCGCCAATCCGCTGAGCTGTGCCTGTCCGTCGATCAAAAACGAATCATCGCTCGGATCGGCGCCCTCATCTTTTATCAGCAAGGCCAGTGGGTACTGGCGGCCCTCCTGATAGTCAACCGGCCTGACGAGGTAGCCGAATGACTTCGACTCGTCGGGCCCGTCCCAGTAGATCTTCTCGACTTCGCCGTAGCGCCGATGCTCAAGCTGCGGATTGAGGTCCGTCACGACAGTCGTATCGCCTGTGGCGAGATCGACCACTGCAAGGTCGGGCGGAGTAAGCAGGCCATCTTTCACTCCCACCGCGACTTCTGCATCTGTTCCGATGAGATACCGAGAGTTAAGCGTCGAGGGTTCCCCGACGACCTCGGGGCTCCCCCAACGATGGCCGCGTTTGCTGATCGTCCCGATGGCTCCTGCGCCTCGCCAGAAACCTCGATCGCGCTGCAATATGAGCCGATCATTGAAATGATCCCATGAGACAAGACCCCATCTGAGATCCAAATCGATGCTGGTCACCTCTTTGGAGTTGACGTCTGCTTCGACGAACTTTTGCGTTGCGTTCCCATCATCCGCGATGTCCAGCGCAGGCAACACCACAGAAGCACCATCGGGCGACCAAAGCGGCCCGCCAGACCACACTGCTTCGTAAGCCAGATCGGCCAAAGCCTCTACCGATCCGGTCTGTAGGTCGACGACGCCATAAGGAGATGGACCACCAACTTCTCCCGAAGGATACGGCCAGACAATGCAGTGTTTTCCTGTCGGTGACGCGACGAGGGTGGCGTTGACATCTCGGTCGACCCGGTACAACCGATTCGGCTCCCCGTCTGGAGGAACCAAGAAAAACTCGACCCCGGACTCGTGTCCCAACAGGCCAGCGGCTAAGCGGCCTGGCTTCCCAGTGCCGGCTCCTCCCACCCGGGCGTCAGCGGCCCAGAAGCCGTCTCGCTCAAGCCTTCTTTTGAGTTCGGGATCAAATGGAAACTCTGCGGCGAACATCACCAGGTTGCCGTCGGGCCCAAGAGCGTAGTTCCTCACGCGATGCGGGTGATCGGTGAGCTTTTGGAGCGCACCATTGCCGACATCGATGCGATACACCTGGGCGGGCTCGCCTTTGAATCGGCCGATGAAAACGATCGATCGGTTGTCGCCCTGGAACGTCATGCGCTCGATCGGACTGGCCAACTGGTCCCAAGGATCGTCCTCGAACTCGATCGTGGCGATCGGTTCTGGATTTGCACGACGTCTTTGCCCGGTATCGAAGACCAGCAACGAATACAAGTTTATGTTCCGTTTTAGATCTCCCCGGTAAACTACTGTGGCGAACTTGGAGCCGTCCGGCGAGAAAGTCACGACGCGATGATCGGACGATGAGCTAACCATGATCCTGGTCATCTCGATGCAGTCGGAGATGGTTACGACCGTCTTGTCGCTACTCATCCAGACCTATCTGCACGTGGACTCGTCGAATAGGGGCATAGGTGTTGCCGGCCAGCTTCCATACTTGAAGCGAATGCCCTTCCCGACGTAGCAAAAGCCCCCGTTGGTATTGAGTCCCGAGTATCCCTGGATACTGTCGCTCCACCAAGCCAATGCGTTATCAGCAACCATCGTGTGGTCGTTGTTGGCAAAGTCGACGGAGGCCTGATAGTAAGGCGGACCGGCGGCTCCGGGATTGGGGAACTTCGCCTCAACGAGGCCTCTCTCGAACGAGGTTGGGGTCAGGTAGGGGCCTGCCATCTGGATCCCCGATGCGACTAACAGCAGGCTCTGGTAAGTGGGGCGATACGCGGTAGACGCGTTTTCCTTCGTTACGTAAGCGGAAGTCGGATCGTGATTTGGGTTGCCCTCTTGGATGCCCCACCACCACGGTTCGTCACTGGGTTGACTCAGTCGATTGTTCCAATGCAAACCGAATAACCTCAACCGTTGGTTGGGAGGATGTCCTTCCGCCCTGAAGTTATTTTCCTTGCTATGACTTTCGCCCCCTGAGATAAGCCACTCCGGCTCATATCCATTCAATTGAGCGGCGTCCATCGGGGCACCATATTGCTGGCAATAACAGCCGATGGTCGTCGCTCCTTGTCGCTGAAAGTCGGCAAGGATCAGACGCATCTGATTACGGCCTTGAGCACTGCCCTCATCTGGCGGGAATTCGGCGACAAGCAAAGACTCCTCACAATCAGACAACTTACTTGCCAAGAAATCCGCCCGTGCAATTCCTGAGCGCTCCGCCTGGAGCAAAACTGCGAATTTTCTAGGAGTCAATCGCAAGCTTGGTCCAGCGTACTCTGCGTTTCGGCCGTGAAGCCACTTGCATATCCATTCGCCTAAGTTCAGTTGAAGCTCGTCAAGGGCCGGTTCAAAGCCCCATTGATATGGTCGATTCTTCGTAAAATCAGCTTGAGTCCGAGTTGAGAAGTCATTGTGAACGCCGATGATCCGCCGACGGGTAAGTTCGTCGTAGAAGGGAGAGTCGTTCGAGAGGCCACCCAGGTAGGGCGTTGACGCGAAAGCCTTCACTTCTTCATCCACCTTCTGAGCGACGCTCCGTTGGACGGGAGGATCGTCATAGGAAGCGGTGCTTGCCAGAACCGGAATGATGGTGAGTTTTCGCCCGTAGAACTCGAACCTCCGATTGAAGAAGTTCGCGTACGCCTGCACTATCGGAGTCCAAGTGGCTACCTGGGATGTCGGGTACGCGATCTTGATGTCGTCACCAGTGACGCCCTTCCAGGTCGTGCCGCCGTTGTCGCCTTCCCAGAACTGCACGCAGGGGGGCGACTGCGGGTCCTCGATCTGACGTGGCGGGTCGCCGACGCAGCGGCGAACCCTTGCTTTGTCGATCACCGCACGCTTTGTCGGGGCGAGCGAAGCCGCTTCGACGTCGCATTTTTGCCCCAACGCGCAAGCTCCCCCCGGGCCACCTCCGAACTGGCTGGACTGCTGGTTGGGGGCTTCTTCGATCGTGTCCTGGGCTTGGGGAGCAAACTCGGCAACGCTCGGAGGTGAGGGCGGAACGAACACCAGGGCCAAGGCTGCGATGACAATCAGCAAGACCGCCGAGATTCCCCCATATATAAGGGTGACGGTCTTTGATTGTTTGGTCCGAGGTGCTCTCGGCATGGCTCAATCCTATGTCTCAGGCCTTACAGCTGCCGTTCAAGTTCTTGCAATATTTTGACCGATCGCACATAATCTATCATATGAATGCCTTGAGCGAGGATTAGATGCGCACCGAACTATCGGACGATGAAATATCGATGTACCGAGACAATGGTTTCCTGGTCATCAAAGAATTTCTCGACCAAGACGAGCTTCAGCGATGGCGAGAAGCGGTTGAGCATGCAGTAGGAACACGTGGACGAGAACGCATTCCTGGTGTTTCTTTTGAGCCGACTAAGGATCAGCTAGCAGAGATGACGGACTCCCAGCGTGACTCTGCCACTTACTACCAATCAGTGTTTCAGCAGAGAGTCAACCTATGGCAAACAGATGAAGGAGTACGAGGGATCATCCTGGACCAGAGGTTGGGCAAAGTCGCTGCAGTTCTTGCCGGTGTAGAGGGGGTGAGGGTTTGGCATGATCAGGCTCTCATAAAGTTCCCATGGAGCAACCCCACGGCTTACCACCTCGACGTTCCTTATTGGTCTTTCACCTCGCCAGATGCCATCTCTATTTGGGTAGCCCTCGACGACGCAACTCTGGAAAACGGCTGCCTCTTTTACCTTCCCGGTACACACAAATCTAATAAGTTCGACAACGTGACTATCGGGAACGAGATTGGCGCGATCTTCAAGGTGTATCCGGAATGGCGCGAAATCCAACCCGTGGCCACTCCCGTGAAGGCAGGAGGTGCGATATTTCATAACGGACTCATCTGCCATGGTGCGGGCGCCAATATGACGACGGGCAAGCGACGGGCGATGACCTGTGCGTTCATGCCCGACGGATCACGTTTCAACGGTCAGCGGAACATCCTGACTTCCGAGTACGTGGCCCGGATGAAGTTAGGCGATCTTCTAGATGACGAAAACCAGAATCCACTCGTGTGGCATCAAGAGTAGGGTCCGGGGCGAGCGGTCATCTGCAGGTGGCGTGATCGAAGAAGGACATCGGCGTCTCGGGCCAGGCCCCCTGTTGAAAGCGGAGGCCACGCCCGACGTAGCAGAACCCTCCGGTGGGCGTACTTGAACTGTATGAAGGGGCCGTCTCGCTCCACCAAAAGAGACCAAAGTCATTGGTCATAGTGTGGTCGTTATATCCAAAATCGACCCTTGCCTGATAGTACGGCGGGCCTCCAGCACCGGGGTTGGGAAACGCCGTCTCGGCGAGACCCTTTTCAAAGGTGCTGGGATTGAGGTTGGGACCCGCCATTTGAATACCCGACGACAGCAGGAGAAGGGCCTCATAAACAGGCCGCATTCCTAACGCGGCGTGGCCGCTGGCTCCGGAAACCTGAGCAGCATCGAACGAAGGATCGGCTTCTGAAATCGCCCACCACCACGGGGAGTCACCGATCGAATTCCAGCGGCTTTGGTTGTTGATGCCGAACATTTGGCTCCGCTGAGAGAGGGGCCAGTTGCCTCCTTTCGGGTTCTGATCCTCCCCCTGGCTAGGCCCGGCGGACACCAACCATTCCGGGTGGTAACCCAGCGAATCCGCAGAGCCCATGGGTTTCTCAAACTGCGCGCAGAAGCAGGCAATGGTCGTGACGCGCGACTGCTGAAAACTTCCGAGTATTGCGCGCATTTCCAGGTCCGACTGGTTCGCCGTGAATTCTGCGATCGAAACTCCCGTAGAGCATTTGCCAAGTTCTGCTGCCAGAAATGAGGTCGTTGGGGTGCCTGCTGATTCCCGCTGGGCGAGGACACCAAACTTTCGTCGTTGGCCACTTACATCAGGACCCCCATACTCGGCGTTGCGCCCGACAAGCCATTTGCACATCCACTCGCCCAGATTCACCTGAGTTTGATCAAACGCCGGCCGGACGTTCCACTGGTATGGACGCTGGGGAGAGTAGTCCTCCTGCTCCGTGCGCATGGAATTATTGCTGCCGATACTCAGGATCTTTCGCCGCGCCAATTCGTCATAGTATGGAGAGTCCGCCCCTAAGTGCGCCGCATAATGCAGGGATGCGAATGATCCGAGTTCTTCATCGGCTTTCTGGGCTGCGGCTCTCTGGGTCTGGTCCGTTTCGGCAAAAGCGCCACTTAAACCTAAGCCGCGCACAGTCAAACTCCGGCCGTAGAACTCAAACCTTCGGTTGAAGAAAGCCGCAATTTTCTGCGTAAGGTCTCCGCAATTAGCGAAGGCTGCTGAGCATGTGGGAAGTGCAACTCTGATCTCGTCTCTTGTGACTCCCTTCCAGGTTGTACCGCCGTTGTTGCCCTCGAAGAACTGCACGCAGGGCGGCGACTGCGGGTCTTCGATCTGACGTGGTGGGTTGCCGACGCACCGCCGTACCCTTGCTCTGTCGATCACAGCTCGCTTGGTAGCGGGAAGCTGCGAAGAGGTTTCGTCGTCGCATTTCTGCCCCAATGCGCAGGCTCCCCCTGCGCCACCTCCAAACCGGCTGGATTGCTGGTCGGGAGCTTGTTCTATCGCGTCCTGAGCTTGGGGAGCAAACTCGGCGACGCTTGGAGGTGAGGGCGGAACGAACACCAGCGCCAAGGCGGCGATCACAAGCAGCAAGACCGCCGAGATTCCCCCATATATAAGGGTGACGGTCTTTGATTGTTTGGTCCGAGATGCTCCCGACATGGCTCAATCCTATGTCTCAGGCTTTTCCAGTGCGGTTTAACTCTTGCAATATTCTGACCGATCGCACATAATCTATCACATGCCTATCGCAGATTTTAAAGTGGATGCTCAGGCGCAGGCGCTGCCTCTGACGGAAGAGACCTTCGAGAGTTTTATTTCAGAACCCGGACCCCCCGCGTTGGTTGACTTCTGGGCACCCTGGTGCGCTCCTTGCCTTCTCATGACGCCCATCTTTGATGAGCTTGCGCAGGAAATGCGTGGAAAGTTGCGCGTGGCGAAAGTCAATATCCAAGATTGTCCTGGACTCCTTGACCGCGTTATCGATGGCCCGGCCTTGGGGATTCCTGTTCTTGTACTTTATGGCGAGGGAGAAGAGATGCTTCGTATTTCGGGGGCATGCGAAAAGGAAAAGCTCCTCGACATAATCGTTCCGTTCCTCTAACTCTGTCATCTTGCAAACATATGCTTCCAGCCCATTCCTGCGATGACTAAGACCAAAGCTCGCGTGCTTCGCTTCCCTTCGGAACATTCGATCGGAAACTTGGGTCTTTTTGAGACCGGAACAATGAATACCGAGCAGCGGCCCGCCCAAGGAGAGGTTCGGGTAGCTGAGGGTTGGGAAGCGCAGCTCTCCATTGGTGAGGGCAACCAAGAGTTACTTGCGGATCTCTCTTTTCTCGAAGGGCTCGGCCCGGATGATCTGCAAGCCCTCACCATCTCCCAACTGGTCCCACCGGGCATCTCACTCGAATTTCTTCCGAGGCTGGCCAACTTGCAGCGCCTCAACCTCTCTGAAGGAACGAACGATCACGATATGCATTCGGTCGGTCGCCTTACGAAGTTGTCGGTCTTGACTCTTCAGTCTTCATCCATCACGGATGATGGAGCATCCCAAATCGGAAAGCTGGCCAACCTGGATACGTTTCGCGCATCCCTGCCTGAAATCACGGATCAAGCACTTGGCTATCTGGCCGAGCTGCCACTCACGTACCTCGGTCTCGATGCGCCAGCCATAACGGATGACGGACTTCGTCACCTTGGGGGCCTTCTTTCCTTGAATACTCTCTCTCTAACGTCTGATTACATCACCGATGACGGCCTTATTCATCTTGCTAGCCTCGAAGCTCTACATAGCCTCTCCTTGAAGTGTCCAAAAGTCAGAGGAGGTGGGCTCGCGTCTCTCGGTTCGCTTGCCGAGCTGCGCGCCTTGTCCCTGGCAGGATGCTCCATTGATGACCAACATGTGGGAACCGTGGTGAATCTCAAAAATATACAAGAACTGAATCTCGCGAATACGCTTATCACTGACGATTCGATTGGGAGCCTTGCGGAAGTTTCTCCTCGATTGAGATCGATCACGCTTATCGGATCGCATATCAACAAGGAGGCTCGGTTTCGATTGGCGTTGAAAAGTCCCACGCTCTATCTAGACGGCGTGCGTTATTCGCCAAAGGCTGTTGCCAAAATAATCGGCTCGAAGTAAAGGGATGAGAAGCGGTTCTCCACCCTTCAACCTGCGCTGCGAGTATCTGACGAATCCCCTTGGCATAGATGAAACGCTTCCACGCTTAAGTTGGCAGATGCAATCTGGTCGGCGAGGCGATCACCAAACTGCCTACCAGATTCTCGTAGCCAGCAGCGACGACGTTTTGAGGCAAGACAAGGGAGATCTCTGGAACAGCGGGAGAATCGAGGGCCCTGAGTCCGTCCACATCGAATATGGCGGTGCTGCATTGGTGTCAAGGCAGGCTTGTTTCTGGAAGGTGCGGACCTGGAACGGTACCGGCGAGATGTCAGGCTTCAGCCCTTCCGCCCGGTGGGAGATGGGACTTCTCAATCGAGATGATTGGAAAGCGAGCTGGATCTCCTTCCCCGTTGAGATCGAACCTTCGGGCGGCGCACCGTGCCCTCACCTTCGCAAGGAATTCACGATCGAATCAAAAGTTCAGCGAGCGCGCATCTATGCCACCGCGCTCGGGGTCTATCGTCTTTACGTCAACGGAGTTTTAGTGAGTGCGGACTTGTTCCGGCCGGGCTGGACCGAATATCGGCGTCGTCTGCAGTATCAAACGTATGACGTGACCGATCTTCTGACTCGAGGCAAGAACGTCATCGGAGCCATTGTGGGAGAAGGTTGGTATTGTGGACACTTCGGTCCGGGGGCGGTGAGAGAAAATTATGGTCGGAGGCCGTCGCTGCTCGTCCAACTCGAAACAACTCTAGAGGACGGCACGGCACCGGCAATTTCGTCAGATGAATCGTGGCGCGGCTCTCTTGGCCCGTTGCGTAGATCCGACATTCTCCTCGGAGAGAATTTCGATGCCCGCATCGATCTCGGCAGGTGGAGCGAACCGGATTTCGATGAATCGCACTGGGGGAAGACAACCAAGGAAGACCCCCCCAATGCGATGCTTGTGGCGCAGCGCTCGTATCCTGTCCGGCGGCTAAAGGAGTTGCGTCCTATATCCATAAAGGAGCCCGCTACCGGGACCTACGTGTTCGATCTCGGACAGAACATGGTCGGATGGGGGCGGCTTAGTAGCTCTGGTGCAGCGGGGAGTGAGATCCAGCTCCGCTTTGCCGAAATGCTCAATCCAGACGGAACGATATACACAGAGAATTTAGGTTCTGCTCAAGCGACCGACAGATACGTGCTGAGTGGAAACGGCCCCGAGATCTGGGAGCCCTCTTTCACGTTCCATGGCTTTAGGTACGTTGAAATGACTGGGCTGCAAGAGACCCCCACTCCCGAAACCTTAACCGGCATAGTGGTGGGTTCGGAGTTGCCCGAGGCTGGAAGTTTCCGCACTTCGAGTGCGCTGGTCAATCAGTTGCAGAGCAACATTCAATGGAGTCAGAGGGGTAACTTTCTTGAAGTCCCAACCGACTGCCCCCAACGAGACGAGCGACTTGGCTGGATGGGTGATGCACAAGTCTTCATTCGCACGGCCTGCTTCAACGCGGACGTGGTTGCCTTCTTCGAGAAGTGGATGGTTGACGTGTGGGATGCCCAGTCAGACGAGGGATCGTTCTCGGACGTAGCCCCCAAGTTTCATTTCGACAAGGACGGTGCACCAGGCTGGGGCGACGCGGGCGTGATAGTTCCATGGACCCTTTACCAATGGTATGGGGATAAAAGAATCTTGGAACGCGGGTTCGAGCCCATGCGCCGGTGGGTGGAATTCATTCGAAAGGAGAATCCCAATCTCATCTGGACAAACCGCGTTGGAAACAACTACGGAGACTGGCTAGCTATTGGGGCAGACACGCCAAAGGATTTACTTGCAACGGCCTTTTTCGCGTACAGCACCTCGATCCTGTCCCGGGTCGCGCAGGTTCTCGGGAAGAAGAAAGATGCCGAGCATTACGAGGGACTCTTCAAAGACATCCGAAGCGCTTTCAATCGAGAATTCGTCGATGAGTCCGGCGCGATAAAGGGCGGAACCCAAACGGCCTATGTTCTTGCGCTCGGCTTCGACCTTTTAAGCTTGGAACACCGAACCGAGGCTTGCAGGAGACTCGTGAAAGACATCGAAAGAAAGAAGGGGCATCTTTCCACCGGTTTTCTTGGGATAGCTCACCTGCTGCCGAGCCTTACCCAAGGCGGTGAGTTGGAGTTGGCCTACAGACTCCTTACAAAACGGAGCTTCCCGTCCTGGGGTTACTCCATAAAACAAGGGGCTACAACAATGTGGGAGAGGTGGGACGGCTGGACTAAGGAGAAAGGAGCCCAGGACCCCCGTATGAACTCCTTCAACCACTACGCATACGGGTCGGTCGGACAGTGGCTGTATGAAGTGGTCAGTGGGATCTCTCCTGATCCCAGCAGCCCGGGCTTCAAACACATCCTCATTCGACCAAGACCCAGCCGACACCTTTCCTTCGCGGAGGCTACATACGAATCGGTCTACGGCAAGATCGGCTGTTCGTGGCGTCGTCGTAGCGGAACACTGAGCGTCTCAATTGAAATCCCACCAAACGCCAGTGCCACGATTCATGTGCCGGCTGGGCCTGGTCAAGAGGTGAGCGAGGGAGGCGAGCCGGTTTCTTCTTCTTCGGACATCAGGTTCATCGAACGCACAGACGACAGCGTCATTCTCGAGGTTGGCGCCGGGAGGTACCGGTTCAAAGTCAAGTAAGACGATCTGTCGTAGCCGTTGATCTCGGCGCCACAAGTGGCCGCGTGGTTCTCGTGCATCTCGAAGGAATGAAACTATCCACGCGAGAAGTTCATCGATTTCCCAATGCCTCTATCCGGACAGAATCCGGCTCTTTGCGTTGGAACTGGCCGTCGATCGTTGAAGAGGCAAGGCGAGGGATCGACCGCGCCCTTTCCCAAGCGAACGTGACTTCCATTGGCATTGACGCGTGGGGAGTCGATTACGGATTGGTCGAAGAAAACGGAAAGCTCGTGTCTCTTCCGTTTTCTTATCGGGATGAGCGGACTGCTGCTTGGAAACAGGTGATCGATCGGCTCGGGGGTAAGGCAATTTACGGGATCACCGGCATCCAGTTGATGCCAATAAACACCCTCATCCAACTCGCAGTTCACGATCGGGAGGAGATCAGCAGAGCTAGGTGGGTACTTCCAATTCCCGAGCTACTGATTTGCTCCCTTACCGGAGCAATCTGCGGCGAGCACACTTCTGCCAGTACAACCCAGCTCTACGACGCGCGCCGACGGGAATGGTCAAAGGAGCTTTGCGCCTCGATCGGGGTTTCACCCGATCTTCTCCCTCCGATCAAGAGCAGCGGAGCAAGCGTCGGTGAGTACGCCAACGTGCCAGTCTTTCTCGTCGGGAATCACGACACAGCATCGGCGGTGGCGGCCATACCAACCGAGCAGGGGTCGGCAAGCGCGTATCTTTCTTCGGGCACCTGGTCGCTTATTGGGACCGAACTCAAAGAGCCGGAGCTTGGGTCCAAGGCATTCGAGTTGAACTTCAGCAATGAAGCAGGCGTCTACGGTTCCATCCGATTCCTGAAGAACGTAATGGGGCTCTGGATGCTCGATGCCTGCCTTCGCGAATGGGGAATCGGTCTTAAAGAAGCGCTCGCTGCGGCGAAGGCCGAGCCATCCGCAGGACCCACTGTCGATGCGACAGACGAGCGTTTCCTCAACCCTGCGAGCATGGAGTCCGAGGTCCGCGCTGCCGCCTCGAGCGTCGGGGCCAGCCGGGGCGCACTCGTTCGATGCATATTGGATTCGCTCGCACAGGCCTACTCGCAAGTCCTTGCGGAGCTTGCTGATGTAACTGCAAAGCCCGCCGAGGTACTACACGTGGTCGGGGGCGGTTCGCACATTAGTGTGCTCAACCAACTAACGGCGAATGCCTGTGGAATTCCCGTAATCGCGGGCCCAAGCGAAGCGACTGCCATAGGCAACGGTCTCGTTCAGCTAATCGCCCACGGCTGGCTGGCCGATCTCGAAGAAGCGCGCGCGGCGGTTCGATCAAGCTTCCAACTTCGAAGGTTTGAGCCATGAGGTCAGGTATGAGGATGTCGTTGCGTGTCGCGCACCGGCACCCTCTTTCTCACACCATTCCGAGACGCATGGTATTTACTGAAGTCCCCATTGACATATCAATTCTCCTGGAGTAGGGTCAAGACGGACGAGGTTCACGATTATGGTCGTCACGGAGAGGACATCCACGATGGGAGGGATTAGTCGCCGCCGCCAGTCTAAGGCGGTTACCATTGCGTACGCATCCATTGCGGCGATACTGCTGCTTATCATTGCCGCCGTCGCGATGGTTATCGTGCCACCGGCTCCTCCGAGCGTTTCCGAGTTCGCTCCGCAAGCTCAGGAGCAGATCGACCAGGCGCTTGACAAGCAGTCGAGTCAGTTCGGAAAGGGCGCCGGGGCTTGTGCGAGTGGGCAAGTGTGCGAGGGCTCGAATGTAACGTCCAAACTCATAGCACCATCGAAGAGAATCGTCGAAAAGGCGAGAATTCGACGCTGCGTCGGCGATCCCCCCAGACAGACCGAAGACCCGCAGTCCCCGCCCTGCGTCAACTACTGGGAGGGCGAAAATGGGGGAAGTACGACCAAAGGTGTAACCAGAGATGAGATCAGGGTTGCGCTGTGGTCCAATATCACCCGTATCCAGCCATTGGTGGACCATTTCAATTCGAGATATGAGTTTTATGGTCGAAAAATCAGGCTTCTTCAAACCGGCACCGGGAAGAGCGGAGCATTCGACGCTAGTGACCCTAAGCAACAACAGGCGGCAGCTGTTGGGGCGGATGAGGAACTCGATGCCTTCGCGTCGCTCAGCCTAGAGTACAACTCTGACGGGGATCAAAGAACTTTCTACGCCGAGCTGGCTCGACGTCACGTCATTGGAGCCTCAGTGGGAGCCTCATACCGTCTGAAGGCCGACTTTGCGCGAGCCCGCCCATACAACTGGGCATGGGAACCACCGCTCGATTCGGTTGAGGCCAACGTTGGTGAGTTCGCCTGCAACTCGCTCGTGGGCGAGCCTGCGAGGTTCGCCGGACCGCAATATGTG
This sequence comes from uncultured Actinomycetes bacterium, assembly GCA_964501265.1. Classification (GTDB taxonomy): domain Bacteria; phylum Actinomycetota; class CADDZG01; order JAHWKV01; family JAHWKV01; genus CAZCSK01. The sequence goes on from CAZCSK010000002.1 coordinate 134,880, forward strand.
AATTCGTCTCGGCGCTTCGCCATTCTTTACCCGAAACCCGTCGGCGATCCTCCTGAGATTGCCACTCTGCAGAAGGCGGTCGAGGGGTGCGGAGGGGGCCCCGTGTTCGTCTCCGAGTTCGAGAACTCCTCTGCGGAACAGCCAACTGGGCCAAGCAACTCCATTCTGATCGCTCGCATGCAACAGGCCGGTATAACATCGGGTTTTTGTATTTGTGCGATGGGGCACCTTTCGGGCTCATTGATGCACGACGCTAACCTGGCTGGTTACCAGCCGGAGTGGGTGCTTGCCGGACTTGACATGCTTGAGTACAGCGGCTACCAGTTGGCTCCTCCCGAACAACGAATCCACCTATTTGGGGTGGGATCTCGCAACAAGGTATTTCCGGCCGCTGACTCGCCCTGGTGGTGGGCTGCAAAAGAAGGGGGAGCTACTGAGATTAGAGCCTTCCAGGTCGCTCGCATGTATCGAGAGCTACTCATATTGGCCTCCGGAGTCCAAATGGCGGGCCAACGTCTCACGCCGCAAACGTTCGAGGCTGGCCTCTTTAGGGGAAGGTTCCCGAACCCCGGAGCGGCCGGTCCTCCTTATTGGCAAGCAACGGTGGGATTTGGTCCTGGGGACTGGTCGATGTCGAAGGACTTCCCCCTTATTTGGTGGGACAACACGGCCGAAGCCTACGACGAGGCTCCGTCGTATATGGGTGGCAAGAACTCCGGAAACTTCTGCTACCTCAACCGCGGGGCGCGTTGGTCGCTCGGCCGATGGCCAAAAGGGGAGCTCCCGTTCCTCGATCGAACGCAGCCCTGTCGATAGTCGCATGCCCCGAGCGCGCGGGGCGCATTGCGCACACTCGTGCCAGACAATGAAGCCAGAGAACGCCTAGGTTAAAGGCCGGTGCTCCGAGCTTGGCTCCCACGCTCGGCAATCTTTTCAGCCCTGTACCCAACTGCCCTGAAGACGGCGAGGGGATCGATCGCAGCGCCGTTGCGGATTCTTGCTTCCGCGACCAACGCTCTCACGTCCAGTCGAAACGCACGATTCAAAACCTCGGAGGCCAGAGCGGGGTCGTTATTTTCTTGCGCATCGGCTAGGGCCTGTTTGTCCACGCAGGCCGCTTGGGCCAACGCTGCCTGGAGCGCGTCGGTTGACTGGATCAAGTCTTCGAGCGGATCCTTCAGGTTGTGGCTCGCGTCGATCATGTAGGCGATTTTCGGCATGTGCCCGCCTCCGGCTTCGAGCAATTCTAGGAAGATGAGAAATAGCTGGAAGGGCTTGATAGATCCTGCGGTGACATCGTCGTCGCCGTACTTTGAGTCGTTGAAGTGAAAACCTCCAAGCTTGCCGGCCATCGCCAGCCGGCTCACTATCTGTTCGATGTTTGTGTTCGGCAAATGGTGACCAAGATCGACAAGACAAAGCGCGCGATCCCCCAATGTTTGAGCGAGCATCAGGGAAGAACCCCAGTCGTTCACCACCGTCGAATAGAAGGCTGGTTCGAACGGTTTGTGCTCGACGAATAGACGCCAGTCCATCGGGAGAACACTGTAGATCTGGAGAAGGCTTTCTTGCGTGCGTTCGAACTGGCCTCGCAAGCTGGCCTGGCCGGGGTGGTTCGTCCCGTCGGGAAGCCAGATTGTCAGCGCCTTCGACCCCAGCTTCTGTCCGATCTCGATGACGTTTAGATTGTGCTCGACCGCGACTTTCCGAACCTTGGGGTCGTTGTGGGAGAGGCTGCCAAACTTATATGTGATCCCGCCTTTCATGGTCGTCGACGGGTGATCCTGGAAGGTGTTCGAGTTCATCGCATCGAACCCGATTCCGCGCATCTGAGCGTACTGCTTCAACGAGATCGGGTCTTCGGGTTCATCCCAAGGTACGTGCAAGCTGGCCGTCCGATTGGCGCCGGTTAGTGAGTTCAATGCCGAAATGTCATCCAACTTTTCCTCGGTGGTTCGGGGCTCGCCGTGGCCTGGGAATCGAGCGAAGCGGGTTCCACCAGTCCCAACCGCCCAGGAAGGAGCGGCGGCGGAGAATCGTCCGACCTCGATCACCACGGCTTCTGAATCCAAACCGTCTCGCGTCAGCATTTCCTGCGAATGCCCCAGATCGCGCCTGTGCGACTCGAGACGAGCCTCGTTCTCCTCGGCAACCCGCGCCTTGTCGATCATCGGTATTGGTCCGTCCACTACCGCAGAAAGGCCGACGGCACTCCACCGTCGACTGGGATGATGGTTCCGGTGGTCAAAGATAGTTCCCCCCCCACGAGGGCAAAGGCCGCCGCGGCTACGTGCTCCGGCAGAACCTCCTTTTTCAGCAAGGTCCGGTCCGCGTAGTACTTACCGAGCTCTTCTTCTTTGACGCCGTAGAGGGCAGCGCGGTCCGCCCCCCAACCGTTGGCAAAGATCCCCGACCCGCGCACGACTCCGTCGGGGTTAATGCCATTCACTCGGATTCCGAAAGCGCCTAGCTCGGAGGCTAGGAGTCGAACCTGATGCGCTTGGTCAGCTTTGGCGGCGCCGTAGGCGATGTTATTGGGACCAGCAACGACCGCATTTTTCGAGACGATGTAGATGATGTCCCCACCCATACCTTGCTTGATCATGATCGTCGACGCAGCTTGGCTGACAAGAAACGACCCACGCGACATCACGCGATGTTGCAGATCCCAGGCTTCGACGGTGGTCTCAACGAGCGGAGCAGAAATGGAAATGCCCGCGCCGTTTATCACTAGGTCAACACCCCCGAAGGCGAGAGAGGCGAGGCGAAAGGCATTGGCTACAGCGGACTCGTCACCCACGTCGACTTGAACGGCAATCGCATGATCGGCGCCTCCGAGACCTCTCGCCACTTCCGTGGCGCCTTCCTCGTTGAGATCGGCGACCACAACCGCGGCCCCCTCGCCGGCAAACCTTGTAGCAATGGCGCGTCCGATTCCGGATGCCCCGCCGGTTACGAAAGCTACTCGGCCGGCGAGGGGCCCGGCCGGAGGCCGGCGTCGCAGCTTGGCCTCTTCGAGATCCCAGTACTCAATGGCAAACTTTTCCGCATCGCTAATCGGTTCGTATCTTGAGACGGACTCGGCCCCGTGCATTACATTAATGGCGTTGACATAGAACTCTCCAGCGACCCTCGCTTCGTGGGCGTCGGTTCCAAAGCTCCACATTCCTATGCCTGGCACCAAGAAGATCGCCGGATCTGCGCCACGCATAGGGGGGCTTCCGGCACCGGCATGCCGCCGGTAGTACTCAGAGTACGCATCGCGGTACTGACTATGAAGTTCCTTGAGGCGAGGTACCTGATGTTCGTAGACCGCTTCGGCAGGTAGATCGAGAAGAAGCGGGCGCACCTTCGTACGGAGAAAGTGGTCCGGACACGAGGTTCCCAACAAGGCCAGATCGGAAGAACGTTCCCCGGCTAGGAAATCGAGAACCGCGTCGTCGTCCGTAAAATGTCCGACGACACGGTGGTCGCTCGATGCGAGTCCGCGAACTACCGGAGCAAGTTCGGCTGCGCGGCTGCGCCTTGCCGCCGCCCGCAACGCCCTTCGCCCGGCCACGACGGGTCCGAAGGGGTCGGGTTTGCCTTTCTCGGAAAGAAATGTTTCGGCGCGTCCAATAATCTCAAGCGTTGTGGCTTGGCATTCATCGGAGGTTTCGCCCCAAGTGAAAAGTCCATGGCCGCTAAGGATGATGCCTCTGAGTCCGGGATTGTCTCGATAGAGCGCTCGCATCTGAAGGGCAAGCTCGAATCCTGGCCGACGCCATCCAAGCCAGGCAACATCGGCCCCAAAACATTCTTTGACCAGAGCCTCACCGTCCTGGGCAGCGGCCAGTGCGATTACCGAATCGGGGTGCAAGTGATCGACATGAGCGGGTGGAACAAGCGCGTGCAGGGCCGTGTCTATTGAAGGAGCTGCGCCCGCAGGCTCAAACCGACAGTGATCGAACAGGGCGACGATCTCGTCCTCATACTCGGGACCTCGATAAACATTTTCAAGGGCCAAGAGCCTATCGAGATCCAACACTGCCAGACCTTCGGGAGTCAGTGTGCCAAGATCTCCGCCGGAACCCTTGACCCAGAGAAGCCTAAGTCTCTTGCCAGTCACAGGATCGGTTGAGTCGGTCTTGCAAGAGGTGTTCCCTCCGGCGAAATTTGTTAGCCGTCGATCGCCGCCGAGGAGGCGCGAGCGGGCAATGAGGGCCTCAACCTCTGGAGGTGAGCTGATTTCCGGGAGCATTGAGGCCTCCTTAATGAACGGCTGGGAAGTTTAAGATCCGGGACTCGAAGGTGACCGGATGTTCCACTTCGTGAAATATTACATCACCGTTTCATGGTTATGGGCAGGTTTTTAGCCTGGCCGCGTGCAAGAGTGTGAAATCGTGCGCTAATCTGTACACGAATGAACATTTCCGGAAACCTTGCCACCGAAGAACGGCTTGCCTGGATTAGGCAGCAGCTCGACATGGAGGGAAGCTTGCGCATCGGCCCAGCCGCGGCCCATCTCGATGTAAGCGACATGACTATTCGGCGCGACCTCAAGGAGCTCGAGGCCATGGGCTTGGCCCGAAGGATCCGGGGCGGGGCGGTAGCTGTGGGTCCGCTCCCATTTGCTGAAAGACACCAACATCGGGCGAAAGCCAAGGGAAGAATCGCCGCCAAACTCCTGCCCTTGGTCCCGGAATCCGGCGCCATCGCATTCGACGCGTCTTCGACAGTGATGCGCCTCGCCTCCACGCTTGAGGCGAGGCGTGACTTGACGATAGTCACGAACGGGCCTCAAACATTTCAAGCGCTCCAGGGAAAGCCCGGCATTGCGGCAATCCTTACTGGAGGTGAGCTGGACTCGCGCACGGGAAGCCTCGTTGGACCGGTCGCATGCAGGGCCGCTGGCCACATCATTCTGAACCGATTGTTCATATCCGCGGCCGCCCTAGATCCGGATCTCGGGCCCAGCGAGACCTGCCTCGAGGAGGCTGATGTAAAGCGGACCCTCGAAGCGGTCGCTGGCGACGTCGTTTTGGCCGTTGACGCCACAAAACTGAATACCCGCTCGATGGCGGTGAGCCTCGAATGGGGCAAAATCTCAACCCTTGTTACGGACCTCGACCCCAAAGACCCACAACTCGATCCCTATCGGGACAAGACGCAGATTCTTTAAGCGAGTGAAGGGCAGCTACGCCTGGACCGAACCGAAGCCGCTTAACGGGGTCTTTCCTTGCGGCCTGTTTTCAGAAAACCTATCGTCTCGGCGATGCGCGAGGCGCGCTGACGTCAAGGTCCGCGGGTCAACACGTTTTGATCGTCCAATCCCCGAACCGTCAGGTGGGAAGGTTGAGTTCACGCCAAGATCGATGATCCAACGGGATATTTACGACGAGACGATCGACGCAGCTAGTTGAAACTTGTTGTCCATTCGGCGCCGCGGTCCCCCGCGTAAAGGATGTCCAGTTCCTTCGGCTCCTTCATCTATGGCTCCTCTCCATGTTCAAAATCCGTTCAACGGCACGGTCGCGACTCGTCGAAGAATGCATGCTTGACCGAAGGCCATCTTCCCTGCGAGTACCGGAGGCCCCTGTCGATGTAACACCAGGCCCCCTCTTGAGCAGCCGTCTGATTCTGCATGTACTCCGGATGTTTCTGGCTGAACCAAATCAGGGTGTAGTCATCGACCATGCTGTAGTCGCCGGGGCCGAATCCAACGTGACCCTGAAAATAGGGAGATGAGCCGGCGCCGGGGTTCGGGAAGGTCGCCTTGAAGAGCCCTTGCTCGAATGTTTGCGGCGTGAGATTAGGGCCAGCCAACTGGATTCCTGAGGCGAGAGTAAGCAGGCCGTGATAAAGGTCGTGGTAACGAACAACCTCGCGTCTATTACCAGTAATCTGGTAATCAGGCAGCACCTCCTTGACCGCGGCGTACCAGGGGGAGTCCTGCGGCAAAAGGTGCTTGTTGGCGGAACCCATTCCGAACTGCCGCTCCACCTGCCCCGCCTCGGTCCCGAACTGCGTTTCTCTGTCGTGGGTTGGAACTCCGGCCAGGATCCATTCCGGGAAGAAGTTGTCGTCATTTGAGCCCCTGTGAAGAGCATCCCTGGTGTCAGCGCATATGCAAATGACCGAGGTAATTTCATCGGCCTTCATCGCCGCGATTAGTCCGACGTAACGGGTCTTGTCGTCCCCGTCCTCTGTTTCGTAGATCACGACTGGAGCGCCGCATCGTTTGAGTCCGTCGGTCAACGCGTCGATCGATGGAGCCTCGATGGGTGGCCTCGCCAACACGATCCCGAATTTGCGAATGCGGGTGTTAGCGGGTGCTAGGGCGAATTCCGCTCGATCGCCAACGATGCTTTTGCACATCCACTCTGCCTGGCTGATTTCCGCCTGGTCAAGCGTCTGAGAAAACGTCCAGAGGTAAGGACGTTTCTGCTTCAGCTGATCGACAGTGCGATATGCGCTCTCAGGGTCGACTCCAAGCACACCCCTGCGTGCAAGCTCGTCGTAGTAAGGGCGAAGGTCGCCATTGGTGACATTAGAGTTGTTGCCATACCCAACAGCAGCAAATGCCTTGAACTCATCGGCAACCCTTTGAGCAAAGCTTCTTTGAACTGGGGGATCCTGATATTGAGCAGATTGAGAAGGAAGTTTGAACCAGCTAACGCGAAGCTTCCTTCCGTAAAACTGAAATCTACGGTTGAAGAACTCGACCATGGCCGATTCTATCGGTTGATCCTCTGCGCCGCCTTGCGAAAGGGCGAGCCGGATCTCGCCAGCGGTCACCCCCCGAGAAGTAGCGCTCCCGTTATCGCCTTCCCAGAAGTTGGCGCACGCTGGCGACTGAGGGTCTTCGATCTGGCGAGGCGGGTCGCCAATACAGCGGAGCACCCGAGCCTTCTCTATCACCCTCTTTAAAGGCGCGGTCACGGCGTTTGGGGCCTCGCAAATCTGCCCTTTTGCACATGCGCCCGTGGTTCCGGAACCAGAGGTACTCGACTGTTGTGAAGGCGCGTCCACGATTGGATCCACCACCTGAGGCGCGAACTCAGCGACTCTCGGTGGAGACGGAGGCACGAAGACGAGAGCCATTGCTGCGACAACCGCAAGCAAGGCAGCGGCGACCGCAGCGTACGTGAATGTCACAGTTTTGGACTGACGTTTACGTGTCGCTGCCGTCATGGAGAGGTCCTATTCGCGACTACGTCGATTGGGGTTCGCTCCCCGCAGGCAATATTGGCTCCATCGGCTCCGACTCGATGGCTGCCCCTCTGGGAGCCATCCAAACAAGAAACCCGATCCAAATCAACGAGACGCCGAAGATACCGTTGCCGATGAAAGTCGCAACGTTCTCCCGGCCCTTGTCAAAATATGCGCCGGTCGACATGTCGGTGACGATGCCAATCGGGATGCTAAGCATAAAAAGGAGGACAACCATGCGCGGGAAGTGCTTTGCCGTAAGCATGCCAAAGCCAAGAAGAACCACTCCCGATGCGAACATGATGATTGCGGTGGTTGTCACCGGACTAACCCACGAAGGAAGCGCTGAATTCGTCACATAAGCAACGATGAGAGCAATGTTAGAGAGGGCCCAAACGCCTGCTCCGGTAATCAGCAATACGCTTCCCAACTTGCCGACGGCTCCCTCACCGCCACCTTCAGATTTTCGCAGTTGAGGCACCGCGAAAACCAGGAGCAACAACGCAAGGACGAGCAAATACCATAAGTTGGCCCAGCGACCGAACATCATATCGACAACGATCACAAGGCCCGCGATGAGCGCGGCAAGACCCCCAAGACGAATTCGTTCCGAGTTTTCCATTTCATCCTCCCTGACCCCAAAGCTCGCCAAACCCTAGGCTCCCGCCACCCCTGACTCTAATTCAATCAAACTGCCATGTCAACTAGGACATCAAAGCGATTTCCACACTGGAAGGCCTCGGCTGGAAGATTGGCGAGCCGGACCAGCCCGGGTCAATGGCTGGTTTCGAACTGCGGATGGATAAGGCCTGGGCTCCCGCGTCCGAGCAGACCTGAGCGCCGTTCGATTCGCGGGTCGGGGTCATTCGCGAGCCGCCTGTCAGGTTCGACCAGCAACCTCATCTGATATCATTGTTGGCATCATGAAACGCATCATCCTTCAGTTTGACGAAGAAACGCTCGTCGAGCTTGACGAAGCAGCTCGAGAGCAGGCCGAATCGAGAGCCGCCTTTGCACGCCAAGCGATTGAGGCCGCCCTGGCAGAACGGCGCCGTCGCAAGGAGCTTCGGCGCGTGGTCAACTCGTTCCAGAGACGACCACCCGAAGACTTGACGGCTTCGAAAGCAGCGATCCGCAGAACCTGGCCTGAATGATGCGCAGAGGCGAGATCCGTTACGCCGAGGTTGGCGGAGGGTTCGGCCGACGACCCGTGCTGATCGTGACCGCCACTGAAATTATCCCGGTTCTTAACGCCGTGACGTGTGCCCCGGTTACCACGTCGATGCGGGGTATCCCGACGAGGGTCGCACTGGGACGGCAGGAGGGACTAAGTCAAAAGAGTGAGGCCGCGTGCGAAGGTCTGGTGTCGCTCAACAAGGCAGACATCGATTCTGCTCCCTTGGGTTTCCTGGACGAAACCCGATTCATCGATCTCGATCGAGCGATCGCACGTGCATTAGATATACGTCGAGCGAACCTTCCGGCCCGGTAGGAACGCGGCGCCCTAGCCGGGGGCTGCCCGGTTGTTGCCGTCAACGGCAGTTCCTCGGGTCCATATCGAACAGCTGCCCAGATACGTCCCGCCAATTGCCCGGCGAAAACCGAACACCCCGCCCCACATAGCAGAACCCGCCAGCTGGACTGGTGTCTTGCCTGCATGGATGCGCTTTCCCCCTTTATCTGCACGGGCGCGAGGTGTCAAAGAATTCGTCGCTGGGAGCCTGGGACCAATTACCAATGCTGTAGCGCGCCCCGGCGCCCACGTAACAAAATGCTCCCCTCTTTTGGGTCCCAGAATCCTGACTCAGATTCTCCGCCTTCTCGTCCCACCAAATCAGGCCTAAGTCATCGATCATGGTGTGCCGTCGATCACTGAAGCCGACGCATGCCTGGTAGTAAGGAGGGCCCCCGCATCCTGGATTGGGAAAGCGGGTCCGAAACAGCCCTTCCTGAAACGTTTGCGGAGTCAGATTGGGACCTGCCATTTGGATGCCTGACGCCAATTGAAGCAGGGCCGAGTATCGCCACGGATTCACGAACAGGGCCCCGGCGGACGAGTTGGGAGCCACCTCCCGTAGCGCCCAATACCAAGGTAGGTTCTCGGGCCTGAGAACCTTGTTTCGAGAGGCGATGCCAAACAGGTGGGCCCGCTGCGCGGCGGGCGCTGCGCTGGGAGCAACTGGCAAGTTCTCGTCTGGTCGAGTGTTGGATCCCCCGACTGTAAAGTCCTCGTCCTGTTGCCCCAGTCCGGACACAAGCCACTCGGGGAAGTATCCAACATCTGAAGCGTTGCCCAACGCTCCGCCGTAAAAGCTGCCCCAGTGACAAAGGCAGAGTAGGGACGTTACCCCCGCGAGCTTGTAGTCGCTCAATGTGCTGCGCCACTGCGTCGAGCTAGCCGAGTTCTTTAATTGAGCGACTCTTGCGGGGCGTGCGCCGCAGGTTGAGAGATCATCCTGTAGCCACTTCGCGTCGGGATATCTATCTGCGCCATCCGCGACGATAATCAGGCCAAAGACTCGCTCGTGATCGGACACATCCGGTCCTCCATAAGAAGCCTTCTGTCCGGCCAGGCCAGCACAAATCCACTCTGCGACGTTCTGTTCGATCTGGTCCAAGGAAAGACGATAGTTCCATTGATAGGGACTGAATTTGGCGTAGTCATTTGGTTCGCTTTGATACAGAGATTCCGATTGAAAGCTGAGAACTCCCCGACGCGCCAATTCGTCGTAATAAGAACTCATGTCGTATGCGGAAGAGGTAAAAAACGAAAGGGAGGCAAACGCGCGGAACTCCTCGGCCACCTTGACTGCACGAGCCCGCTGAACGGATGGGTCGAGGGTAGGATCCGGATCCGAGTCTGCGCCCACCAACCTTATCTTGCGCCCATAAAACTCAAAGCGCCGGTTGAAAAACTCAACAAAAGGAGCATCGAAGTTGGCCATGCCGCGCATGGTGGCAACCCGGATCTCATCTCTGGTTACGCCTTTCCAAGTCGCACCACCATTATCGCCCTCAAAGTAGTTAATACACGGCGGAGACTGAGGATCCTCGATCTGACGAGGCGGATCCCCGACGCAGCGTCGAACTCTTGCCTTTTCAATGACTTTGCGGCTTCCTTGGCCCGGACGACCCGCGGTCCCTTCCTCACACACTTGTCCGACCGCGCACGCGCCTGCGCCCGCGCCGAATTGGCTCGATTGCTGGTTGGGGGCATCCAAGATTTGCTCTTGAGCTTGGGGAGCGAATTCGGCGACACTTGGAGGGGATGGTGGCACGACGACCAGAGCGACCGCTGCTATGACCAGAAGGATGATCCCGGCGAGGGACGCGTACGCCAGGGTCACGGCCTTCGACTGGCGCTTGCGCGGAGTTACCGACATTTCCATTTCCTTGGGCTCCACGGACGCTTGCGAATGCATTTCATTTGCAGGGTGCGGTTCTGTCGAAGTAGGCGGGGGTGGCGCTCGGCCATTGACCCAGGCCGTAGCGCTTGCCTCGCTCGACATAGCAGTATGAACCTCGCCCGGTCTGGACACCATGGCCGCCATATGACTCAGCCGATTCGTCGAACCAGATCATCGCCAAATCTTGAATCATCGTGTGGTCGTTCTGTGCGAACCCTACTCGCGCTTGGTAATACGGAGCGCTTCCGGCTCCTGGATTCGGGAATCGAGTTTTCAAAAGACCGGCCTCCAGAGTCTGCGGCGTCAGCTTCGGTCCTGCCATCTGAATGGCCGACGCGAGGAGTAGCAACGTTTGATAATGAGGGCGCGCGTACACCGATGGCGACGCACCAGTGCTCGCTGAGCCGTAATCGGCACTCGAGTAACTGGGATTCATTTCTGTCGCTGCCCAATACCACGGTGAATCCTGTTGTTTATTGAGTTTGTTTTGAACAGTTAACCCGAATGCATGACTTCTTTGTTCGGCAGGCTGGCCTCGCCCAAACACGTCGTCATCTTGTCCGTAGAACGGGTTGAGCATCCATTCGGGGAAATATCCGCCTTGTGTCGCAAAGTCCATGAAGGAGATTAGGTCAGTCCCGTTGCAATAGCAGGTAACCGAAGTCGTCCCTGAGACGCGCAATGCGGCCATGATGCCAGTCATTTCCGCATCATCTGCGTTATCGTTGACTTCAAAGATACGGACCTCGTTGGAGGTGCATTTCGTAATCTCCTCCCCCAGGATCGAGACATCCGGGGTTCCTCCGGGTGTCCGGACAACCAAGATGCCCACCTTCCGTCTGGTTGCCTGGAATTGCGGGCCGGCAAATCCGGCGGCGCGGCCAGCAAATCCCTTGCAAAACCATTCCGCCTGGTTCTTCTGGTACTTGTCGAGAGACGAGATGTAGTTCCACTGATAAGGTCGGTTGGGCGAGTACTGCTCCTTCTCGGTGCTGAAGGTCATGTTGCTGTCTACCCCCAGAACCCCTCTTCGCGCCAACTCCTCGAAGAAGGGTTGGGAGTGAAACGAGATGCCTTGGTAACCGAACGAGGCGAACGCTCCTAACTCTTCATCGACCCTGGCAGCCGTTGCTCTCATTGCCGTGGGATTAGGGCTCCCACTGGCGGAATATTTCACCAGTTGTATCTTGCGTCCGTAGAACTCAAAACGTTTGTTAAAAAACGCGACCAGCGTGTCCACCACAGGTTCCATTACCGTCTGATACCGAGCCCAAGCTATCCGAATCTCGTCGCGCGTTACTCCCTTTGACGTTGCGCCACCGTTGTCGCCCTCGAAGTAATTGACGCAGGGCGGAGACTGGGGGTCCTCGATCTGACGGGGTGGATCCCCCACGCAGCGTCGAACTCTTGCCTTTTCAATGATTTTGCGGCTTCCTTGGGCCTGGCGACCGGCCGTTCCTTCCTCACACACCTGTCCGACCGCACATGCGCCAGCGCCCGAACCGAATTGGCTCGATTGCTGGTTGGGGGCGTCGACAATCTGCTCCTGGGCCTGGGGAGCAAATTCGGCGACACTCGGCGGAGATGGCGGCACCACAACCAATGCAATTGCGGCGATGACAAGCAGAATGATCCCGGCGAGGGACGCGTATGCAATCGTGACCGCCTTGGACTGTCGTTTCCGAGAAGCTACCTGCATGGCTCACTCCTGTCGTAGAACCGATAATCGCCGACGGGCCACTCCCCTAACCCGTAGCGGATTCCTTTCCCCAAAAAGCAGAACGCGCCCTTAGAGGAGGCACCCGTCGAGTCGTAGGCGTCCGCCGTGTCGTCATACCAAATCATCCCAAGATCCTGCGTCATCGTGTGGCTACCAGGACCAAATCCAACGCGAGCCTGGTACAACGGAGTCGCGCCAGCACCTGGATTGGAGAACCTAGTCCTGAAGAGGCCCTGCTCGAACGTGACTGGGGTCAGGTTGGGGCCCGCCATCTGAATCCCCGTCGCAAGCAGCAAAAGCGCCGTGTAGTGCTGGTTCATCGTGATTGCGTTAGATAGATCCGTCGTTTGGCCGCTGAGTTGAGGCGAAAAGGTTGGATCCTCCTCGTTCACCGCCCAGTACCAAGGGGAGTCCGAATATGGGTTGGGCCGATTCAGCGACGTGAGGCCAAATGCATGAGTTCTCTGACCGGGTGGCATTTCGCTTCCACTGTCTTGCCCAGCCATGGGGGCAAGCAGCCATTCCGGAAAATAGGCGGTCGATTCCGCCCCATTCATGGCTCGGAACGTCAGCGATAGATCCAGGCAAAAACACGCGATCGTCGTTATCCCGTCCTTTCGAAAATCGGCCATGATCGTACGCATCGTGGTGTCATCGGCACCTGAGCTGAACTCAACGACCCTTGCCGGCTTGATACCGCACCGACCAAGCTCCGCAGTGAAGGCTGAGGGGTCAGTCAACACATTGCCAGGCTGTTCGCGGGAATGAAGGATGGCGAAGACTCTTTGACTAAATTGAAACTCGATCCCGGCGTAGGCGGCGTTCTTATTGGCGAGGCCATTGCATACCCACTGCCCCATATTGCGCTGACCACGGTCAAGGGACATCGGAAAACTCCACAAGTAGGGATGGTGCGGCTCGTAGTATTCCTTCTCGGTGCGTTCGCTTGGAATTCCATCGATGCCAATCACTTTGCGCCGGGCCAACTCTTCAAAGTAAGGCGTGCTATATAAGCCTCCGGGCCACGGAAGCGCAGCAAAAGCCTTTAGCTCCTGATCTACACGAACTGCATTTGACCGAATCACGTCAGCGTTGGTGTTACTAACTCTATGGTTGTAAGTCATCAGTCGAATCTGCCGACCGTAGAACTCGAAACGCCGATTGAAGTATCTGACGAGAGCTTCATTCACTCTTGTGACATTGGCATTGAGGAAGATCCGAGCAACTCGAATTTCGTCTCGCGTAACGCCCTTGGAGGTTGCGCCGCCGTTGTCGCCTTCAAAATAATTGACGCAGGGCGGAGACTGGGGGTCCTCGATCTGACGAGGCGGATCCCCCACGCAGCGTCGAACTCTTGCCTTTTCAATGATTTTGCGGCTTCCTTGGGCCTGGCGACCGGCCGTTCCTTCCTCACACACCTGTCCGACCGCACATGCGCCAGCGCCCGAACCGAATTGGCTCGATTGCTGCTCTGGGGCGTTTTCGATCTGCTCTTCGGCTTGCGGTGAGAATTCGGCGACGCTCGGAGGTGATGGGGGAACGAAGACAAGGGCTAGCGCAGCGATTGCAATCAACAGCAGTGCGGACAAACCCCCATATATAAGGGGGACCGTCTTGGGCTGGCGGCCTACCTGCATGGCTGCGTTCTGTCAAAGAATGGGTGGTCTCGGCTGGGCCATTGCCCGGCTCCGAATCTTGCGCCTCGATACGCATAGCAAAAGGCGCCCTTCGCCGACGAGGTGTCGTATGCATCAGCCGAGTCGTCAAACCAGACCAGGCCATAATCCTGAATCATCGTGTGGTTGCCGTGGCCGAAACCCACCCTAGCCTGAAAGTAAGGCGGACCGCCGGCTCCGGGGTTTGAAAATCGAGCATTGAAGAGTCCGCGTTCGAAGTTTTGAGGCGTTAGATTGGGGCCGGCCATTTGAATCCCGGACGCTAGAAGGAGGAGGGCGGTATACCGATTGTTGAATGTCCCGGCTAAGTCCCCCCATATCGCGCCGCTAGCACTGTCCTCGGAAAAAGACTGGTCCATCTCCTTAAGAGCCCAATACCATGGTCTTTCCGAGATCGGGTTCACGCGATTGTGGGATGTCAGCCCAATGGCATGTGATCGCTGCTCGGAAGGATAAAACTGCGCTATCGAATTTAAGTCCTGACCCCACAGGGGCATCAGCAGCCATTCAGGAAAGTAACCCCTTTCGGTTGCGGCCGTCATCAGGTTGAACTCCAAAACTGCCCCGGCACAGAGGCAAAGCACACTCGTGACACCGGCCTGGTTGAAGTCGGCGGCAAGTACCTGGAATTGGGCATCAGTTGACCCGTACGCGATCTCGGCAACCTTAACGGGCGAAGCCCCACATCCTTTGAGGCCCTGGACAAGAGGGGAAGGATCGGCGACGCCCGACGCATAGCGAACAACCACAACTCCAAAAACTCTTCTCGAAACACTGAACGCGGGGCCCGCGTATTCGGCGTTCTTTCCCGCCAAGCTGGTGCAGATCCATTCCACCTCGTTGCGCACCGTTTTGTCCAGGGAGGGCAGAAAGTTCCACTGGTATGGACGGAATCGGTCGTAGTTTTCTTGCTCGGTTCTGAGCGTGGCGAAGGTGTCCACCCCAATCACTTCCCTTCTCGCAAGCTCATCGAAGTAGGGCGCATTGCTGATGGCTCCGCCGGTGTAAGCGAGCGAAGCAAAAGCCTTGAGTTCTTCGTCGACCTTCACTGCATCTTTCCGTTGTAGCTCGGCGGAGTCAGTGTACCCAAAGGCAGCAGCCGGATTGAAAGTGACGATGCGAATTTTCCGGCCGTAAAACTCGAACCGCTTGTTGAAAAATTCAACTGTGTTCTGAAGCGCCGAAGGGTTGTCACCTGGCCCCGTGGCGAAGGCAACTCGAATCTCGTCCCGCGTAACTCCCTGCCAGGTAGTCCCGCCGTTGTTGCCTTCCCAAAAGTTGATGCACGGAGGTGACTGCGGATCTTCTATCTGACGGGGGGGATCTCCAACGCATCGCTTGACTCGGGCCCTTTCGATAGCTTGCTTCTTCGCGCTACCAAGCAGAGATTTACTGCCCGCTCCTTCGCAGGCCTGACCTTCGGAGCAAGACCCCCCGGCACCGCTACCGAACTGACTTGACTGCTGATCGGGGGCCTCCACAATGCTTTCTTGAGCCTGAGGGGCGAACTCGGCAATACTCGGAGGCGACGGCGGAACGAAGACGAGAGCCAAAGCTGCAACCACGATGAGAAGAGCGGTTGTGATACCCCCATATACGAGAGAAACAGTCTTCGACTGACGCCTGGTTATGTGCACGGCTTGTCCCCGTCGAAGACACGCCTAACTCCGGGCCATCTCTGTGCGGGGTTCATCGGCAAGGCTGAGTTTCGTCAAAGAAGGGTTGTCTACCCTCAGGCCAGCCGCCCGAAGCGTATCGGGCGCCCCGTCCTATGTAGCACCAACTACCAGTATCCCTTGGGTTGCCACCAGACTCGAGATTCCTAAAGGTGTACCACTGCAGCGTGAAATCGTTGATCATCGAGTAATCGCCAGGCTCAAACCCAACCCGGGCCTGCCAGTAAGGGGCCTGCCCGGCCCCTGGGTTGGAAAAGCTGATCCTTTGAAGTCCTCGTTCAAACGTAAAAGGATTAAGCATAGGTCCCGCTGCCTGTACTCCCGAGGCCAAAACAAGCAAACCGTGATACAAAGCGCGCAAGTCTGCCCGAACAAGTTTGTTGGTGGGAGGCGGCGCCTGGAAGTCTATTTCCTTGAGAGCCCAAAAAGGAGGATCGTTTTCTGTGCTTAGGATTTTGTTGTAGGCGGCCATGCCAAACATCTGCCCCTGTTGGTCAGTGTTTGAAACCGTCGTGTCGTCGCTTCCCTGTCCGGCTACTCCCGATACCACCCACTCCGGATAATATTGCGCGCTGCCAGCCTGACTCATTAGGTCATTGCTAAAGATTAGTGCGGCGCAGACACACATAATTGAGGTGACTCCATCCGCCTGCATTTGGTTGACAACAGGCTGATTCCGCGCAGATCCTTGAGAGTCCTGAACCCTATACATCTCCAATGGCGCGTTACATCTTTTGAGACCGGCCACTAACTCGTCAACAGGCGGGGAACCGGCCGGAATTTCGGGAGAAACTACTGCAAACTTGCGAGTTTGAAGTCTAAGCTGAGGACTGCGACTTCCAGCGTGCTCCGCAACCCGCCCAACCAAACTCTTGCAAACCCACTCGGCCTGGTTGCGTTCGGCGTTCTCAATCGGGGGCGCGTAGCTCCACAAGTAAGGACGGCTTCCAGCCAGCTGTGTGCCCAATTGATAGGTTGGTTCAGGATCAATCCCGATTAGACGGCGACGCGCAATCTCGTCGAAGTACGGCCTTGAGTCTACGGACGTAGCATTATAGACACCACCTACTCCTGCAAATGCACGAAATTCCTCGTCAGCCTTCGCCGCGGCGACTCTCTGTATGACAGGGTCTTTTCCTTGCGCGCTCGAGTAGCTGTCGAGCAGGAAGGGGCGAATCGTCCTACCGTAGAACTCATAGCGGCGGTTGAAAAATTCAACGAGCTGCATGATCTGATTTTCAGTGAGCTGGAACGGCCTCCCGATCGCAACGCGAATCTCGTTTCGAGTAACACCTTTCGAGGTGGCTCCCCCATTGTCGCCCTCGAAGTAATTGACGCACGGCGGGGATTGGGGGTCCTCAGTTTGGCGAGGAGGGTCGCCAACGCAGCGACGGACGCGGGCTCTTTCGATCGCTTTCCTGGGTGACGCGAGAGCCCCGGCTGCATCTGGATCCTCGCAGTTTTGCCCGGGCGTACACGCGCCACCTGCACCTGACCCGAATCTGCTCGACTGCTGCTGCGGAGCCTGGTCGATTTGCTCTACAGCTTGAGGGGCAAACTCAGAAACACTTGGGGGCGAAGGCGGAACAACGACAAGTGCAAGCGCAGCGACCACGAGAAGAATGACGAAGGCCAGAGATGCGTAGGCGATGGTAACGGCCTTCGACTGGCGGCGGTGATCTATCGACACGTCTTTGTCTGATCGAAGAATGGATGCTGTCTTTCGGGCCAGCCGCCCGGAGAATGTCGGGCTCCTCCGTCAATGTAGCAAAACCCACCAGCATGACTTTCGAAGGCTCCCCCGGTACCCTCGTCGTAACCGTGCGCTCTCTCGCTCCACCAAAGGAGCGGCAAGTCATCAATCATCGTGTGATCTCCTGGACCAAAACCAACACGAGCCTGCCAGTAGGGAGGGCCTCCCGCGCCAGGGTTGGGAAACCGAGTTCGGAAGAGCCCCTGTTCGAACGTTTCAGGGGTTAGGTGGGGCCCGGCCATTTGAATTCCGGCAGCAAGCAGCAAGAGCTCGGAATAGATGGCTGACTGCTGAGAAAGATTCTGGCTTGTCTGGGGATTTTGCTCCTTCGTCGCCCAGTAGGAAGGGCGATCTGTGATCGGGAGGATCTTGTTCTGACCTCCGAGCCCAAATAGGTGAGCAACCTGATCTGGAGGTGAGAAGGCCCGATATACGAACTCGAACCCTTCTACGAAGATCCCGGTAGTGATCCATTCCGGTTGGTAACCACTGTCGCTGGCGGCCAGCATCGGCTCGAAACCGACGGAACAGGGACAAGAAATGGACGTGATGTCGGACAACCGAAAGTCGGCGAATATGGCTTCTAGCTGTGTTCGGTCCGAGAACTCTACGATCCTAACTGGCCCAGAGCCGCAGCGCTCCAAAGTCTGCTGAAGGGGAGTCATGTCAGGTGGAGGAACCCCTGGGACGACGTTGACGATTATCGCGAACTTCCTTAATTTCGTGACCAAAATCGGCCCTGCATGACTTGCGCTTCGTCCGACAAGGGACTTACAACTCATCTCCCCTAAGTTTCCCTGCAATTCGTCCAATGTCGGCGAAAAGCTCCACTGATAAGGACGCCATTGTTCAATGTCACGAGAAGACCGAAGCACGGATTGGTGATCGGTAGAAACTATGCCCCTGCGCGAGAGTTCGTTATAGAAGACGGATGGATTGAGGACCAGACCCTGGTGGTCCCAACTGGTCGCTGCGAACGAATGTAGCTCGACGTCGGCTCTTTCCGCGGCAGCCCGCATATCGGCAGGTTTGGTGCTGTAGTCGACGACTGGAAGCGGCAGGAGACGAAGCTGTCGGCCATAAAACTCGAATCGTCGGTTGAAGAAGTCAACAAACGTGTCGAAGAACTGACGGTAATCATTGTATTGGGCCACAGCGACCCGAATTTCGTCGCGAGAGACCCCTTTTGAGGTGGCCCCTCCATTGTTCCCCTCCCAATAGTTGACACAAGGAGGCGATTGAGGGTCTTCAGTTTGGCGCGGTGGATCCCCAACGCACCGGCGGACTCGAGCCTTCTCGATCACCTTCTTGGGCGGAGCGATAGCTGACCCTACCGCATCCGATCCTTCACAAACTTGGCCCGCGGCACATGATCCCGCCCCCGATCCGAACTGACTCGACTGCTGGTTGGGGGCTTGCACTATTTGCTCCTGAGCCTGCGGAGCAAACTCGGCAACTGACGGCGGAGACGGCGGCACAACGATCAGTGCAATTGCGATAATGACCAGAAGAATGATGCTGGCAATTGACGCGTATGCGATTGTGACGGACTTGGACTGGCGTTTGCGCGGTATCATCGACACGGCTTCGTGCGATCGTAGAAAGAGGGCTGCTCCTTCGGCCACTGGCCAACACTGTAGCGAACTCCGCGCTCGATGTAACACCAGTCGCCGTTTCCCTGGCCACCCTGGCCATCTTGGGGCAGAGCAGTCGAGTCCCACCAGACCATCGCCATGTCGGAAACCATCGAGTGGTTACCCGGCCCGAAGCCGACGCAAGCCTGGAAGTAGGGCGGCGCGCTACACCCGGGATTGGGGAACTTGGTTTTGAATAAACCCGCCTCGAATGATTCAGGAGTGAGTTTCGGGCCAGCGGTCTGAATACCTGATGCAAGGAGCAACAGACCTTTGTATCTCTTGCTGACTGCCCAAGCCCACACGGCGTTCCAGTCGATAATAAAGTTGGGGTCCATCTCTTTCACTGCCCAATACCAAGGCTCATCCCGCACTGGATGGATCTTGTTTGCTCCAGCTACTGCAAGAAGATGTTCGGTCGGAGTGCCGAGTCCCTCATATCGAGTCTCGCTCGCAAAAATCCCGCCCGGAATTATCCACTCCGGCTGGTAATCCTGTTGGCTGTTGTTTGCAATCATGAAGTCATATGCAGAATCTCGACAAACACATATGACTGAGGTCACACCATCCTGCTTCATTGTCGCCAATATGAGGCGTTCCTTGGTCCTGGATGAGTCAGTTGCTCCGGGTTCCCTTTCGTAAACTGAAACGCTCTCGCCTGCGCAGCTCTCTAGCCCGCCGCGAAGGATATGAAGGTCCGTGGTTTCGGTCGGAGATATTTGCACCAAGATGCCCAACTTGCGTCGCTTGAGGATTTCTTGAGGGCCCCCGAATGCTGCATTCCGGCCAACCAGCCCGTTGCACGCCCACTCGACGACATTGTAAAACGTCTCGTCAAGAGTCGGCTGATAATTCCACTGGTACGGACGATTAGGTGTGAAGTCACGGCTCTCGTACCGATACCCGGTCGCATAGCTGGTGGAGATAATCTTTCGGCGAGCTAGTTCGTCGTAGTACACGCTGGATTCGTATTCGAAACGGTCGTAATCGAGCGAGGCAAACGCCTTGATCTCCTCATCTACCTTGACTGCCTGGGCTCGCTTTGCCTCAGGCTTGGAGGAACTGGCACCTGTCTCTATTACTTCCAGCTTTCGTCCGTAGAATTCGAACCGCGAGTTGAAGTAAGCCGCTAAAAGCTGATAGACATACAGTTCCGCTGGCCATTGGTTTCCAAAGGGCCGACCCACAATCCGAATCTCATCTCGGGTGACCCCTTTGGAGGTCGCTCCCCCGTTGTTTCCTTCGAAATAGTTGACACATGGTGGAGACTGCGGGTCCTCGGTTTGGCGAGGGGGATCGCCAACACAGCGTCGCACGCGCGCCTTTTCGACTACCTTCTTGGGCGGAGCAATGGCCCTTGCATCTGGGCCCTCGCAGATTTGCCCCGCCGCACACGCGCCAGCGCCCGATCCAAACTGACTCGATTGCTGATTGGGCGCGTCCTTTATCGGCTCTTGAGCCTGCGGGGCGAATTCGGAAACACTCGGTGGCGATGGGGGAACTACGACAAGTGCAATTGCGGCGATTACTAAGAGAATGACGGCGGCAAGAGATGCGTAGGCGATGGTGACGGCCTTCGACTGGCGTACCCTCGGTCCCCCGGGGGTCACCGCACGTACACCTCCATCAGAAGCAAGCGGCCGTCCAGAGCAAGAACTTGGGGTCGCGCCGCGGCTACTCGGTCGCCACGCATCACTATGTGACTCTCTGCAAACGCGATCGGGATGATGGGGATCTGTTTGCACAGCCGGTCCTCGAGGCTCTGGAACTGAAGGATCCGCTCGTTCTCATCCACGACGGGTTTTGCGTCCCTCTCGAAAGCCTCATCGTAAAGCTGATCGCTGTACCTCTGCAGGTTGCTGCTGCCGATGTTGGCTGACAGAAACAACGGGGCTAGATATGCCTGCGCGCTCGGGTATGTTCCGGTCCAGGAGACGCGGAACGGCCCATCGAAGCCTGCGCCTGTGGTCGCCTTCTGAAGGTACTGATCCCAGTTCATCGGCTGCAATTCGATATTCAGGCCGAACGCGTTTTTCCACTGCGCCGCGACCGACTCAACGAGCCCGCGATGGACGTACTCGTCGTTGAAGTAGAACTTGAATGTTTGGCCCGAGAAATCAACCTTCGACCTAGCCAAACTCGCCCGGGCCGCCTCGACGTTCCCCTCCAGCGGAGCGTTTTCTCCACAGGCTTTGTCTCTGTAGGTTGTTGGCCCAAGCGAAGCAGGGAGGAACCCTCCAGCGGCCTTCCGGCTCCCCCCAAAGACCTTACCGACAATCTCGTTTCGGTTGATTGCCTGCGAAAGCGCGATCCTGACCGACGTTTTAGTAAACGGCGACTCAGGCCCCCGCGGCAGTCCCACGAATTCCACTTGGGGCGACGGGCCGCTGATCACCTTGTCCCCGTATTTCGCTCTCGCTTCCGTCAGCTTGGAAGGTGGCACCGTCGCGACGTCGAGGTTGCCGGCCTCGAACTCCCTGTACTGCGCGTCCTGATCAGGAAAGACGCGAAAAAGAATCTCATCGGCGTAGCCATTTCCACCGCCAGTGAGAGTGGCGTTCTTGTCCGCATAGTCCTTGAAACGCGTCAGGCGGATGTCGGGATCACCCGGCTTGTAAGGCGCAGCCATCTTGTAAGGACCGGCGCAGACCGGTTGTTCAGAAAATGCTTGAGGGTTTCGCTGAGCAGCCGCTTTGGAATAGGGAGCAGTCGCGGGGTTTGCGAGCACTCTAAGGAAATCGGGTTCCTTTGCGCCCAGGGTAATCTCGAACGAGTAGGGTTCGATGACCCGCACTCCCTGCCAGATGAGCGCCCCTCCGAGGGCTGCACCCTCTTCGACCTTTTTCCGAAAATCTTCGTATTGCTGAACCGGACGCAGCAACTCAGCCATTGAGCTGGCAGACTCGGGGTTGGCAAGAGTTTGGAGTGCGTAGACCGCATCGATGGATTTCATTTCGGTGCCGTCGTGAAATCGGGTGTTCTTGCGGAGCTTGATAGTAATGGCGTTCCCATCCGTCGAAACGACGAATTTCTCGGCTAGCCCAGGCTTCACTTCTCCGGTTACTGGATCGATTGTGACAAGCGTCTCGCAGATTGTTGATGCCACAAGCTTGCCCACCGGATCTGTCGCATAGATAGGTTCGATCGAGCTAGGCTGAGTGATCCCCACGGTAAGCGTCCCCCCCGGGTGCGTCCCGGCCGCGGCATCGGGCGGCTTGGGCGGAACTGCGCCCGGCAGAGCCTTGCATGCTGAACCTAAAAGCAGCACCGCAAGCGCCGGTGCTATCAACCGTTTCAAGGAGCCGTCGGCTCCGAATTAATTGTCATAGTTGATTCACGCTTGGACGTTGCCGTGCCCTCATTACCAGTTACGGTACTCGACACGTACACCGGTAAGCCCCCGTACTGCGTCCCGAGTGCATAGTTCGTTGTAAAGTTGGCCACCTGTGGGCTCCCGGCCGTAGTCATCATCCCCATAGTAAGGTCGACGGAGTACGTATCGAGCGGAGTACCACAAGCATCGATCGTGATCTTGGGACCGACTATCGATCGCCACTTGATCGTTGTATTGCCATCGGTTCCGGAACTATCAAAAGTAGCGCCGCGATCTATGGGAAAACGAACGATGGCAATACCCGGGAAGGCCAATTTAAGAGCTGGCAGTCCCGTGGACGACACTCCCGCGAGATAAAACCCAGGCGGCACCCCCGTGTTGGGCTTGGGCGCCTCCGGGGGTGGGGCCGGAACTCCGCCAACAGGTGCACCTGGGGGTGCGGTGTAAGCCCCCATGGGCAGGACTCGATAAGTTGTGGTCCTGGTGTCCGTCCCTGCAGTCACCGCGATGTCGTACGTGAAGCTTGCAGGCTCGGCAAGGATGTTTCCCACCTTCCAGGTGGAGGTCAGAGGAAAAGTTGTGACGCTCGTTGCGGCGCCCATGGTGGTCGTGAGCTTGTCGGATGTCCGGTACATGTAAGTCCCTTCCTTTGGGGCCTTGTCAATCGTGTTGGTCGCTATCAGACGAGGCACTGCTAGAGGGTCCGCTTCCGGACACGGACCTGGTGGCGGCTCGGGAATAGCAATGGGGGTTGGGCCGCCCCTGTAAGGCTGCAGGTTGAAGACCTCGAGAGGCAAGGCAATTGGAGGCAGAGGTGCACCGGCCACCGCTTTCCGCGCCCCTAGAAGCAGGTCGATCGGCACTTCCTTCGATCCGATGTCGAGCGGTGCAATCGGACCTGCGCAGGCGCCAGTGATCAACGTCAACAAAACCACGAAAGGTAAGAGTCTCTTGTTCATGGACTGCCCCTCCTCGGGTCGATGGGCGGAACAATAAGTACTCGTGAGAACTGGTCTACGTCTTCTCCCCGCTGTTTTGCTAGTAGGCTCGCCAAAAGCTGCTCAGCTTGGTCAAACCCCTGGGTTGCCACAAGTATCTGATAAGTGGCGACGTCGGTATCGAACCACATGAGGATGCGCTGCTCGGGAAGACGGAGCGCGAACACGGTGTCACGGCCAAGCCTCGTCGGCTTGAAGGCTCCTCCCCCAACGGCTTTCAGGACCCCTTGGCGAACAACACCCGTGCGACTGCGAAGTGTCGGCTTGAATACCGCGGTCTGAAGTGTCCCTTGCACTACCCCGTCGGTATCGCGGATGGCAAATAGCTCGCCCTTGGCCACAAGGGAGACATCGTAGAAGTGTTCGAACGCTGCGGCCCCGTTCGAGTCGCGCTCGAACCTAAAGTCCCCCAGAGCATCGGGAACTTCCGGAAGCGCGGGCAGTCTCGACGGACGAGCCTTTAGATTGACGTCTTGAAGGCATCCCGATGCGAAAAGCACGACCAAAACAAGGAGCATCGCCGTGGCCGACTTCGGCCTGAGTAGCCGGAGCAGGCGCCAAGGACGAAGAGCCGCGAGCATGAAGCGTTTTATCGCGGCCGCGGCACGCTTGCGCGGCGACCATGGCAGCCACATGTTCGGCATCTCGGCCGAGTAGGGATCCTTGAGCGACGCCCGCGAGGCGATCGCAAGGGTTCGCATGAGGGGAGACTGTCCTTGAGACAAACGCTTGCGAACAGAGCGCGCCCAGGCCTCGCACTGCTCGACATCATCAATGCGAACGTCGCGTTGCAGATCTCCCCAGATCGCCCTGGACACGAGCCATGCCAACTGTCGATGGTCTTCGTCCTCGATGGTTACGTCCAAGAACTCGATAGGAGTAAAGCTGGGGTGTCCCAAGTTAAGATCGATTGCGAAATCGCGCAGGTCAGCATATGCCGCGGCTATTCGCTCGCGAGCCCCGTGTCTGTACGCCCATCTTCGACGTCGCGCACGTCGCATGATCTTGAGCAGGCCTGGATAGAAAGCGAGGACCAACAAACCCAGACCTACCCAGGGGGCTGCCTTGCTCAACCAGTACTGAACGAGAACATAAAGCAGGGTGATCCGTTGCAATCGCAGCGGAACGTAAACCACGGCACCAAGCTCATCCGTGGGTCTGATTTCCGGTTCCTCGTTCTTCTGGTTTCTCGACAGGCTCGACTTGGCTCGCGGAGGGCGGCCGACGATCGGCACCCAACCTGAACCTTCGAAGTAGGCCTCCAGCCACATGGCGCCGTGCTTGGTGTGGACCTCGACGACGTTACCGACCTTTTCTCCGCCGTAGTAGCCGTACCCGACTCGCGCCGGCACCCCGACCCATCGCGCCAGCATCACTTCGGCGGCGGTGATCTCGTAGGGCGAGGCCTCAGAACCGGCAAGCATGTCGGCGACCCTTGCCGGCGGAACGTCACGTGGGTTCCCGGCCCCCGCAGCGATGACACTCTCAAAGAACTTGGTGCGCACGAACTGAAGCTTTTCGTA
This sequence comes from uncultured Actinomycetes bacterium, assembly GCA_964501265.1. Lineage (GTDB taxonomy): Bacteria > Actinomycetota > CADDZG01 > JAHWKV01 > JAHWKV01 > CAZCSK01. The sequence continues at coordinate 159,792 of CAZCSK010000002.1, forward strand.
CATGGGGACGTCTAGTGGCACTTGGTTGAGGAGATCTTGCACCTCGGCTGGCGGCGGAGGCAGGGCAAGGAAGGGCTTCATGCTCGCAGGCGGTGGCGGCGCCTTCAACAGTTGTTCGGCATCCGCCGGCAAAGGACCCTCAACGGTATAGACGGTGCCAGCCCTCGCTCGACCCGGCAGACGGAACGACTGCACTCGCGGGTCGAAATCCATTTCGAGCGGGGCACCCTTAACGGTGATGGGACTTGCAATATTGGGTGCAACACGACCTTCAAGATCGGTGATCGAGAACTTCACCGACATTCGCTTCTCCGGGGGGACAGCCGTCAGCGCGCCGGGAATCCGGCCGGACTTGGGAATGTTCTTGAAGCGGTTTGGATCGTAGGGCGGAGTTAGCCAGGCCGTCTTGTCGTAAACGTCGAGCACCCCCAGCCGCCAAGGAACGGAAACCGGTGACTCCACTGTGAAAACCAGCCGATCGACCGCGGCAGGCGGAGTCTGTGGTCGCTTCGGAGGAATCACCTTCGACTCTTGCTCTTCGGGAAAGAGGGCCCCGAAGCGCGAAAGGGAAATCAGCAGAGCGACAATTACTCCCACGATCGCCGCCGCTCGACCGAAACGTCGAATCTCGAAAGAACCGCCTGTGGCGCCCTGCTGCGCCAGTTCAGCACCGAAAGTAACGGCAAGACTCGCGACGGTCAGCACAAGCGCGACTGACACCGAAAGCACCTCCGCCCCCTTCGGTTGTATAAGGATGCCCGCGATCGTGACCGGAGCAGGGATAAAGGCCGCAAGCCGCGGTCGGCCGGTCGCAAGCGGCGCCGAGGCGGCCGCCACTGCAAGCGACGATATGAGCAGAACGAGGAGGAACCTCCAGCCTGGATCGAATGGCACCGGAGGCTGAGACAATCCTCCGCTCTTTAGTGCCTCCACTACCAGACTGGGGAGGTTGGCGCTCCCCCCAGTGGTATCGGGCGCGACCAGTGCCCCCCCGATGAGGAGCGCTAGGGGAAGCACCAAGAACTGAATGGTCATTGGACGCTTCGTCTTGTAAGAGAGCGCTACCGCCCCACCCCCTATGAACGCGCACAGCAGAGCGATAAAGCGAGCCGAAACACCGGTGAAAACGCCGGCGACCATCCACCCCGCGGCTGCGCTGCCGAAGAAACCAGCGGCGCCCGCCATCAGAGGGCTGACCGGCGCCTGGCCTGCCTCTTCTTCTTCCTCCTCCTGGATGGGAGCAACCGGAGCCTCAATCGTTCGCTGCTGAAGAGCTGCTTCGCCGAGCTTCAACTCGGGCGCGTACTCAGGGGTAAGCGCGGCGGACTCGTCGCTCTTGAGTTCTTCTTCTACCTTCATCGGCGTCTCGAAGTCACGACGTTGGCGAACAGTGTCGCAAGCGCGATTCCTCCCGAGATCTCGACTACGGGACAGCCAAGCGAACCGGCGCGGTGAAGCGTCATCGGGTCTGTGTCGTCCCAGAGGACCACAACCACCAGGAGCGACGTGCCTCGGTCGAGCAAGAGTCTTAGCCGCGAAGCGGTCTCTCTCGTAACATGGGGAGTGATCAACAGGTTGTGGGCCTTGCGGTCGGGATCGGAGAACAGTCGATCGATCGCGTCTGTGAAAGCCTTGGACTCTCGCTTGACCGCAGCCAGGTGATCTAGAAGAGGAATGATCTTCCGTTGTCCCCGATAAAGTGTTGCCAGCGCACCGGAGTTGATGTGGAGGCTTACCGAGAAGCCGTCCTTCAAGTGCTTGCTGGCCAGCGAGGCCGCAACCGACACTGCAGCTTCGAAGGTCTCGGAGTCCCTCCCGGGCGAATGGAATTCGTTGTCCGAATCGAGCCAGATGTTGACGCGGTCGGTAATGCCTTGTTCCGCTTCCCTCACCACATATTTGTCGTACTGGGCCACTGCCCGCCAAACGATGCGGCGAGGGTCGTCTCCGTCGACGTAGTCGCGCAATCCGTAGAACTCAAATCCGGTTGGCCAAGGCTTGAGGAACGGCGGCCGGATCGGCGGGTCTTCCCACTCACGACTGATGATGCGGTCAAGCACCGGTTCGCTTCGAGGGTGAACGATGATGTCCGTCGGGGCAGCAATCTGTTGACGCCGGCGCGTCAGTCCGAACGGGTCGCTCCATTCCGCCACCAGCGGTCCGACTTTATAGATACCGCGCATCGTGGGGGTGAACTGATACGGGTGCGTGACCGATTGGCCCGTTGGAAGGATCGGCACCGGCAGCCTTACCGGCGCGCCGAGATGCTCGTCCATCTCTTCTTCGACGATGATCCCCGAAACGCGCCGGCGCGCGGTCAGAGTGATGCCGGCGTCGACCGTGCGCTTGGCTCGCACTCTTGGCGGGAGATCGGCCCGGTCGGCGGTAACCGGCAGGTTGCGGCGTCCTAGCAGCCATGAGATAACCATCACCATTGCCAGGCCATAAGCGAACAGGGCCATTCCGCGGCTCTTGATGATGCGGCTGCCGAAGAACAAAACGATCATCGCCACAGTCACTGACAGGCCCGCGGGAGTGAGACCTAGCCGACGCTCGACCCATGCGAGCACTTCCGACCCGGCGCTTTTGACGCGCGAGTTTCGCACCTTTTTCGGCGCCGACACAGTTACTGCTGCACTTGCCATCTCTTGATCCCTTGTTGCTTATGGTCCTTTTGTTTTCCTAGGCCTCGGTCCCAGCCTCGGCTTTTTCGAACGAGGCCTCATCCTCTGCTGCTGCCTTTCTTCCCTTTCCGATCCCCATAGGAACCTTCACGCGGTGCACTATGCGGTCGATAACGCGCTCCACCGTCTCCTCACGCAGCTGCGCGTCAGGAGTGAGCAGCAGGCGGTGGGCCAGGACCGGCGTGGCGAGCGACTTGACGTCGTCGGGCATCACGTCGTCACGCCCTTGAGACGCCGCCATGACGCGCGAAGCCCGCATGAGCGCGAGCGACGCGCGTGACGACCCTCCCATCTGAAGAGCGGGATCGTTGCGAGTCGCTGCAACCAGATCCGCGATGTAGTAGAGGGTTTCATTCGAGATCGTTACCTTGGTCGCCCACTTGATCATCTCCACAACGTCCTCCAGAGAGATCGCGGTCTTCAAGTCGAGGATGGAATCGTGCTCGAAATGCCCGCGCAAGATGCTAACTTCGGCGTCGCGCTCGGCGTAACCCAGCGAGAGCTTGAACAGAAACCGGTCAAGCTGAGCTTCCGGCAAGGGGAAGGTGCCGGCAAGCTCAACAGGGTTCATCGTCGCCAGAACGAAGAAGGGGGCAGGTAGGGGATGCGTTATGCCGTCGTACGTGACTCGCCGCTCGGCCATCGATTCGAGAAGCGCAGACTGAGTTTTCGGAGTCGCACGGTTGATTTCGTCTGCGAGCAGAACGTGAGTAAAAACCGGACCTTCGCGGAAAATGAAGTTACCGGTCTTGCGTTCGAGGACGGTTGATCCTGTCAGGTCGGCGGGCAAAAGGTCAGGGGTGCACTGGATTCGGGAAGTCCCTGCGTTAATAGTCTGGGCGATGGATCTCGCCAACATGGTCTTTCCGGTCCCTGGCATGTCCTCGAAGAGAACGTGCCCCTCGGCGAGCATCGCCACGAGGGCCAGACGAACCACATCATCTTTTCCTTTGATGACGTTTCCGATGTTGGTGACCATGTGCTCGAAGCGATCGGCGAAAACTTTGCTGGTGAGCTTCTCGCTCTTAGCAAATCGGCTAACGGGGGCCTTCGAAATGAGGCCTTTGGCTGGTCGCGCTTTTAGTCTGGTTGCCATTTACTTTCCTACCTTTCTTTTGTTGGAACTGACTTCTTCTTGGATTTGGGTTCGACCGTTGGCTTTTCCATCTCCGGATAGCACACTCAAGACGGCGCCTACCCGCGAGCCTGAACGCTCGATGACGTCCAAAGATGCGGCAAGATAGCTCCGCAGAACCAACGGGTTGGACGTGACTTCCTGGGGGGTGCCTGTTGCTATTACTTTGCCGAGTTCCATCGCGATCAGTCGCTCAGAGATTCCGGTGATGAGAGGCAGATCGTGCTCAATGACAACCATCCCGCAACCCGTCTCACGCGCCACCCGCGCCAGCGCCGGGCCAAGAGCCTCTGTCTCCGCTTGCGCGAGCCCCGATGACGGCTCATCGAGCAGCAACACCTTGGGCTCGGCGGCCATCATGCACGCAACCTCAACCGCGCGGCGCGTACCCGTAGACAACTCGCGCACAAACTTGTCGGCAAATCCGGTGAGTCCCAGAAGCTCGATAAACCCATCAACTCGGGACAAAAGACGTCGCTCGCTCTTTCGGACCGGAGGCGCCCACACCGCGGCCAGCAGAGGGCTCTTGCTCGCCCGGCGCTCCATAGCAACGGCGATGTTCTCTCGCACCGTCAGCGGTGGGAACAGAAGCGCTCTTTGGAAGGCGCGTCCAAGCCCTAGGCGCGCGCGCGCGTCCGGGGACATCTTCGTGATTTCCTCGCCCTCGAAGAACACTTTTCCCGCGTCCGGGGCCTGGTGGCCCGAGAGCACGTCAAAGAGGGTTGTTTTTCCCGCGCCGTTGGCCCCGATGATCCCTACGATCTCGCCCATCTCGAGTTCAAAGCTCACGTCCTGAAGCGCTTGCACGCCGCCGAAGGCCACCGAGATGCCTTCCGCTCTTAGGATCGCCTCTTCACCCTCTTCGGCCTGGTGTCGCCGCCGTCGCGTGAGCGACGTGCCCGCAACTGCACCTCCCATGAAGATCGAGCGAATCAAATCGGGGCGCTGAAGCAGTTGGGTGACTTCCCCGTCGAACTGAATCTCGCCTTTCTCCATGAACACTGCACGGTCGGCAATGGTGATTGCAACATTCAAAGACTGCTCCACGAGGATGATCGACGTTCCCTCACGTTTCATGTCGCGCAAGATGTCGAGGAGCTGCTCGATTATCTTCGGCGCAAGTCCGAGCGACAGCTCGTCGACCATCAAAAGGCGCGGGCGCATCAAGAAGGCCTGACCGAGCGCCAGCATCTGCTGCTCGCCGCCCGAGAGAATGCCCGCCTGCTGGTCGAACCGTTCGCGCAGCACCGGGAAGTACGTTAGGACTTTTTCGAGGCCCTCCTTGACGTAGTCGACGTCTTTGCGATACATCCACGCCGCGCTCGTCAGGTTCTCCTTGACGGTCATGGTGGGGAAAATGGCGTTACCTCCCGGCATGAAGATAATCCCCTCTCGAGCGTTTTCATGCGCTGGAGCGTGGGTAATGTCTCGACCGTCGTAGAAGATGGCGCCGTTGTCCGCTTCCTGGAGACCCGAGATGGCCCGCAACAGCGTGGACTTTCCACTTCCGTTGGTTCCAAGTAGGGCCAAGATCTCGCCCGACTCCACATCGAGGTCGACGTTGTAGAGCACCTGCACGCCGGTGTAGGCGACGTCAACGTCGCGAATCACGAGCAACTTGTCGATGCCCGCCAGCTTAGATCGCCGCTGTTCTTCATCGGCGAGGGCTGCGGCCCGAGCGGCGCGGATATCACGCTCGATCGTGGCCGCGGTAGAGAGCTGGATCATTCCGCCAAGAATCATGAAGGGCACGAAAAGCAGAAGCGCCTGCTGGATCGACATTTTCTGAGCGACGGCGATCAAAGGGAGTTGCATGAGCTGCCCGATTACCGCAAAGGGCGTGAAAACTTTCATTCCCATCCCTCGCACTCGGGCGGGCACCACCAGCGATGAGACAACTGCTGCAGCGGGACTCAAGGCGATTGAGATCGACCCAGTGATAACCGACATCGCAATAAAGAGGAATACGTTGGGCACGAACGCCTGGATTACTAGAACACCCGCCTGAACGAAAAACATGCCCGACTGGATCAACACCAGGGTAGCGGGCTTGTGGGCAAGAATACGGTCGGCTACCACGCCGGCAACGAGGAAGGCCGGAATGGTTAGGATGCTTTGGGCTGTACCCACCAACGACCGCTGGAAGGGATTGAGGAGAAACTTCTCCGCCATGATCAGGCCCACAAGGAGGGAAAGAGGCAAAGTCGCCATCTGAATCATCAGTCCGGCATATGCCCCGCGGCGAAGGGTTCGGATGGACCAGGCCGCTCGAAATGACTCCTGCCAGGAGGGTGGTTTTTGCTCAATCGCGGCGACCTCCCGAGACGCCCCCATCTCCAGCCGGTCCATCCCGCCCCGCGTTGGCTCCTTAAGCAGCAGGCTGAGAAATGCGACGGCAGTCGCGATCACCGCCGTGATAAAAACGACCGGCCTCCAGCTGAATCTGGTTACTAGGAAGCCGGCGATTGGAAGTGTGATCAGACCTCCCACCTGACCGACCGCTCCAAGGAAGGCAAACACCCGCGCTCGGACTCGAGATGGATAGTAGTCGGCCATCAGGGGAAAGGTTGCAGGTCCCGAAACAATCCCTACCGCGGCTCCCGTGGCCCGGGCAATGTACATGTGAGGGACGGCCGTGGCGAAGGCCATGATGAAACTCGAAATGTTCGCCCCGATCATCCCGATGCGAACAAGCCGCACTCGCTTCACCCGGTCGACCATGAAACCGGCAGGTATGCCCGCGAATTGGCTGACGAGGCCGAATACCACCCCAATCTTGGCTAGCCCCAGGATGGACAGCCCGAAGTCGGCACGAAGCTCTGGGCCGATGAGACCAAGGGCCGTATCATCCATATGCGTCAGCAGGGCGCCCAATCCGAAGACGAGCAACGGCATCTTGTAACCGGGAATCGCAAAGGGATTCAGCTCCTTAAATCCCGTGCCAAAAACTCCCGGCAAAGAACGGCGCAGATTTCGCTTCGGCTTTGGCTCTTCCTTAAGCGCGGGGCTAACAACCTCCTCGTCCGAAGGCATTTGGGTGCCGTCGTCACTTTGACGGGAGGTTGGGATAAATCGGCGGAAGCGGCCGCCCTCCAGTTCGGGCGAGTCGGCATCGATGAGTCCGGGCGGAGGGGCGGCCACCGGATAGGGCACCTGATCGGGCAGGAAGTCCGCCTGCCGCTCCTCGCTCTTTTCGCGCCGGGCCGGCCGCGGATTCTTCCCCGCGGCTGATGCAAATTCCTTTGCAGCCCGGTCTTCGCCGTGTCCGTGCTTGCCCTTAGCCACCCACTCGCTCCTTTTGTGCGTCGGTTCGTCCAAATCGAGACAGCGCCCACTGTTGTGGAAGCTCGTATTGCATATTGATGGAGTCGTCCGAGCCTTTGCCTCGCGTCGCCTCAAGCATCGCCCGATCTGTTAACTGGTGCGCTTTGCGGTCGCCCATCAGCGAGGGGACCGGGATGCGCATTCGGAAAGCGAGGCGTCGCAGAGCGGAGTCGCGCATCTCATAGAACACCTGGGCAAGCCCGCCTGGGGCTGCGATCATGAGCAGTAGCGCGCCGGTACCGGCCGCCGCGTACTGAATCAGCGGGTTGGTCGAGAAAAACGTGAGCATGGACATGAATGTGAATCCGATCAGGGGCCCCGCGACGCCGCCAAGCCCGCCGATAACCGAGAAGAGAAACATCTGCAAGCTCTGGTCGGCGGTGAACGACTCGGGTGTCACCGACCGCTGATGGAACGCGAAAAGCGCGCCCGCCAACGCCGCGAGAAATCCCGAGATGGCGAATGCGCTCAACCGAGCACGCAGCACGTTGATTCCGAACGATTGTGCCGTGGCCTCATTGGACCTGATGGCTATCAGTACGCGCCCTGTTCGGGTCCGACGAAGTCCAACGACCATCAGGACTACCAAAGTGACCATGACCATCATGAAGTAGTAATAGATTCGAGCATCGTCGAAATCCATCCCCAGAAACTTCGGCCGATTCAGAGACTCGGGAAGAAAGCGGCCAAAGTACTTTTCGTCGATGAACATCGCCCGGGCGCTCACCGAGAACGCCAGTGTGGAGATAGCCAGATGAAGGCCGCGCAATTTGAGCGCCGGGATTCCCACCAGTACGGCCGCCACCGCCCCAGCAAGACCACCTAGCAGAAGAGCGAATAGGAAAGGAAGCCTTGACGAAGCCGCCGCCCACGCCCCGATGGCCGCAAAGCCGAATTGCCCGAGGGACATCTGCCCGGCCCATCCGGTCAGGACCAGAAGTGAAAGCCCCACAATGGCATAGATAAAGAAGACGGCAAGCAAAGTAGTGTTGCTCGCCGAAAGCGCCCAGGGCAACCCCAAGAGCACGGCCGAGCCGACAAAGGCACTCAATCGGACGGTCTTGGCCACCTGCGGAAGGCTTCGCAATTCCCGGGGAATGGGGCGAACCTCCCGTGTAATCTCGAACCCGGCGATCTCTTCACGATCCGCACGTGTCGACTGGTAACGCTGCAGAAGCAAGAGACCTCCGACGAGGAACACGATAAAGAAGTCGAGGGGCGAGGTTGAAGAGAAGGCGTACTGCACTGCGATCTCCAAGAAGCCAAGAACAAACGCGCCGAGCCCCACCATCCAAAGGCTCTTGAACCGCGCTATCACCGCCACAGCGAGGATCAAAACAAGCTGGTCGACCGGGATGTTCACCGTGTTGCGTGCGCCGCCGAACTGAGCGCTAGAACCAAACGCGCCAACAACTCCGGCGATTCCGGCCAGCAGTCCGGACATGATCCAAACCCGACTGGTAACCGCCATTACGTTCACGCCCAGAGTCTCGGCACGCGCCGGGCTCTCGGCCGATGCACGGATGGCGACTCCGGTGTCGCTCCTGCGAAGATAAAGCGAGATACCTATGACCGAAGCCAGCGCCGCCAAGATAATGAGAACGTCGCCAAAGCGAAGGCGGGCAAAGATGTCGATCTGCCAGGTGAAGTCAAAGGGCGGCGCGGTCGGTACTCGCGCGGCCCGGCGCTGAATCTGCTCAGGGATGAGCCAGCCGGTGACAGTCGGCAGAAATCCAGCCAGCGCCTGGCCTGCAAAAACCGTGACAAGGGTCAACATCAGCCGGGGCGACTTGGTGAAGCGTCGGACAAGTGTGTGATAGGCGATGTAGTTAATGAGGGCGGCAAAAGCGATCCCAACGATCATCGCGATCACAAAATTGACTCCACGCGCGAGGGGGCCGGGAGCGGCGAGACACCCGCAAACACCGTTCAGAATGCGCAACAAGATCTGGCCCTGAACCAGACCGGTGAAGATCGTTCCGGCGGCCAGCCCGAGTTGTAACTGGGAGAAGTTGATGAACTTGTTGGCGCGGTAGACGAGAACGATTGCCACCGCGTGCAAAGTGATTGTGGCCGCACCCCCCAGCCCGAGCACGTAAAGTCCGAAGGGCATGGTGCGCGGGAAAAACTGAACCGCGATCATGAGCCCGAAGAGCGCGATCAATTCGTTGCGATACTCGAAGCGCCATAAGCGCGCAAGAATGCCCGGCTCCGGGGCCGAGATTTCGGGAGTCGACACTGCACTCACCTTGGCGCCACCAAGTCAATTACCTCCACTGGCGAGGTTGGTTGAGAGGACCGCGTCGCTGGACAGCAAGGCGTCGATCACCATCGCCTGGCTGGAGCGAGCCTGCGCGAGTGCGATTTCTCTCGCCGCGATTTGGTTGCCGCTCAGGATGGCCGAAAGAAGGTCGCGGTGCTCGTGGACCATGACCTCGGCCTTCGCGTGAGGCAGGGCCAGGTGGAAGTACCGCAGAAGTTGATCCAGCACCTGCTCAAGAGCATGCGTGATGCGTTGGTTACCTGCAAATCGTGCGATCCCGACGTGAAGGTCGCGATTGGCTGAAAGAAATTGGATGATGCTGCTTCGGTCGGTTGGGTCGTAGGCGGCCTGAGCTAACTCGTCCAGCTCACGCAAGTGGTCGATGACTCCCCCAGCGGACGCGGCAAGACCGGCGGCCTCTACTTCCAAAAGGCTTCGGAGCCCGAACAAATCTCGGGCGTCCTTGACCGTAACCGGCCTCACCTGGTAACCGGAGCGCGCGATCGACTCGACCAAGCCCTCCCTTCGCAAGCGTGCGAGGGCCTCTCGCACTGGGGCCTTGCTGACCCCAAGGTCTGCGGCCAATTCGGACTCGGTAAGAGATGACCCGGGCGCTACGTCCAGCTCCAGAATGCTTTTTCTCAGGCGCGTGTAAGTCTGATCGCTCAGACTGACCCGACCGTCGTGCTTGCTGAGAAGGGATGAGACCATGGCGTCCTCCTAGATGATTGCGATGTTCAGTAAGGGGGGCTGAACCTCGCAACATCTAGGGACACTAATCCCGCAGTCATTGGCAAGTCAAGGGGCCAGAGCTAGTTCCGTGGGATATTTTCGCCAATTCGCCAAACGCCGCGACCTGGCCACTCGAAAGTGGTCGCAGTGGCGCTCGGAGCCGCATGTTGTAGTAGCATGTATCTATGCTCACAGTACCCGAGGCCGCACGCAGAACGGGCAAGAACCCCGAGACCATTCGACGTTGGATCCGCTCCGGCCGTCTCCGCTCCAAGAAGCTTGGGACCCAACATCTGATCGAGGAGGCGGATCTTGAGACAGTGGTCGACGCAAACAAGTCCCTTCCCTTACCCAGGGGATGGGACAAGACCTGGACTGGAGAGTCAATGCCCGACTGGGTAGCCCTCGTACGGGAGATACGCGACACGCGGTGACATGCTCGTACTCGATGCCAACGTCGTATTGGCAGCGGCGGCCGCCCAGGATGGATTCGATCTTTTCGGAAAAGAAGATCTCGTCGCGCCTCCTCTACTCTGGCCGGAGGTCCGCTCCGTCCTGCATGTCTCCGTTTGGAGAAAAGTCATTTCTGCAGAGGTCGCCAGTCGGTCCTTAACTGCACTTGAATCCGGGCGCGTGCGGGAACGTCGTCACCGGCGACTCGGGGCTGAAGCGTGGCGAATCGCCGACGACCTCGGTTGGGCAAAGACCTACGACGCGGAGTACCTGGCTCTTGCGCTTCTTCTCGGTGGCAAGATCGCTACTTTCGATCGCCGCCTGCGTCGCGCAGCCGAACATTTAGGTATAGGAATAGATCTGCTGGCGGGAAGTGCGTAGATCTTAGACGGAGCTCAAGCTGAAAGCCGCATCGAAGCAATAGTCACTGATCGGCGATGCGACGAGGATCCGCATCGCAAGGGCCATCGGAGAACGGGAAGTTTGGATCGGACGGCCACTGAGCAGCTTTGTACCGATTGCCTTCGCCGGGAAGTCTGTAGCAACCCGAACCAGGTTGGCCTTCCGGGGGAGTTCCGGCAGGGTCCCACCACTCGACCATGGCGTCGTTTACAAATGAGTAGCCCCCCAAACCATAGCCTCCGCTAGGAATAAAAGGTGATGTACTCGAATAGGAGAATGTTCGGAGTGCTCGCTGGACGGAATCGGGATTAGGCCGGGGCCCGGCACCTTGGATCACCGTGAAGAGTTGGAGCATTGAGTAGTAAAGCCAGTATCCGTACGAAAAGTTCGGCTCGCCCACGGTATCGACTTCCTTGTAGGCCGCATACCAGAAGTCCTTTGTTGGGCCAGGTGAACGCCACCGCCAAGTGACACCGAAAGCATTCCGCCATTGCGCTGAATTGAAGAGCCTCGCAGTGGAGGAAGCGTCGTATTGATAGCTACCGTCAACGAGCCATTCTGGAAAATATCCGCTCGACGTTGCAACATTTGTCGCAAGCAAGGTCGGATCAGCGGCCGTGAGTGGGATTACGGTAGTAACGTTTTCTTGACGAAAGCTTGCCATGGCCTGCGTCGTGGTAGGGCCTTCCGTAGTTTCTCCCTGTTCAATCCACTTCACCGTGAAAGTTAGATTGCATTGAGCAGCCGCCTCAGCTTTGAGAGCCTCCATTAGCAGCCGCCCATATTCGAGGTCAAAGGTTATTCCGAACTTCCGAATGCGATCTCTAAGTAGAGGGTCCCCTGCCCTTTCTGCCTTTCTCCCCGCGAACATTCGGCAAATTGCACCGGCAGTACTATGCGCATCGGACTCGATATCGGGCGACAAAGAATAGACGTATGGAGCGTTCGCCCTCAAGAAACTGCTGTCCCATTTCAAGTTGTTGACAATTCCGACCATGATCACGATCTTGCCCGAGGCGATTCCACCGGCGTACGCCGACGCGGCGTTGTGTTGGGTGAAACCACTTACCAGAAAGGGTTTCATCTCCAGAGTTGTCGCTGCGTCGGCACGGCGGCGCGCTTCGCTGCCACCCGTCGACGCTAGAGCGACTACATGAACACTCCTACCGTAAGTCTGGAAGCGTTCGTTGAAGTACCGCACGTAGGCTTTGGCGGTCCGCACGGCGCTGGGGTCCGACGACTGAATTGGATCGTTGAGATCGCCGTTGTACCCAGTCAGCGCATCTGATAACCAATTGTTGAAAAGCACAACTTTGATCTCGTCTGCGGTGACGCCTTTGTAAGTGGCGCCGCCGTTGTCGCCCTGGAAGAAAGCAACACACGGGGGCGACAAAGGATCCTCACTTTGTCGCGGAGGATTGCCCACGCACTTCTTAAGTCGGCCGCGCCTTTGCCCGGGGCGACCCAGGGTGGATTCAGTGAGCTGGTCCCCTCCTTGTCGGGCACCGGAACCAAATCCCAGGTCGCCGGACGATCCGCCCTCTAAATTGGATAGGTCTGACTCTCCCCGAGCGCTGCCGGGAACGGGCGCATATTCGGCCAATGTCGTGGGGTCCGCAATTGGCACCAAAAGGGCCGACGGAAGGATCAAGGCGAGCGCCCCGGCAACGAAGATAAAACCGATAGCAGGATAGCGCCGAAGCGCTTCTTTCCTGCGATTTACCTGTCGTCGGCGCGCTGCTATCGACACTGCTGGGTCCGGTCAAAGAAGGGTTGGGGCCCATTTGGCCAGCTGCCAAGGGACCATCGTGCTCCTCTATATAGATAGCAATAGCCCGCGGTAGGTGCGGACGCTTGAGGGGCGTCTGCTGACCAATAGATGAGAGGGAAATCGTTGACCATCGCGTGATCTCCCGGACCGAAGCCAACTTCGGGCTGCCAGTACGGTGATTTTCCTGTTCCCGGATTCGGAAAGCTCGTGGCCTGAAGACCTTTTTCGAACGCTGTCGCCGTAAGCCTTGGTCCCGCCATCTGAATGCCCGATGCGAGAAGCAGCATTCCCTCATAAAGGGGGCTCAAGTAATACTCAGCAAATTGCGGGATCTTCGCGTCGGGCAACACTTCCTTAATGGCCCAGTACCACGGTCGATCCTCGAATGGGATCGGCTTGCCCCAGGCGCCCACGCCGAAGATGCGTGAGGATTCATCTGGACACAAACTGAAAGCTCTCTCCCCGAAGAGGCCGGAGAGTCCGTTGGCCACCCATTCCGGTTGGTACTGACTCGGGGCCGAGCGAGACGTGGAGGCGCAGTCTCGAAAGATAAGACCACTTTGCTCTAGAGCGGTACAGAAGCAAAGGATGGAGGTGACACCGGCAGCCTGAAAGTTCGCGGCGACACCTCGCCAGTAGTTGGGATCGGTTCGACTTTCAACCTCGATGACCGTGACGGGGGCTGAATCGCACCTGCGCATTGCGTCCACCAACTGCTCGACAGTGGGCGGACTGCCTGAGTTTCGATCAAGAGCAATTCCGAAAACTCTCTTCGACCCAGCTAGCAAAGGTCCCGCATGGGAGGCGTTGCGTCCCGCGAGAGACTTGCAGATGAACTCGCCGACATTCTTATTGATCTCGTCTAGCGTCGGAAAATAAGTCCACCGATACGGGGCTAGCTTATTAAATGAATCGGATGTCCCGTAGGTGCCTTCCACAGATACACCGAGAACACCCTTCCGGGCAAGCTGCTCGAAGAACGGATCGCTTCCATCGGGCCAGTACCAGTTGACCGCCGCGAATGCCCGCTGCTCCTCGGCAACACTTATCGCAGCTGCCCTTTGCTGGACCGGATCGAAGATGTCCTTGGGCTTTGGGATCTCCTGAACTGTCAGACGTCGTCCATAAAACTCAAAGCGGCGGTTGAAGAAGGCGAAGATCGCCTCGGCTAGATTTATGCTTTCCCTAGAACCGTCGTAAGCGTAGGACACCCTAGTCTCATCTCGAGTCACCCCCTTGGTTGTTGCGCCACCGTTGTCCCCCTGCCAGTAGTTCAAGCAAGGCGGGGACTGAGGGTCCTCAATCTGGCGCGGTGGATCTCCGACACAGCGACGAACGCGGGCCTTCTCGATGACTTTCTTCGAGGGGGAGATCCCTGGTGTAACTGAGCCCTCGCAGAGTTGCCCCGTTGCACACAGTCCCCCGGCGCCGGTCCCAAACTGGCTCGATTGTTTTTCGGGAGAATCCTCGATCTGCTCGACCACCTGCGGAGCGAACTCGGAAACCGACTGAGGAGATGGCGGCACGACGACCAGTGCAATTGCAGCGATCACGAGAAGTAGAAGACCCGCGAACCCGCCATATATGAGAGTTACGGTGCGCGATTGGCGACTGGCTGGTGAACTCAACGGCAGGCCCCCGGATCCAAAAGGAACAGCTTGGATTCCACGTCTGGAATCTGCTTTGGATCGTATCGTCGGCCCCGATCGACATAACACCAACTACCTCTGCCGTCATCGCCCGCAATACTGTATCGGTAAGACGGCGCGGCATCGCTCCACCACACGACTCCCACGTCATCGACCATCGTGTGGCGACCTGGGAATCCGACTCGGGCTTGGTAATAGGGCGGCCCCCCGGCTCCTGGGTTCGGGAAACGAGTTCTGAACAATCCCTGCTCGAAGGTGGAGGGCGTGAGGTTGGGACCGGCCATCTGAAAGCCGGACGCTAGCATCAGAAGCGAACGGTAATAAGTGACGTCCTGTGGCTCGACGCTCTGTTCGCCGACCGCCCAGGTCGCTGGTTCATCCGATATCGGGTTGATCTTGTTGGTCGTAAATATGCCGAATAGGCGCCCCCGCTCGTCTGCGGGGGAACGATCGGCGGCGAAATTAAATTCGAGCTCGAGGGCGTGACCCATGCCGCTAAAAATCCACTCCGGGTGGTAACCGGCCTCATTGGCATTTTGCATAGTATTGGACGTGATCGCGTTTGCTCGGTAGGCAAGGTAACGATCGTCAGCGTGGAACAATACTGAGGTAATGCCATCGGCTTGAAGCTGAGCAATCTGGACCTGCCGCTGGGTTTGATCCGCATTCATATCGAACTCGTAGATCTGTGCTGAAACGCGGCAACGACTCATCTCGGCCAACAGGGGCGAAGGGTCGAGTCGCTGCTGCTTGGTGATTACGATGCCGAACTTGCGGGGACTGGAGATGAACTCGGGCCCTGCGAATCTTGCGGATCGGTTGGCAAGAGAATTACAGACGAGGCTGCCGAGCGCGTGGGCCGCCACCTCGCCGGGCGGCCTGAACCCCCACACGTGGGGTCTTAGCCTCTCCAAACGATCCCCGTCCTCGGTAAGGACCTGCGGCGCCACGATCAGACCGCGTCTGGCAATCTCCTCAAGGAAGCCCGGGGGGAGGCTGTTATATGCATCATAGGCTCCCATCGCGAAAGCTCCCGTATCACTTACCGCTATAGCGGCCGCCTGTCCATCGCTGGTTGGCTGGTATTCCACCAAACGAAGAGAGCGTCCATAGAACTCGTAACGAGAGTTGAAGTGCGCAAGGAATCGTTGCGTCCGAGCAGCGGTGCCGCCTTTGCCAACTGCGACCCGAATCTCGTCGCGAGTTACTCCCTTCCAAGTGGCGCCCCCGTTTTCGCCCTTCCAGAAGTTCACACAAGGAGGAGATTGAGGATCTTCGGTTTGTCTTGGGGGGTCGCCGACGCAGCGTTTCACGCGGGCCCTCTCTATGACTTGTTTGGTCGATAGGGCGCGGGCCTGTTCTTCCTCGCAAATTTGGCCCGGCGCACATGCACCAGCGCCGTTACCAAACTGACTCGACTGTTGTTCGGGTGCATGGTCTATCTGCTCCTGGGCTTGAGGGGCGAACTCAGAAACTGATGGAGGAGACGGTGGCAATACGACTAATGCAATTGCAGCGACGACGAGCAGAACGATGCCCGCAATTGACGCGTATGCGATGGTGATGGTCTTAGACTGGCGCTTTCGAACTTTCGACATGTCAAACCCTCACTTGGGTACCGTCGCTCCACTCCACTCTAGTCTTAACCAGGAATCACCTCTGTGGAGCAACCAGCCACCCGTATTCAATCGGCAGATGTAGGACGTTAGGTTGAGGTCTACATTCCTCAAACTTAACCCCCCTCGAACCGCTTGCGCGCGCCCCAAAGGCAGGGGTCAGCGCAGAGGACAGCGCTCACCCTCGCGCTCCTGTCAGTCCTCTTTGTAGGGATCAAACCATTCGGGGAGCGGCGCATCCCTCAAACAGTGGTCAAACCACGCGACGATACGTTTTAGATAATCGCGTTTGTAATCATCATTCCAGGCCCCATTGTGCATCGCCCCTGGATAGAAAACCACGAAGGTCTCGACACCTCGCGCGCTCACGCCGTTTAAGAATGGCTGAGCCAAGGAGCCATTCCTTCGTTCGCCGCTTGTCTCGATAAGGAGAACCGGAGTCTGGACGGCCGAAACGTGTTCAACTGGGGAAAACTCTCCATAAACCTCGGAGTGTTCCCACATTGCGGCCGGGTTCGATTCCCCTAACCTCGATGGCACCATTTCGTGGAAGGCAATCCCCAGCTGGCGGTCCATACTGAGGATGTCGTAGGGAGCGATAGCGCAGATCGCTCCTTTGAATCTGCTGGTTTGGGTAATTGCCCAAGCTGCCAGCCAACCGCCAAAGCTCGCCCCGTAAATGCCCAAAGCATCCGAGTCTGCGATATGGCTCTCAATTAGATAATCGATCCCTGCCATCAGATCTCTGTACGGTGCACTCATGATTTGGTGGTTACCGATCTTCGAACGAAACTCCGGCCCGTAACCCGCGCTCCCCCGAAAATTCGGAAGCAAGACCGCGTATCCATGCGCCGCCAGCCAATGAGCTCCGCTCATTGCGCGAGCCGAGATCACCTCCTCGAAACTCGGCGACACCATGTACTCCGGACCAGGATGGGCGAAGACAAGGGCGGGAAACCGCCGCCCTTGAGATTCGCCGGGCGGCAGTACCAAAAGGGCCTCGATGTCGCAGTCGTCGCTTGGATACGTAACGGTCCTTACTTCCCCCAACTGAGTCGCACCCAGGTCATTGAACCGGGTAAGCTTCTGGACCGCGAGGTCAGGTCCTGCGGAGTAGAGTTCCTGTGGTTCTGAGGGGCTCGAGGATACAAAGAGCACCGAGGCACTCTTCGTAAGGGCCGAAACCTGAGCATAGGTGGCATTGTGTTTCATTATCAAACGCAACGACGAATCGGATAAATCAAATTCAAATATGTGGTGACTCATTCGCTCACGGCAGGTCCCGTAAAGGTGCGAACCGTCACTACTCCAATCATGCAGCACTGGGTATTCTCCAGGCAGCTCGGCCAAGAAACGTTCCTCGAAGACGCCGTCGATGACCGCCCCGATTTTGAGATGGTTGACTTCGACTAACCCGAGAAGCAATTGTCCTTCGTGAAGCTTTGGACGACCGATTGTGCCCTTGTAGAGAGTTTGGGAGACGCCCGATTGGATATCGATCTTGCGGATCTCATCTCCAACCGCTACCAGCAAGGTTCTGGCATCTGGAAACCATTCGAGTGGTCGGTACGAAACTCCCGGCTGTTGGGCGATCTTCCGATGTACTCCCGTGAGAAGATCAACCGTGTGGAGTGCTCCAACAAAGGGATACGAGGCTACAGTCCTCATGGTCCCGCTTACCCTTCTAGGTCTCTCAAGTACGACACCTTCAGATTCATCCTTTTTGCCGTGAAAACCCTCCCAGATGATTGCGTTTTTGCTCCCCACAGGCGCCGCTGAATAGATAAGGCTCCTGGCATCGGGTGACCAAAGAAGGGTGCATCCGTCGAAGGAGTTGCGCGCGGGGAAACGTCGGTCGCTTAGTTGTCTCTTTTCACTCCCGTCAGGGCACATCGTCCATAATTCAGTACGTCCTCCAGCTAGACCAAAGTAAGCGATCGCTGATCGGTCGGGTGCCCAACGAGGTCCGTGAGCATCCTCTTGCCCCTCGCAAAGCTGAAAGGGTTCGCCCTCTTGGAAATCCAACCTCCACAGGGTGCGCTTGAGGACATCCCTGACATAATCCTCCTCGGGGACGTCCTGGTTTCCTAAGACAAGAAGGACCTCAAGTTCATCGGGGGAAGCCACGACTTCTTGAAACTCGAATGCATGGAAATGCAAGATCTGGTCGATCGTCAACTTCACATTGGACACTCGTCTTTCCATGAAACGGATCGTAACTTACCCTGGACCTAACCTGATAGCATGGCCACGTATGGCTGCACCTGCGAGAAGGGGCATCCCGAAACTCCCGCCACTAACGAGTTGGCTAGGAGCAACAGATAAGTGGCGAGTCCAGGACGAAGCAAACGGCACGCTAAACCAAGCTCCAAACTGAGGGCTAATCATGTCGAAGGATCGCCAAAGCCAATCTAAGATCGTTCCCCTTATATATGGGGGCATTGCTGGTGCCTTGCTCATTGTCATCGCTGCTCTGGCTCTGGTGCTCGTGCCCCCCTCGCCACCTCAGGTCGCGGAGTTCGCCCCCCAAGCCCAAGAACAAATAGAGGAAGCACCTAACAAGCAATCGAGCCGGTTTGGGGCCGGGGAAGGCGCGTGTTTTGTTGGTCAAGAATGCGAGTCCGCCGTTGTCAAGGATGGCTCCTCGAAAGCTCCAAGAAGAGTGGTAGAGAAGACTCGAGTGCGCCGATGCATTGGCACGCCTCCCCGACAGACCGAAGACCCTCAGTCGCCACCGTGTGTCAACTATTGGGCGGGAGAAAACGGAGGCGCCTCGTCCCACGGAGTAACTGGGAATGAGATTCGCATCGGAGTGCCCTATTGGTCAGATTCCGGCACCGAAGGAGATACGAATAAGTTCATAGACGCCGTTTTTGATCACTTTAACCGCCGCTACGAGTTCTATGGCAGAAAACTCCGAAGAGTCGATCTGGATGAGGTCTCAAATGGCGGTCCCGCGAAGCAACGCGCGATTGCGGCGGCCGCTAACGAACAGAAGGTGTTTTCCTCGACGGGCTTTTCAGAGCTCGGCCGGCAAGCCCACATGGAGCCTTTTCGACGAGAGCTTGCGCGATACCGAATCATCTCACTGGGCGGCGATGTGGAGTCCGTATCCAGTGAAACCCTCGAAGAACTGAGACCCTACGCTTGGACCTTCTACTCCCCCCTCGGTTCATTAGGGCAGGCGCTTGGTCAGTTTGCCTGTACTTCCCTAGCGGGCCGGTCGGCAAGATTCGCCGGACCTGAGTTTCAGCTAACAGCACGCCAGTTTGCGGCGCTTTATGTGAGGGACGAATTCCCTGCGCCTCCGATGCAGACGCTACAAGAGTCGCTACGTCGATGCGGGACCGAGATGGATATCTTCAGCATTCAGGCTGGAGGCGCAAGCGCGGGTCTGCAGCCGACCGATCAATATTCGACGGTCAGTGCACAGCTCAAAGCCGACGGGTACACCACGGTGTTCTGGCTTGATGACAGTGTGACTGGGACCCGTTTCATGGTCGGTGCCTCGCAAGCTCAATACCGGCCCGAATTCATCATGGGCGGGGGGGCCGAACACAACAACGAGGCAGCTTGGGCGGTCTCAGGAGTCCCCGAACAACGCTTGCACATGTTTGGTATCGCCCCATGGAACAAGACCTTGGCGGGGGAGGATGAACCGACCTATTGGGCGGTCCGCGAAAGCGATTCGAGAATTACACCGGGCCAGGCCGCCGGTCCCCTCCAGTCACTCAATCGTTTCTATCGACAACTTCTTCTTATTTCTTCGGGCATACAATTAGCCGGACCTCAATTGACTCCGACCTCGTTCTCTCGGGGGTTAGAGAGTGCCCACTTCCCGAACCCGGGAGCTGGAGCTGCACCGTATTACCAGTCGGCTGTCGGTTTCGAACAGCGCGACTACAGTATGGCGGATGACGTGGCCGTTGTGTCATGGAGCGAAACAGCCCCGGCCCACTACTACAAGCAAGTAGGGGGATTTTGCTATGTTGAAAGGGGCCGACGTTTTAGAATCAACAGCTTTATTGATCTCGAGTCTAAGCTCTTCCCGCCGAACGATGAAGGTTGTCGGTAGAAAGCCATTTCCGACTACATCCTGAACCTCACCCAGGACTCTCGGGTCCTCAGCAAGCTGAGTGACATCGTCGAACTCGATCCCCTGCGCCTTCGCCCAACCTGGCGCGATATGAGGGGCCGCGGCATTACCATCCTTACCCCTGCAGATTTGTCCCTCGGGACAGGCACCGCCCGCGCCTGGTCCGAATTGACTCGATTGTTGCTCGGGAGAATCCTAGATCTGCTCGACCGCCCGCGGCACGATGACGGCACCAATAGCGCTTGCGACGGTGACGATCTTGGACTGGCGCTTGCGCGCCCCACATCGCTCATCGGCAGTTCCTCGGATCAGCATCGAACAAATCACTAGAGACGTCGCGCCACAGCCAGGGCCGGAAACGAACTCCTCGCCCCACGTAGCAGTAGCCGCCCTGCCGCCCGTCGTAGAAAGGACCGGAATTACCCCATCCGTAAGAAGGAGCCGCATCGGTCCACCAGACGACGGCTGCGTCTTCAGTCATGGTGAAATCGCCCGGCCGGAATCCAACACGAGCCTGATAGTAAGGAGGGGCTCCTGCCCCGGCGTTCGAAAACGTTGCCCGATGTAGGGCCGAAGCAAAAGAACTGGGAGTGAGGTTCGGACCGGCCAGTTGAACACCAGACGCTAGAAGAAGAAGGGCGCGGTAAGCAGCGTTAAAACTCGGACTTCCCGCTTCTACTGCCGTCGTACGACTCGATGATTCACTGAGCGCGTAATAAGCTGGAGTGTCTTCAGGCTGCAAGAGTTTGTTGAAGGGGAATACACCGAATATTCGGCTTCTTTGTGAGCCCGCAACGATCCACTGGTGTTCGGCGTCGTCATAAGGCATACCCGCAAGGATCCATTCCGGCTGGTAGTCGCCCGGAGCTTGGAGCATGAAATTGCTTGAATCGTTGATGTGAGCTAGCAAGATGATGGTCGTGACTCCATCCAGTCGTAGCTCTCCATACTGGGCAGCGTATGGGTTGGGGTCGTTGTTCGGATCT
Source organism: uncultured Actinomycetes bacterium (assembly GCA_964501265.1). Classification (GTDB taxonomy): domain Bacteria; phylum Actinomycetota; class CADDZG01; order JAHWKV01; family JAHWKV01; genus CAZCSK01. Next base: position 180,903 of record CAZCSK010000002.1, read on the forward strand.
ATCTCGTACACTTTTCCGCCGTCCGCACCACACTTTCCTAACCCCGAACGCAACGTATCCACAGGAATCGATGAAAAACTTCGTGAGACCACAATCGCGAAACGCCGTTCCCGGATTCGCTCGGTACCGCCGGCAAAAGTCGCGGTGCGCCCTGCTAGAGATTTGCAAACAAACTCAGCTGTGTGGGCTAGGAGTTCATCGCTGTCAGAACTATAAGACCAGGCATAGGGACTCATTAGTTGATAGTCCTTTGCGCGCGTTACTTCTGGATTTCCAGAAACAGAAATCAGTTTGCGCCGGGCCAGTTCACGCCGGTAATCCAGGGTCGAATCGGCGGAGAACAAACCTGTTCCGGAAAACGCCCGAGCCTCCTCGTCGGCTGCCACGGCCAAGGCCCGTTGGTCCGACCCGGAGATACTCACCGGACGGATTGTCCGACCATAGAACTCATAGCGACTATTAAAGTGCTCCACCAGACGGTTAACTGATGCTATGCCACTGATGCCACTACCGGCGACCCCGAGGCGAATTTCGTCTCGTGTGACTCCCTTTGAGGTCGAACCACCGTTGTTCCCCTGCCAGAAGTTGACGCAGGGCGGTGACTGGGGGTCTTCGGTCTGCCGCGGTGGGTCGCCCAAGCACCGACGAACCCGGGCCTTCTCGATAATTGTTTTCTTCTGCGCGATCGACGATGCGCCTGGGGCCTCGCAAGCTTGACCGGCCGCGCACGCTCCGGCTCCCGAGCCGAACCGACTAGATTGCTGATTCGGCGCATCTTGGATTTGTTCCTGCGCTTGAGGGGCAAACTCGGCGACTTGGGGCGGAGATGGCGGTACGAGCACCAGAGCCAGAGCAGCGATGACAATGAGCAAGGCACCAGCAATGCCCCCATATATAAGGGGAACGATCTTAGATTGGCTTTGGCGATCCTTCGACATGATTAGCCCTCAGTTTGGAGCTTGGTTTAGCGTGCCGTTTGCTTCGTCCTGGACTCGCCACTTATCTGTTGCTCCTAGCCAACTCGTTAGTGGCGGGAGTTTCGGGATGCCCTTTCTCGCAGGTGCACCCAGACGTGGCCATGTATCAACATCGGGCGCTGCAGCTCCCGAAAGGTTTTAGAGAGACTCATTTGCTCTTCCATTTGAGACTTGAAGCGCCTCGTTGCTTCCGCCACTTGCTTCTTGCGCTCTGCCTCTTGCTTTTTCGGGTCCTTGATCTTGTTGAGTTTCTCTTGCATCTTGACCCAGAATGGCAGCATCTCCTTCGCCATCTCATCGATCTGCGCCTTGGTTTCGTCGCGCAGCTTGATCTGTTCCTTAGAGAGTCGAGGTTCCTTGCCGTAGATCATGCTTACGTCGCCTACCAACAGGTCTAGATAACCGTCGTTGTTCCAGTCGACTGCGGCGATCTTGGCCCTCTGACCGGGAATCGGCCCCTTGGGTATTGGACTGGAGGCATCCATCTGGGCGGGGGTGGCAACAAGGGTTACGGCTTTGGCAAGTTTGGGGCTACCAGCCTTTCCTACGTTTGCGTACCATGAAACGCTTCCGTCGCCACATCCCAAAAGCAGGCCCGGAAGTCCGGTGTTGTCCCAATCGGCTACTACTGGATGTGAGTCTCCTCCGGGAGCGCTGATCACTTCGGTGCCAACCTTTAGTTGCTCGGGTGTGCCCCAAACTGCAGGGCCCTTCTTAGCGACATCTGGAACAAGGTAAACGTGCCCCTTGATTCCCCCAACAAGAAGGTCTAGTCGTCCCGTGCCTCGCCAATCGAAGGCAAACACTGTTGAGGCCTTGTCGATGTTAATGGGCTTTTTGTCCTTGCCATTAAGGATTACAGGTTCGGCAAAGCGACCCTTGCCTTTACCTTTGAAGAAGTAAAGCTCCCCTGGCCAGCTTCCGCTAAGGATGTCCTGGTTTCCGTCACCGTCTAGGTCCACAAACTGTGGAGTGAATCCAACGCATCAGCCAGAGGGGACTTGGGCGACCTTTCTGGCTACCTTAAGCCAGGCAAAATCTGAATCAAAACGTGGGGACCTAGCAGTTCCGATGTTTTTGTAGATGCGAAGCTTGCCTTCTCCAAACTGACCCACCAAGAGTTTGGGTTTGCCGCTCTTGTCGAAATCTGCCAGGAAGGGGGCGGCATGGCCGACTTCCACATCTATCGGCTTACCACCAGCTTTGATTATGACCGGGGGAGCGAGCTTAGAAACTTTGGAAACCGCAACTGCATTGGCAATCGTTCTTGTTGCACTCATCCCCGGACTCCTTCCACCCGTTACTGTTAAACACTTACTCCTACGAAACTTCGCATTTCACTGATCTTCCCATGACCGGCATGTAGCACATCATCGGGTCGCAAGCTTGATAGCCAACAAGGACTTCTAGTTCATTTGATTTCCCAGTGATGGGGATCTCGACCTTAACGGTTCCGTAGAGGCGGCCGTCGGCCGAGACCGGCATTACAGGCGAGCCCTTGAGTTGAAATCCCGCGCCCTTGGGCAAACCCACGGTTAGGGGAATCCCGTCTACGGTGTCGGTTGAGTAAATGTGGAAGCCGGGACCAACATTGACCTCGAGAACGGCATTGATCGTTCCGCCCTTGCGGCTTGCCGCCAGGCTCAAGTCAACTGGATCGCCCAACATTGCCGCCATTTGCTTTGCCTTCCTCATCGCCAAGAGAACATCCTTGGCAATTTCCCGAACCTCGAATCAGTATTCTGGCAGATATATCAAACAAAGGCAAACAGACAAGCACACGGGCCGGTTGCAAGTGCCCTTGCGCGGAGTAAGGACCACGGGTCATGGGGCCGAAGTTCAACCGGCTTTTATCGACACGGTTGCGTCCTATCGAAGAAGGGATGTTCACCCTCGGGCCACTTGCCCTTCATCCAGCGCTGTCCCTGATTGATGTACCAGCCGTTGCGGCCCGGAATTTGGGAATCTCCCGCAGAGGGATCGGACCACCATAGTTGGTAGTAAGGGGGACCGGCGGCACCGGGATTGGGAAACTTTAGGACCAAGCTCAAGCTTGCGGATGATTTCTTCGTCTTCCATAGCGGCGGCAAAGCTGAGCGCCTTGTCGAGGTTAATCCCGGGCCGCAGGCCAAGATGACGCGCCGGAACTCGGTAAGGTCGCGCCGCGCTCGCCTTCGCTCCAAGCCCCGCACGAAGGAGGGTGTTGAGGGCCTCCTTGAACGTGATCCCACGCTCCCGGGAGATACGCTTAAGGGTCGCAGCGAGATCGGGGTCGATAGTAACGGTAGTGCGCATCTGGGCGTCATGGCATACATCGACAAAGCATCAGTGCCGAGAGCCCAAGATGGAGAAGGGTCAATGCTCTCGGTGCCGACCGGAGCAAAATTTCGTGAACGATTAGTTGGATGAATCGGGGACACCATGAAAGTGGACGCGGTCTCGTTTCTAAATTACCGCGATTTCGAAGATGCCCCCCATCCGCTCATTCGCCTCGGCGACCTTCTCCGGACTGCCGACGACCGCCATAGCGGCCCCCCCGGTGAGGTAGGTCTCGAGCACGCGCTTTACGTCTTCTGGAGTCACCTCCAAGAGCCCCTGCTTGAACTTGGACTTGAGATCGAGCGTGTAGCCGACGAGGTCGTCGAAGAAGCGCCGGTGCCCTTTGGTGTCCGGGGACTCTAGCGGATCGATCTCACCACAGGAAGCGAGTATCGCCTCTTTGAGGTGCTCGGCGTCGATGCTCGATGCCAGGGTGTCCTTCACTGCACTCTCGAAGATCTGAAACGTTCGCACGATATGTGGATCACGGAACGACCCGAACTGGAAGAGGCCATCCTCCGCGTCCAGGGCAGACTGTGAACCATACGCTCCTCCCTTTTCGCGGATCTCTCGGTGGAGGAAGGGCGAGCGCATCAGATGCCCCGCCACCTTTAATGGCGGAGCGTCGGGATGCGTTATGGTCACTGCCCGATGAGTTTTGATGACGTAGTTGACCGGACTGGCGGTCGTGACAGCTTCGTGCTTGAGCGGCTGAGGTTCAGCAACGAGCCTCGGATTTTGAACCGACGGCGCGTCGAGGGTTCCGATAAGCTCTTCCAAGAGAGCGCGTGTTTGTGGAAATTCCTTTTCCTCCGCCGTCACGCAGATCTTCAATTGCTCGGATCGAAACACATGCTTTCGGATAGAGTTGAAACGTTCGATGAGCTCGTCGATTTCACTGTCGGAAAGTGCGGCAAGCTCACGCAGCAACACTATTTGGGGGATACCTCCAATCCGATGCTTGATCCAAGCGCTTCCAGACAGTTTTGAAGCTGCGATGAGGGCGGCGTACTGCATGCCTCTCTGTCCGATAGTAGACTCGAGTTGTGCTTTGCTCTGAGCGATCAGTTCCTTAAGACGTCCGCGCTCAAACTTCGCGCCGGATGAGATGTCCTTGACCAGCTGAACGAAGGGAACCAGGTTTCGGGCGAGCGCCTTCCCCGACATCGAGAACGATGGCCGAAGGATTCCTTCCTGACCAAACTGTTGACGAACCCACGGGTGCGTCCCGATCCCGCCAGTGTAGGTGGTGATGCGCCGAGCTACCTCGAGATAGTCACTGGTGCCCGCGCCAGATTTTGTGAGACAGGACGAGAAGAATGACAGCATATCGATCGAGCGGTCATCGAGCCCACCGAAGTCGCCGGCCATTGATAGGTAAGCGATGCCGTTCGTGGGCTGCGGGAACCAGCCAACGGTTGCTCCGTCGATCTCCTCGATGGTGTGGGGCACGTCCTCGAAGTCCATCGGGACGTCTGAGAGCTCAAGGGTGGGAAGGACTGAGAGGTCCTGGTCCCTTTCTTGTCGATACTTCAGCGACGCAGCGAGCTTGACAATTTTTCCTTTGTCTTCCTCCGTCAGAGTGTTGGATATTTTGGCCAGACGATCCATCTCCTTGCGCCGATCTTTTTCATCCTTTTCCTGATCGGGCCGAAGGATGAGTGTGGCGCGGTGGTTATTGTCGAGGAGCTGTGTTTGGATAAGGTTCTCGAAGTAACGACCCGATTTACGTTCCAGCTCCACATTCTTTAAGTCCTCGTCGAACATCAAGGCCCTGTATGGATCGCCCCCGTAAATCCAGGAGCCGATAACCCTGAAGAATGTATTGAGCGAGTAACCACCCCCGGCGTTGGAAACCTCCCTCGACCTGAGCTCTATCTGGTGGATGGCGGCGTCAACCTGTTCTTGATCTACGCCGTCCTCGACGACCTGCTTTAGCGTATCCAGAACCACAGCCTCGACCTGCTCGGCGTTATCTGGATCCATGCCTTTGAGCCCAGCGGCGAACACTGTTTCTTTGGAGCTTTTCTGAAATCCTGTTCCGTCGCCGAGGGCGTCGCCGATACCGGATTGTATTAAGGCCTTGTGTAGCGGAGCCGCCGAGTTGCCCAACAGCACCGTTTGCAGAATTTCCATGGAAAGCATCTGCAGCGAATCCGATGCCTTGCCAGTCACCCAAGCGACAAGCGTTTGTCCCATCCGCGTGGGGTCTTGGTCTTTGGACAAAGAGTAGGTGGCTTCGGCCTTTATGGGCTTATCGAATCTGTTGACATCGGGAATGTCGACGTCGACAACAACCTTCTCGAAACGCGAGAGAGCCTTCTCATCGATCTCGTTAAGGAGTGTCTTGAGAGGGAGGTTGCCGTAGGAGAAGAAGTAGGCGTTGCTAGGATGGTAGTGCTTCGCGTGGAATTTCTTGAGCACCTCCCACGTAAGGTTGGGGATGTCCTCCGGATCCCCGCCGGAGTTGTTCGCGTAAGTCAGGCCAGGAAATAGGGCGTTTCCGAGCGCCTTGTTCATCGCAGAACCTGCAGAGGCCATCGCCCCCTTCATTTCATTGAAGACGACGCCTTTGAACCGCAAACCGCTCTCCGGGTCCTCAGGGTTTTCGAACTCAAGGCGGTGGCCCTCCTGCTTAAAGGCCTCCTCATCGATTCGGGGGAAGAATGCGGCGTCTAGGTAGATAGAGAGCAAGTTGAAGAAGTCTTTGGTGTTTCTGGTTGAGAACGGATACATAGTCGTATCTCTCGAAGTCATCGCGTTCATGAATGTCTTGAGCGACCGGGGGAGCATCGCGAAGAATGGATCGCGCAAAGGGAAATTCTCTGAGCCACAGAGCACGACATGCTCCAGGATATGTGCGACACCTGTGGAGTCCTGCGGCACAGTAGGAAAGACGACCGAAAAGGTGTTGTTGAAGTCGGGAACTGCAATGTGAACGTGGCGCGCCCCGGTTGGTTCGTGGACCAGCTCGTAAAAGGTTCCGCGGAGATGGTCTAGGGGTTCCTTGCGCTTGACGGTGTAGGGGCCGAGCCTCTGGTCAGGTTCGTACTCAGTGATGGTCATCGATTGCCTCCTTGTCGAGTGGTTAAGCCTCCAGAATTGACACCTTAGAGTAGGCCTACTAATATACCAGTTTCCCCTACTCGATACGTCGGAGATCAAGATGCCACGAAAAGACCAGTCAAAGGAAAGCCCCAGCGGTCCTCCCAGAAGCTCTGAGATCTACGCGGAAGTGAAGCGCCGGATCACGGATCTGCGGATGCCACCCGGTTCCTGGTTCTCTCAGCACGAGCTCGCAAAAGAGCTTGGTATTTCTCAAACCCCGGTCCGAGAGGCCCTCATTCGTCTTTCTCATGAGGGCCTCGTGGAAGCGATAGCGCGGTCGGGTTATCGCGTTTCTGAAGTAACGCTGCGAGACATCAAAGAGTTACTTGGTCTTCGGCGAACCCTGGAGATTGAAGCCGCCGGGCTCGCTGCCGAAAACGCTTCGGAGGCTGATGTCAAGACGCTGGAGTCGCTCGAAAAACTGTGTAGAACGCGGGTCGACCCATCTGATCCTTCTAGCATCTCGAGGTTTCTCGAAGCGTACACGTGCTTTCATGTGTCAATCGCACGTATAGGAGGAAATCGCATCCGGGCCTTCATGCTGAATTTCGTACTGAGTCAGCTCGAACGGTTGGTTCACCTGGCCATCGCGGGATCATCGACGTCGAACAGATCTCGGACGCAAGCAATGGTGCACGAGCATCAAGAGTTGCTGAAGGCAATAAAGACGGGGAACCCAGAGGCGGCCCGTTTGATTGCTGATCGAACAGCGAAGGATTCAGGAGAGATGATCCTCGATGCCCTCATGTCAACCGATGCTGCTTTAAAAATGCCGAACCAATAAGAAAGGAGCTCTCCTTGAGCGAAGATACTGAGCGAATCTTGCGGTTTCCCGACGATCGCGCCGTTGGTTACGTGTCCCTGTCAGCGAACCGCCAAATCGACACGAAACCGGCGATAGGATCGGTGGACGTTCCTGCCGGATCGAGCGTCACTCTCCAGGTGATGTCAAAACCAGATGCACCTGATGAACTGCCGGGCTTTGTCGAAGGAGATCTTGCGGGTCTTAAACAGCTCGGAGCCAAGGATCTAGATGCACTATTTGTGATCAATGTCTCTGGAGAGTCGCTGCAGTTCGTTAGTCATCTCACTGGGCTGAGTCAGCTGAGCTTGACGGGGAAGGTTACGGATGACGGCTTGAAACACCTGGCGACCCTGGAATCGCTCTTCATGTTGAGTCTCGATTCCTCAAATGACCTGGGTGACGGTTTACGGCACTTGGCGCCCCTCTCCCGACTCAAGATGTTCGTGCTCAAGAGTGGTCTTCGTCCCGAGGGGATAGTGCATTTGCAGGCGCTCGAGAATCTCGACTACCTCCTTCTGACAACGAAGATCACCTCTGAGTTGATAGACGCTATGCCACCAATTCCGAAACTTGAGACCTTAGTTTGGATGCCGGAGAGTATTGATCGAGAAGCGCTCCTCAAGCTCCCGGCCCAACTGCCTTCCTTAAAGGCGCTCAGTGTCAAAAGTGCCGCAGATGAGTCCCTGCTGGATGCTGAGATGGATATGGAGCTTCGAAGGAGGTTTCCCCACTTGACGATCAATGGGACGTGGTATGCGGAGAAGCGCGAAGGGAGCTCGGATTCTGCTCATCCCGAACTCAACGGGACCTCGGGAGCGAAGCCGGTTCCCCTGTCCTCGGAGAACTTCGATCAAATCGTTGGGGGGGAAATTCCGGTGCTTGTCGATTTTTGGGCAGAATGGTGCGGACCCTGCAAACTGCTGGATCCCATTATGAGCGAGCTAGCAAAGGAACTGGCGGGGCGAATGGTCATTGCCAAGGTCGACGTAGATTCCGACCCGCAGATCGCGGCCAAGTTTAACGTCAAGGCGCTTCCAGTTCTGCTGGTTCTCCGCAAGGGGGAATTGGTCGCGAGGGTAGGATCTCGAGACAAGCGGGGTATCCTCGAACAGTTGGAGTCCATCATTACCTGAGGTAAGCGTGAAGCAGCATAGCCGAAGTGTGCCCTTCGTATACGGGGCGATCGCGGGAATTTTGCTTATCATTATTGCGGCGATGGCATTCGTCTTTGTTCCAGCTTCGCCACCTCAAATCGCCGAGTTCGCGCCGCAGGCCGTCGAACAGATTGAGGATTCTCCCAAACAACAATCGAGCCAGTTCGGCTCGGGCGCGGGTGGGGTTTGCGCCAAGGGCCAACTATGCGAGGGTCCAGATACAGTAGGGATCTCCCCGCCGAGGAGAGTCATCGAAAAGGCCCGCGTTCGTCGCTGCATCGGCGATCCTCCGAGGCAAACAGAAGATCCGCAGTCACCGCCTTGCGTCAACTACTTCGAGGGAAACAATGGGGGCGCAACCGGCAAAGGTGTCACCCGAGACGAGATTCGGGTAGCGATCATGCCATTGAACGGGTCGGGGGGCCGATTCTCCCGCGCTCCCAATGCTCAGTTGGAGATGCTCGTTGCGCACTTCAACCGGCGATACGAGTTCTATGGCCGCGTGATTCGCACGGTCTATCTTGACCCCAAGGGCGATGAGACCAACCCGGCAGTTCAACGAGCCATGGCTCAGAGAGCAGCCGAAGAGCTGGATGCATTTGCGGTGGTGGGCACTTCCTACCCGTCAACAGATCACCGAGTGTTCTACGCTGAGCTTGCGAGACGGGGGGTGATTGGTATCGCGCCCGACCCTGACTATATGACTCAGAGTGACCTGGCAGCAGGCAGGCCTTTTCTTTGGACTTACGGGGCAACTCTCGATCAGCTTCTTCGAAATGACGCCGAGTGGATGTGTAAGTCGCTGGCCGATCGACCTGCGAGGTGGGCAGGCGCTCAACTATCCGCTTCTCGGCGCTCGTTTGGGATCCTGAGAACAGTGCCCCCGGCCGGTGCTCAAGACGTCAGTCTCATCACGTCTGGTTTAGCTCGTTGCGATTCTCCTGCCAAAGTGGTTGATGCGCCCGCGGCCGGTCCTGGAATAACGACTAACGATTACCGATTGCCTGTGGCCCAGCTCCAGTCGGATGGGGTCACGAGCATCTTCTGCGTGTGCGGCGGCGAGGATTTCTACTATGCTACGGCCGCCGCGCAGGACAATCGCTACGAACCTGAGTGGGTCCTGTCGGGCCAGCTGAATAGTTCAAGTGGTAACGCCGGGCACATTGCACAGCTTCCCCGAACCTTCGGGATGGCGGGAATCAACAAGATGATTCGGGACGAAGACCAGCCGTGGTACCACGCCATTCAGGAGATTGATTCGCAGACCACGCCGTTTACTCCTCAAAATGACGGAGATAGGGAATCGCTCGCGATGATCTATCACACACTCCTAGTGGCCGCCTCTGGGGTCCAATGGGCAGGCCCTAGTCTCACAACGGCGAACTTCGAGAAGGGTCTGTTGGGGCTTAGATTTGCCAACCCGGGCTCGGGCCAGCCCCCCTACTGGCAGGCCTCCGTCGGTTTTGGCCCTGACGACCGCTCGATGATGGACGACTACGCGCTGGTTTACTGGGATGTTGCAGCCAACACCACTGTTGTCCCGCCTGGCCCGGGAAAGTGTTTCGTCGGAAGCGGCTTGCGATGGTCTCTGGGAAGTTGGCCCCACGGAGAACCCGCATTCTTTGACAAGACGAAGGACTGCTCATAGGCGTTTCTTAACGCCAAGATCAAATACCTCGCCCGCCATGAGCCTATTCAAATTCTGTTGAGTGCCTAATTCAACTGGCCAGCGGTGACGGCGGACTCGAAGCCGATGACGACGATCGTGGTGACCCCCTTCTGCTGCAAGTCGGCCATCAGCAGGCGATTGCCCGTCTGATCTTCGGCCGTGAATTCATTGAAGGTAACTTCACCTCCGCACCCGCGGATTCTGTCAATCAATGGTGAGACATCTCCGCGCCCCTCGCCCGCGTCCTTCATCTGAAGCACCGCAAAATTTCGAGTACGCGCCATTTCCGCTCCACCGGCGTACCTGGCTCGCATACCTACTAATGAGTTACAAGCGAACTCTGCGATGTAACGGGCCACCTGATCGCTGGGGGGAAAGTAGCTCCAAGCATACGGATGGAAGTTGCCTGATCCGTGGAAGTTAGTTCGGCGTCTTGGGTAACGGTTATTAACCTTAACCGAGCCGATTCGCGCCAAAATGGCTGACATCGGCCATAGGCGCAGGGATACGTGCTTGCAGCAAATCCTCCTCGCTCATGGGCGGCCACAGCTCGGGCGCGAATACCTTCAGGGGTGATGGGGGTAGGTGGATATCCAACGAGTCGGATCTTGCGACCGTAAAACTCGAACCGGGAATTGAAAAAGCTCACAATGGGCCCGTAAGAGTCCTCGTAGCTCGCTGTAATAGAAAATCTGATTTCGTCCCGGGTAACCCCTCTGGAAGTTGCTCCGCCGTTGTCTCCCTGCCAGTAGTTGATGCAGGGGGGTGACTGTGGGTCTTCGATTTGTCGGGGAGGATCACCAACGCAGCGACGAACCCGCGCCCTCTCGATAACTTTCTTCGGTGGTGCGATCGCCGCATCTTGGCCTTCGCACACTTGCCCAGTACCGCACGCGCCCACGCCGCTTCCAAACTGGCTCGACTGCTGATCGGGCGCTTGATCGATCTGCTCAGTAGCCTGCGGGGCGAATTCGGCAACGCTGGGGGGCGAAGGCGGAACAACGACCAACGCAATTGCAGCTATGACGAGGAGAATGATTGCAGCAAGAGACGCGTATGTGGCCGTGACGGCCTTGCTCTGTCGTTTGTTGTTCGACGACCTCACCTACAGGGGGCAGTTCGGTCGAGATATCTTGGAGTCGTTTGGGGCCACTGACCCAGCCCATATCGTTTTCCTCGTTCGACGTAACAATAAGAACCCCGGCCCGTCTGCGTCCCATGCCCCCCATACGATTGGGCCGAGTCGTCATACCAAATCATCGCCAAGTTTTGGATCATGGTGTGGTCGCCCGGCCCGAACCCCACGCGACCTTGGAAATACGGGGCTTCCCCCGCGCCGGGATTGGAAAATTTGGTTTTGAACAGGGCGTTCTCAAAGGCGTTGGGAGTTAGATTCGGTCCGGCCATCTGGATTCCCGACGCCAGCAGCAGCAGCACCTCGTAATGGAATGGGACGTACGCCAACAAAGCGGGGGCCCCTACCGCTCCGTAGTCGGTGTTTGAGTAGGTTGGGTTTGTCTCAGTTGCCGCCCAGTACCACGGAGAGTCTTGCTGCTGGTTGAGCTTGTTTAGCGACGTAAGTCCAAAGGCGTGACTTCTTTGTTCGGGAGGCTGGTTCCGACCGAATGCATCGTCGTCTTGACCGTAGAATGGGTTAAGCATCCACTCCGGAAAGTAACCGGCCTGGGAGGCGTAGTTCATGAAATCGATGAGATCGTTGCCGTCGCAGTAACAGGTAACTGAGGTAACGCCCGAAACGTGAAGTGAGTTGAGGGCGGAGGTCCTCTCGGCTTCGTTTGACGCGTCGTTGAACTCTATCGTCGGCGTAGCAGAGGACGTACACCCGGACATCCCCTCCTTTACGACCGACGTATCGGGGACTCCCGCCGGTGTTCGGACCGCAAGGATCCCCACTTTCCTATTTGAGATCTGGAACTCAGGTCCAGCCAAACTCGCTGGTCGTCCAGCCAGACCCTTGCAGAACCATTCGACTTGATTGTGTTGATACTTATCTAACGAGGGCGTGTAGCTCCATGCAAAGGGTCTGCGTGGAGAGTAATTGGCTTTCTCGGTATTGAAGTCCATGTGGTTGTTAACTCCGATCACCCCTCTTCGGGCCATCTCGTCATAGTAGGCGCCAGTCAACATCCCGCTTCCTGGATATGGAAAGGCCGCAAATGCGCCCAGCTCTTCATCGATTTTCACAGCTGTCGCACGCATCGTTGTGTCAGTTCCGCTATTGGAGGGAAGGGCGTATTTCATCAAGCGGATCTTGCGACCGTACAGCTCAAAGCGTTTGTTGAAAAACAGAACGAGGGAATCGACTACTTCTTCGATGGCCCCCCCTTGAAACCTTGGCCAGGCGATTCTTATCTCATCGCGCGTGACACCCTTGGTCGTAACTCCCCCGTTGTTACCCTCCCAGAAGTTGACGCATGGAGGGCTCTGAGGGTCCTCAATCTGCCTTGGTGGGTCGCCTACGCATCGGCGCACTCGTGCCTTCTCGATAACCTTCTTGGGCGCAGGGACTGCCGATGTTTGATTCGGACCGTCGCAGACTTGCCCAGTCGCGCAAGCGCCAGCGCCCTTTCCAAACTGACTCGATTGCTGATCAGGTGCCTGCACAATCTGGTCCACCGCCTGCGGGGCAAACTCAGAAACACTCGGAGGAGACGGGGGCACGACGACGAGTGCTACCGCGACGATGAGTAGGAGAATGATTACTGCGAGAGACGCATAGGCGATGGTGACGGCCTTGGACTGGCGCTTGGGAACTTTTAGCGACAAGGCTTATCACGGTCAAAGAAGGGTTGCGGACCTTCGGGCCACTGGCCGAGCTTCCAACGGGCACCGCGGCTGATGTAGCACCAACCGCCATTGTCGGCCGCTCGGCTCCCGTACGCGGGTGCGGTTGGGCTCCACCATGTGAGTGCTTCGTCGTCGATCATCGAGTGGTCTCCCGCAAACCCAACCGTCGCCTGATAGTAGGGCGCGGCACTGGCCCCAGGGTTCGGAAACTGGAGGCGCTGCAGGGCGCGAGCGAAGTTCTCGGGAGTAAGACGCGGCCCGGCCGCTTGAATCCCCGAGGCCAGCATCAGCATCGCCTGGTATGCCGGGCCGGTCCCAATCGATTCAATCTGGTCGAGGCCCTCCTCACCGCCGACCTCACGAAGGGCCCACATCGCCGGGCTGTCAGGAAGTGGAAGACCCTTGTTCATCCCTCTGAGGCCAAAGAGATGCTGCGTCTGCTCTGGAGGCGCGTTCTGGAAGTTGAACTCTTGCCATTGGTAGGCGTTGCCGCCTCCAAGAAGGAGCCATTCGGGTTGGTAAGTGATTGACGAGGCGCTCCTCATCAACTCAACTACCGCGGCAGTGTGTCCTTCCGCGATGAGGGTCGTCACATTCTGCTGTTGGAGGTCCGCCAGCATGAGTTTGTCTTCAGTACCTCCGTCTCCGCTCCCTCGATATCCGTGGATACTTACAGTCGCCCCACAGCGCCGAAGGCTGTCCGCCATCGGAACGACATCACCTTGTCCTGTTTGATACCCGTACACAGGATCATCGTGCCGGACGATCGCGAACGACCGCTGACGGGTGGCCAAAGAGGCACCAGCGTTGCCTGCTTGGGCGCCCACCAGGGACCGGCAGGAAAACTGGGCAAGGTTGCGGCCCAGTTGATCGAATGACGGCGAGTAGTTCCACGCGAATGGGTGTAGAGCCTGAAAGTCCGCGTCGGAAACAGTATCCACCACGCCCGCTGACATGATCTGGTGCCGAGCCAACTCCGCCCGGAAGGGCCCGTACCCACCGTCGTATGCAGCGCCAACAACGGCTGCGAACGCTCCCGCCTCGGCAACGGCGACAGCATCCGCTTGCTGCGACTCTGCCGTCGGTTGGGGTGCCCCTTCCTCCAGCTCGATGACGTGCACTCGACGCCCGTAAAACTCGAAGCGGCGATTAAAGAACTCTGCAAACTGTGCGACCCTGCTGCTAAAGAGGCCATACGCCACCACACGAATCTCGTCTCTGGTGACACCGCGCCACGTGGCTCCGCCGTTATCTCCCTCAAAGTAGTTCACGCACGGAGGGCTCTGGGGATCCTCGATCTGGCGAGGAGGATCACCGATGCACCGACGAACGCGCGCCTTATCGATGAATCGAGGTTTCGTCGATGCCGGCGCTTGAGCTTCCAGTCCTTCACAGACCTGACCCGCGGCGCAGAGTCCGGTCCCTCCACTTCCGAATTGACTTGACTGCTGATTCGGCGCATCTTGGATTTGTTCCTGCGCTTGAGGGGCGAACTCGGCGATCTGGGGCGGAGACGGTGGGACTAACACCAGAGCCAGAGCAGCGATGACAATAAGTAGTGCACCAGCAATGCCCCCATATATAAGGGGGATGGACTTGGACTGACGAACGCGTTTACTCATCGGCAGTTCCTCGGATCGGGGTGGAACAGATTCGGTTCCCCGTGAGGCCATTTTCCGAGGGACCAACGGGTTCCCTTGTTGAGCCAACAGAATCCGCCATATTCGCCAACTCTCTCGCGCAATCTCGGCGCGCTTTCACTCCACCAAACGACGGCAAAATCGCTCACCATTGAGAAGTCCTCATGTAAGTGGCACCGCCATTTTCCCCGGCGAAGTAGTTCACACACGGAGGTGATTGGGGATCTTCGGTTTGACGGGGAGGATCCCCCACGCAGCGTCGAACGCGGGCTTTCTCGACGACCCTTCGTTGCGCCGCTTGGGCAGATTGCCCACCGGGAACTTCGCAAACCTGACCGACTGCACAAACCCAAACGCCGCCGCTTCCAAACTGGCTTGACTGCCGGTTGGGTGCATCTTCGATCTGGTCGACCGCTTGCGGGGCAAACTCCGCGACCTGCGGCGGTGACGGCGGCACGACTACCAGGGCAACGGCCGCGACGACGAGGAGAATGAGCGCTGCGAGCCCACCATATAGAAAGGTGGCTGCCCTCGACTGGCGCCGTGACCCCCGCGGGCTCATCGACAGTTCCTTGGGTCGACATCAAAAAGCTCATTCGAAACATCCCGCCAGTGACCTGACGAAAAACGGACACCTCGTCCCACGTAACAGAAACCCCCGCCCGGCCCACGGGTGGAATTCCCGTGATAGCTCGAAGCAGAGTCACTCCACCAAACTACAGATTCGTCCCCCACCATCGTTTTCCCTCCGGGCCCAAAGCCGACCCAAGCCTGATAGTAGGGCGCTCCGCCTGCCCCAGGGTTGGCGAATTTAGCTTTCTGAAGGCCTGATGCAAATGTATCCGGGGTCAGTCGTGGTCCTGCCAGCTGAATCCCTGATGTGAGCACCAGGAGAGCCTGGTAAGGATCGCCGTACACATTTTCGGGGCGGTTTTGGTCCTGCCAGTCGGAGCTGTCTTGCTGAGTGTAGTAGGCGGGGGTTTCCGAATAAGGAAGCAGCTTATTGATGGTGAAAGCGCCAAACATGTGAGCTTTGTGGAAAGCGGGGGCAACCGATGCCCATTGAAATTCGTTGTCTTGACCAGGAGCGCCGGTCAGTACCCATTCAGGCTGATAGTCCCCTGGGGCACCGGTCATGTAGTTGCTCGCGTCAGCTGCAGACGTCAACAGTAAGATGGAGGTGACGCCATCCGAGCGAAGTTGGCCGTAAGTTGTCGCCACCCGTCCAGGGTCGTTCGTTGGATCCGACATGCTTATGTCATAAACCTCTGCCTTATCGATTCCACAGCGGGCCAGATGCTGGCGAAGCGTTGTGACGTCTATAAGATGGTCCGGAGATGAAGCGAATCGGCGAGGACGAGGCACAAAGATGGCGAACTTCCTAGTGAGGAGTCGTTGTGCACCACCCGCGAAAACTGCCTGACCACCCGCTAGGTTGGTGCACGTGAACTCTGCCGCATTTCGCTGGATCTCATCGAAGTCTGGAAAGTAGGACCATCCGAAAGGACTCATTCGCTGATAGTCTTCGTGGCCGTAGAAGGTCGGAGAGCCCGATGTCGATATGACCCGGCGACGAGCAAGCTCACGTTGAAACTTCATCCCGTCCAACCCGAGGACAAATCCGATGCCCGCAAAGGCGCGGACCTCCTCATCAACCGCAACTGCCGCCGCTAGTGGCTCTGATTGATTCACGCGGATAAGGCGAAGGGTGCGGCCGTACAGTTCGTATCGACGATTGAAGTGGGCAATGAGTCGAGTCAATGTAGCAGCGTTGTTTTGGTTAGCAACGTAACTCTCGCTAGCCACAGCCCACCCGAGACGAATCTCGTCTCGGGTGACACCTTGATAGGTTGCTCCACCATTGTCTCCCTCCCAAAAGTTGACGCAGGGCGGGGACTGGGGGTCTTCTGTCTGACGTGGAGGATCCCCGACACACCGACGCACCCGCGCTTTCTCGATGACCCTCCTCTGCGTAGCTTGGGCAGATTGCCCGGGTCCCTCACACACTTGACCGAGTGCACAAACTCCCTCTTCTCCTGATCCGAATTGGCTCGATTGTTGGTCAGGCGCCTGGTCGATCTGCTCTTGAGCTTGCGGTGCGAACTCTGAGACCGAGGGAGGGGAGGGAGGTACCACAACCAGTGCAACCGCCGCGATGACAAGCAATACGATGATTGCGAGCGACCCATACAACAGGGTGACGGTCTTCGGCTGAAGACGGGGTTTCAATGACACCGGGGCTCCGATCATCTCAAGACAATTAGTCGGGTGCTTCGAAAAGTATCTGCCCCCGGCAACTGATATGTCAACCGCTGAATTAGGCTGCCGATGAACGAATTCCACTCCAGAGGCATGGCCTGGACGGGTGACCGTGTTCGCCAGAACTTCCTGATTAGCGCTGGATGGCGCGTCCTTCGTTTCACCTGGGATGACGTGAAGGATCCATCACGATTCATCGAGGCTCTGTCCGCACTGCTCGTCAAAGCCGAGGTAGTGAGACCGAGGGGACGCGCCAGGTAATGGAGCGAGGTCAACGCGCGAGGTCAACGCGCCCGCCCACTCCCCTGTGGTTGTGCGCGTAAAGGTCAAAGGAAGCGATGGATGCGAGCGTGGCGGCATGGGCTGGCGGCACAGGCGGAGCTGGCGGCGGCGGTCATCGGCAGTTCCTCGGGTCGGGGTCAAACAAACTCTGATCTCCTTCGGGCCATCG
Source organism: uncultured Actinomycetes bacterium (assembly GCA_964501265.1). Classification (GTDB taxonomy): domain Bacteria; phylum Actinomycetota; class CADDZG01; order JAHWKV01; family JAHWKV01; genus CAZCSK01. Next base: position 198,093 of record CAZCSK010000002.1, read on the forward strand.
ACCTAGCGACCGCCGTGCTCCTCGATCCAACCAACAGAACCCACCGGTTGGTGACACGTTGTGGAAGCCTGGTGCAGCATCGCTCCACCACACTGCGGCGAGATCGTCCACCATCACATGATCCCCTTGGCCGAATCCGACAGAGGCTTGATAAAAGGGCGGACCCCCTGCACCGGGGTTGGCGAACCGAGTCCTAAAAAGTCCATCCTTGAAGGTCTGGGGAGTGAGCCGTGGGCCCGCCATCTGGATCCCCGAAGCAAGCAACAGGAGTTGGTTGTACGCGGTAGGAAGCGGATCCCAAACCGTTGAACCGGAATCGTAATCGGATTGGGGGTCCACTTCCCGAAGGGCCCAGTAGGAAGGCATATCGCCGTTGGTCAGAAACTTGTTCCACCCAACAAGCCCGTACATGTGACTGCGCTGGTCGGGGGTACCGACCACGTGCCACTGGGTCTCATTAATCTGACCGCCGCTTCCAACGATCACCCACTCAGGTTGGTAATTTATCGAGGAGGCGCTATTCATGAGGGTGGTTCCAGCGAAGCTATGAGAGAGGTAGATAAGGGTTGTGATGTTGCGAACCTTGAAGTCCGCCAACATCGCCTTCTGGGCCTGGTCACCTAATGGGACCTGGACGACTTCGACGGGGCCCCCGCACCGGTCTATTCCGCCTCGGACCGGCTCAGTTACCGGCGGTTGATTTCCGGAATCGGGGGTCGAATACAGGACGGCGAACTTGCGAGTCGTGAGCTGAAATTGCGCTCCTGCGTACCCTGCCGATTGGCCAACCAGAGACCTGCAGGCAAACTCCGCTAGATTCTTCTCCACTAGGTCAAGCGGCGGATAGTAGTCCCACGCATGTGGGGACAAGTCCCGGAGAAAGTCGGTCGTGCTCCCCTCGGTAGTCAATCCCACGAAGGACATGATCCCCAGTCGTGCGAGTTCTCTGCGGTAGGTCGAGTGATCTCCCCAATCGGCGCCAAACCAAAGCTGGAATGCCGCGAAAGCAGACAGTTCCTTGGCCTTCAACGCTATCGCCTGCTGAACGGGAGGCGTTCTGTAGTTTGAACCCACCGGCAAATCGACTAGATGTAGACGCCTTCCGTATAGTTCGTAGCGGGCGTTGAAGTGAGAAACCAGCAAGTCGTAGTACTTGGCCCCCTTTAGAAAGGGAACTGCCACGCGGATCTCGTCGCGGGTCACGCCTTTGTAGGTTGCCCCCCCGTTGTCTCCAGTAAAGTAGTTGACGCAGGGCGGGGACTGTGGGTCTTCTGTCTGGCGTGGTGGGTCGCCCACGCACCGGCGAACGCGAGCCTTCTCGATGACCTTCTTCGAGGCGATCGAACGACCTGCATCCGGATCCTCGCACACCTGCCCGACGGCACACGCTCCGGTTCCTCCACCCCCGAATTGACTCGACTGTTGACCGGGAGCCTGCTCAATCTGTTCAACCGCCCGCGGGGCAAACTCAGACACGGTCGGAGGGGAAGGCGGCACGAACACAAGCGCGAGCGCCGCGATAACGATCAACAAGGCCCCGGCGATGACCCCATACATAAGGGGAATCGACTTCGACTGGATTCGGCGATTTACTGACAAGGCTGGGTCCGACGCACTGAACTCATGGGAGAAAGTCTTTGCCATCTGACCTGCTATGTCAATACTAGAGAACCTACTCTCTCACCGAAATACAAATTGAGTCCCTCTCCCTGGCTAGTGCGTGCCGTTGCAGGGATCGGCAGGGTTTTGGAACACCTCTTCTTTGGATGGCCAATATCCGGACCGATATCTCACGCCTTGGTTCACAAGACGCCAACAGCCGGGCTGCGTCTCCCCCTCTGCAAACCCGGTTCCGTCCCACCACATCTCGATCGCATCCTTGACGCAGGTGAAATCCGACGGATCGAAGTAGCACGCGGCATCGTAGGGCGTCTTGCTGGATGTTGGAGCAATGGCATGGAGCCCACTATCGACTTTCGCTGCAGACAACCGGGGACCCGCCGCCTGGATCGCCTTGAACAGCATGAATTGAGAGCGATAGAAATAGGTTGCGGCCTCTAGGCAGTCGTTATGAGTCCTTTCCGTATCGCTATTGCGGCATCCTTGATATCCATGATTTTCGGCGATGCTGTCTTGACGGATTAAATGCGACACCACTCGCGCATTGCGAAACCAATTCGGGTTTTGAACTCTCCCGCCTACGTTTTCGTCGATGCCACCACCTACGTGAACGATCTCGGGATAATACTTCGACGCGTCGGCTGCGAATCCCGTTTCATAGTCTCGCCCACCAAGCACGAGAACTGTATTGACATCGCCTCCCTTCAGTATCCCGACGTTGCGAGGACCATGGGTAGAGTCCGCGGAAGTGGCTCCGTTGTAAGGGAAGGTGGCTTCAGCAGAAGGATGCACTCCGCATCCGGCCAGATCAGCTTTGGCTAGCCTCGCGAAATGCTGCAATCCGGGATGGTTGGAATCGGTCGTGGAAAGAAAACCGTATCGACGTGGTTGTCCTTTCATCGGCGTTCCGTCGTTTGAAACACCTCCGTCTGCTTTGGCAACCGGAAAGGGAGCGACCTTGCTGCAAACATATGAGACGAACATCGCTTCGCTGTGTTCCACGTCTGGGGAGAATCCCCAGATCAAGGGATCATGCTTTCGATAGAAAGCTCCCGACAAACTGGACAGGTCGCTAAATGCCATTAGTCCCTGAGAGGCCACCGCATTTACAACTGTCTCTTCGTCGGACACGACAGCGAAAGGGCTAAAGCGTTTCGCTATGTCTGAAGCACCCGCGGCCACTTGAGAACCAGAACCGATCCAATAGATCCAGTAGTGAACCCGACGGCCGAAAGTTTGAAAGCGATCATTAAAGTATTTGGAAAGGGCTCTATTGATAGTCACGTCCTTGTGGTCGCGATTTGAACCGACCGAGTAGCAACCTTGACCTCCGGTGTTCGGAGGCAAATCGAGGTCGCACGCTTGGCCCCCTGAAGAGGGACTGCTCTCTGGCCCTCGGTCAGACGAGTCGATTCCGCAACAAGACAGGGCGAGGACCACGGTGACTTCGTTCGCGGTTACCCCTGTGGCCGTAGCCCCTCCGTTCTCGCCTTCGAAATATGCGACACAGGGGGGCGACATGGGATCCTCAGTTTGACGCGGGGGGCTTCCCACGCAGTGCTTCAGCTTCGGTCGCTTTTGTTGAGGGCCCGTCAGCGATTCATCTTGACGGGAGCCCGCAGGTCCGCTCCTTCCCGATCCGAACCCGAGGCCGCCGGTGGTCGCCTGACCCGTATCGGATAGGTCACTGTGGCCTTCCCCCGCACCTGGGACGGGCGCATACTCAGCTAGCGTTGACGGGCCCGACTGCGGAACGGTCAAGGCAGAGGGCAGGAGTGTTGCCAAGGCGACCGCCAAGACCAGCAAGGCGAAACCTGGATACCTTCGCGCAAACCTCGAAGCCGACCGGTTCTGAGACGGCAACCCAGGATCGCGTGAGGGCGACAGACTCAACGGCAATTCCTCGGATCCGGGTCGAACAACGAGTTCGCAGCGTTAAGCCTAAAGACCAACGCGCACCTTCTGTCCATAGCCCGCAAGCGATCCGGACGGGGTTGAACTGGTTTGCAAGACCCACCTACCCCGATCGCCATGGATTGGCGGTCGCGAATTTTCGTCGTGAATACCTCCCGTTTCAAGCCCCTTTAGAATACTCGTTGCCGCATCTTCTTACTGACACCTAGCAGCTAGTAGTTGATTCTTCATGAGGACGAGGTCCGAGCTCCGGCGGACGTAACCATCGCTGAAGCACATCAGTGGAAACATCAGACGAGACAACTTAGAATCACAAACATCATGAGGTCCAAGCTGCTCTACGCCCGGCGTTTTCCCGCACTCTGGGTAATCCTCGCCGCGGCGCTGTTATCGATCCTTCTTCCGTCTGCCCTCAACATCCCTCAATCCGGTCCTTCCACGAACATCCTATAAGAATCGGACCCAAATTTGACCAACGTTGCGTTTTGCCTGGTAGACCGCTATTTCTTGGAATTGACGAGCAATGAAGCGACTCGACGGAGGAGCGGATTTAGGTTAGATACTGTGCTTCTTATCGATAAGGAACAGCAGTCTGAGTAAAGGGGGAATAGCTCGCATGACGACGCTTCCACGGTGGTTTACTTTCGTTCGCCTTCTTGGCTCTTACCTGACGCACTCATTGGCGCGCCTTTTCCCGCAATGCTCACCACCCCGACTTTTTACCGGAGCAGTTGCGGTGGTTTGAAGCCTCTCCCTGCAGAGCGGCTGCGGAGGGCCTTCCTCCATCTTCGGTGCAGCATCGCTTAGAGTCTCGATCTCCTACTTCGATCCTCCTTTCGCGTTCGTGGCACACCTCTAACGACATGGCCTCGTTCGGTCAAAGAAGGGAAGCTCTCCCTCCGGCCAGTTGCCGAGAGACCAACGGGCTCCTCGGTTCAGGTAACAGAAACCGTTTGTAGATTCCTGCTCCGAAGGGTCATTGGGGTCCGGCGACCCCGCCGTCCAATACACGAGTGCGAAATCCTGGACCATCGTTCGGGCGCCACTACTGAATCCGACTCTTGCTTGCCAATAGGGCGCCAATCCTGACGCAGGATTTGAAAAGCGAAGTCCGAGAAGACCTCGTTCGAAGGATTGTGGCGTTAGGTTAGGTCCAGCCGACTGAATTCCGGAGGCAAGTGCCAGTAATGAGTGATAAACCTGCGCGTTCTTGTCTCTTTCGCTGACATAAGGACGACCAGTCTCCGGATTCGAATCCGGAGAGACCTCTTTGTAAGCCCGATGCCAAGGCGTTTCGGACAGAGGTAATGGCTTGTTAGAACCGGTCATCCCGAAGGTGTGAGCATTCTGAGAATCGATGAGCGGATGCAGTGGGTTCGCGAAGTCCGTGATTTGAATGTTGCCCGGTATCACCCACTCCGGCTCGTATTGGATTTCTTGGGCATCGTTTTGGACGGTTAGGAACTCTCCTTGGGAACAAACGCAAGCGATTGTTGTTATGCCTTCAGCACGGAATTTTCCGACCGCAACGGTGTAAGCGTTGTACTGATTGTCGGACGCTGGAGGTATGTTTTCGACTAAAACCGAACCAGAACAGTCCCTGAGAGCATCGCTCAAGTCCGAGACGTCTGGCCCTCCCTCACGAAACTCGACTCTAAAGATTCCGAAGGAACGACGGCTGTTTGACATGGCCACGCCGGCGTGACGAGCCGTCCGACCTGCCAGGGACTTGCACATCCACTCCGCAGAGTTTCGGAGTTGCTGATCCTCGGTTGGACCGTAAGTCCATTGATAGGGACGGTTCAAACGGAGTTCAGCCTGTGATCGGAATCCCCCGATCGGATCGACACTTATCACCTGCCTTCGTGCAAGCTCACCGTAAAGAGAACGATTGTCGGTTGTCGGAACTTGTCCCGCTAGAGCGAGAGCATCGAACTCTTCATCAATCTTCGTTGCGAGTGCCCGCTGCTGGGCGGGATCCCGTCGTCCGAGAAAAGCTTCACTGCCGATAAGAATCGGACGGATCCTGCGCCCATAGAACTCATAACGACTATTGAAGTGCTCGACGAGCTTCTGGTGATCAGTGTCCGGCTGACCATCTGAGGTTTCGGCGAACAAGGCGACGCGAATCTCGTCGCGCGTTACCCCCTTATATGTACTGCCTCCGTTGTTGCCTTCCCAGTAATTGACGCACGGCGGCGACTGCGGGTCTTCTGTCTGCCTGGGTGGATTGCCGACGCAACGGCGAACTCGGGCTTTCTCGATAACTGCGCGACTTTTTCCGTCGGTGTTTGACAAGGCTGTGCCTTCACACGCTTGTCCCTCAAGACAAGCCCCGGCCCCACTTCCAAACTGACTGGACTGTTGGTCAGGTGCATCCTCAATTTGCTCTTGGTGCTGCGGAGCAAACTCAGCAACTTGAGGTGGCGACGGAGGAACTAACACCAGTGCCATTGATGCGATGACAATTAGAAGCAACCCCGCGAGGCCCCCATAAATAAGAGGGATTGATTTAGATTGGCGAGAGCCGGCTATCGACAAGGCCTGGTCCGATCAAAGAAAGGATGCTCACGCTCGGGCCAACTCTCCAGAGCCCACCGCGCACCTCGCTCTACGTAGCACCAACTTCCGGCCCCGATCAGACCCTCATCCAGTGCGTCTGCGGATCGATCCCACCACTTGAGAGCAAGATCGTCGACCATCGACCAGTCTCCCTGACCGAACCCAACGGTCGCCTGCCAATACGGTGGCTGAGCGGCGCCGGGATTCGGGAAGCGAGCTTTAACGAGGCCCGCTTGCAGCGTCGATGCCGTTAGCCGCGGCCCAGCCATCTGAATCCCGGACGCAAGAACAAGCAGTTCTCGGTAGGCGGTTTGGAGTGCGATGGAATCTTGAGTTTTTAAGGTGTAGTCGGGGCGAGACTCTCTTACTGCCCAGTACCAAGGTTTATCCGCCAACGGCACAGTTTTGTTGCGCGATGCGACTCCGAAAATGTGCTCAACTTGTTCCGGAGGGCTGAGACCCGACTGATAACCACCTACCAATTCCTGCCCATTCAAACCAATATGCAACCATTCTGGCTGATAGCCTGATTGGGAAGCGGCTCGCATAATTGAACTCTGGCCGCTGGAATCAATTGGGATCACAGTCGTAACGCCAGAGGATTGCCACTCTCCAACCATTACAGCGATCTCAGGAGAATCGGGGGGATCTTCCGTGGAACGGTACTCATCCACACGAACTTCGGCTCCACACCGAGTGAGTCCGGTGACCAACAGATCCGTGTTTGGTGATGGCTCGTAATTTGTTTGTACCGCAATGGCAAACTTTCGAATGCGGGTTGACTCGTAAGTTCCCCCGTGTCGGGCCGGTCTGCCCACCAATGACTTGCATGCCATTTCCACAAGAGAACGCTCCAGGACATCTAACGGGGGGTGGAAGGCCCATAGGTAGGGTGCGCCTGCCTCGAAGTCACTGCTCATTAGGTAGTCGCCCCCAATGGTGACCCCCACCAGTTTTCGTCGGGCGAGTTCACGGGAGAATCTTGGAACCTGCGGGTTCCCATACGAATCGATCGCAGCGAAGCCCTTAGCCTCTTCGTCGGCTCGTTGCGCGGCCACCGTACCGCTACCGCTCACGCCCATAAGCCGAAGCTTTCGCCCATAGAACTCGTACCGACGATTGAAGTGGTCGATCAGAGGGGCGTACTGGGCTGCATCGGCAGGAATAACGACACGAATCTCATCGCCGGTTACTCCCTTGGCGGTTGACCCACCGTTGTTTCCCTCCCAGAAGCCAATGCAAGGAGGCGATTGGGGGTCTTCGGTCTGGCGAGGCGGGTTTCCTACGCACCGGCGGACGCGGGCCTTTTCGATTACCTTCTTCTGACTGACAGAGAAGCGATTCCCCTCGGTGCTCTCGCACACCTGACCGATTGCGCAAGTCCCTTCACCATTGCCGAACTGACTCGACTGATTGTCTAGAGAATCATCGATCTGTTCCTGGGCCTGCGGCGCAAACTCAGCTACTTGCGGTGGAGATGGTGGAATAAACACGAGAGCCAGAGCTGCTATAACAATCAGAACGACGGCGGCGATGCCCCCATACATCAGCGGAATGGACTTGGACTGGCGACGTGTGATCATCGGCAAGCCTGCGAACTATTGAACAGCGCGCGCTCTTTATCCAGCCATTGATTCGTTCGGAATCGAGAGCCTCGATTCACATAGCACCAAACACCCGGCGTGTTGCCAGAGTCACGGCTGCTTGTATCCCACCAGACCAGTCCCACATCTTGGGTCATGGAGAACGTTCCATCCTCGAATCCGACCGTCGCCTGCCAGTACGGAGCAGAAGCGGCCGCCGGATTAAGATAAGGGGAATCGACTTAGATTGGCGAACCCGAATGCTCACCGGCAGTTTCTTGGATCGGGGTCGAAGAGATTCGGTTCTCCGTTAGGCCATTTACCAGAGGACCAACGGGACCCTCTATTCAGCCAGCAGAATCCACCGTATTCGCCAACTCTCTCGCGCAGTCTCGGCGCGCTTTCACTCCACCAAATGACGGCAAAATCGTCCACCATCGAAAAGTCACCAGGACCGAAACCAACCGTGCCCTGATAGTAAGGAGACGAAGCTGCGCCAGGATTTGGAAACTTCGCTCGTTCAAGACCAGTTGCGAAGGACTTCATGGTGAGGTGGGGGCCTGCCATCTGGATTCCGGAGGCTAATACCAGCAGATTGTGATACGCCTCTTGAAGCGAAGAGTGGCTCCCGGTCAGGACGTGGTCGGCGCTCGTGTCTGTTTCCCTGAGGGCCCAGAAGGCTGGCTCATCGGATCCGACTTGGAACTTGTTGTAGGGCAAGACGCCAACCATGCGGTTGCGCTGATCAGGCGGTGCATTGAGGTGCCAATTCCCTTCGCTTGCAGTGTCATCCGCGCCCATAATTAGCCATTCAGGTGCGTAACCTACTTCGCTTGCACCTTTCATCATTTCAGTAGCACCGAATTGATCTCCCGCATAGACAATGGTGGTCACATTCTTTTGTCTGAGATCAGTCGATTGGATCGCCGCCGACGAAGAGCTGGCTTGCTGAATGGCCTCCGTCCCCGGTTCGCAGGTGCGAATGGCAGTGAGCATTGGATCTATGTCCGGAGGGCCGCCATTCCGGCGATACGCAACTACAAACTTACGATTCATAACAAAGGCGGTGAAGCGCGGGATAGACGGTTCCAGTTGCGAGATTGAATTCTCCGCGACTCTTTCGATGAAGCTCCTCAATGATGGCGAGGCCGTGTGAAGGACGAGAACGCACCGCCGCAAGAAGCAGCAGCTCGATGTGTCCGTAGAGTGGACGGGCAGGCTCTTCTGGCATGAATAGAACTCCTACGTAGAGTTTCTACAGTAGAGCGTCTATATTTGTCAACAGGGGTTGCTGCCCGGGCTTCCTCCGGATTGGTTGAATGTGGGGGCAACGCCCCCAGGAATCGGACAAATCCCGCAAGTCCAAGGCTGACCCCTCCTGACAGGGCGGGCAGCGCTGGCAAACTCTGAAGACTCATACCCTAACGACTCGAAAGGTGAAAGTCTCGGCGGCCTAGCACTTATTTACACGGCTGAGTTCGGTCGAAGAGGCCTGGGTTCGGGGGCCAGTCGGCTAACGACCATCTGCTCCCTCCTCCGACGTAGCAGAAGGCCCCGGGTACTCCCAAAGTGTAGTCGTCGTCGAGCTTCTCAGACTCATCCCACCAGATCAGGCCAAAGTCCTTGATCATCGAATGAGTGCCTCCTTCGAACCCAACCCTGGCTTGAAAGTAGGGGGCCGCACCGGAGCCAGGGTTGGGGAACCGGGTCCTGTGCAATCCAGCCTCGAAGGTTTGCGGCGTAAGCTGGGGACCGGCCTGCTGAATGCCCGAGGCCAGCAGCAAGACCGCCAGATAATTTTCCCGGTAAGTAAAAGCCGCGAAATCGCGAATTTGGTAATCCGGTCTCGCTTCCTTTACGGCCCAATACCAAGGCTCATCCTGAAAGTGGTTGAATTTGTTGCGGTTAGTAACACCGAATAGATGACTTCTTTGGTCAGGAGGGACATATCCCCCCCGACCCGGAGCCGAATCGGCTCGACTGCTCGTCTGGGGCCTTCGCGATGTTCTCTTGGGCTTGAGGAGCAAATTCGGCAACGCTGGGTGGCGAAGGAGGCACGAAGACGAGGGCCAGTGCGGCGATGACGAGAAGGATCACGCCGGGCGATGCCCCCATATATGAGGGGGATCGCCTTCGGCTGTCGGCGAGCTACCTGCACGGCCCGGTTCGGTCGAAAAGCGGATGATCTCCCTTGCGCCATTGTCCGAGGCGCCAACGAATACCGAGATCAACGTAGCACCACCCTCCGACTTCGGAGACCCGACTCGAGTAGGCGGGAGCGGACTCGCTCCACCAAACCAGGCCTACATCATCAATCATCGAGTGATCCCCGGCGAAGCTCACTGAGCCCTGGTAGTAAGGAGGGGCCCCGGCCCCCGGGTTGGGGAACTTGAGGCTCTGGAGTCCGCGGGCGAAGGTCTGTGGGGTGAGGTTGGGACCCGCGGCCTGGATCCCGGAAGCAAGAACCAAGACTTGGTGATAAGCACTTGAGTTGGAGAAGTCATCCAGCGTGTCACTTTGAGGACTTGCGCCCATTTCCTTGAAGGCCCAATACCAAGGTTGATCAGCCTGGGGTAGCCCCTTGTTCCCGATCGCTAATCCAAACATGTGATGGGTTTGATCTGCCGGTGAACGCTGCCAATTGAACTCGCGCAACTGGAAACCAGTGCCGGGCAAAAACCACTCGGGCTGGTAGCCCAAACGTGATGCGTGGTTCATCAACCCGGACGCTTCCATGTCCGGGATCAGAGTTGTCACGCCTTGTTGCTGTAAGTCGGCCATGACAACCTGATTGTCGGCCTCCTGACCTAAGGGATCGTTCTTGTACTCGACCCGTATAACCTCGGCTCCACAATTCTGCAGGTCTTCAACGAGTGGGCTCGTGTCGCCCTGGTGCGTTCCTGCCGTGCCCTTCAGTTGCAAAACTGCGAAAGAACGTGTCGCCGCGATATATGCGGGTCCGCCGTAGCGAGCAACCTTTCCGACCAATGATTTGCACGCAAATTCAGAGGCGTGTGTCAGGATTTCTTGAAAGGTGGGGAGGTAGTTCCAAACATATGGATGCAAGCGGCTCAGGTCCGCATTTGACTCTGCCTGCTCAGTCAACGCTAGCAGCTTGAGCCGACTTGCTTCCCGCTGAAAACCTTCGCTCCGCAGGGGCGGCACCGCCACAGCGAAAGCTTCGGCTTCATGGGCGGCTTCCACAGTAGCGCGATCGGCTTCGGGCCCGCTCGATCCGACGTATGGATAAGTTATGACACGTATCTTCCTGCCATAAAGTTCGAACCTCTTATTGAAGAAGCCCGCAAGAATCTCTGGTGTGACCTCCAAATATTGCTGCACCGCGTAGCGGATCTCGTCCCTTGTGACACCTCTCGTGGTGGCCCCCCCGTTGTCTCCGTCAAAGTAGTTAACGCAGGGAGGAGACTGGGGGTCCTCGATCTGTCGGGGGGGATCGCCAACGCAACGTCGTACTCGAGCTTTCTCGATCACTTTTTTCAGAGGGGCCGCGGCATTAGCATCCTGACCTCCGCAGATTTGTCCCACGGCACAGGCGCCGCCCGCGCCGGTTCCGAACTGGCTCGATTGCTGGTTAGGAGCTTGCACGATCTGGTCCACCGCTTGCGGCGCAAACTCGGCGACCTGCGGAGGGGAGGGAGGCACGATGACAAGCGCCACCGCTGCGATGATAAGCAGCAGTACCGCGGCGATAGACGTGTAGGCGATGGTGACCGCCTTGGATTGACGCTTGCGAACTTTCGACATAGCGAACCCTCAGTTGGACTAGTAGAATACTAGTTGCCGCATCTGCAGCCTGTCAATAGAGCGAGAGAGGACTGTGATCGGTCAGCGGCGTTTGGCACGGAAAAGCGCCACTGCTCCCAATAGAGTAAGAAGTCCGGCCGCAACCCATGCCAGCCGAAACTTCGAGGAATTCGAGGGCACCGCGGCCTCTAAACCGGGGCCCGGCCTCGGGGCCCGGATGCGGGGCTCGACGAACGACCTCTTGTCTAGTATCCCGCTTCCTTTCATGTAAACCCACCCGTCATACACAGCGGGGCGATAGGCGAAAGCGCCCCCCGAAAAAAACAGAGGCACCAGGGGGGCATCCTCGGCCAGGACGCGCAGAGCCTCGGCGGTCTGGAGCAACCGATCCGTCGGCGCGGTGGCGGTGGCAATGTTGTCGGCGATGCGATCGAAGACCGCGCTTTGATAGCCCGTGTAATTAAGAGAAGCGGTCTCGGGATCAGATCCAAATACTCTGGCCAGGTAATCCGGATCGTTGGAAGCAGATGGGAGCAAATCACTGATCGCGGCTTGGAAAGTCGGTGGTTCGCCGTCCCTTCCGATCTCTCGCGACAGCTCCTCCCCAGTCAATTCCCTCAACACTGCATCGATTCCCACGCGCTGCAGCGCGAGCACAACCTGACGGCCCGCCTCAAGCTGGATGCTTTGCTCGGAAGGCGCAAGCACCTCTATCGGCGGCAGGCCGAGACCAGCCAGCTCGGCGCGGGCACCTTTTTCGTCGAAGATGTGAACAGGAACCGGGGGCGCCCACTGCGACTGGGGATGGATATAACCCTTGTCAGCTGAAACCGTTTCACCCGAACCAAAAGCGATGCGCCGAAGATCGAGCGCCTTGCTGATCGCGCGACGAACCTCCACTCGATCGAACGGTGGACGGCGTGTATTGAACATCAGGGCTGTTCCGAGATAGGTCGGTCCGCGGGCAATCTTGATGCCGATGCCCTCCGTTCTCGACGCCATTTTCTCGGGCAGACTCTGCGGAAGCATGTCGACCTGCCGACGGTCGAGCAGCCTCAAACGTTCTTCAAGGCTTGGGATCACCTGCACAACGATGGTCTTCACCAAAGGAGCGCCCCGAAAGTAGTCGGCAACCGCCTCGAACCGATAGCCACCGGCATGGTAATCGGTCACTCGATAAGGGCCGCTACCAGTAGGGGCACCTGCCGGAAGCTCGGTCGCGCTCTCCCAGATGTGCTTCGGCAGGATCGGCATATCGGCGAGTGGGTAATACAGAAATCCGGGCGAGGGCCGCTTAAGTCTGATGCGCACTGTTGAGGCATCCGGAGCGCTCACGTCCGCCACTTGGGTGAGCTCGGCGATGAAAGCGTTCCGGGGGTTGTCCGTGAACACTTTGAAAGTTGCAACAACATCGGCCGAGGTAAGGGGCATTCCGTCGTGCCAGCGGGCTCCGTCTGCGAGCTTGAGCGTCAAAACAGTGTTGTCGGCACTCCATTCAATTGAATTGGCGAGCCACAGTTGCGGAACCCCGTCCTCGTCGTGCCAAAGGAGGGTGTCGTAAACGAGAGTCATCAGCGGATATGCGGTCTGAAAAGAGAAAGGAGTCAGGCTCCCGTCGTCGCGCGACCATGGAATCCGAATGACCTCCGGCGTGCTCGCGGACTGTGCCCCTGCGGATAGGACCAGGGGCCATGCCAGAAGAACCGCCAGCATTCCGACGACGAACAAGGGGAATCGCTTGGTCACCAATTGATTGTGCCCTGCCCCACACGCTCGCGCCCGCGCGAAGTCGTTTGCGAAACTCTCGAGTCACCTCCCAGCGCGGTGTTATCCTTCATAAGACCTCGCATAGTTTCTGCGATATCAATAACGATGGCACGCGATCGCAAACCGAAGCGGCGGATTCCCCGCAAGTCACGCAGGAATACCGAGCAGGAGCGCAGTCGGCTCGGTATCTGGATCGCGCTCGTTATCATCGTGCTTCTGGGTTCCTACGTTTGGGCCCTCGACCTGGCCCGGCCAAAAGTCAGCGGCGATCGTCTCAATCTGAACAAGTTCACAACTCTAGTTGAGCAGAACCGGGTGACAAATGCTCGCCTACTCGATTTCGACGGATACATCGTGGGCCGCTACATCAAAGACACGGGTGGTACCGCTCAATACCATATGGCCTACCTCAAGAACCAACTCGGTTACTTCACCACTTTTCTCATCAACAACCAGGTCGACACCGATGCCGACCAGCAAAACGGGAAGCGCATCGCGACTCTGGCCACGACACTGTTGCCCATCCTCATTCTTACGATGGTCTTCGTGTACTTCATCCTTTCCTTTCGGAAGGGAACTGGGCTCTTTGCCATCCGCAGCGGCGCTCGCAGAATCCACGCCTCTGAGACGGGCGTCACTTTCGCGGACGTTGCCGGGCACGATTCGGCGATCACCGAGCTTCGCGAAATAGTCCAATTCTTGAAAGATCCCGAGAGATTCCTGACCCTAGGCGCGCGCGCTCCAAAGGGAATCCTGCTCTACGGCCCTCCCGGGTGCGGAAAGACTCTTGTAGCGAAAGCCCTCGCAAGCGAGTCGGGGGCAGCCTTCTACTCAATCTCCGGATCCGACTTCATCGAAGTATGGGTAGGGGTTGGCGCGGCCCGAGTCCGCGACCTCTTTAAGGAGGCGCGGGAGAACGCGCCAGCGATCGTTTTCATAGACGAGCTCGACTCGATCGGAAAGAGGCGAGGAGTCGTCGATCAGGCAGCTGCCAATGGGGAACAGGAACAAGCCGTCAACCAGATCCTCGCCGAGATGGATGGTTTCTCGACATCGGATGGAGTAATAGTTGTCGGCGCCACGAACCGTCCCGACGTTTTAGACCCCGCCCTTCTGCGGCCCGGGCGCTTCGATCGGACCATCGGGCTAGAGCCTCCCGGCGAGGATGCGCGCCTTGCCATTCTCAACCTCCACGGCCGGGGCAAAAAACTCGATACCTCAATTGAGCTTCCAGCCATAGCCAAGCGCGCCATCGGACTTTCGGGTGCGGACTTGGCCAACGTGATGAACGAAGGCGCAATCCTTGCCGCCCGCACGGAGCGAGCCGCGATCGGCCAATCAGATCTCGAAGAGGCTTTATCGCGCATGCTCAGTGAACCCGAACGTCAGCGACGCCTGTCGCTTCGTGATCGGGGAATCGGGAGGCGCTGGACCGAGTCGGAAACGAGAGTCACTTTCGCCGACGTCGCCGGACAAGACCAGGCCATCGCCGAACTGCGAGAGATCGTGCAATTCGTCTCCGACCCACAGCGCTATCTCGATCTAGGTGCCGCGGTACCTAAGGGCATATTGCTGTACGGCCCATCGGGTTGCGGCAAGACTCTGATGGCGCGCGCTCTGGCCGGTGAGGCTAACGCCGCGTTCTTCTCGGTTTCGGGAAGCGAATTCGTTGAGGTGTTTGCAGGCGAGGGAGCCTCGAGGGTAAGAGATCTTTTCGCTGAGGCAAGATCCGTACCGCCGGCGATCATCTTCATCGACGAAATCGACGCGGTTGGCACCCGTCGCACCGGTCCCTCTTTGACTTCCCACCTCGAACACGACCAAACCCTCAACCAAATTCTTGCCGAGATGGACGGATTCTCGGCGTCTCACGGACTGATTGTGATCGGCGCGACCAATCGCCCCGATGTCCTCGACCAGGCTCTGCTGCGTCCGGGAAGGTTTGACCGAACGATTGGCCTCGAGCGCCCCGACGAGAATGGACGCCTTGGGATTCTCAAGACTCACGCTCGCGGAAAGCTCCTCGAGGAAGAAACCGATCTCGCCGAGATTGCTCGCAGAGCGATTGGCCTAACCGGAGCAGACCTCGCCAACATCCTTAACGAGGCTGCCCTGCTCGCGGCACGCGGCGGCAAGCAGAAAGTTTCGCAGGATGAACTCGACGAGGCTCTCAAGCGGACTATGGAGGCGCCCGATCGCCAGCGCCGGCTTTCGATGCGAAACCGAACCTTCGGTCGAAGCGCGGCCGAGGAGAAGGTGACCTTCGCCGACGTCGCCGGCGTTGACAACGCGATCGCGGAGCTTTCTGACGTGAAGGATCAGCTTACGAGTCCGGAGAAGTTCGTCGAGCTAGGAGCGAGGACGCCGCGCGGTATCTTGCTCGTCGGCCCGCCGGGTTGCGGCAAAACCCTGCTTGCAAGGGCCGTCGCCGGAGAGGCGAACGCGGCTTTCTTCTCGGTGGCGGCGACGGAATTCGTCGAGGTCTTCGTCGGCGAAGGAGCCGCCCGGGTGCGCGACCTGTTCGCCGAGGCCCGCTCAGTGGCTCCGGCGATTGTTTTCATCGACGAGGTCGACGCGATCGGAGGTCGTCGGGCCTCGGTATCGATGGATGGACATCGCGAGCGCGAGAGCACGCTCAACCAGATACTCGTCGAGCTGGATGGTTTCGATCCAAGAGCCGGCGTGATCGTGATGGCTGCGACCAACCGCCCCGACATTCTCGACCCCGCGCTAATCCGGCCCGGACGTTTCGACCGTCAAGTCACGATCGACCTGCCCGATCGCGCCGGGCGTCTCGACATTCTTCAACTGCACGCGCGAAGCAAACCGCTTTCCGGAGACATTGACTTCGACGTGGTCGCGGGACTAACGCAAGGTTTCTCCGGAGCCGACCTTGCGAACGTGATGAACGAAGCAGCACTGCTTGCCGTTCGCAGAAATCTGCGCACGATCTCGATGAGTCTCATCGAAGAATCGATCGAGAGGGCAATCTTGGGGGTGGGCTCGCGCGTCCGAGTACTCACCGACCGGGAACGAGCAATGGTCGCCTACCACGAGGCCGGCCACGCACTCGTTGGACGGGCTTTGCCGGGGGCCGCTCCCCCTCATAAGATCTCCATCATTGGCAGTGCGCGGTCGTTGGGGCACGTGATCGGAGCCGCTGAGTCCGACCGAGTCGTTCACACCCGTTCGATCCTGCTCGATGAAATGGCTACCCTGCTTGGGGGCCGAGTCGCTGAGGAAATCGTTTTCGACGAGCCCTCGGCGGGGGCAACCGACGACCTTCGACGAGTAAGTGAGATCGCTCGCAAGATGATTACCGAGATGGGGATGAGCGAAGAACTGGGGCCACTTGCGTACCCCGATGGGATGTCCAACGGTGGGCCGCATCCGAGCTACTCCGACGTGTCGGCCAGAAAGATCGATGAGGAAGTATCCAAACTGGTTGACGAGGCCCAGCGTCGGTCCCGCGAAGTCCTGAACTCCCAGAGGGAGGCCCTGGAGCGCGTAGCTCAGGCATTGCTCGAACGCGAAACGCTCTCGTCGCAAGACCTCGAAGAGATCGCGGGACCAATCGCCGACATCGCCGAACGCGAGATAGCGCCACAATCGCCAGGGGTACGCAGCGGCTCTGCAACTTGACCAGCATTATCTGGCGGTGCGCCACCGCCGTCGTTCTTGTGCTCGGCGCGCTTGGTGCCTGCAAGACTCAGCAGGATTCCAAACTCCCCGATGAACCGTTCCGTCAAGTACGTTCAACGGGACCTGCCGAGTCACCGCCGTCGTCCGGGGCGGCGATTGATGCGAAACCTTCGGCAGTACCCCCTCCATTTGAATTCACCGACTGCCCACCACCGGTTCCGCTCTATGCGCCTCCCAAGGGGGTGAAGGTGGAACTAACCATCGGCAAGGCGGTCTTTGAAAGAAACGAGCCCGTGCCGCTCCGACTGGGAGTTACAAATACCGGTGATCGGCCGGTTGAACGGACTTGGCCCCGAGACAAACAAGATCGCGACTACTGGGTAGCGAACAGTGCCGGCACCGTCTGGCGATGGGCTTATGGCGACGACTCCTTCAGGGGAGGCGCCGGATCGACCGTTTATCAACCAGGAGAGACGCGCTCTCTAACACCGGAGAAATGGGGATCAGACTTTTGTCTGAATGGCAAGCAAGTGTCGACTGAGCGTTCACCCGGAAAATATGCCGCCTTTGCTTATGTCGTCAACGGCGAATTTGCATGGGCTTCGAACCAAGTGGACCTTGAGATCCGATAGCCAATCTTTGCCCCTGCCCACCGCCCCCTCGGCGCTGACCCACATCCACCTCTTGTTGGCACCGCTACTGATTTGATAAGTCTCGGTCCGGCCATCTGAATACCCGAAGCCAGTACCAAGAGCTCGCGAAAAGTCGTGAAACGTTCGACCCCTGGTGCCAGTTGAACATGAGTGGCTAAGGGGACGACGACCTTGTTCGGCCGACAACTCCTTCGGCTGTTTTGACGCTCGAAATAGCTTGACTAACTTGATGAATATAGCTATTCTAGCCTTATGAAAGTAGTCGGTATCGCCGAAGCAAAGAATAAGTTGAGCGCGCTAATCGATCACGTTCGGGGAGGCGAGACGGTTTTAATCCTGGACCGCGGCCGACCGGTGGCGAGACTCGAGTCCGCAGTGTCCAGAGATAACCCAGGCGAGGACCGACTTAGCCGGCTTGAACGAGCAGGCGTTGTTCGAATAGCAACAAAGAAAATACCGAGCGATCTGTTGCGAACGAACCCGCCCCGCGCGCGCAAAGGTGCGGACATTGTTCGAGCGCTGCTTGAAGAGAGGCGGGAGGCCCGCTGAGATTCTGGGACAGTACAGGGATCGTGCCCCTCTTGGTTGGGCAGGCTAGAACTCAATCGGTGCGAATCGCCTTGAAAGCCGATCGGGAGATCTTGGTCTGGTGGGCAACCGAAACGGAGTGCGTCTCTGCCATTGCTCGGCTGGAACGGGAAGGCGCCCTCGACGCATCCTCCGCGACGACAGCATTCGAACGACTCGACAAATTCAAGGACGCATGGCATGAAGTTCAGCCCTCTGAGGCAATCCGAGTGACAGCCAGGCGGCTTCTTCGGGCGCACAACCTGAGGGCAGCAGACTCGCTTCAATTGGCAGCGGCGCTAACAGCCTCCGAGGCAAGGCCCGCATCGCTCGAGGTTGTTTCACTCGACGAGCAGATGGTCGAAGCCGCCCGCAGAGAGGGCCTCAACGTCGTCGTAGGCGGGTAGAGACGTAGGATTGAGTCATGTTGGCTGCATCTCGGACCAATCAATCAAAAACCGTCCCCCTTATATATGGGGGCATCTCGGCGGTCTTGCTGCTTGTAATAGCTGCCTTGGCGTTGGTATTCGTTCCGCCCTCACCTCCGAGCGTTGCCGAGTTTGCCCCCCAAGCCCAGGAGGCGCTCGAACAAGCCCTCGAGCAGCAGTCCAGTCAGTTCGGGAGCGGGACAGGGGGAGCCTGCGCATTGGGGCAGATATGCGACGACGAAACCTCTTCGCAGCTCTCTCCGACCAAGCGGACGGTGATCGAGAAGGGAAGGGTCCGGCGGTGCGTCGGCGATCCGCCTCGCCAGATTGAAGATCCACAGTCGCCGCCCTGCGTGGCTTTCTGGGCGGGCGAAAACGGCGGAGCCACTTGGAAAGGGGTAACCCGCGACGAGATCCGCGTCGCCTACTTCAATGATGGACAACCCTACGATCTGCTCTTCAACTTCTTCAACCGACGGTTCGAGTTCTACGGAAGAAAGATCCGTCCGGTACCCATTCCTGCTAGTCAAAGCCGGCCCCTGAAACCCGAGGAACAGCGGGCGATGGCTCAACGCGTAGCGCAGGAAGAAAAAGCCTTTGCCTCCGTTGGTTACTTCAGGGGTGAAAGCCAGTTCTATTTCCGAGAACTCGCGCGCCTCGGTGTGATGGCCATTCAGGACCTAACCCTCTACGAAACCAGCAGCGAGCTTCGCCAGTTTTCTCCTTACTGGTGGACCTACCGTCCCCCGCTGGATCAGGTCCTCCATAGCGACGTCGAGTTTGCATGCAATTCATTGGTCGGAAAGCGGGCCGAATACGCCGGGGCACCGACCAATGCGATGACGCGGTCGTTTGCGGTCGGGGTCGATGGTGATGGCAGCAACCCGGACTACCGGCCGCTTGTCGATGGGCTGCGCAGGTGCGGCGCGCCAGTCAGGGTGATCGATCTCCCCCGTTCAGTCTTCGGACTCAGCACCGGAGGCCAATTTAAGACAATTGCCGCCGACATGCAGAGCTCGGGTATCACGTCGGTTTTCTGCGTCTGCGAGGAATTCCAGTGGTTCAATCTCGGCTTCGACGCCGACCAGATCGGATATCAACCTGAGTGGATCTCCACGGGAATGAGCGAAATCTCCGACTATTTCAACTCTCCGGGCGCCGGAGCAAGCAAGAATTCCTGGTTTGGGCTGGGGACCGATGCAAAGGACCAAGCGCTGCCGAACTTGCCTGTGTACTGGGCGTTGAAGGAGAGCGACCCCGCCTGGTCCGGGGATCCAACCAGAATCGGCAAATGGTACGGAGCGATGCTCCTCTTTGCCTCTGGCATCCAGCAGGCAGGTCCTAATCTCACGCCCCAAACATTCGCCAAGGGTCTCGCTGACACGAACTTTTCAAACCCTAGTTCGGGTGCTGCTCCTTTCTGGCAAGCCCGGGTGGGCTTCGGCGCGGCCGACCACTCCATGGTTGATGACCTCCATATGTTCTGGTACTCGCCCGAAGCAAGTCGCGAGCAGTCGAAGTCCAATGACCCGCCGGGAACAGTTTGTTACGTGAATCGAGGCGAGCGGTGGTCGGTTGGCAATTGGCCCAAAGGGAGTGCAGCCCTTTTTGACCGGACCAAGCCCTGCCGCTGACCAGAACGACTTACTCGAACGCTAGCTCGAAGCGCCCTTCAACACTGGCTGACTGCGTCACCAAGGCGTGGACGAGCAATCGCCATTTGCCCGGTTGAGGATTAACCACCCTTACCAACTGGCCCGACTCCTTCGTCATACTGACATCCCACAGATACCACTGATCGTCTTCGATGTAGTGAAGGAACAAAGCTAATTCGCTCCCTTCCACGGAAACTATCATCGCCTCCGCCTTTGCCGGCACGTCTATGTCTGTTAACCATGGACGCGCGTGATGCACCTCGAACCGTTCTCGGCGGGACGTCGACGGCGTTTCAGGCACCTTCTGCCCCGAAAGCTTTAGTTCAAAATGCGGGCGCCGGGCTTGGTATCTTGGCTCGTCAACCCTTATCTCCCACACACCCGGATCCGGATTTCTCAAGATCCTTGGACCGTCCGAGGCGCGCGCATGGAGCATCGGGTTAGCGACGAATTTGAGGTCCTCCATCACACAACTCGGATCGTTAACTCCAACCAGTACTTCGCCGTCATCGGTGGCTAGAGCTTCAACTCGTATCTCTCTCATTCCCGGTGGCATTTCGATGAACCACGACTGGCCGCGCAGAGGCTCCAACGTTCCGGAGCGCGAGAACACCGAATCGGGTCCATAACTCTGCGATGCAACAACGGTTACCAACATCTGGTGCAGAGAACGGCGAGTCACTGGATCCCGGAATTCCAAGATCGCGCTGTGGGGCCCAAGCGCTTCGACTTGGATCTTGATCCTTAGGGACCCCTTCACCTCCCCTTCGGGAAATTCGATGCTGGCAGAGGTTTGGAATGTGCCATCGTTTCCGAGCCACGACAAAGCCAGGCTGATCGAATTGGTTGCACCTTCGGGCCGGACGACCTCGATGATGCGTTCCCCCCGGGAACCCGCCGACCACCCCTCACGCTCGAATAGCCCGGGCCCCGTTCTCTCTACTCGCAAGTCGGCATCAGCAGCGTGCCAGACCGGCGCTTTCGTTTGAAGATCAAGCGGTGACACTTCGGACCGAAGGGCCTCCCACGCACCTTCTACGTTGAACAACCCGGCGCCCTGCGAGTGAGCCGGCCAAGCCGGCAAAAAGCGCGCCCCGGTTCTCATTGCCCAGCGTAGCCGCTGCGCATCGTAGGAAACACCCGATTGTTTGGCTGCACTAATTACCAGGGCTGCAGCGCCTGCGGCCAGAGGCGCTGCGTAGGACGTACCGATGCTCAGTTGGTAACCGGGAGGAAGCAGGTGAGATCGGATCGGAGAAACAGATGCCTCTTGTCCACTCGACCGTGTCCGAGGAAGAAGCATCAGAATGGGAGCAATCCCATCGGGTTTCATCGCGCCGTTGGCAGAAGGTCCGCGTGAGGATGTTGGATTTACGCAGTCGACTTCCAAGATCTGACGGTCATAGGAAAGATTCAAAGTGTCACGATTGCTGTAGCCGCCGACCGAAAGAATTCTTGACGCATTGGAAAGGTCCCACGTTGTAGCCAGTCCGGGACCCATATTTCCTCCAGATATCACGATCAACTTATCGAAGACTTCGACGATGCGGTCGAGCATGAGAGGGACAAACGACTCACCGCTTTCAGGGTAGCTAGCGGCCCAGTTCGTGCAACATATGAGATCTACGTCCGGTAAGGACGCTGCCAGCGCAAATGCTTCGACTAAGCTCCCTCTGGTCCCGATGCCCATCTCCACCAAGACAAGTTGAGCTCCGGGGGCGCAACCGTTCGCGGCACCGCCCAAGAACCCACACCCGGCGGCGATTCCTGCAACACCGGTGGTGTGGTCGCTAGCGCGATGGATCCAGACTGCTTGCTCATCTGGATGAAAGGTAAACGCCGCCGACGGCCCGCCTTGCACCAATGACTGAGTGTCCCCCTCCAAGTTAAAATCGCGGACCGGGTCGTACTTAGCAAAGTCTCGGTTCCCCTCAACGTCAACCCAAAGTAAGCCCTGTTCAACGTTCCACAACATCGCCAGCTCTGAAGACTCGGAAGGATTCCAAACCCCGAAACGACAATGTCCGGCGGACGGCGCAACATACACGACGCCATCGACCTCGAATGTCCCCGACTCGGTGGAAACTTCGACCTCCATCTTGACCGTCAAAGGATGGTCCTCACCTGGGTCGCGCGAGGCATAAATCCCACGGATCTTTCGAACTGACACGCCGCGCATATCCGCGGCGCCAGTAAAAACCTCGTGCCGAAAATCCACTCCACCCTCGACGATGGCTATCGTCACCCCGCGTCCATCGAAAGTCGGATTTCTTGCAACGAACTGCGGAGCTCCGACATCGCGGGTCGGCACATAAGGGTTCTCCGATGGAAGATCCGCTGCCGAAAGGACCGGCAAAATTAGCTTCTGAGATTCCGCCCTAACCGCGCCCTCGGGGCTCGCAAAGGCCTTGGCCAGGAGTCCGGGGCCCGGTTCGAGATCGAAGAAGTAACTGCTTGCACCGTTGCCAACGAGGTCGGATACAAACCCCGACGCGCGAAGTTCCTGATAGCGCTCGATTGGAATCATCGCCCGCAGATAGTCGATGCGATCGATCCTACGAACGATCCGGCCCCCTAGGCTCCCTACAAGTTCCGCAGTCGCCGCCCCTTGGCCGCGCTCGGCCGCAATCAGGACCTCGATCTCGCTGGACTCTCGAGCCCACCCTCTGCTAAGGGGCACCAACTCACGGCGAGTTAACCGCGCCTTATTCAAACGGTCGTTGTCGGCAAGGGGCCATCGGAGCGATCTCCGAGTCGGCTTGCTCTCGAGATACTAGGGGGAGTTTCGTTTAACTACTTCCGCGAGTACAGCCAGACGTGACCGTGCGTCGTCAACGGTTGCAGTAACGATCGGTAGGATTCGGTGAGGTTCATCTGCTCGTCAATCTGAGGCTTGAGACGCTGCATCATCGCCGCAAGGAGCTTCTCTTGCTCCGCTGCCTTCTTCCTCGGGTCACTGATTTTGCCGAGCCTCTCCGTCGCCTTCGCCCCAAACGGCTTCATCAACCTCTGCATCTCTTGCGCCAACTCTTCCAACTCCGCCTTGGTCTGGTCTCGCTGCATGATCTGTTCTTTGGATAAGCTAGGAACCTTGCCGTACACCCTGCTGACATCGCCGACCAAAAGGTCTAGCTGGCCATCGCCATTCCAATCGACTGCAGCAATCTTGGCCCGTTGTCCGGGGATGGGGCCTTTGGGGATAGGGCTAGTGGCATCCATCCGGGCGGGAGCGGTGACAAGAGTTAGGGGCTTTGCCAGCTTGGGGTTGCCAGCCTTGCCGACGTTCTTGTACCAAGCAACGCTTCCGTCGCCACAGCCGAGCAGTAGGCCGGGGAGTCCGGTGTTGTCCCAGTCGGCTACTACTGGGTGAGAGTCTCCTCCGGGAGCGACGATCGGTTCGCTGCCAACTTTGAGTTGCTCAGGAGTCCCCCAAACTGCAGGACCCTTCTTCGCCATATCGGGAACGAGATAAACGTGACCTTTGATTCCACCGACAATGAGGTCTGGTCGTCCGGTTCCTCTCCAGTCGAAAGCAAATACCGTCGAAGCCTTGTCGATAAAGATCGATTTTTTGTCTTTGCCTTTCAGGATCACAGGTTCTGCGAAGCGACCCTTTCCTTTTCCTTTGAAGAAGTAGAGCTCTCCTGGCCAGCTTCCGCTCAGGATGTCTTGGTTTCCGTCACCGTCTAGGTCCACAAACTGTGGAGTAAATCCCACACATCAGCCAGAGGGGACTTGGGCGACCTTTCTGGCTACCTTAAGCCACGCAAAATCTGAATCAAAGCGTGGGGTCCTGGCTGTTCCAATGTTGTTGTAGATGCGAAGCTTGCCCTCGCCAAACTGACCTACTAGGAGTTTGGGTTTGCCGCTCCTATCCAAATCTGCCAGGAAGGGGGCCGCGTGACCAACTTCAACATCTATTGGCTTTCCACCCGCTTTGATTACGACTGGGGGGGCAAGCTTGGAAACTTTGGAAAGCTTCGTAGTCGCTCCGCCGTTCTTGCTGACGGCTCCGTTCTTGCTGACTGCCCGTGACGACAGTTTCTTGTCTGCTGCTCCGTTTGGTGAATCGAGCTTGCGCCCTTTGTTAATTGTTCTTGTTGCGCTCATCCCCAGACTCCTTCCGACCGCTAGGTCTTAAACGCCTCCGCATACGACACCGTGCATTTCACTGGTCTTCCCATGACCGGCATGTAGCACATCATCGGGTCGCACGCCTGATAAGCAACAAGAACCTCGAGTTTGCCCGCTTTCCCAGTCACGGGAATCTCTATCTTAATCGTTCCGTAGAGACGCCGTCGGCAGAGGCCGGGATTACAGGCGAGCCCTTGCTCGATGTATCCGATGCGAACAGCAGTATGTTGGCGTCGACCGTTGAGTTCATCCTCTGTCCAGGGAGGTCTGGTCGATGTTTACCGTTGTGCGGGCCATAACATCTGAGGCAAGGAGTAGTTTCGGGTTACTAGCGGGAGTTTCGAGAAGCCCCTTCTCGCAGGTACAGCCAGACGTGGCCATGTATCAACATCGGTCGCTGTAGCTCCCGGAAAGTTTGAAAAAGATTCCGTTGCTCTTCCATTTGGGGTTTGAACCGCTTCATTACAACGGCCATTTGCTTCTTCTGCTCCGCCTCTTTCTTCTTCGGATCCTTGATTTTGTTTAGCTTCTCTTGCATCTTGGCCCAGAATGGCTGCATCTCCTTCGACATCTCATCTATCTGCGCCTTGGTATCGTCACGCAGCTTGATCTGTTCTTTGGTGAGCCGAGGTTCCTTGCCGTAGACCATGCTGACATCGCCCACCAAAAGGTCGAGGAGACCGTCGTTGTTCCAGTCGACTGCAGAAACTTTTGCCCTTTGGCCGGGGATGGGGCCCTTCGGGA
>CAZCSK010000003.1:0-148344 GCA_964501265.1 uncultured Actinomycetes bacterium
AGATAATGGGCCCGGAGGGCTACTCCAAGGAGCACTTGGTCGAAAAGTGGTATCGAGACATCAAGGTCTACGACATTTTCGAGGGGACCGGCCAGATAAATCGCGTCGTAATCAGCCGTCAGATTCTTGGGAGGTTGGAAGAAACCGTTTCCCAGTAGACCTTCAGCTCCCTCGGCCAGTCAATGTTCTTCAAGAGCTACCAGCCAGCCCGCAGTCACCATAAAAGGCCGGGATTGCATGCCACTCTCAACGTCTTGGGGAAGCCGAGTGCCTCCGGAGCACGGCCGGGTCGAGGCCGAAGAGCCGGAACAGCCCAACCCTAAGAATCTCCTAAAGGCTACTTAATTCAGTTTACCCCTTGCAAAACATATTAAATGTGTTATCTTGCCCTTTCTCGCACAGTTCCAGGTGGTTATTGCCCGGCCGATGCCGGGTGGAGGTCGCAAACAATGGTCAAGAGATTGCTCACAGCTGTTTTCGGAGCCCTTTTAATGGGGGCCTTGCCTGCTGCCGGCGCATTTGCAGATCTCCCGCCAATCCCCGTCGATCTCCCGACGCTCACAAAAGACTCTGGTCCCTCGCCAATCCCCATCGACCCCCCCCCGGTTCAAAAAGGCTCTGGTCCCACCCTCGCGGCAACGGGTGGAGT
The DNA here is from genome assembly GCA_964501265.1 of uncultured Actinomycetes bacterium. Lineage (GTDB taxonomy): Bacteria > Actinomycetota > CADDZG01 > JAHWKV01 > JAHWKV01 > CAZCSK01. Next base: position 650 of record CAZCSK010000003.1, read on the forward strand.
GGAATTGAAGGGTCTCTTCCGTCTCGCAAAGGGTGAGTGCACCGGAACCGGCGTAAAGGGAACTTACTTTCAGATGATCGACCGGAGCGGCTCCCCCATCACCAATACCGACTCACCGTGCTCGGACAAATCTTTGAACCCGCTGACTCCGGGGACCGAAGGAGGGCTATCGACCACCGGTGTACAGCCGCACGGCGCAGTCGTCTTCGATGCGAACGGCAACGGACTGACCCGGCGCATCACGCTTCCCGCAAAGTTCTTCAGCGTGGATTTCGCCGTGGCGACCAACGCCAAGGATCCACAAACCAAGCTCGATACAGTTGTGCCGCGCATCGTGCACGATGGAAACGGCAAGATCACCGCTGACAGCGATCTGCGTGCCTTCGCTGCAGCATGGAACGGCAATCAGGCATCACAGGCGGCGGGTGAGGGTCATTACAATCAGGGGGCGCCCAAACCCGACGGCCAGACCCCCGGTCTCACCAAGAAAGCGTCCGGAACATACAACTCATCCACCCGCGCATTCGTCATCGAGTGGACGAGCATGATCGTCGGCGGCGCTTTCGATCAGAACGGAGGACGCTGGCATCTGGAAGGCACGTTCGACCCCGCCATCGTGATCGGGGATCCGGTCCCTCAAGCGGCATCGGTAAAAGGCGGGGCGACTTCTCGCGTAAGTGGCCAGGGACTTGCCTCAACGGGGCCCGCCATCGTCTCCGCCGCCGGAGTGACCCTTCTGGGGGCCGGGTCAACCGGCCTCGCGCTTTCGATTATCCCCTCGCTCTTGCGCTCTCGGCGAGCTCGGCGGGAGCGCGGGCGATCTTCAGCGAGGCGAAGATGAGACGGCGTGCCATTTGGTTCTCCCTGGCAATAGGCATAGGGCTGATTGCGGCGCCAGCGGTATTTCAGATGTTCACTCGCGCCCCACTCGGGGCCACGATGATCGAGGAGTTTCGTCCCTTCATGAAAGCCTCGACCATCGACAACTTTAGCGGCCACCTCGATACCATTGACGAGGCTGCCGGAGAACTCGGGAACCAGACCGCTGCTGGCAACTTTCGCAGTGAGTATTCCTCCGCCGCCTCATTCCTCGGCGCGTGGCCCGGGATCGAAGCCGACATGCGCGGGATGCTGGACGTCATGCGCTCCAACCTTGACAACTACGCTGCGGTCGACGCTCTCCCGCCTTTCTATCTGTTCCCATGGTTCTTCGTCATACCGGGGCTGGCAGTTGCGGGGCTTGCCGTTGCTTCGATTAGGCGCCGCGAGCGATGGATTCGAGTGGCTATCGCGGTTGCAGGGATTGGGCTAATCGCCGCGCCCGGCATCTTCCAGATGTTCTCGCGCGCGCCCCTTGGTGGAAAGATGATCGAGGACTTCCGCCCCCTGATGACTCCAGCCAAAGTCACGCAGGTGCAGCTTTACTTCCTTACGATCGGTGCGGCCGAGGGCGAGATCAGGAACAAGCTGATGCCCGACATCCAGGCCGCCAGCCAATACAACGACGAGGGCTTCCGGAAGGCGTTCCCGGCGCTCTCGACGCTGTCGGATTCATTTCCCAAGATTTCAGGCGACATGGCCCCCATGATCGGCGCCATGAGCGACAACCTCGACAATTACGCTGCGGTCGACGCGTTGCCTCCATTTGCTGTCTTCCCCTGGTTCTTCGTCGTTCCCGGAGTGTTGCTTGTAGCCGCTGGCAGTCTTTCTTCCCTGCGCAACATTGATCGCAGCGCGTCGAAAGCATCCCTGGTCGCGGCGTTACTGATACTTGGCGCCTGCGGAAGTGGAACGCCGGATACGACATCACAAAAAGCGGCAACGAACTTGACGGGCCTCTTTGCCGTCGACGGTGGCGAGTGTGCTGCTGCCGGGATCACCAAGGGTTCCTACTTCCGGATGGTGAACCCGGGAGGAGATCCGTCTACCGGCCCCTTCGTCACGAATGCAGACTCGAGCTGTATCGACAAAACATGGACACTTCTGCTGCCGGGCACAGACGGGGGCCTTAGGACTGGCGAATTCCAGCCTAATCCGGACCCCGCCTTCGATTCCGCCGGACACGCGCTCGCAGGAAAGATAACCGCGCCAACTCGTTGGTTCGCTGTCAGTTTCGCGTTGTCCACCAACAAGGTTGATCCCCAAACGGGGACGGAGGTCGCGGCGCCTCGGATCGAGGCCAAGGGGAACACGCTCTCAGGTGATGTGAGAGGATTCGCCGCTGCGTGGAACAAGCAGCATTTCAACCAGGGCTCTCAGAAACCAGATGGGTCCCGCCCAGGTGCAACCACTGGACCTTCAGGGACATACGATGCGACTACCGGGCGTTATGCACTCGAGTGGACAAGTCAGATTGTCGGTGGCGCATTCAACAACTTCATAGGTGTTTGGCACCTCGAAGGCAAATTCACGCCGAACTGATTGGCGGCGGCATCCGCAACCGCGGATCGCTGAGCGGCTGGTACCCGCGTAACCCAAGGCCGGGCTGAGTCACGAGATCGAGGGCCGAGGCGCCTCGGGCCGGTCGCCGGATACGAACCTTTCCAGACCGCTCGCAAGCTCGGGGTCATTGACGGTGGGAAGGCAGAGCTTGGCCTCAAGCATCAAGCCCTCCTCGAGCGGGAGCCCAAACCCGCCGATCAATGCGGCACGGTCGGCGCGAAGGCTTACCTGCGGATAGTCCGCGATCCTTGTCGCAAGTTCCATCGCGCGGTCGAGGGCTTTACCGTCGGGAACCACCTCCTGAACGATCCCCATCTCAAAAGCCCGCTCGGCGTTGATACGTATCCCGGTCTCGACCAGGTATAGAGCGTTGCCGACTCCGGCGATACGCGCAAACCTCTGCGTCCCTCCATCGGTGAACGGCACTCCCCAGCGACGGTTGAGTGCCCCGAACTCGGCGTTTTGTGCCGCTATCCGAAAGTCACACCAACAGGCGAGTTCGAATCCTCCCGCGAAGCAATAGCCGTTCACCGCGGCAATGGTCGGCTTGCCCGGATCTAGCCGGGCAAATCCCATAGGCCCCGCTTCTTCGACAAACGAATGCGAGAGCAGGCTCGATGCATTCTTCAAATCGGCTCCCGAGCAGAAAGCCTTCTCTCCCGCTCCGGTCACAACCAGGACGCGAGAATCCGCGTCGGCGGCAAATGCCTTGATGGCCTCGGCCAGCAGAGTGGCCGTCTCGCCGTCGACACAGTTGTGCGCCTCGGGCCGGTTGACCGTCAGCAGACAAACCGAACCGCTGCGCAGTACTTCAACCTTTGCCATCACCATCTCCTTGGAGATCTCTGCAGGTTCATGGCCTCTCCTCCTATCGGAACGACATGGCTGAAAGCCTTTTGGAAGTTCCCAAGGAGCTCGCCGTGAAGAAGTAGATCTGTTCGGAAAGCAAACCTACATCGTCGGCCTATAAAATCCGTGTGGGAGGGACAACCGAGGTGACCAGGCAGGAGAGGTGGAATCTTGTAGCCGCCAATCTTGGCATATTGACGGGACTCATCCTCTTCCTGCTCTTGGTTCCGGCGGTGTGCGTCATCGCAGAGAGCTACCCCGGGCCCACGCTGAAGCATTGTTCGAGCGTCGTGACCGGGCTACTGGAATCCGAACTGGGCAAGACTGTGCCCACCAGGGTCTCGGCGCTGGGGGCGCTGCTTATTCCTCCAGGAGGCGGTTTGCTGACCTGGTACTTGCTCCGTCGACAGATGACTCGAGATCGTTGAGAGGGTCGCACCGAAAGTGTTGCACGAGGTCGGTCGTCCCACCCGCGACTACGAATCTGTGCGGAGCAAAGGGCTCGGTTCAGAAGATCCGCGCCTGGGACTTATGCTGCCCAGTTTGAACTCGTACGCGCAGCGGCGACCGGCACTTTAAGGGATCCTGACTCTTCCTCGCCTGGCTATTTTCCCACAATTCTCAAGGGAGTTAAGCCACGGCCTGATCTAATCTGGGACGGATCGGAGGAGTCGATGAAGGAACCCGCCCCCAATTCCTGCGTGAGGAAACCACTCCATAAGCACTAGTTATCTGCAAGGTGGGGAAGGTGGGGAACAAGACCGTCGTCGACATCGCCGAATGGCGATCGTCTAAGCCCGCGTCCCAGAACCGCTACGATCTGCTGGAGCGTGTCGCTTTGGCTCTCAACTCAACACTCGAACTCAAGGAGGTTCTTCGCCTTCTTGCGCAGATAATCCTGGAAGCCACCGGAGGACAGCGGTGCAGCCTCTTCTTGTTGGAGGGTCGGCAACTTCACCCCGCGGTGGCCATCGGGACCTGGTCGGACGAGGACCTCTGGAACGCCTTTCATTCCATGGCTCCCACCGACCTGGACATACCCCGCTGGCGGCTATTTCTGAAGGGTCAGCCGGTTGCCCTCGAGGACGCCCGAGAGAGCGACCTGATACCCAAGGATTGGGTGGATCGGTTCTCGTTGCGAGCCCTGGCGCTCGTGCCCCTGATGGCAGGCGATGAGCCCTACGGGCTGATGGCTGTCGATTGGCCCGAGGCCCGTTCGTTCGACGAATCCGAGATCCGCCGCCTCGGGGCGATCGGCTCCTACGCCGGGGTCGCCGTACGAAACGCCCGCCTTTTCGAGGTTGTGAAGAAAAGCGCCAGGATCCAGGAGGCCCTCGCAGCCGGCGCTTCCGCCCTCGCCTCCCCCCTGGAGCCAGCCGAGATCGCTCAGCGGCTGGCAGACGCTTACTTAGATCTTCTCGGCGCAGAGCTTTGTGCGATAGGACTTTTCGACAGCGGCCGCACGAAAGTCACAACCATTGCCGCGCGGGGAACTCGCGAAATCAGCGGTCCCCTTCCACTGGCCGAGGTGCCCAAGCGAATCGTAGCGCGCCTGGTCGCCGAGTGGACGAAGTCAAAGAATTCGGTCTCGTTCGGCGACGACCCGTGGCTCAAACGGTTCGTGGCCTGCCAGGACACCAACGCTTCTTGGTATCTGCTGGTTCCAATGGTCGCAGAAGGCCATCCGCGGGGGGTGGTCCTGCTCGGCTTTGGCCAGAAGACGAGGCTGGGCGACGAGGAGCATGCGGCAGCCGAAACCCTGGCGACCGTGGCGGCCGTCGCGGTTGAGCGAAACTTCCTGGTTGAGCGCCTCAACCGGCAGATGCGGCAGCTCGAGATCCTGTACAGGCTGACCGCCTCGATCCACCAGAGCACGGGCGCGGCCGCGCTGATGGCCAGGCTCAATGAACTTCTCACCGGCTATGGCATCGAAGCAGTCGGGCTAGCGTTCCGAGAGAGCAACTTTGCTCGCCGTCTCGGGGGAGAAAAGCTAACGCCCGCAGAGCGAGCGGTCTTTGCAAGAAACGGGGGCCCGAAGCGGCTCGACGACGAAACGCTCGCCGTCCCCATGCGCCTCGGGCGCCGGCTGGTGGGCGTGCTGCGGGTGCGGGTGGGAGCACTGGAGGCCGAGGAGCAGTCCTTCCTCGAAGCGGTGGGATCAGGCATCGCCGAGGTCGCCACCATGGCGGCGTTGCGTTCTGCCTTCGAGGAGGCGTCACGGGAACGTGCCGTGGCCGGCGAGCGGGAACGATTCGCCTCCGACCTGCACGACACTGCCGGGCAGCTGTTCGTCGCGTCGGGGCTATTGGCTCGCAGGTTTGTGGGTCAGCTGCCTTCCGACTCGCCCTGGGCGGAGCGAATTCTCCGGCTCGTCGCGCTCGCCGACCGGGGCAAGTGGGAGATCGATCAGGCTATACGCGCTCTCAGTTTCGTTCCTGCAGCCCGCAGCGGCCTTCCCACCGCGCTTCGCGCTCTCGCCCGGTCGTTTGAATCCGACAGCGGCATCCATGCCCCCTTCCGCACGATCGGCAAACCGCCGCGGCTTGCGGCTGAAGTCGAGCGCACTCTCTACCGAGTGGCCCACGAGGCAACCAGCAATGCCTGGCGACACGCCCGCTGCACGATTGTCCGCCTCGAACTTGCCTACGAAGACAGTGAAGTCGTTCTGCGGATTCTCGACGACGGCATCGGGCTCAATGCGAGGGAGAAGGAGGGATCCCCGGGGATCGGGATCTTCAGCATGCGGCGTGCAATGGAGGCGGTCGGCGGTTGCCTTCGCGTTCGGAGCCGCCGGCCGCGAGGGGTCCTGGTGGAGGCGCGAGTCAAAAGGGGGCCCCGATGATTCGCATCATGCTGGTGGACGACCACCCTGTCGTGCGAGAGGGCCTGGCGGCGATACTCGGCGACGAGCCCGACTTCAATGTCGTAGGCGAGGCCGGGACCGGCGAGCAGGCGGTAGAGCGATTCGATCGTCTGCGAGCCGACTTGGTGCTGATCGATGCACGGCTGCCGGGGATGAGCGGCATAGAGGCATGCTCCGAACTGACCCGTCGCTTCCCGGGGGTGAGGGTGGTCATCATTACGAGCTTTCCTTCAGAGGCGACCATGGTGGACGCATTCGCCGCGGGGGCCCGCGGTCTGGTCGTGAAGGAGAGCGACGCCGCACGAGTGCGAGAAGCCGTGCGGGTTGTGGCATCGGGACAAACATTCGTCGATCCCCGGGTCGCTGCAAAAATCGTTGCATTGGCCACCAAGGGCCGTCGGGTATCCGGCCCCTTTGGGCTGACCCTGCAGGAGATGCGGGTGGTCGAGCTTTTGCCCCGGGGCCTTACGAATCGAGCCATCGGCAAGGAACTCGGGATCTCCGAGGAGACCGTCAAGGTCCATGTCCGGGGCGCCAAGAGGAAACTGGGCGCCAACCATCGCGCCGAGGCCGCGGCCATAGCCCTGCGGGAGGGGCTGGCATGAGCTCGAAGATGGGTGTTAGGACTACCCCCCATTTCTTCCCCCAAATACCGAAAAGGGGGAAGACGTGCGGACCCGTTCTGACTAGCCTCCCAGACAGAAGAGGCGTCGCTTCATCAAGCGGATGTCCGCATCACAACAGAGCAAGTCTTCGCTGGGAGTACCCAGGTTCGCGTGCGGGTGTCACCAGCCGCAAGAAGGAGGCAAACGGGGTTGAGGACCGGTTCGGTGAAACTCCTCACGCCCCTGACTCGGAAATGGAGCAGGAGTCAATCGCGAAGCAACAGGAGGTCATAACCATCTCAGTCGTCATTTGCGATGACCATCCGGCATTCGCCCGGGGTGTCGCCGCGCTCTTTGAACTGGAGCCCGATATCCAAGTGCGTGGCGTGGCGACGAGCGGAAAGGAGGCTGTAGGAATGGTCCGGGAGCGTCTCCCGGACATCGTGCTGATGGACGTCGTCATGCCGGGAATTGACGGAATCGAAACCACGCGTCGCGTACGGGCGGCTTCCCCGACGACCAAGGTTGTGGTGCTTACCGTCAAGGACGAGGAGCGAGACCTTTTTCTTGCACTTCGCGCCGGCGCCATGGGCTACATCACGAAAGACAAAGGGATCGAGTTGATCGCCGACGCAGTGCGCTCCGTCCACCGTGGTCATTTCGTGATCCCCGTAGACCTGGCCAGACGGTTTATCGACGACCTGGAGGACGCCAGTTCCGAGATGTCCTTGAGCGACATCGAGCGCGAGGTCCTGGCAGGAATCGCTCGCGGCGAGGGCAACAAGGAAATCGCAGCCCGGCTTCATCTGGGCGAGCGGACTCTCAAACGACGAGTCGAAGACATCTACGCAAAGCTCCACTTAAAGGACCGGGTCGAGGCGGCGGTGTACGCGGCGACGCGAGGTCTCGGAACGGATCGTGTCCCCCGAGGGCCGTAAATCTGGACCAAAAGGGACACAAGTTTTGACCCCCGTGGCCCTAGCGTATGGCCCGAATGAACTAGGAAAATACATGAGAACCATAGGGGCAACTTCATAACTCGGACCGAGCCGTTTGTTCGACTCGGAAAGGAGTAGATCAAGTGAATTTGATAGCAGCGATTAGAAACAACCGTAAGGCAGCAAGCATGGTATCGAGGGCGGTAATCGTGGCGCTCATGACCGTGCCGACGCTGGTACTGACCGGGGCCTCACCGGCTCTGGCCTCCCACGGGCTCGGAGGAGGCACGGTGACCTTCACGGGAACCGCCACCCTGCCCGAGTTCCCTGACCCCACCGGGACAGGCGGTCAGTTCACGGGCACGGCCAGCGGTTCACTCGACGGCGTTACCCCAACTGTCGGGGGCACCGCGTGGGCGGCGGTCTTTGCTAGCGACACCATGACGGCGAGCTTCACCTATGACGAGCCCCCAGAGTGCTTGTCGGGGACTGCCGACGGAGAGGGTTGGATAGATGGAGACGCGACGGGGCTATACGGCACGCGAACCGTGATTGACATCCACATCCACTTCAAGTTCAGTTGGGTGCGGATTGGAACGGCGGCCACCATCACCACCAGGGCCACGGTGGATCTCACCTTCGCAGACCCTCCACGCCGGGTGAGGGTGCTTACCGATGTGCCCGATACGGCCACGGCTGTGTTCACTCCGACGGATCCTACGCCGGATGACGATGATTGGTGCGCCGGCGGCCCTCAGACGGCCACTGTGGTTGGAACGGACCTTATCGTCGGCAACCACCTCTAGAAGGGTTGCCTGGCGATTAGCAGAAACAGAGGCGATGATGGGCGCGGATAGGGATTCGACCAACAGGCAAGCGGCTGGCCGCTCGCTGAAAGGCCGTCCTTCCCGCGCCCATCGCGCTGCTGGGGTCCTGCTTGCCGTCCTCTTTACCACTCTTTCAACGATGCCGCCTGGTGGAGTCGCCGTCGCCCAAACGGATCCGGAAGTAGAAGGAGGGCTCAGGCGCCTGGGATGGCTTTCACCGCCGGATTGGGCACTTCAGGCTGGCGCTTACGCGAATACGGTTATCGACCCAGCAAACCGGCGCCTTTATTCGTTTCCGTCGCTTGGAAGCGCCGGGAGAGCTGTGGAGTACGACCTTAACCAGGCGATACCGGGACTGTTGCGATCCTCTGCACCTTTCCCTGCTGGTACCCACCTTAACTTATCTAGGCGAAACTCGGTAGCTTTGGACGACGATTCCGGACAAGCGATAGGTAATCGCCATCCTCGAGTGTTCTTTATGCAGCAGAACAGTGTCCAGGCGGATCCTTTAATCAACATACTGGATCTCTCACCAGACGACCCGGCTACCCCGCAGCAGGAGGGGCTAACTCTTTCGCTGGGTTGGAACCTTCGAACAATGCTTCCCGGGTTTGCCCCTCTGGGGATCAACTACTCTTCCCAGGACGACCGGCTGTATGTGGTGGGCAATATGACTGTCTCCCAGGCTGTGTATAGTCCTTTGATAGCCGCCGGGGTGCCGGTGGTCGTGGCCGCGAGTGTGGTACTGGCTATCAAGGTTGAAACCGCCGGCGCCACCGATCCCGATCCGTCGAAGACCGTTGCCTGGGTCCGTCCGGTCGCTCAGTGCGCCTACCCAATGAACAACTGGGTCAGCGCAGCCTTCATAACCCGCAACAAGAGCGAGACCATGCCTGCCCTTTACTTTGCCTGCGTCAAGAAGGACGGCCAACCGGGGGAGTCGGGGCTGGTGCGCCTGCGGATCACCCCCACGGCCGACCAGACCGCCGCCGCTTCGTTTCCGGTCGAGTTCTTCCCGATATCGGGCAGCTATTTTGGCGGCAGCAGCACAGGGGGGGATAACGGCCAGCTCAACGGCCTTGCCGACTTCGACTTCGTCTCTGAGCGCTTTTTCATGCTCTCGGTATCGGCCAGGACCCCAGGAGTCTGGGTGTTCGACGGCAAGCTCTCGGCCTGGGTGGGGTTCGCCGCCAACGACGACAACCGCAACCTGGGGATGTCGGTCAACCAGGCAAACGGCCACGTCTACAGCATGGACGGCGACCTAGAGGGTATCCGGGTGTTCGATGGACGAGCCACCCCATTGCCCAACGGCAGGGCATTTTCGGGATTCCATCCCAGGCAGTACCAACAGTATTTGGTCGACCCCGAAACTAACCGCCTGTTTGTAGTCACGAGGACAGACGTCCCGGCAGGATTTGGGGTGGGATCGCAGCAGGATGGTGTCCAGGTTCTCTTAGACGAGACTGCCTCGGTGGACCCCCTGCCGACGGGTTACGACGCCCTGACGGCGGATGTTGCCGAAAACTCATACACGCGGACTGTTTTTGCGGGAACGGCGGGCGGCTTTGGGGTCCGAAGTCTCTTAGTGGGCGGCTGCGGAGGCCTCGAATCGTCCGGGATCGCCGGTGCATGCCTGGGGGCGGCCTCGGACCAAAGTTTAAACCCCGCAGACCGAGGATTCATCGCTGCTCGAGTGCCCGAGGTAGATGTCCGGGAGAGTGGGGCGGTAGCGACGGCCCAGTCGTTGATTTTGGACAGTAACACTGCGTCGGACTGGCAGACCCGGCAGCCAACCCAGACCGCTAGAGATTGGCCCTGGTCTCCCGCCTTATGTGCCGACCCGCAAGCAAAGCCGACTGACACCGTGACCGCCCCAGCTGGGGAGTCTCGGGTAACCTGTAGCTCCTCCAACAGTTCGGCTTCAGCATCCTCTTTCTACGGGGAGGTCTTCTCTGCAGAGGGAGTGTCTGTCCGTTCCGCGTCGACCGATGTCTCGGTCTTCCGCGATACGGTAACCGGCACCGTCACCAGCGTCCGCGCTGTCGCGAAAGGCGTAGAGCTGTCGGTACCCGGGCAGGGGTCGATAACGATCGGCCGGATAGTAAATGAAGCGTGGACCATCGCCCACGGGTTGCCGGGCAGCGCGGACCGGGGCTGGCGGCGGCGGCTCGAGGGCGTGATACTCAAAGATTCCTCCGGCACGACTCAAACAGTCGAGGCTTGCGAGGAAAGCTCCCTTGTGAAAAGAAACTCCTGCGACCAACTCATCGCCGCGATGAACGAGTCGCTTGGGGTCAGGATGAGAATAAGGCTCCCCGAACCTGAACTGACCAAGACTCCCAAGGGCGCATTCTCGGGGATACGCCAGAGCGAGGGCGATTTCAGGGAAGGGGAGACGGTTCTCAACCAGGGCACCAGCTTTTCGGATGAGAACAACAAACGTCCCGCACCTGCCCTGGAGGTCGTAGTTTTCAACGACTCGGCAGAAAAGTCGCGCCTGGTCATGCAGTTCGCAGCCGTTCAGGCCAGCTCCATTTACACGATCTCGTGCCCCGAGCCGAACAGTATCGTCGGTAAGCAATGCCTGCCTCCCCCCGGGTCTCTCACTATTAGGTTGGGCGACAGGGTGCAGGATCCTGATGCCTGGGATCCCGCATACGCGCTCTCGGGAGGCCTCTTCAAAGTCTATTCCGACACCAACTCCGACGGAGTCCTGGATCCGATCGTGGACATGCTCGCCGAGATTCCTGACGGTGGGGCGGCGACATGTGTATCCGGTGACGGATCGGGGAATTGTCAGTTCGAACTCTCACCGGGCGATTACGTCATCCATCAGGCGGCGGCGCCGCCCGGCTACGCCACCGGTCCGGACTACCCTCCGGTGGAAGACCGGCCGTTCACCATCGAGCCCGAGTTCGCCTACACCGTCGACTTCGTGAACCTGCGGGCAATCGGGTCAATAGAGATCACATTGGCCGATGCCGCAACCAAGAAGCCGCTGCAAGGTGGGGTTTTCGAGGTCTTCGCCGACAATGGCGACGAGAAGGTGGGTGATGGCGACCTCTTATTCGCCACCTGTTCCACCGACGAGGAGGGTGCCTGTCCCTTAACTCTGGCATCGCAAACCCAAGGCCCCACAAACACGGTCGTTGAGGTGCCTTTTGGCACTTATGTCATCCACCAGAAGCAAGCGCCTCGCGACTACCTCGTGGCCGAACAAGACGCGGCGGTGACTCTGGAGCTTCCCGGACAAGTGGCCAAGGCGTCGTTTACCAACGCCCTCGGTATCGCTGGGATCCTGATCGCGCTAAGCGACGACGCGCTGCCTCCCAAACCTCTCGCGGGAAGCGTTTTCGAGACCTACGAGGGCGGGGCTTCGACTGCCGGCAGGACGAAGCTGGCTTCCTGCACTACCAATGCCACCGGAATTTGCATCTTTAGGTCCGCCGACGTTGCTTCTCCTAATGGGTCGCTAATCGAGGTGATCCCGGAGTGCCGGGAGGAGGAAGAGGAAAGGTGTCTGCCGACCGAGTTGGGAACCCTTGACTCCTCCGAGGGCCCCCTCATCATTGTTCGCCCAGGCTCGTATGTAGTGCACCAAGGTACTGCCCCTGCCGGGTACAAGACCGCCGAGGACCTCGCCTTAGATCTCGGCCCCGGGCAGGCGGCGGCGATCGTCTTTAGGAACGGCGTTCTTGCGTCTTCGGGCAGCGTGAGTGTGAACCCTACCCCCGACACAGAGACAGTTGTTGAGTACGAGAAGCCGCAAGCTTCGGCGCCTGCACCGACCTTGCAGGCCCAGCCGGTCTACACGCGCGGCGGGACCCTCCCGGAGAAGATCTTCCGTGCGCCGGTCGACGCCTTCAAGTTTATCGTCCGCTACCCTCAAGAAGCGGCCCTTTTTGCAGGGATCCTGCTGCTGTTCGTGGCGGCAGCCTCGATGCTCTGGCGTCGGAGCTTGCTGGCTCGAACCATTGCCAGCCCCGCACTAGGCAGCTCGTGAGTCAGGACGCGGTTACTATCGAGCAGGCAGCGACAAGGACGTCCTGGCTTAACAAGGCGTCCGGTCCGCTCTGGATGAAACTGGCGGCAGTATTTCTCGCGGGGGGCCTCCTCGGCGCGATCTCGGTTATCCAGGTCGTGCCTTCGGAGTCGATATCGACTTCAGCTGGCCCTCTTTTAAGCAAGGAAGAGGCGGAGAAAGTTGCCCTCGGCGATCCGGGGGCCACCGTTGAGGAGGTCCGTGACTCGAAGGGCAACGTTATCGGCTACCGGACAGTTCGGCATCCCGGGAGCGCAGGAAGCACGGCGACTGCCGGGACGGGCGGAACTTCGGGCTCCGGGGCTCTTTTGGCCGGAGCGGCGGGGACCGGCGGGGCGGGATCCTCCACAGGGGGCGGCTCCTCAGGTGGCACCTCAGGCGGTGGAACGGGCACTGGATGCAGCGGTGGAGCCACCGCCACCGGGGTCACCAGTTCGAAGATCGTCCTTGGCGTCGCCACGGTCCAGGACGGTATCGGCAAAGACTTCCTGGGAGAGATGTCTCTCGGGATGGAGGCGGCCAGGATCAAGGCTGGAAAGATCTGCGGCCGGGAGTTGGTGATGAACTACCGCTCCACCAAATGGGAGGAGCCGCAGCTCGGACTGGGTCTCATCAAAAACTTCATCGAAGGGACCTCCGCTGTCGGCGGCCCCACCTTTGCCCTTGCGGTTGTCCCCCAATCTGAGGGGCTTCGACTGGCAATCAAGAGCGGTGACATTAACGGATCCAACAACCCGAAAGGCCCAATCCCGGTCGTCGGCACAGGCGGGATGCTGGTCGGCGAGCACTTGGAGGGCTGGGACTGGCCGGTGGCGGTCTCCTCGGCTTCTTCGGCGCGGATAATGGCCCTCAACGCCTACAACCGGATGAGTGCTGCGTCTGACCCTGACGCGACTAAATCCTCAAGCTACAGCATCGTCTTCGACAACAACTATCGCTTTGGGGCGGAAGCCGCTGAGGCGTTCAACAATGAGGTGAAGCGAATCACCGGGAGCAGCGTCCCCGGCTATAGCTCAGCCCACGGGTGCAGCAGAATCTCCTCAGAACTCGGCACGAGCTTTTGTGGAGTCGTTGCCGGACAATCGAGCTACGGGACCCAGGTCCAAAATTTCCAAAAGGGCAAGTTCGTGGCTTTGTTCCTGGAGCCGGCGACCGCGCTTGCCTGGATGAATTCGAGTGGACCGCAGCCCTCGCAGGTGACCTACGGAGTCGGCGCCGGCCAGCCGCTGTTCACCAGGGCCTTCGGGTCCGCCTGCCAGGTCAAATGCCACGGTATGTGGGTGTGGAGCGGCTACAAGCCTTACATCGAGACCTACAAGAACGATGCTGCGGTGCGCGACTTCGTGACCGACCTGGAGTCGATCAGTACGACGGCAGATCCGTACAACCAGTTCACCGAGGGTGCCTACCTCGGGATGCAGGTTCTGATAAAGGCCCTCAGGAATGTGGGGGGGCCGCTTACCCGTCCGGCGCTCCGAGACGCTCTCAACTCCCTTTCTTTAAGTGGAACCACATCGCTGCAAGGTACGCTCGCTTGGAGCGCGGGTAACCACTTCCCGGCCGCTACCATGAGGGCGTTTGAGTTTCAATACCAGGGGACCTTCAGTTGTTGTCGGGAAAAGGACATAACTGTAGACCCCAACCCCCAGGGAACGGCCGCAGGGGTGCCGCTGCCATAAGATGTCGCTCCTGCTCACCTATGCGCTCCTCTCGATCCCGCTGATTGGCGCCTATGCCCTGTTCTCGCTGGGAATCTCGCTGATCTACCGGGCTTCGCGCGTTCTTAACCTTGCTCACGGCGCAATGGCAATGATTCCTGCGTACCTTGCTTACGCGATTGTCAAGGCGGGTAAGCCGATGACGGTTGCGCTTCCCGTGGCAGTTGTTTGCGGAGCAGCTCTGGGTGTGTGGGTGGAGCATACTTTCGTCCGCAGACTCCGCAGGCAGGGGCCCACCGCACAGACGGTGGGGACGGTGGCGGTGACGGGGCTTCTCATCACTTTGGCCGCGAGCATTTGGGGCAACACTCCGCTCCTGGCGCCTGCCGTGTTCCCGGACGGCCGCATAAACATAGGGCAGGCGGGGGTTCGCTATGGGGAGCTGGGGCTCCTGGGCGCCGCCGTCGTCGTTTCGCTCGCACTCTTTGCCTTTTTTCGCTTCACAGACTGGGGACTTGCCATGCGAGGGGCGGCGGGGAACCGGCGGGCGGCAGCGCTTATGGGGATCGACCCCGACCGGGCCGCCTCGGCGGCTTGGGCCCTTGGAGGAGGAATGGCGGCCCTTGCCGGGGTACTTCTTGCCTCCGTCACTAACCTTGACCCCTACACACTCTCGCTGCAGGTTCTTCCGGGATTTGTAGCGGCTCTGATAGGAGGGCTCTTGAGCCTTCCGGGGGCCCTGGTCGGCGCGGTGGTGGCCGGCCTCGCCTTCGGCCTGGTCCCGTTGATGGGGAATCTTCCGCTGATTGGAGGGGTCATGGGCTCCTCCGGATCCCCCCAATTGGTGTTGACCCTTCTCGTTCTGGTCGTAATGGCGCTCAGAGGCCGGCGGATAGTGGGTGTGGAGGCGGCAGAGGGGGGCCTGGTGGCTGCGGGTTCGTCTTTCGGCAAGCGCCGCCGCCGCGGGATGGGGCCGGTATTTGCGCTGGTCGCGATAGCGATGGTTTTCTGGCCGCACTTCGCCTCTTTCTCGATGCTCGGCACGACCCTACTTGCGATTTCGCTGGCGCTCGCAGCGATCTCGGTGGTGGTTCTTACCGGCTGGGTTGGTCAAATCTCCCTGGCTCAGGCAAGCTTCGTAGGGATCGGGGCGCTGGTGAGCGGGATCGCGGTGCGTGCGACTGGCATCGGGTTTCCCTTGAGCCTGGTGATTGGGGCGGCGGCAGCGGGGCTTGTAGCGGGGGTGCTTGGTTTGGTGGCGCTTCGGGTCCGCGGGCTCTACCTGGCGGTGGCTACGCTGGTATTTGCTTGGATGACCGACACCTTCTTGTTCCGGACCCCATGGATGGGAGCGCAGACGGGCACATCCACCATCCCCGGCCAACGGCTGGGAAGGCCGGGAGGCTACCCCACGCTCGACCTCAACAGCAGCAAGACCCTCTATTACGTGATGGCTGCAGTCCTGATTCTCGTTGTGTTCGCCCTCGCCAACCTAAAAGACACGAAGATCGGGCGGGCGTTTTTCGCGGTGCGTGGATCGGAGATGGCCGCCGCATCGCTCGGGATCGACGTTACTCGCTACAAGCTCATCGCCTTCGCCCTGGCAGGGACCATCGCCGGAATCGCGGGAAACCTGATCATGACCCAGCAACGCGCGGTCGTCCCAGGGCAGTTCGTCTTCACCGTCTCCCTTCAGTATCTCGCGATCGCGGTGGTCGGAGGGCTCGGGAGCCTCGGCGGAGCGATCGTCTCCGGGGCGCTGTTCGCCTCGCTCAACTTACTGTTCTTGCGGTTTACCTTTTTGACCGGCTGGCTTGATGTGGTCTCGACCGGGCTTTTGGCAATTGTGCTTCTGACCTACCCAGGAGGGCTTGCGGCCATCCCAGGGTCGGTGGGCAGAGTTTTGGACCGCCACAAAGCTGCGCTTTACCGCGCGGCCGGGACGGTTCTCCCCGCCCTCCGGCCTGCCGCATGGGTGTTTCGGCCGGTCGTGCTTGCGGTGGGGAAGGCGCTTGCAGGCGCGTCAAGGATCTTCGGTGCAATATTCCTTTTACTCGGGCGCGCAATCGGCGCCGCATACAAGAATGTCCCGCTTCTATCTCGCCTTCGTCCCAAGCCGCACGCCCCGCGCCCCGGCGCCGCGGAGGACTGGTTCGCGGACGCCAAGTCTGCATTCGTGTCGGCGGCCGGGCCGGTACAAACCATTTCTTTGGGAGACGGTTCCCGCGTGCTCAAGCTGTCCGAGCTGGCGGGCAAGTCCTTAAATCTCCCGATCAAGCGCGGTGACCGGCGTCCTCTGCTTGAGGCCGAGACCGTGACCGTTCGGTTCGGCGGATTGACCGCGGTTAACGACGCATCGCTTACCGTAAGAGACGGCGAGATCGTAGGACTGATCGGTCCCAACGGCGCAGGGAAGACGACTCTTTTCAACGCCATCCTCGGGCTCAACGATCCTGCCTCGGGCGCAATTCGACTTCACGGCCACGACGCCACCTCTTTATCGCCGAACCTTAGGGCTCGGCTCGGGGTAGCCCGCACCTTCCAGGTCCTTCAGCTTTTCGCGGGGCTCACCGTTTTCGACAACCTACTCGTAGGCACTCACATGAACGACCGCTCGGGTTTCGTCTCCAATCTGGTCGCCTCGCGGGCGACGCTCATCGCCGAGGAAAGGTCGAGGGACCGCGTGCGCAAGGTGCTCACGCTTTTGGACCTCGAAGAAGAGGCGCCGCTTCCGGTGAGAGGGCTCCCGTTCGGGGTGCTGCGCATGGTGGAGCTGGGGCGAGCCCTGGCCACCGGCGCGCGTCTGTTGCTCTTGGACGAGCCCGCTTCGGGCTTGAACGAGGCCGAGACCGACCGTCTCTCAGAGGTGATCAAAGGAATGCGCGCCCTTGGCGTGACCGTGCTTCTTATCGAGCACGACGTGAGGATGGTGACCGGCGTCTGCGATTACATCTATGTTCTTGACCAGGGGCGGATCATCGCCGAGGGAACCCCGGCGGATATACAGCGAGATCCCAAAGTGATTGCCGCCTACTTGGGCGGCGAAGAGGCGCCGGACGAGCAGGGCGAAGATGCGACCGCTCGCGCCAAGGCGGAGGTTCGCTCCTGATGCTGCAGGTCAAAGAGGCCGACGTTTTCTACGGGCCGGTGCAGGCGCTCCGCGGGGTGTCGCTAGAAGTGGGCGAGGGAGAGAAGGTAGCGCTCCTGGGCTCTAACGGCGCTGGCAAGACGACTACCCTTCGGGCGATCTCCGGGATGCTCTCACCGGCGCGAGGCGAAATCCTGCTGGAAGGAAAGGAGATCGGACGACTTCCCGCCCAGAAGGTGGTGCGTCTTGGCGTCGCCCACATGCCCGAGGGAAGGGAGCTGTTTCCCGACCTCACAGTCCATGAGAACCTCGTCCTAGGCCATTGGAGCCGGCGCCGCCAGAAGAAGCTCCTATCCGAACGGCTTGAGCGGGTATTCGACATGTTTCCGCGCCTCAGGGAGCGATCCTCCCAGCAAGCCTCGACACTTTCTGGTGGAGAGCAGCAGATGCTCACCTTCGGACGGGCGCTCATGTGCGAGCCGCGGCTGCTACTGGTCGACGAGCTGTCCCTCGGCCTAGCGCCCAAAATCGTGGCACAACTCTTCAATGCGATCGACGAAGTGAACCGGCAGGGAACCGCGGTCTTGGTGGTCGAGCAGTTTGTGCACATGGCCCTGCGCAACACCGATCGCGCCTATGTACTTGCCAAAGGAGAGGTCGCGCTGGAAGGAAAGAGCGCCGAGCTTCTGGCGTCGCCGGATCTGCTGTCCGCTTATCTGGGGGATTCGTCCGCGGAGGCCGCTGATGATTCCAAGCCATCTTCGAACGGAGTGCCGAAAGGCCGAAGGCCGAAGACACCCAAGAAAACTAAAGGGGAGAACTCGTGAAGAAAGCAAGAGATAAGCGGTGTCCTCCCAGGGCCGCAAATTTGGACAAAGAGGGACACCAGTTTTGACCCTCGCGACCCTAACAATAGCCCGTATGAACTAGGTAAAGTACACATAGAAGGAGCAAAGAATGAATTATCTAGCTAGGAACAACCGTAAGGCAAAAAGGAAGAAACGGCTCTCGATAGTCTGCGGAGTCGCGCTCGTTGTCTCGGCACTATCCATGGGGCGGGGGCTCGCGCTGCTTCCTATTGAGGAGGAGCTGCTTCCAATTCCCGGGGACCCGCTTCCGCTCCCCATTCCAACACCGGTGCCGGATCCGACAGAAATCCTCTTCCCCCCGGAAGAACCATCCCCGACACCTACGCCTACGTCTACTGCCACGCCCGCGCCGGCGCCGGCTCCGGCCGACTCACCGCCTCCAACGACGGGGAGCGGTGGCGGCTCTGAAGCAATACCCGGTCAACCGATTGGCGTAACCCCGCCGAAGATCGCCCCCCCTCCCGTCGTTCTGCCGGGCTCCGTCCCCGCTCTGAACGTGGCCCCCCCAACTTCACCAGATGGGGTCGGGGCAGGGTTGGATGAGTTCGGGTTTGCTGCCCGGGCTACCTGGGGCGGGCGGAATGACCCGGGCGGATACCTCCGCGCTCCCGGAGGCCGCTCCACCTTCAGGATCTTGGAGATCATGCGCTCGATCGGGGCGCTGCCTTATACAGTTGCAAGGATACTTGCCCCCTTCCCGGTCGCGGGCGAGGCGAACTATTCAGACGACTGGGGACAGCCGAGGGGATCCGAACCCTACCTTCGTTCCCACGAGGGAACCGACATCTTCGCGGATCAAGGGACATCGGTGATCGCTTCATCGGCCGGGACCGTAGAGTTGACCACGGGAGGGATTTCGGGTTACGCGGTGAAGCTTGTCGCCTCGGACCGCACTTATTACTTTTACGCCCACCTTCAAAGCTTCGCACCGCGCCTGGTGGACGGCATGACCGTTAGCCCGGGTCAGGTTCTGGGTTTCGTGGGGACCAGCGGCAACGCCGCTGGCACCCCTCCGCATCTACACTTCGAGATCCATCCTGGTGGAGGGCCCGCAGTGCCTCCCGTCCCATACCTGGATCGTTGGCTTGCGGAGGCCTTGAGCGCCTCTGAGGCTCTCGCCGAGTCGCCGGTTCGGCAGTTGGGTCAATGGCTTGGTGCGGTTTCCCAGAAAGGAGCCAAAGCTGTCGCACGGCTGCCCTTGGTTCTAGGGGAGTTCAAGCCGGTATCCGGGACAGCTGCGGCCTTGGGATGGGCACCCTTGTTCCTGCTGGCCTTCCTCTGGTGGCTGCGCCGGCGTAGCTCGCTCATAGCCCGCCCAGCGGCAAGCGGCGCTGACAGGTTCCTGGAGTTCCCATAGGTTTACCTCGGGAGAAATGCCCCTGAGGTGAGGGCGGACAGCCGGTGAGAGAGTGGGTTCTCCAGCGATATCAGGTTTACGGGCGCGTCTGCCTTATCATTGCGATCTCCATCTCCCCGCTGGTTTTTTATCGCCGTACCGTCGATGCCTTCAACTTGGCGAAGATCACCGTCTTATGGGTTTTCGGCGTTCTGGCGTTGGTGACTTGGCTATCTTGGTCGATGGAGCGAGGCGTGTGGCCTCCGCTGTCGCGAATCATATACGCCGCCGCCGCCTTCCTCGGAGTATGTGGGCTGGCCACCGTCTTTTCACAAAACTCCCTCGTTTCACTGATCGGGCTCTACCATCGCTACGGCGGCCTCATCCCTTTCATCCTTTACGCCGTCATCATGGTGTTGATCGTGGGGCTCTACTGGGAGCGTCCCGATGATCTGAAGGAGATCGCCAGAGCCTCCGGGATAGCTTCGATCCTAATGGCCGGCTATGTTCTGATCCAGGCCGCAGGTCTCGACTGGATCAGATGGGCGACTCCCGACGGCGAGCTTCCGAGCTTCCCCGTGGGGACCATGGGCAACTCCAACTTCGCCGGAGGTTACTTGGGGATTGCGGTGCCCTTTTCCCTATACCTGGCTCTCACCGCCAAACACACCATCTCCAAGGTGCTGCTCACCGCTTTCGTGGGCCTAGACCTGTTGGCGCTGTGGTTCACGCAGACCCGGGGCGGCATGATCGCCGCGGGTGCAGGTTTGGTCACTATGGCCTTCGTATACCGTGACCGGCTTCCAAGATGGGCCAGAGCCGCCGTTGTTTCGGCAGTGATGCTTGCGGTGGTGACTGCGATCTTGGTTCTATGGCATCCCGGGTCCAAGCGTCCGCCGGAACCGCTGGCTCGCTCCACGACGCTTCGGACCGACACCTTTACCATCCGAACCCATTATTGGGATGCGGCTTGGCGTGTCTTCAAAGACCATCCCTTGCTGGGAACCGGGCCGGAAACCTATTTCGTCAACTATCCCAGATACCGTTCGGCGGCCGACGGCGCCCGGCTGGGATCCATCCTGACCGACAAACCCCACAATATCTATCTCGAGTACGCCGCCAACGCGGGAGTGTTGGGGGTTGGCGCCTATCTTCTGCTGGTGAGTCTGGGCGGGTGGTATGGATACATTGGAGCCCGGCGACGCGAGGGCCACGAGCGCCTTCTTGCGACGACTTTTCTTGGCGTGTTGGCAGGGTATCTAGCCCAAGGGTTCTTCTCTATAGACGTGCCTCCACTGGCGCTGATGGGGTGGGTGGCCCTGGGAGGGATTACCGCCGCAGTCGATCCAAAAATGGCCGCTGCGCGCGATCGCAGGCTGGCCGAACGCGAGCAAAAAGGAAGGCCCGGGCTTCGAAAGAACAACCGACCCAGCCCTGCACAAGAAGAATTTCCGGTGCGGCACGGTTTCCCTCTTTGGCCGGTCCATGCCGTCCTTGCCATGATCGCCGCAGGCCTGCTTGCAGTGGGGACGCGCCCTTTTCTTGCCGACATAAAGGCACAAAATGCGCAGATTCTGCAAAATGCTAGAGCGCCGTCGAACGTTGTAGCCGCTAATTATCAGCAGGCGATCAAGCTCCATCCGCTCGAGCCGACCTATCGAGTGCTGGCTGGCTTCTTCTCGGAAAGGCAGGCGAGCTCCACTGGGAGTCGGGTCGAAAAAAGACGGCTCTTCCTCCAAGCGCTGGCCCGTTATCGAGAAGCCCAACGGCTCCAGCCGGGAAACATCTTTTACTTGATGAACAGCGCCAGGACGTATGCCACTTGGGGAGAGACCCTTGACGCCAAGAGATTCGCCGAGGCGGATCGCCTATGGGCCAGAATTGTTGCCGACGACCCCGCCGACTACTCAGTCCACGTCGAATACGCGCTGATGCTCAACTCGTGGGGCAACGCCACTAACAGCCGGGAGATCCGTCTACGCTCGGCTCAGGAGTTGAAGGAGGTTATACGCATCCGGCCCGATTACGCCGACGCTTGGGTCAACCTCGGAAAGCTCTATCGGGCACTCGGGGAGTCGGAGAAGGCCGAGGCTGCCCTGAAGCAAGCGCTCACCATAGAGCCCACCAACCAAGAAGCCAGGCAATTGCTCGCGTCGCCGAGCTGAATTGACGCGCTCCCCTATCCAGGCCCTTGCACCCCAGTCGTTGAGTCTTAGGCCCTCGTCTAAACCACGCGACTTTTCGGGTATCCATTCGTACTGAAGAGGTTATGGAACTAATAGCCCTGAGAGTAAAGCGTTTTCGTAGCCTTTACGAAACCGGCTGGATCCCGTTTTCCGACATCACAGTCCTCATCGGTGAAAACGATGGCGGCAAGACCACGACCATCGACGCGCTGGACGTTCTTCTCGGGAACCGGAGCCTCGATGTCGGAGACTTTTCACACAGCGACAGCGCAGGGGCGGAAAGCGACGAGATCGAACGCGAGTCAGAACTGGCCATAGAAGTGAAGTTGAGAGTCACCGCTGCTGAGATGGATCAGGTTCGCAACGCAGCGCCTCTCGCCAAGTTCGATGGCGACACGCTGCACCTTGTCAGGAAAGGATCGCTCACCGAAGAGGGGCCGACGGTGTCGAGGCTCAAGATCGTGGCCATAGCTCCTGAAGATCCGAGGCTCCACCGCGACGCCGACGGGCTCCGGCTGCAAGAACTGCGGCAGTTCGTCGACGAGCAGGTCATCAATGTAGCGGGTCCGCGCAACCAAAAGGATTCCTTCATCCAGGCGATCCTCGCAGCGGAGGAACATCTTTCATGGGGGCCGTGCGAACTGGAGGTGGGACCAGCGATCCTTCGAAGCCTCCCGATTCTTACCCTCTATCCGAACGATCTCGATCCCGAGCAAGTCGTCTCGACTGTCCTCCGCAGCGTCTTCGCTCAGGAGATCCGCTCGGACCACTATCAAGACCGGCTCGAGCAGATCGGAAGGGAGATCCGTTCGGTCCTGGATGAGGCCATCTCGCAACTCAAGCCGCTCGTGACGAAGTACCGACCGGACATCGCAGACGTTCGGGTGACGCCCCGGCTGGACTTCGAGCGGGGATATCAGGGCGCGGGGCTAGAGCTGATCGGGGGCAGCGGACAACCGATCAGTTTGGCCAAGCGGGGACTCGGGATTCGGAACCAGGTCACGCTCGCAGTCTACGAATGGAACTCGGAAATTCTCCGGACGCGGATTGCCGAAGGTGTCCGCCCTACCATCCTCGCCTTCGATGAGCCGGACCTTCACCTCGACTACGGCTCCCAACGAAGACTCTTCGATCTGATTCGCGGTTTTGCAGGGCCGGGCGTACAAGTGGTCGTGGCGACCCACTCGCTGAACTTCGTCAACCGAGTACCCATCTACAAGCTCAACGGTTACCGGCTGGATTCGGCGGCGCATACGGTTATCGAGAACGTTCCGTCCGGACCTGAGGCTGAAGAACTTTTCCTTTATCAGCTCGGGGCCGGGATGGGATTAGAGAACAGTCTTATGTTCTACGAAAGGTGCTTCCTCGTGGTCGAGGGCCGCACGGAGATGCCCTTGCTTCCCCGCCTCTACGAACTGTACACGGGAGCGAGCATGTGGTCGGAAGGGATCCGACAGCTAGACGGTGAGGGCAACGGCGGAGCGCGCCTATTCGCCAAGTTCCTCAACCGAAGCCGGCGAAACGTGGTGTTCCTCGTCGATGAGGACGCGATGACCGCTCCCGGGTCGGGGCGCGTCTTCTCGAAGGAGCAGCTTCTGGCTGACGGTTTCGATGTTGAGACTCAGGTTCACTTCGTGGGACCACGGGAATTGGAAGAGGCCTTCTCCAACGAAGTCTGGGCCCGCGTCGGAAATGCCTTCTACCCGCGAGACGGAGATCAGTCTTGGAAGGGTGAGGACTTCGAGCAAATGCGTCACGATCAGCAGCGCAAGTTTAAGGACGCCCTGCTGCAGGCCTTTAGAACGGATCCCGCAACCTTAGGTCTGAAGCTTGCGCACGCCGTCGAGGTGGCGGATGAGATTCCGGAGCCAATTCGCAGCTGCTTCGACGGCGCGCGAACCATCGCCAATAGAATGGCAGGAGAGGGGCTTTCGTGAAGATTATCCCGGTGGCCTCTACCAACATAGAAGCCATCGGCTATGACGAGGCGACTCTCATTTTGCGGGTGGTGTTTCGGAACGGGTCGGTTTATGAATACCTGGGTGTGCCCCTCAAAGTGTTTGGCGAGTTCAAGGCGGCACCTTCGAAGGGAAGGTTCGTGAACAGTGCTCTCCGCCGACGTTACAGGTATCGGCGAATCCGATGATCCACACTTGGACCCGCTAGGGCAACGAGGGCCTGAAGGGTCATGCGCGAGGGAACGGTAGATCCAGCGCGATTGAGTCTAGTCAGGGTGGGACCTGAACCAGCTTGCGTAGGGCCGGACCTCAGCGTCCCTTGGGTCATTGACCAAAAGTCTTCCTTCACTTCCCGATAAACCGGACCCGGGTCGAATCGAAGCGCTCGCGCGAAAGCCAGAAGCTCGACGATGTCGACTCACTGCCGACCGGGCTGCCGCGCTGGAAACGAAGGAGTGTGACCGGGCCGAGTAGCGGAGCTAGGTCGTCCTGCAACATCCCCACCTGCCGGAGACGTGTTTCGGTAAACACACAGCCGATGAGTTTGTCATTGCTGAGGTCGCGGATGTGCTTCGGTTTAGGCATGGTCGTCTTGGGATACATGCCGCACGCTGGAACCGAAATCTCGATATCCAAAAAGTGGATAGAGCGATAGGATTAGATCTTTCCCAACGACGAGGAGTGCGCGTGCTCATGCGGCGACCAAAGGCCAGGCGATTATGAGCGAGTGGCTGGCCGCCGGAAGATCGCTTAGCAGGATCGGTCAGCCGGATCGCGAAAGGCAGCGTGCCTTGGAAAGAGCCCTCGAGAAGCAAACGATCACGGAGCCTCCGAGAAGACTGGTGTGTCCGCTGCTGGAGGCTGGCTCTGAAGGTCGCGACCTCAAAAAGAAGTCCGAAGACGGTAGCAGCAGCGGGTTTGGAGTCCCGGATTGGCTTCTGGGTCCTCTCGTCGTTGCGGCGATTGCGCTACTAAGACGGGCCTCACAGGTGGGACTGGAGCGGACTGTTCCTCCTCGCTTCCTTCCGTGGATGGGAGGTCCGCAGAAAGTTGGTTCAAAACAGCAGAAGATGATCCTCAAAGAACTTGGGCAGCACGCGCTCTTTACGCAAGCCGTCTTTGAACTATTCAATTTGTCCCATGCTCCGTGTGTAAGGACGTACGAGAAGCTCTCTCTCGAACAAGTACTTGATGATTTGGAGCGACGGGACGACGAGCCCGACCACCTCGTCTGCCTGCTTCTCGCTTCGGGTCGAGGATCAGATGCGCAGGCGGTTGCAGTTTGGGCAAAGCAGCAAGTGTTGGTGCAAGCATTTGATCCACCCTCTCAAGGAAACCTCATTGGGACGAGTGATTCCGATCTGGATGTCAGTGGCCTTCACCGAGCACTCGAGGAAGAACGCCGATCTCGAAAGCGAGCGGAGCATGCGCTAATAGGGGCCGAGCGCTCCGAGGAAGCACATAGCAAAAGAGCTGTTGATGCCGAGCAGCAAGCGGTGGATGCGTACAGGAAGGTCGCCACGGCCGCTGAAGAGGCGATCGAATTGAGCGAACAGATTGCGAAACTCAAGACTGAACTCCGGAAGACCGCTCGTGAACGTCGGACCCTGCTTCTGGAGCGGGAGCGTCTGCTAGGGCGATTTTTGCGCGCACGTCGCGACCTGAGAATGATCCGAGCTAAAGTGCCGGATCAGGTTCCAATATCTGCTGGATGTTTGTTTGAGGTCAGTACCTCAAGACCGCCGCCGTCAGTAGGTGAGCTAAACGAGCGGTATCGAAGCGGGGGATCCAGATCAGTCCTGGAGGCAAAGCCGCTGATCTTGATGATCGATGGGTGGAACGTGGTTCTGGGTCACATGCTGACTGGCAATCTGAGGGACCGCCGCCTTAGGTTGGAGCGGACTCTAGCCGGTTACGAGGCCCGAACTGGCAACCGGGTGCTGGTCGTTTACGACGGCCGGGAGGACGTATCGATAACAATGCCTCAGGCCCGAGGGATCCTTCGAGTATTCACCCTTGAAGATGAATCGGCCGACGACTACATCGTCTCGGAGTTGGAAATCGGAACCGGTTTGCTCGCACCCGTGGTAGCCACCTCGGACCGGGAGCTTGGGCGCAGGTGCAGAGATTTTGGGGCGTTTGTCGTTACCTCAGACGAGCTTGCCCGTTTCCTCAAATTGTAATCCGCTCGGTCCGAGATGGGGAGCGTCGGTTCACCTGAGCGACCCCCGAAGTTGACGAACGAACCGGGCCGGGTCGAAACTTAGCGCTTCGGCGAAGGTGAGCAACTCGACAACATCCACCCGATGCTGCCCGGCCTCGACGTTTGAGACGAACGACTGGGGTCGCCTCAAGAGCTTTCCAACCTGAGCCTGGGTCATACCAAGCTTTCTCCTGCGGTCCGCGAGCAGGCGACCGATGACTTCGTACTTCTGGAAGTTCCGCTTGCGTTTCGCTTTGGGCATGACCCCTCCTGGGCATGCCGGATGCTAGAACCGAAATCTGGATATCCAAAAACTAGATGGTCTCCACCGGCTGGCAAAGTCACCGCCGGGTAAATGCTCGGGAGGACGCTGGTTTGCGGACCTCGTCTGCGCGAGAGAATCTTGTTCTGGCTTAGTTGGCCGCCGTTCGAGATTTCTGGTGGCCACGAATCAGGAGTTTGGTGGCCGTTAGTCGGGACTTTCGAGCTCCTTGTGACCTTGTCCTCGAGGGCCCTGGTATTGTACACTTACCGCCGTCGGACGGGTCGAGGGTGCAGTCGGAAGCCAGGGGCTAACAGTGGCCGTTGATATCTCAGAGATCTCGGATGGTGCTCTGGTCAGGCGCCACCTGGAGGGAGAGGAGCAGGCTTTCGAGGAACTATTCGACCGTTACTACACTCGCCTATTCCGGTTTTGCCTCCAACGAGTCGGCGATCGGTCTGCATCGGAAGACATCGCCCAGGACACCCTGCTTCAGGCGCTCAAGTATCTGCAGGGTTTCGATCCGAAGCGCCCCATGTGGCCGTGGCTCAAGACCATCGCCGGGCACCTGATCGGCCGGTTTATTGGTGTCAAACACGAAGAGCAGTCCCTCATCGAAACTTGGGTCCCGAGCGCTGCCAGCGTACACGACGCAGCCGACCTACTTGGGGAAAAGGAACTCCTCGGCTTGGCCCTCAAAAGGCTCGCCCCCTCGCAGCGAAATGCGATCAGTCTTCGTTACCTCGACGAGTGGAGCCCTAAAGAGTTGGCTGAGTTTCTCGGGGTAGGCAAACACGCAGTCGAGCAACTGCTCTCGAGGGCGCGAGTGAAACTGCGCGAAGAGTACCGCCGCTTGTCGAGTGAGGGCCGGGAGAGACTCGGATTGGTCTGTCCCCCGCTGCTGGTGCGTGTTCGAAACAGGTTTCGACAGTGGGCTGCAAACCTTCGCGGCGAGAACGGGCTGGTCCAAGCCGGCGCGAGCGGTGCGCCTCTCATTAATCAGCTGCTGGGTCTGATCGCCGCAGGTGTTGCGATCGTGCTACTCGCAGCCGGAAGCATTCATGGCCCGAATGCGTCTGGAGCCGCCGCGGCCCGGCAAGGGCAAGGGCACATAGGGTCGCCGCACGCTGGCATCCAGGACGCCGGGCAACGCGAGACCATCTTCAAGAGAAGTTCCCGGTCGGTGCATATCTCGACAGACCAGATGGTCGGCGGCGCACCGGGGTCTGCTTCGGGATCCGTGGAAGTTAAGAAGAATTCACTGCGCGCCAGGCTTGAGGCAAAAACCCCTGGGGATCACCACATCATCGTTCCGGTCTGGATCGAGACCAATGCCGAATGTGATTATTCCGCCGTCCAACAGGCTTTGTGCGAGATGGTCGATAGGTTGCCGGACCAAGACTGATTCGCGCTTCGAGGCGGGGCGATTACCTAATCACACAAGACCACCCATCTCTACTTTTTTAAGTTCAGACAGGCCTCGGTACGCGGACACTGAAGCCAGCGCCATACCCGTCAACGGTCGGATCGGCCCCGGCGCCAATATGAGCCCACTCATCAAACACCGTAACGCAGTCGCCCACGGGGGTTGAATTCCCCGCTTGCCAGATTCGCACTTCCGCGCAAACTTCTGCACTAGCGGCCGGAGCAAACAGGCCAATAACTCCTACGACTACCAGCACGACCGTCAGAAGAATTGTGATGCGCCTCGACTGTGTTCTCATCTGCTTCTCCCTCTCCCCGAGTTCCTTCGACGACTTTGCATGATTCGTCCGTCAATTTCTTCCCCCTACCCGGTAGAACGGCCAAAAAAAAGGGGTTAGTCATTACCCCCAATTTGCCGGATGGCGGCCGCTGTGCAAAGGCCCTCAAGCTTTTCGGCTACCGCCGTAAAGTGGCATCGCGTGGTACCGCGCTGAGGCCGCGGCCATAGCCCAGCGGGAGGAAGCTAGGCATGACCTCGAAGGTTGGTGTTAGGACTACCCCCCATTTCTTCCTCCAAATACCGAAAAGGGGGAAGAACTGCGGGCCCGTTCCGACTAGCCTCCCAGACAGAAGAGGCGTTGCTTCATCACCGGATGTCCGCATCACAACAGACCAAGTCTTCGCTGGGAGTGGCCAGGTGCAGGGAAAGGGCTACGACCCGGAATCTCTCTCGGAAGAGGCGTTTCTGAAACTGCTGGCAACTCATGTGAAGGAGGGCTCTGATGCAGGCCGCTGAAGCCGTCGTTCCTCGCACCGCCGCTAGGCTCCGCCGGATTGATCTTCGGGTGGGGGTTGGAATTTTTCTCATGGCGCTTTCGCTGATCGGCTCGACCGCGCTTATTCGAAAAGCCGAGGCAAGATTGTCGGTCCTTGTGGCCGCTCACACTGTGGAGCCTGGTTCGGTTATCCAAGCGTCGGACCTGCGCGTAGAGAGCATCTCGTTAACCGGTGGAGTGGCCTACCTCGGCGAAAAGCGAAGGAACGCGGTCGTCGGCAAGATCGCAGCCGAGCAGCTTTGGCCCGGGAAGCTTCTCAGTTCATCCTCGGTCGCGGACACGGCGAAGCTGCCCGCCGGGTATGTGGCGATGAGCCTCGCCTTAAAGCCCGACCGCGCGGCGGGAGGGCAGCTGCGCCCCGGCGACCACGTGGCCGTGATCGCTTCGACTTCGCCCGACCGTCCTAACGCGAGCACCAGACTTCTCTTGACCGACGTTCCCGTCCTTTCTATAAGGCAGGGGGATGCCGCCGATGGCGGCGCCGTGATCGTTACTCTCCGGCTGCGCTTGGAGGAAGCTCGCGACCTTGCCGAAGCGCGATCCGCCGGGTCGATCGATCTTGTGCTTCTCTCGGGGGCTAAGTCGTGAGCCTGATCGCGGTCGGCTGTGGCAAGGGGTCACCGGGTTGTACATTCGTCGCGATCAACCTCGCTGCTGCCATTGCGGCCTCGGTCGGCGAGGCTCTGCTCATTGACTTGGACTCTCAGGGCGCCGATATTTCTGCTTATCTCGGGCTTGATCCAATGCGTGGTCTTTACCCGCTGATGCGATTAGAGGGCAGAGTGCCCTCCCCCGACTCGCTTCTGCGCGAGGCAGAGCCTTGCGGAGACCTCCTGTGTATTGGTGGTTTCCCAAGGGCAGAGGACGCCGATGTCGAAATGATCCGCAAGGTCCTCGACGCTTGCCGCGAAACCCCCGGCACCGTCGTGGCGGACCTTGGCCGCGTCTCCCCTCAAACCGCCGATCTGTTCACGAAGGCGGACCTCGTACTGATCGCGGTCGGCCCCGACATGATCGGCACCTACGGCGCAGAGCGAGCCATCGAAACTCTCAAAAGATCGGGCGTCGCCGAGGCCAAAGTTGGCGCAGTGATAACCGGGTGGGAGTGGCGGCGCGCGGGCGACCTCGCCGAGGTCGTGCAGGCAGTGTCGGCAAAAGTAATCGGGACGATCCCGCTCGACCGTCGAGAAGCGCGCAGGGCTCTTGCACAACAACGGCCCCTCAACCGCGGATCAGCCGCCAAGGCCTTCAGTGCGCTGGCTGCGGAGACGCTGGCAGTGATCGACGAGCGAACCGAGAAAGTGTTTGCGCGATGAGCGGCATCGATTCACTCATCGCGCAGGCCCGGGAAGCCCTTAGCTTAAAACTGGCCGAGTCGTCCCTGATCCGTCCGACCGAGAGCGAGGAAAGAGAAGCGATAGAGGTTCTCGAAGATCTGATCGAGAAGGAGAACCGTCGCCGCGTCCACTCGTCAGAGGCAACGTTGTCCGAACCCGAGCAGAAGCGCCTCCAGCGCAGGCTCTTCGACCTCTTCTTTCGCCTTGGTCCCCTTCAGCCGTATCTCGACGACGAGAGCCTGGAAGAAATCACTGTGAACGCGCCGCACCGGGCATTCGTCGTTCAGGCCGGGGGCGAAAAGCGTGAGATCGACCCGGGCTTTTCCTCCGACGATGAAGTGCGGACCTTTGTATCGCGCGTCGTAGCGCGCGCCGGCCGTCGTGTCGATGATGCCTCGCCGTCGATCGACGTAAGGCTGCCCGACGGCGAGCGACTGCATGCGATGCTGCCGCCGATCTCGCGACACGTTTGCATCACCATCCGACGTCACCGCCTCGTCGCCGAAACTCTGGACGATCTGATCACTTTGGGCACCGTCACGCGGGAGGCCGCCGGATTTCTCACCGATGCTGTCAAGAGCGGGGTAAACATCCTTGTCTCTGGAGGCACCGCCTCCGGCAAGACCACAACACTCAATGCCCTCGGCCGAGCGATCCCGGTGAATGAGCGCGTCGTCACTGTGGAGGAGACGAATGAGCTGCGGCTCGAGGAGCTGCTCGCGGACTGCGTGGCTCTTGAAGCCCGGCCGCCGAACGCCGAAAGGGTCGGGGAGGTCTCGATTCGAGAGCTGGTTCGGGCGGCTCTTCGCATGCGCCCAAGCCGAATCATTGTCGGTGAGGTTCGCGGACCCGAGGCGCTCGACATGCTCTCGGCGATGAACACCGGCCACGAAGGTTCGATGGGGACTATCCACGCCAACAACGCCCGCCAGGCCATCACCAAACTTCGGACCTACTTGCTCATGGCCAAAGAGGAAGTGCCGGCTGAGGTCGCCGCCGACATGATCGCCGAGACGATCCAACTAGTCGTGCATCTTGAACTCGACAAGTCGGGCAAGCGCAGGGTGGTCCAGATAGCAGAGGTCGCCGGGCTCGAAGGCGGCCGCGTTCTGACCAACGACCTATATCGGCTGGAGCGCGGAGAGCTCACGGCGACCGGCCTGCGCCCAAGGTGGAATGACCGACATTCCGAGTTCGGGCCTCATGAACCGCTGGCTGTCGGCTCGGTCGACGGTAACGGGAGCGCGTCATGGAAGCGCTAGCCCTCGGGGTCATCTTCGCTCTCGGCGTCCTTTTTATATACGACGCGCTCACAAGACCGGACGCCAAGCTTGAGCCGAGGAAGTGGATCTCACGAATCGGTCCTCGGGGAGCTGGTGCAATCGCTGGCGCGGCGACCGCCTTCCTTCTGACTCGCTGGCCAATGGCCGGAGTTGCCGGAGCAATCCTTGGAGGGCTAGCCCCGGCGCTAGTCGCCCGGGCACGCGCAGAGCGAGAGCGAGTCCGCCGGATGGAAGCAATCGCCGAACTAGCCATGCGCCTTCGCGACGCCATTCGTTCCGGCATTGGAATTCACGACGCCCTCTCACAGGCCGCCGCCAGGCCGCCGGTCGCGATCGCGTCTGAACTTCGAAGACTCGCCGCCGACGCCAAGGTGTCCGGGATGGACGTGGGGACCGCGACCTTCGCAGCGCGACTGGGGCAGGACGCTGAACTGCTTGCCGGCGCACTCCTCCTCGGCGAACAGCTGGGAGCGCGCAACACGTCTGACGTTCTGGACGCTCTTGCCGAGGCCACGTCCGCCAAAGCGGCGACCCTTCGTGAAGCGAGAGCGCGGCAGACAAGAGCCAAATCCTCTGCTCGGATCGTTGCGGCGATCCCGCTCCTGCTGCTCCTGGCAATTCGTTACTCCAATCCCGCTTACCTCGCACCATTCAACGCAGTGCAAGGTCAGCTCGTTCTAATGTTTGCCTTCGCGCTTATCGGTTTGGGCTACGCGGCGATGTTGCGGGTGGCCCGTCTCGAAGGAAGGAGCGGGTAGATGGGCGCGGCTTTCATGGTCGGACTTACCTTCGGGGTCGGGATCCTTCTTGTTCTCACCGGGCAACCGATAGGGCGCGCCCGCCCGAGCATTGCCTCGCGCCTTCAGGCTCTTCGGCCTGATCGCCCACCGCAAACAACGTCTGAGAGGGTGCCAGCTTTCCGCACGAGGATTTTCGAGGAGATCCTGCGCCCATTGATCGAGCGCGGCGGCGAGGCGCTTCTGGCGGTTGCGCGCCGTCTTGGTCTCGATCTTGGAGAAACAGCTTCGCGCCTGATGGCTACCGGCGACCCCGGAGGGCTCGGCCTGTTCCTCGGCCAGAAGATTACCACCGGACTTCTCGGCCTCGCCTTCCTACCGGCGGCCGCAGCACTCGGCGCTTTTCCGCAGACTCCGAGCTGGATCTGGGTCTCGGCAGGCCTCATGGGCTTTCTGATGCCGGATGCCATTCTTCGCTCCAAAGCGGAGGCGCGCCGGCGGGAACTTCGCGAGGGCCTTGCGCGGTTCGCGGATCTAGTGTCGCTTTCGGTCTCGGCGGGGCTCGGTCTTGAGGGCGCGCTCGAGGAGGTGTCGCGGCGCTCCGAAGGTCCTTTCTTCGAATATCTACGGCGAGCCCTTCGTGAGACCCGACTACGCGGCGAGCCGGCATCGACGGCCCTCACCCAACTCGCACAGGATCTCAGGTTGGCCGACGCCGAACCCCTTGCGAGCGCGCTGGCGTCCGCCCAGTCCCACGGGATCCCCGTTTCGCAGGTCCTTCGCGCTCAAGCGCGCTCTATCCGGGAGCGACGCCGCATCGAACTGGTCGAAGCCGGCGAGCGGGCACAGACTCGGATGGTCTTGCCGGTCGGTCTTTTGATCCTTCCGGCTTTCTTCCTGCTCGTTTTGTATCCGGCCGCCGTGCAATTGCTGCAAGTGACGGCGAAATAGTGAAGGGGGGTGGTGAGATGCGGTTCAAGTTGTGGAGGTTTTGGTCCCGGGTGTCCGGCGATGGCGGAGAGGTCTATGTCGAGTACGCCGTGCTAGCGGCCGTTGCAGTACTCGTGATCCTGTTCGCGATCCAGTACTTCTTCGGAGGAATCGCCCAGGTGTTCCAACGCATGGGTGATGTTTTGAGAGGAATCGGATGAAGTGGATAGACGACCGTGGCGAGGTCGCTCTGGAATTGGCGATTGTCGCGCCGGTGCTAATGGTGCTCTTGCTGGGCGTGCTTCAGTTCGGGCTCTGGTACCACGCGCAACACGTCGTTCAGACCGCCGCCCTTGAAGCTTCGAGGGTGGCTGCAGCAGGGGACGGAACTCCGGACGAGGGTCAAGCGCGGGCGTTCGACGTTATGCGCGCCGGTTTGGGATCGGCTCCCGAGGGAACCGTGGTGGAGGTCAACATCGCGAGCGAGTCGGTGAGAACGACGGTAGAGGCGAACATGCGCGGATTGTTGCCGATCCCAGGGCTGACGTCCATCGGTCTTCGTGCCCAAGCAGTGACGTACCGGGAACGATTCCGCCCTGTGGGAGAACGGCCGTGAAACTCCGAGACGACCAGGGCACCGCGGCGTTGGAACTTGTGATGATCGCGCCGGCTCTGCTGCTGCTGATCGCTGTGATCGTTGGCGCCGGGAGGATTGTTTCGACGAAGTCTGCGGTCGAGTCGGTTGCGCGCGAGGCGGCGAGGGCGGCGTCTGATGCAAGCGATCCCGTCTCAGCGCGGGCGAAGGGAGAGGTAAGCGCTTCCGATGCCGCGGACGGGCTCGGTCTCGATCCTCGCCGGCTGGAGGTCGCAACCGATGCCGGGGATTTCAATCGCGGCGAGCCCCTGACGGTGAGAGTGGCCTACGGGGTGAGGCTCGCCGATCTTCCGGCTTTCGGACTCCTACCCGGCTCGTTCGTCGTCTCGGCAAGGCACACCGAGATCATAGAAAGGCACAAGTCGAGATGAGATTCGAAAGGGTCGGTGACGAGTCCGGTCAGGTTGCACCCCTTGTGGCCGTAACCCTTCTGGGCCTGATGGCGGTAACCGCGCTGGTTGTGGATGGCGGAGTCCTTTTCTCGGTACGCCGCAACTTACAGACCCTGGCCGACGGCGCGGCCCGGGCCGGAGCCATGATCATCGACGAGGAAGACTTGCGCCGAAGTGGAGGAGAGATTGTTCAGTTGGACCCCGACGGGGCGCGAGTTGCCGTTCGTCGCTACCTACAAGAGTCCGAGTTCGAAGGTGCCGCCGATGTTGAGGTCGACAGCGCCTCAGTTACGGTCCGGCTATCCGAGGAAAGCCCTACCGTCTTGCTGTCGGTGATAGGAGTCAAACGGTTTGACGTTGGGGCGCTTGCGACCGCGAGCCCGAGGAGCGAAGGCTGAGATGGAGAACAAATCTCGCTCCCTCTTGGTCGGCGGAGTCATGACGGCCGTCATTCTCGGCGGATTGGCTCTTGGCTTCTTTCTGTTGCAAAGTCCGGACCGCTCTCCCGGACCGTCCGAGTCACCGACACCCGCAGCGACGGAGGAGCGGCTGCAGGTCGAGAAGGCCTATCTAAGATTCTGGGACGCATGGGCCAAGGCCAACGAAACGCTGGATCCCGCCCTCCTCGACGATGCGATGACCGGCGAGGCCCTCGCACAAGCGCGCGCCCTAGTTGAGGAAGGCCGCGCAAAGAACGAACCGATTCGTATTCGGGTCGAGCACAACTATCACATTGTTATTACTCACGATTCACTAGCGACCGTCGAGGACTCTTTCCTTGATCGATCGGTCGAACTCGAACCGGAAACTGGCAAACCGGTGGGCCCAGAAGTAAACGAAACCGTCCGCAACAGTTACACGCTAAAGAAGGAGGGAGGAACATGGAAGGTCGCCGAAATCATCGCCTATCGATCGCCCTCGCCTTAGCCTTAGCCTTAATTCTCCCTTTGATGGGAGTTCGGGCGGCGGCCGATGATGAACAGCAGGCTCGCTATCGGAACAAGCGGCTCTCCACCGCGACTGTCTACACGACGCCGGATGCCGCCGTCGTTGAGGCCGATAGCGCGGGTGGCGTGTCCGCGGCATCTTCAGTCAAGGCGACCCGGAGAAGGCAATGCCGGCTAGAACCGGTTCTCGCCAATGTCACCTCGAGCAACGTCGACATTTACGCGGCACATCAAGGTGAGACGGATTTCTTTCTCTACTGTGACGGCGAGTACGTGGGTCTAGTGTGGCGCAAGATAGACTCCGAACCCCGGGCGGGCATTTCGATGACACCGGGCGATGTCGCCGAGCACCTCCGTGACGAGATTCCAATGCCGACAGTAAATGTCCGCATCAACCCGGACGTGGGTCTGGTTGGCGCCGAGTCGTGGTTCTGGATCGAAGGATACTCAGGGGAGGCGATCACCAACTCGACCGACGCACTCGGAAGAGCGGTTGAGGTCGAGGCGAGGGCCATTCATTACGAGTGGTTCTTCGGAGACGGATCTACGGCCGCAGCGACGACAACGGGCACGGCCTATCCCGAGAGGTCGCAGATCCGGCATGTGTTTCAGCGGGCCTCGTCCGGTGGGTATGGGGTCGATGTGCGCTTTACATTTGCGGTCCGGTATCGCGTGGACGGCGGGGCATGGATCGAGCTTCCCGGTATCAGCCGGACGGCAACGGCGACCTATCGGGTTAGGGAATCTCAAGCAGTGATATCGAAATGAAACGCATTCTCTCTTTCGCCGGATTGGTGCTCGTGCTCGTGGGCATGCCTTTTGTTCTGAATGTGCTCGTGGGCAGGCCCCACATGCTTCGCGTGGACCTATCAGAGGTGAAGGAGACTCTGTCGGGTTCTTTCCTGTCGGTCGATTCTGTCATTCGAGGCCTTGGGCTTCTTACGTGGGTCTTGTGGGCATACCTCTTTATTGTCGCGAGCCTGAGGGTGGCGGCGATCATCTTCGTGCAGCGGGGATCGCCGGCCGGCAATGCACTGATGTCCGCGACATCACGCATGGCGCCCTCTCTGCTGCTCAAACTCGTCGATGTCGCGCTCGGAGGCATTATGTTGCTGGGCCCGATTTCCATGGCCAGAGCCGGTCCCGGAGTCTTCCCCACGCCTGCAGCTGGCATCATTCAGACAGCAATGCAACGCGCGGACGTCCCGAACGACCGTGACCAACCTGAAGTTTCGCGTTCTTACCTTGTCCGGCCGGGTGATTCCCTTTGGCGGATAGCGGAACGTGAACTCGGCTCGGGTAGCTCATGGCAGGCGATTTACGCGCTCAACCAGGGCCGGCACTTCTCTGACGGCCGAGTCCTCGACAACCCGCGCCTCATCCGGCCGAACTGGGTTCTATGGCTTCCCGGGGCGGCCGAACCGACATCGAGTACGCCCGTTCAATCAACGACCGCGCCCGTTCAATCAACGACTGAACTTGGATCGATCGAGGTGGTCCCTTCGGTCAACGGACACACCGCCCCAATCTCCCCTCCTCCTGCTGGCGTCGAACCCTCCCGTGACCCAATCTCCCCTCCTCATGCTCCTGTCCAACCCTTCCCTGACCCGATCGTGAACCTTCCGTCGGGCACCGGGCTTGCGGCATCGTTCGCCTCCGGCATTCTCGCTTCCCAGGCCGTGGTGGCGCTCCGACGACGACGGCGTTATATCCCCGGCGAACCTAAAGTAGATTCGGCCGAGCCGGCCCTTGTAGTCGACCTTCGTCGCGCCCGTCTCTCCCCGGAGACCGATCTTCTCGAATCCGCCGGTGCAGAACTAGCGGCCGTCTGGAAGGAACAGTCGGGGAGATGGCCGCCGATTGTTTGCGCGACCGAGCACAAGGATCGGGCAACATTTCTGATCGACGATGCGGGGGAGATGGAGCTGAAGTCCACCTCGCGCGTCGCCTTTACCCGTCTGGACAAATACGTGCGCGCGGAGATCAAGAAGCCTTTTGTTCAGAGCATGGATCGTCCCTCGGCTCTGGAGGAGGGTCTTCTGATTCCCATTGGTTCAACGCGTTCGGCAGGGGCAGTGCACGCTGGACTCCTCGCGACCGGGGCGCTGGCCATGACCGGGCCAGATGCTCACCGGTTGATGATCCAATCTGTGCTGGCCTGCGTCGGCGGACGCAGCCCGGACGATGTTGAGATCTACTTACTAGGCGCGCCCGAGGGGTTTGGTCGATGCGTCGAATTGCCCCACATCAAACGAACAAGCTCTTGGGAGGATGCCGAGGCGACCCTACGCGCGATCGAGCTAGAGATTCTGAGGCGCTCGCGGGTCTTCCTCGACGGAGGATTCTCAGACCTTTGGGAACGGCTGGCTTCAGACCAGGACGAGTTTGGGCCCGCCCTCTTGGTTGTCGCGAGCGATCCACCTGCCGCATTGACCGGAGTGCTCGATGGGCTTGCCGCCCAGACCTTGAACAACGGATGCGCCCTCCTAGCCTCGGGGTGGCGCCCGTCTGTCGCGCGAATCGAGCTTAAGGTTGATTCCACGATCGAAGTTGTTGCCGATGTGCCCGTAGCTTCCGAACCACTGCGCCCGACCCTGCTCGATGACGGCGCCGTCGAAGAGGTGATCGAGATCATCCTTGCTGCACACCCGCGGAATGCCGAGCCTCGCGAGATCCAGGTCTTCCCCGAGGTGGAGGCGATCAGTGAGAGCCCGGAGCCGAGCCCGTCGAGCGAACTTGAGT
Source organism: uncultured Actinomycetes bacterium (assembly GCA_964501265.1). Classification (GTDB taxonomy): domain Bacteria; phylum Actinomycetota; class CADDZG01; order JAHWKV01; family JAHWKV01; genus CAZCSK01. The sequence continues at coordinate 38,063 of CAZCSK010000003.1, forward strand.
CAGAACTGCGCGCATCGACGGAGCAAGTACTCGACATTTCCGAAGACGAGGAACTTGGGGAAGGTCATGTTGAGTTGCCGGCCGGAGAAGCGCGCACAGTCATGACCACGCGGCTGATAGATCGGATCGGTCCGCCCGATGAGCACCAGGCCGGAGAACCAGTTGAGGCGCGTTGCTTGGGTAATTTTCTCGTGTCTCGCGACAGTCTGGCTCTCAATGGGTGGAAAGCGAGATCAAAGGAGCTGCTCGCGTATCTCATCGCTCACCCGGATGGTGTTTCTAAGGATCGAATAATCGATACGTTTTGGCGAGACTCCAAGAAAAAGAGCGGAGATCATCTACTTAGAGATGCGATCTACCACCTTCGGCGACAGGTTGCCGGAGGGGAGGACTACAAGTGGTCCGAGGGTTACGTAACCCGCGCGGGCGATCTGATAGCTCTGGAGTCGGGACGTTGGTGGTCGGACGCGTGGACGTTCGAGGCGCTCATCAACAAGGCCCGCGAACTTGAGAACGGGGATTCAATTGCGACCTTGCGCCTGGCCCTGGACTTGTACCGTGGAGACTTCTGCGACGACACATACTATGCGTGGAACGAGCCTATCCGTGAGCGCTACCGGCGTCTCTTTATTGACGCAACATTCAAACTCGCGGAACTGCTGGAGGTTCAAGGAGAAGTGGAGTCGGCCGTCCATGCGCTAAATCGTGGTATCGAGGTCGATCCCCTTTGCGAGGAATTTTACCGAAGGGCGATCAAGATCGAAGCATCACTTGGCCGTACGAGCGCAGCACGGACTCGTTATCAGAAACTAACGTCGGTTCTCGCCGATGAACTCGGTGAGGACCCCGATCCGCAAACGCAAGAACTGATGAGAAGGCTAAGGAAACCAGAACGGACTCACCCCGAACCGACAGCGATCCACCCTCGCTGAGCACGGGAAGGAATCAGTACCTATAACCGCTGGGGTGACTCGCGCAGGTTCACTCCGGAAGCTCGAAACGATAAATGACAGAAGCCTCAAACTGATGGCCTGGCCTCGACCAAGACACTTCATACTGCCCTCCGGTCAATGCGGGGGCCTGAGGGCCAAATTCATCTGGATACCTCGCAGACGTAGCCATATCCATGGACGCAACAGGGATCTTCACCTCCTTCCCTATGCTGATCCCAGATGGATGCTTCAATACGCACCTTAGGATTCCCCAGGTAGAACTGACAGGACGAATCCTCAACATGAGCGCACCGCCCTCTAGCCAGTGGCTAGGGTGGGGAGGCCACTCCGGCAGACTCGGCTTTGTGGGCAGGGATGACTCTCTGGGCCTGGCAGCCGCGACGCCAGCGTCGAGACTGCGACTTGGGGTCGATGGTCGTCGAGTCCCACGTCTGACACCAACCCAGGACCCGAGCTCCTGCGACCAAACAGAAAGGGCAATTATCAGGAGCCCGGCCAACATTAGGCCCGTGCGGAACAAATCCGAAGACACAAACGAAAGTGGATCGGTTTCTGCGACCTCGTTCAGTAACTCGGGTCCAGTCCATCCAGTCCAGGTGAGGAGGCCGCCGATTGCTACAGCAACGGCTCGGATTACTCTCAGGATGGTTACTTTTTTCGACATCGTTCAATTCGCCTCAGAACCAAGGTTTGCACAGCAGTACATCTGGAAGCACGATTTCCGAAAAGACTCAAACGTGAAGGAGGGTGCAAAGGAGATCTATGGCAGAAACCCTTCCGCACCGTAAGAGCGCAGTTCCAACTAGGCAATAGTGTTCGGTACATATGGATTCATGCTGACAACACCAACGCCTCTCAATTTGTAGAGAATCTGACGAGGCACCCGCACGAGAGGGAGCTGCTTATTGCGCGCGCACCGCGCGGCAGACTTGTTCCAGACCCATCAAACGCCTCCACCTACTCCTCGATTGACTCGAGCGGATGAGTGCGCCTCATAAATTTGTCGAACTGCGGCACGGTGAACTCATTGAGCCCGTGAGAGGGGCTAAAGATAAGCCCCTTTTCGATAAGTCGAGCTCGTGTGGGGGCTACGTTTTCCGGCCCCGGTCGGCCAAGCCCGGTTGCAATCTCTCCAGATCGATAAGGTCCCTCACCCAGATCTGCCATCGCGGCCAGATACCTCAGTTCCGCATGTGTCACCCTCGCTACTCGAACGCGAAAGAAGTTCTCGTCGAGCTGTTGCTCAACGAGAGGCTTCGCGTCGAGGGCGTCCTGATGGGTGATTGCGTCACCCGTCGCCAAATTCCAAACATGTTTTCCGTATTCCTGGAGAAAGTACGGGTAGCCCTGCGTGTATTCCAAGATTTCGCTAGTAGCCTCTGGTTCGAAGCTCGCGCCCTCATCATCGGCTGGTAGTTCAAGGGCCTGCCGAGCGGCCTCCGAGTCCAACTGACCGATCATCGGAAAGTCGAACAAGCGCTCCGCGTAGGACTTAGCAGCGCCAGCTAGTGCCGGTAGCTGAGGCAAACCCGCACCCACAAGGGTTACAGGGAGAGAGCGTTGGGCGACTTGATGCAAGGCGGCGATCAGCGCTTCTAGCTCTGGTCGATCGAGAAACTGAATCTCATCTATCAGAAATGCGATACCGGTCTTATGCTCTTCGGCGGCCTGCCCGAGCGCCACGAAAAGGTCAGAAAGATCGTCCCCCAAGCTCCCCGAGTCGGCCTGACCTCTTATAGCTTCCACATCTATTCCGATTTCTGCACCATCTGGAAGTCTCAGCGTGAAGGCCTTAAGTACCCCGGCTGCTCGAAGCGCTCGCTCCTTGAGCCGCTCAAGAGGGCTCAGGGAAAGCAACGCGCGCCTCACCAGTCGGGCCACCATAGGCTTAAAGTCTGTCTCGTGCGTGATCTCTGTCTTCGCCGTTCGGAATTCAGCCTCTTCCGCAATATTCTCGAACGTGTTCAGCAAAACGGTTTTTCCGACCCCCCTGAGTCCGGTGACGATCATGCTCTTTTCGGGCTTGCCTAAGCGCAGGCGTTCCAGCAGGATCCGGAAGGCGTCAAGCTGGGCATCTCGGCCCGTGAGGGCCGGAGGCCTCGATCCCGCCCCTGGGGTGTAAGGGTTTCGAATTGGATCCATGTCTGCACAAGTGTAGCTAGTTATGAGGTACTTATCAAGACTTGATAAGGTGCCTATAACCCCGACACATTACAAGGGCTTCCGATGATTCGTGGAACCTAGCCGCCGTCCTTCATTGATCTAGTTTGCCGTCCGGCCACCTGCGCCATCGGCTCCCGTGGTTATCGGTGAAAGTCAGACGGATTGGCGGTCGCGGGAGTCCCCAATCCCTTTTCAAGTGTTTCGGCTGTGGGGCAACGGAAAATTCGAGTTCCGTAGTTTCGCTCTCAGGCTGGATGTTGCTCACCCATAGGGAGGACAGAGCCTTGGACGACCTGCCTTTCCAGTCCCATGAGAGGAGCGACACCTCGCAGTCATAGATCGAAACAGGGTTGCGATTGGCAACTCGTACGAGGGCTTCCCCAGATTCCTCGACCTGACCCGTTTGTTGGTTTGACTTTTGCTGGTACGAAATCCGTTGGTGAATGACCGAGACTCGACCTGCCTGTTCCTTCCGACGATTGTCCACTGCCCGGCGGTATGTGATGGCTGCGAACCATAGTGCCCCGCCAGTTGCAATAGCACCCACCCACGTAGGCACATCTCCAAAGTCGAAAGCGCCGCATACGGAACGGATGTTGTCCAAGAACCCGCTCATTATCTCAGCTCCGCTCGTGGCAGAGTTGGCTCCGGTGCAATGGGTATCCAGAATTGCCGCTTTCAGCGGACGGGACCACCGGATTTTCAAAGCATGGGACCATCTCTCGTTCCCTTGGTTGGCCGGAGCGGATGCTAACGATTGTAGTTGTAGACGGTAGGTCCGGATTCGGTTTTCATCAAACCGGGGGTAAACCGCTTTCATGCCAGGACCCGAGAATCCACAACTCTCGGTGATAGCACACGCCAGATGGGATCACGCAGAAAGTCATGAGGAGGTCGGCGGGGCGATCGAAGCATCTCGATAGTTAAAGCGCTGACATCGCTCGCGGGCTTGCTCCGACGTTAGTCCGACGCTTTTCCGACGTTAGTCCGACGCGGCCCCTTCAGGCTGCTTGGTATGGCTTGGATGCGAACGGTTGAGAAGAATTTCGAGCGGCTCAGGGCGAACAGCCGCATAGAGGACGCCTTCCAGGGTTGGAAGGAAGATCAGCCCGCCCTTGAGGGGTTCGAGGGTGTCGAGGAGCTGATCCGCTTCTGCCGCAACCGGAATGATGACCTCCTGCACGAAAAGAACCGAGTCATCGCTGCCGTTTGCGCCGAGGCCGCGCAAGACGACGACGAAGCCGGGCTCCTGCTGGTCTGGCTCTTCATAGGCATCTTTCGCAATTTGGCAGGAAGAATCGGGGAGTGTCCTCTCAGCCCGGACGAGTTGGAATCCGAGATGCTGGCGGCCTTCTGGGAGGAGGTCAGACGAGCCGAGGAGGAAAAGCTCGTGGGCAACCTCTTCTACGCGGTCAAGCATCGCTTATGGGAAGCGATTCGGGAGAAGAGGGCGGAGCTTTCACGACGGTCGGATTTCAATCTGGAGCCCGCCGGAGCCTCTCCATTCGTGAACAACCCTGCTCTGGTCGTCGAACGAGCTGCCAAAGAGGGGGTTCTCTCGGCGGCTGACGCCGAACTCGTCATCGCCACGCGCTTGGAGGACCTGTCGGTCGAGGATTTTGTGCGAAAGCATGGCTTGAGCCTGGAAGGAACCCACAAGAGGCGACAGCGCGCCGAGCAGAAGCTGATCGACTGGCTTCGGTCCGAGTGAGCCCTCAGGGGGTCCCCGCCGCGTCGGACTCGCGTCGGACTAGCGTCGGACAAGTGTCTGTGTCCAAAACAGGCCCCTTTTTCGACCTTTCTTAAGTACCGGACCTGTGGGGCGAAAGGTTCCCAGCCTCCACTCACGAGAGAAAGGAGACCGTCTTCGTCCCCAGGTCCTGTCCACAACATCAAGGAGGACGACTATGAACGGGATCCGGATCTTGCAACTGGCTGCAGCCGACGAGGGGTTGGGGGAGATAGTGCGGATTCTCGACGGGGTCCGCAATTTCCTTATCGCCATTTTGACGGCTCTGGCCATCCTGGCCATGACCTACGCCGGCATCCGCTACGTCATGGCGGCCGGCGACCCGGCGGGAGTGGAACGGGCCAAGACCGCCGCGAGGTCGGCCGTCGTGGGCTTGGCTCTCGCTCTCCTAGCCCCTGTACTCGTTTCCATCGTCAAGCGGATCATCGGAGTCTGACGCGGGTGAGCCAGCGCATAGCGTTCGTCACGCTCCTCGCCGTTGTGGCTGTGACCATCATGGCGAGTCCCGTCGCGGCCCAACAGAGTGAAAGCGCTCCCCCGCCTACCACTCCAAGTCCCGCGCCCAACATCGACCAGCCCGCCGGGAGTGAGCCGTCACCCTTCGATATTGGAGGGCGAATCCGATCCGCAATCAGCGAGTGGTTCTCCGATCTTGTCGCCTCGGCCCTCAAGCCTGTGTTCGATCTGCTGGGACGCACCGTCTTCTCCACACCACAACTGGGCGATCACGGCCGCGTCAGAGATCTCTGGCGCTTCTCCATCGGCGTCGCAGATTCGCTACTTCTGATCATGGTCCTGGTAGGGGCTGGCCTGGTTACGGTCAACGGCGGCCTTGGCGTCCAGCTCACCGCGAAGGAATTGATTCCGCGCGTTCTTCTGGCCGCGGGCGCCGCCAATCTGAGCCTTCTGTTTCTCGGCATCGCGATCTCGCTCTCCAACGCGCTTGCGAGAGGGATGCTCGGATCGATCGATGCCGATGCAGTCGCCAAGAAAATGACGGAGTCTCTCTTCGGCGAGGGGTTCGTCAATCCTTTCTACGCCATCCTCGCTCTCGCGGTGGTCGTGTTGGGTCTGCTCGTCGTGGTGGCCTACGTCTTGCGCGTCGCGATTCTGGTTGTCCTGGCGTCGGCGGCTCCCCTAATGTTGATCGCTCACGCCCTGCCCCAGTCTGAGAACTGGGCGCGGCTTTGGTGGAGAGCGGTTGTGGCGAGTCTGGTGGCTCCAGTCGCCCAGGCACTGCTTCTGTCGGTCGCCTTCCGGATCTTTCTTTCAAGCGACGGGCTGCTAGGACTGACCAGCGGAGGTCTGATCGACCTCCTGGTAATCGGCTGCATCCTCTATTTGCTTTTCAAGATTCCTTTTTGGGCGCTCAACACTGCGCTCGCGGGCGCGGGATCCTCGACATGGGGAGCCACCAAGCGCTATGCAGGAATGGCCGTCAAGGCGGTGGTCGCATGAGCACCCGAATCCCCGCCGACGTCGACATGCCCGACCGCATCTTCGCGGGGCTGACCGCGCGGCAACTTGCCATCTTGTCCTGCTGCGGCCTGCTGCTATGGGGGATGTACATGACCTTCGGGGCAGAGATCCCGCTGGTTGCCTTCGGAGCAATGGCGGCCCCGGTCGCGGCTGCAGGACTCGTCGTCGCGACTACGACGCCCGGCCGGGTTCCCCTTGAGAAGCTCTTCGTGCTCGGACTTCGTCATCTGGCGACGACGAACAAGAGGGTCCTTGCCCCGGAGGGCATCCCCGATGTCGCCCGATGGGCCCGAAAGCTCACCGGGAAGATTGCGCCGCTCGACACACCACTGCAGGGGCTGCACGCATCCGGCATCCTGAATCTGGGTGCCGACGGAGCCGCCTCCGTCTGCGAGTCCTCCTCAATCAATTTCGCTCTGCGTTCGGAGGATGAGAAGGCGGCGCTCATTGAGGGATTCGAGCGCGTCCTCAACTCACTCGACGCTCCCGTCCAGTTCCTGGTGAGATCCGAAAAGGCGGACCTGCACTCGATGATCGCTTCGTTGGAACGCGAAGCGGCGTTTCTGCCCAATCCGGGACTCACGGCAGCGGCCCTCGAACACGCCTCATTTCTAAAACTCATGGCATCGCAAGAAGACACGCTAAGACGGCGCGTCCTCGTTTGCGTGAGGGAAACGCGCCTCGACGCGCGGGGAACCTCAAAACTCGAGCACAGGACCGAGGAGACCTCCTCTTTGCTTCGAGGAATGGGGATACATCTCGATGGTCTCGGGGCGGAGGAGTTTCTTCCGTTGATACGTCGCGCCCTTGACGATGACAACGTTGCCGGTTCGCGGATGCACCTTCCGGACGAGGTCGTGAAGGGAGCCCGGACGTGAAGCCGAGCCGGAGCACTCTGCTGGGCCCCGACTCTGTCGAGGTGTTTGCCCGACGACTTAAGGCGGGAGAAGTCTGGCATCAAACGCTGGCGATCACCGGGTACCCGCGCGAGGTGAGTCCGGGATGGCTGACCCCGCTTCTCACCTACCCCGGCCGAGTGGATGTCGCCATCCATGTTGAGCCCGTTCCCAACGAGGTCGCCGTCAGGGGGCTGCGTCGGCAATCGGCCCGTTTCGAGTCGACTCGGCAGATCGATTCGACTCGGGGAAAGCTCCCCGATCCGGAGATAGACGCCGCAGCGGAGGACGCGAACCGGCTCATGTCGGGAGTGGCGCGCGGAGAAGGCCGGCTCTTTAAGGTTGGGCTGTACATCACCGTCTCGGCATCGACCGCGGAAGCGCTCGAAGCTGAGGTGGAAAGAGTCCGCGCGCTCTGCGGATCGATGCTACTGGACGCGCGCCCGCTGGCTTTCCGGGCGCTTCAGGGATGGATCAGCACTCTGCCTTTGGGTCTTGACGCGGTGCGTCTTCGTCGCACCTTCGACACCAGGGCGCTCGCGGCGTGCTTTCCGTTCGCGAGTTCTGAAATCGGGGGCTCGTATGGGATTCTTCTCGGAAGAAACGCCGTCAGCGGCAGTCTCATGTTTCTCGACCGTTTTGCTCTGGAGAACCATAACCAGGTCATCCTCGCCCACTCCGGCAAGGGCAAGAGCTTCTTCGCCAAGCTCCAGGTTCTTCGGTCGCTTTACCAGGGCATCGACGTTCTGGTAGTCGATCCGGAGAACGAGTATCAGCGGCTCGCAACCGCCGTCGGGGGATCGGTCATCCGTCTCGGCAGCGAGGAGGGCAGATTGAACCCTCTGGACCTCGCCGAGGCGGGCCGTGCCGACGCGCTTACTCGCCAGAGCCATTTCGTTGCGACCCTCGTGGATTCGATGCTCGACGGACTCCCGCAGGTTCACAGAGCGGAGCTAGACCGGGCGGTCCTCGCCGCCTACGACCGCTCGGGCATAACCCTTGACGTGCGGACCCACGGGCGCAAGACCCCGGTTCTGGGCGACGTAGTCGAGGCGCTCAAGGCAGACGGCGCCGAGGGTTTTGCCAGGCAGCTCGAGCCCTACGTCCACGGGTCAAGCCGCGGGCTCTTCGACGCACCGACAAGTGTGAGACCCGAGGGTCGCCTGGTGGTCTTCTCGCTCAAAGACGTGCCCGCGGAACTCAAAGGCCCAGCGACTTTGATGGCGCTTGAAACGATCTGGCGCACGGTGTCTCGCGGCGAAACGAAGCGGCGGGTCGTGGTGGTCGACGAAGCTTGGCTTCTGCTTCAGACCGACGCGGGAGCGAAGTTCTTGGAGCGTCTTGCGCGCTCTTCCCGCAAGTATCTGTGCGGCCTCACCACGATCACCCAGGACGTGAGGGACGCGCTTTCCAGCCACATCGGCCACACCATCGTCACGAATGCAGCGAGCCAGGTAATCCTCGGCCAGCACCCGCAGGCGATCGAGGCACTGGCGGAGGCGTTCGGTCTGTCGAAGGGGGAGTGCTCTTATCTGGTCGCCTGCCCTCAAGGTCAGGGACTTTTGTGCATCGGAAACGAAAGGGCGCCGCTTCGCGTCGTGGCTTCGGAATTCGAGCACGCACTCGTCACATCCAATCCTGCCGAACTCATCGCTCTGGAAAAGGAGGCTTCATGAAACTGGTAATCGCAGGCGTTGCTTTGATTCTCACCTTCCCCGTGGTGGCGGCGGGCGCCGTTGTAGACGCGCTTGCGGCAGAGGCGCCGCCAGCGGTAGTAGCAGGCGACATTGATGCACTGCGAACCCAGGTTCTATCAGACCCTCGCGTACGGCTTTCTGCGAACGCGAGACAAGACATTGAGGACGGAAGAGTCGATGCGCGGGTCCTTAACGCTTTGGTCTTCCTGTCCGCGAGACACGATCTCGGTTGGGTGGGACCTTTCGTGAGCGGGCACTCCTACTTCGTGAAGGGAACGATGCGCGTCTCCAATCATGTTCGCGGCCGCGCTGTGGACATTTCGGTTATCGACGGTGCCATGGTTTCTACTCGAAATGCCTCCGCCCTAGAAGCGGCTCGCGCCGCCCTTTCATTGCCCGCGCCGCTCCGTCCCGATGAGGTCGGCTCGCCGTGGTCCTTGTCGGAGCCGGGTGCCTTTAGCAACGTTATGCATCAGGACCATCTTCATCTCGGTTGGGGAGGTAACCCATGATTATTCGGAACTTTATCTGCTCGCGATGCGGTAGTCACATCCGGTGTCCTCTGCGCGGCGGAACACCGACCTGCCCTAGGTGTGCCTCTTCGGCTCTCACGGCTGCCTCCTCGGATTTCATGACTCTAAAGGCGACAGCGGAAAAGGAGGCCATCCTGCGAGAGCTGGCGTGGATGGAGCCGGATCTTTCCGAGAAAACGATCCTCGCCGTAATCGACCGCGCGGCCCCCAACGCGCAATCGCTCGCCAGTATCGCCCGGCAGGTGGCCAAGGACATCGACCTGCTGTACGGATCATGGAGGGCAACTCCGCTAATGTCTGGCTTCATCTGGCTTCTGCGCAGGGCCGGAGCGCGCAACATCCAAATGCCGCGGTGCTACGACTGCGAACAGGTCACTCCGCTCACGTACAGTTTCGAAGACAAACGTCTATGCGAGCGGTGCTACCGACGGTTTTCCCGCCTGGACGTTTGCGCGGGTTGTGGCAGGGACGAGATTGCACGCACGACCGAATGGGGTGAGCCTCTCTGTAAGGACTGCGATTCAGATGAGAGGGATTGGGCTCCGCCGAGCCGTCTTGAGAAAGGCGGCTCGGCTCGAGGACGAGAGAGGCTCGATCTTAAATGAGCGAGTCCACTTCATTGCCTACATCCGACGGCCCGCTTTCTCGCTATCTGCTCGACCCGGGCAAGTACAACCGCCAGATCTTCGGGGCCATGACCGAGTGGGTGTACCGGGTCCTGCCTCAGCTCGTCATCATCGCCGCCGGTCTGCTTCTCCTGCTGGCCGCCTTGCTTCTTTACGCACGATTCCGCAACCGTCGAATGCAACGCGACGCGCGCCGTGTTCGAATCCTTCCACCCCCGGAAGTCGATCCGCGGGGTGGGCTCGCGTTCTGGATGGGATTGCACTCGCTCCTGCGCCCCTGGTGGGCGCGGCTGCTTTTCGGCCAGCCTTACTTGTCTTGGGAAGTTGTCGGTCGTCCTGAGGAGATCGAGATTGCGGTTTGGATTCCCAGCACGGTGCCCCCAGGAATGATCGAGCGGGCAATAGAGGCCGCCTGGCCCGGGGCGCGCGCCCTTGGGGCCGACGACGGCGTACTTGGGGATCGGAGAGAGGTCGTGGTCGCGGAGTTGGCGCTGGCACAGGCCGACTGGTTCCCAATCGGCTCGGGGCCCGACGACGACGCACTTCGCCTAGCTCTCGCGCCCCTAACCGGTCTGTCGGAGGGAGAGGAAGCCGTGGTCCAGATTATTGCGAGGCCCGTAACCTCTGTCAGACGAGTGAGGTTGTTGAAGGCCGCCCGCGCTTTGAAGGCGGGGATCCCTCACGGGAGATGGAACCGGGGGGCGACCGAAAAGCGCGGGCAGTACCGTCCCCCGCCGGACCCCACGGTCGAGGCCGACGTGCGAGCGATCCTCCAAAAGGCTGCGTCGCCACTCTTTGCCTCGCTCGTAAGGGTCTCCGCTGTGGCTCGGGAACGGCACGTGGCTCGCGGCCGGATTCACTCTCTAGCCGGGGCCTTCGCGGTGTTCGAGGGCCGCAACGGCTTTCGCCGTCGCCGCCTGCCTGGCGCGCTTCGGCGAATGAAAGAACGTCGCTTGTCTCGGCCCTATCTGCTGTCGGCGCCCGAACTTGCCCAGATTGCCACTCTGCAGGCGGCGGGCACACTCCCAGGCCTTGAGGCAGCGGGCGCTCGAACCGCTGCCCCTTCGCGGGCTCTCCCCTCTTCGGGCAGGGTGCTGGGTATCGCCGACTATCCGGGGCTAAAAAACCGCGACGCGGCCCTGTCGATTTCGGACGCGCGTCACCACGTCCACCTGATCGGAGAGACCGGTACCGGGAAGTCGACCCTGATCGCACAGATGGTCCTTGAGGACGCAGCGGCCGGACGGGCTGCGGTCGTCGTCGATCCGAAGGGCGATCTGGTCGAATCGATACTCGAACGCCTTCCGCAGGGGGCCGAGGAGCGGACGTGCGTGCTCGATCCGGACGACCCCGACTGGGCCGTGGGGCTCGATCCGCTGCGAGGCGAGAATCACGACCTCATCGTCGACCACATCCTCGGGGTTTTCCAGCGGATATTCGAACCGCACTGGGGACCTCGCACCGACGACCTCATGCGTGCTGCCTGCCTGACTTTAAAACAGATACCTGGAGCGACCCTCACCGAGGTTTCGCTGTTGCTAACCGACGCGGACTGGCGTCGGGAAATCAACTACAGACTTCGTCACGTCGCCGGACTCAACGATTTCTGGGCTTGGTACGAAAAGTTGCCGGAGAAGATCCGAAACGAAGCGATAGCCCCGCTGCTCAACAAGCTAAGGGCTTTCGATCTGCGGGGCCCGATGCGGACCATCATTGGCCAGTCGATGCCGAAAAGAAACATCGAGAACCTGATTGATTTGGGGGGCTTGCTTCTAGTCCGGCTTCCGAAGGGGACGCTCGGTGAGGGCACTTCGCGGCTTCTTGGGGCACTTGTGATCGCTCGAATCTGGCAGGCGTGCATGAAAAGGGCGTCACGAACCGAAAATGAACGACCCGACGCGACGCTCTATGTCGACGAGATGCACAACTACCTCGCGCTGCCGCGCTCTTTCGATGACCTGCTGGCCGAGGCCAGGGGGTATCGCTTGTCGCTAGTCCTAGCTCACCAGCACATGGGCCAACTCCCGCGCGACATGCGAGAAGCCCTCGGGGCCAACGCTCGGACCAAGGTCGTCATGGCGTGCTCTCCGGAGGACGCACACTTGCTCGAACGCCACTTCGCGCCCGAACTGACCTCGCACGACCTGTCCCACCTGGCCGCGTTTCAGGGGGCGTGCCGGCCGTGCATCGACGGCGGTCATGGCCGCGCCTTCACATTCACAACTAGGCCACTTGGCCCCGGATCGCCCGAGCGGGCCGAAGAGGTCCGCCGAAGGAGCAGGGAGCTTTTTTCCAAGAGCAAGGAAGAAGTCGAGAGGATGATCCGGGCAAAGCATCGCAATGCGGCCAAGGAGCTGTTGCCGAAGCAACCCAGCGAACCATCGGATCAGCATCCCGCTCGCCATCCCGGTTCATATGAGGGTGGATATGGCGCGCAACCTTCACTGCGCGCCATTGACGACGGCGAAAGAGCTGGTGACGGGGGCCGATGACCCGCGCATTCGAAAGGCCGACTCGTTCTATAACGCTAAAGCGTTATAGAACACGAGACTTCTCGGTTCTAAATCATCTGACTGAAAGAGACTCCAACATTTGTCTTGACATCTACGAACATCGGTTCCTCACGACTCATCAACTCTTTCAACTCCACTTCACCAGCTACTCAAGGGCTAGAGTCCGCTCGCGACAACTCTGTGAACTCGGTGTCTTAAGCAGGTTTCGACCTCCACAAAACCCTGGTTCCGCCCCCTGGCATTACGTGTTGGATCGTCTCGGATCCGAGATCGTTTCCGGTATTCGAAACATCGATGCAGACAAGCTCTACTTCGAAAGAAACAGGCCCGCGAAGCTTCGCCAAAGTCCGCGACTCGATCACATGCGCGACGTCAACGAGTTCTTCTGCCGCCTCGTCTACGCCGGCCGCCAGAAGCACCACATCAAGCTCACCAGATGGCTTGGCGAGAATCGCAGCATTGGCCTCTGCAAAGCAGTTGTCCGACCCGACGGAATCGGTACTTTGCGAGGAGGCAACATGTCGCGCGAGTTCTTCTTCGAGATGGACCGCGGAACAGAAACGTTCCAACGTCTGCATGAAAAAGTTGTCGACTATGAAGAGGCCGTCATCTCTCGTCACATGCCGAGGGTTCTTCTATTCTGCTTCCTCAAAGAAAGACGCGAGCAGTTCGCCATACCCGCTCTTCAGACGGGCAAGCTGACAATAGCCACCACCACCTTCGAGAGACATCTACAGGACCCTCTTGGACCCAACTGGCTCCCGGTTCGCGGAGAAAGACGTAAGCGGCTGCTAGAGATCCCCCTTCCGGAACTGCAACCGTGAGCGACGTTCAAACTGCTGCTACGAAAGTCCATGGCGTCGGGGTCGCCCCAATGAGTGATGGACTCGCTGTCGTGATCGAGGTCAACCTGTCCACACCCGAGGAAGCCGCGGCTCTTCGCCACAAGCAAACGGCGGCGATACGCCGCTTCCTTGAGAGCGTGGCGGATAACCGTCGAAAATCGGGATTGTCGGGCGCGCGGGGTAGTCTCGGAGGTTCAAGAGCAGAGCGGAAGGTGGTGAACGAATGAGTCCTCTTGATCGCCCACGTTCGGAACCGGAAGTATCGCGTCTGAGGGTCGCCTGGCTCGGCCGAGTCTCGACAGACGACCTTCAGGATCCGACGCTTTCCCTTCCGCGACAACTCCGCAAGTCCAAAGAAGCTTTGCCGGCGGAAGCCGTCGTTGTCGCGCACTTCTACGACATCGAGTCCGGTCGTAAGGATCTGGAAGAGCGAGGGCATAGTACTGCTCACGAGAAGTTCGACATTCCGATCCCAAGGGACGGGGGGATCCAACAGCTTCTCGACGAGTCACGACAGACGGATCGCCGATTCGACGCGGTGATTTGCGAATCCATCGAACGCGTCGCTCGCCGCACCTATTACGGGACAAAGATCGAACACGATCTTGAGCGTGAGGGGGTCGCTCTTTTTGCCGCTGACGAACCAATCGCCCTCAATGGGAAGAAGGCTGCAGGCATCCTGATGCGGAGAGTCAAGCAGAGCGTGGCCGAATGGTACGTCCTTGAGATTCTGGAGAAGTCGTGGGATGGATTGGCCGAGCACATCCGTCAAGGCTGGAACATAGGACGACCGCCCTACGGATATCAGGCGGACAAGATCCCCCATCCCGTGCCTGCTCGCAGGGCCTCGGGAGCCACCAAAACCAGGCTGGTGCCAGATCCATTGCGCGCCCCAGTTGTGAATCAGATATTCGTCTGGAGGGTAGTGGACATGCTTGGCTATCAGGCGATTCAGGCTCGCCTCAACGCCGATCTGGAGCGGTACCCATCACCAGAGTCACCCGATCCAGCGCGACGCAGGGATCAGTGGTCGCGTTCATCGGTGAGAGACATTCTGACTAACCCTAAACACACGGGGTACATGGTTTGGAATCGGCGAGCAACCAAGAAGGGAGGTCGAGTCAATCCTCCAAGCTCGTGGGTCTGGTCCCCTCAACCGACCCACGAGCCCATAGTGACGATGGAGATGTTCAAGGCCGCGAACACCATCCCAGATACTCGCCAAGGTTCCCGTCACGGAGCGGCGATCAACAGCCATCCCGACACAAAGAGGAGCTATCTACTCCGCTCGTTCGTCTTCTGCGAGCTTTGTGGAAAGCGCATGGGTGGAAAGACCATGAGGAAGCACTCCTACTTCGCCTGCGAGCCCGCCAAGAACTTAGGGCCCAAGGCGCAGGAGCTTTATCCGGATCATCCCCAATCGATCTACGTTCGTGAAGAGGCGCTGGCGGAGTCTGTAGCTGAATTCTTCGCTAGGAGAATCTTTGGCCCGCACAGGGAGAAGTTTCTTGAGGACCAAATTTCCGAACCAGAGTCGGACGATCTTCACGAGCGCCAGAAACGCCTCCGTTTGGTCCAGGGGCAATTACGGCAGATCGATGCACGCCTGGCCCGTCAGGTGAGGGTGTTGGAGTCCGACGACGATCTGAGCACGTCCCTGCTGAGGCGGGTTAGTGATCGCGTGGCCGAGCTCGAAAATGAGAGAAGGCAAAAGATCGATGAGAGTAGCGAGCTCCAGAATGTCTCTCCTGTCCCTGCAGGTGACCCCGCTGAGCTCCTCAGATGCTTCCCAATCGTCGAAGACGACTTCGTCCTAGCTCCGGAAGTTCGAGTTCGAGAACTCCTCGAGGCGTTCAAGCTAGTGGTCGCTTACGACAAGAAGAAGGATCGGGTGCGGATCCAAGTGACGGTCGAGGGGAGGGACGTCGAATCGATCCAGCGTCTTATCACCCATGTTGTTGGTGCCCCCAACGGGATTCGAACCCGTGTTACCACCTTGAGAGGGTGGTGACCTAGGCCGCTGGTCGATGGGGGCTTAAGCAGCAGGTACGGCGAGACAACATACTACCGCCGCCCGGAGTTACCATCGGAGCATGACAGATCCGAACGAAGCGGAGAGAATTTTCCGCCAACTTGACGACGCGACTGAGGCTCTACGTCGGCGCGCGAATGCGTTCAGGCGAGGTCTGTTTATTTTCTGGGCCGCACTGTCCCTCATCGGCCTTGTGATCACTTTCTACACATTCGTCTGGCCGGGTAGTCGGTTCAAGGTAGGTATCTTGATCTTCCCAATCGTCCCGGCGATCTGGTCGGGGCTCCGCTGGAGAGGGGCAGGCGCCCTCCGCCGACAAGACGACGACAGCTAATCGACTTCTGGGCCCCTGCTAAACTTCCGGATGAATTGCCGGGTAGATCAATTGGCAGATCGTCTGACTCTGAATCAGAAGGTTGAAGGTTCAAGTCCTTCCCCGGCAGCCATTGCAGCCCTTAGGCGTTCGAGGCTGATCTGCTTGCCGATTATTGCCATCACGTCGAAGATGGGCAACCCCACGGTCGATCCAGTTATCGCCACGAAAAATGGCAGAAACGCTGTCTTGGGTTTGAGATCCATCTCCTGCTGAATAGCGCGCAGCGTCGCCTCCACCGACTCTTTGTCCCAGGAAGCAACCTCCTCCAAGGCCGCGATCGCCTTGCGAAGAAGTTCGGGAACGTGATCTTGGTCCAGACCTTTTGCCACCGCCGCGGGATACATCTCGACACCATTTAGAACGGGCCCCAGGTAGGAAGCCGCCTCTTCCAATCGTTTTATTCTTGTCTTCAATAAAGGCGCGGCGGCCTGAAGACGCTCCGCCTGCTCCGCCGAAGGAGGGTCGTCGACCAATCCTTTCAACCAAGGTCGCAGGCGCTTCTCGAACTCCTCGTCCGACAAGCCCCGAACGTATTCGCCATTCATCCAGTCCAGCTTCTTAACATCGAGTCTTGCCGGAGACGCGTGTACGTGCCCGATGTCGAACCGCGAAATCAGGTCGTCTTTGCTCATGATTGTTTCGTCGGCAGTCCCCCACCCGAGCAGGGCCATGTAGTTCAGCATCGCCTCCGGCAAGAAGCCCTCGTCGCGGAAGTCTTCGACAGAAACCGAACCGTGACGCTTTCCCAGTGGTCTTTGATCCCCCACCACTTGCGGGACGTGCGCGAACTCCGGCACGGTGTTGCCCAGAGCCCGGTGAAGCAGAATCTGTCTCGGCGTATTCGAAAGATGGTCGTCCCCGCGTATCACATGTGTTATTTGCATGGCAGCGTCGTCAACAACTACTCCAAGTTGGTACAGAGGCGACCCGTCGGACCGAGCGATGACGAAGTCGTCCATTTGATCGTTCTGGACTTCAACGTCGCCGACCACCAAGTCGTGAAAAACTGTCACACCTTCATCGGGAACGTGGAAACGAAGCCCAGACGGCTTGCCGGCGGCTTCGTTGTCGGCGCGCTCGGAGTCGCTCAGCAAGTAGCAACGTCCGTCGTAGCCCGGCCTGCGCTTCTCGGCCTCCGCCGCCTTCCTCCGCTCCCCCAGTTCCTCCGGCGTGCAGTAGCAACGGTAGGCGGCTCCCGACTCCAAGAGACTCGCCGCGGCGGCCCCATGCGAGTCTTCTCGCTCGGATTGACGGTACGGGCCGAACTCGCCGGGCACCTCCGGCCCTTCATCCCAATCGAGTCCGAGCCAGCGAAGATCTTCGAGTACTGACCGATAGGCCTCTTCAGTGAATCGGGCCTTGTCGGTGTCCTCGATTCTGAGAATGATGACGCCCCCTTTGTTGCGGGCGAAAAGCCAGTTGAAAAGAAAGGTCCGAACATTGCCGACATGCAGTGACCCGCTCGGCGCGGGTGCCATACGAACCCGAACGGTCACGGGGAAGGAGAACCCTTAACCGTTACGGCCAGAGTCCCGATGCCCTCAATTTCAACTTCAATTTTGTCGCCCGTCACCAGCTCGCCGATCCCAGCAGGCGTACCCGTCATGATCACGTCGCCGGGCAGCAGCGTCACGAATCGACTCACAAACTCGATCACGGCGCTCACGTCGAATATGAGTTGAGATGTGCGGCTCTTCTGCTTCGTTTGACCGTTGATTCGCGTCTCGATCGCAAGGTCTCCAGGGTCCACGTCAGTCTCGATCCAGGGGCCGAGTGGCGCGGAAGTGTCGAAGCCCTTGGCCCTCCCCCACTGAAGATCCTTCATTTGCTGGTCGCGAGCGGTAGCGTCGATTGCACATGTGTATCCGAGCACGACATCTTTCCAATCCTCCCGTCGCACTCTTTTTGCCAAGGCGCCGATGACCACCGCGAGTTCCCCTTCGTAATCGAGCCTCTGGCAGTCCGGCGGCCAGACGACGTTGTCGCCGTGACTGATCACAGCGGTCGACGGCTTGTAGAAAAACATCGGCGTCTCCGGGAGTTCTCGGCCCATCTCAGCCGCGTGGTCTTTGTAGTTGACTCCGATGGCAATGATCTTGGATGGAAGACAAGGGGCGAGCAGGCGCAAATCACCCAAATCGTAGGTGATGCCGGTCTTTTCGTAAGGAAGAAATGGCGTTGAGGAGATCTCCTCAACTGTGACTAAATCCGCATGAAGCAGGCCGTACGCGATCCGGCCGCCCTTTTCTGTATAGCGTACAAATTTCATGGATTCGAAGCGTAGTCTACGCGACGGGTGCGAGCTTGCGGGACCAACTCTCTAGGACTCCGACCCAATAATCGATGGGCTGGCCATGTTCGTGAAGCCAACGAATTGTGGAGGTTGCCCTCGCCATGCCGTAGGCGGGCAACTTGGTCCGAAGTCGGTCCTGGGTCGCGCCGGTGGGATCGTAGCCCTGCAAGACCTCCGAGTAACCACGGGATTCGTGCGTAAACATGACTCCGAACTCCCAGTCCGGGTCTCCGCACTTGACGTCTCCGAAATCGATGAGCGCCGTGATGGACTCGGTGGCAGGGTCGACAAAGACATGCCGGAAGTCAAAATCACCATGCAACAGACAGCTTCGGCCGGACCACTCCAGAAGCGAAGAATCGCGCAACTCTTGAGTGGCTCGCCGCAGATCCGGTGGAATTAGATCTTGCGGGATCAAGTACTCGAGACCCCAGTCAATGGTGCCCGCAATTTCCGACTTCCACTCATCACGCGCCCCTCGAACCTCACCTTTGGCAAACGCCTCGCGCGAAAGCCACCCGTAGCCGTCGAGCGTAGCGGAGTGCAACTGTCGGATCAGCTCCCCTATTTCCTCATAGAGCCGAGGCCGCGCCTGGACGGAGATCTCAGCTTGTTCGAGGGCGACTCCATCGATCTTGGTCATGATGAAGTAAGCCTGCGGGAGGAGGCTCTTGCTGTAGTCCTCGGCCAAAACTTGCGGAACCGGCACTCCAAGACTTGCAGCGCGGCCAAGCGCCCAGGCCTCGAGCCCCAAGTTGCCTTCCCACCCGGCCTTAAGGATTACATCGCCCGACGTGTAGACCGCTTCGTAAACGAAGTTGTCCCAAGCGGCAACCAGCCGGACATCGTCTGGCGTTTTTCCGAGAGTCTTGGACAACACGTCGGCGACCAGCGCCGCGGCATAGGGCTCAACTTTCATGGTTGATGCAGTCAGCCGACGAGGCTATCGGCCCACTGGCTGTGGAGGGCCGCATAGCGGCCCTCGCCGCCGATCAAGTCTGCCGGAGCGCCGTCTTCCACAATGCGTCCGTCCTCTATGACGAGCACGCGGTCGGCGATTTCCACCGTGGAAAGACGATGGGCGATGATGAATGCAGTCCGGTCGGAAAGAAGTGTCCGAAGGGCGTGCTGAACCAACCGCTCTGTCGGAATGTCGAGCGATGACGTGGCCTCGTCAAGGATCAAAACAGACGGGTCGGCAAGAAATGCTCGGGCGAACGCGATCAACTGGCGCTGACCGGCAGACAATCTTCCTCCGCGCTTCTTGACGTCGGTGTCGTATCCGTTGAGCAACTTCGATATGAACCCGTGCGCCCCTATAGCTGTCGCCGCCGCCTCGATCTCGGCCCGAGTGGCATCGGGACGCCCAAAGGCAATGTTGTCCGCAACGCTGCCACCGAACAGGAAACTCTCCTGCGTGACGACTGTGATGGCGCGGCGAAGCCGCCACTCTGGCAGCTCTCGAAGATCAATGCCGTCGACTAGCACACGCCCCTCGCTCGGATCGTAGAAACGCGCGATCAACTTTGCGATCGTCGACTTGCCGGCGCCGGTTGCGCCTACCAGCGCGACTGTTTGCGCCGCGGGAACGTCCAACGACACGTTGTGCAGCACAGGCTTTTCCCCATAGGCGAATGTGACATCGTCAAGTGTCACCCGCCCGGCAACCAGCTCCGGTATCACGGGAAACTGCGGCTCCGCAACCCACGGGACCTCGTCAATCACTCCGGCCAGCTTTTCCAGAGCCGCTGAAGCTGCCTTGAACACGTTGTAGAACTGACTCAAATCCTGTAGCGGTCCAAAGAACCGGTTGAGATAGAAGACGAAGCTGAGCAAGATTCCGATTGTGATTTCGTCGTCGATCACCAAAATCGCGCCGTAAAGCAAGACGATCGCCGTTGACAGGCGCCCGAGGAATCGAATGCCCGGCCCGAACTTGGCCGCAAGTAAGTCGGAGTCAAGACGCGCCGCGCGATAGCGCTCGGTGAGCCCCTCGAATATCTCGGTATTGCGGGCCTCACGCCGGAAGGCGTGACCGGCCCGGATGCCGCCTAGAGACTCGTTATAGAAGATAATCACCAATGCCACGGCGTCTCTGACTGCCCGGTAAATCTTTTCCGAATGATTGCGGAACCACAAGGTGAGCAAGATCACCAGCGGGAAGGTCACCAACGAAACCGCCGCCAGTTTTGGGTCCTTGAAGAACAAGATCACGACAATACCGATCACCGCAAGCATGTTCACTACGACCTCATGAAGACCGGTCTGCAGCAACTCCGAGAGGGCCTCTATATCGGATGTGAGCCGTGCCACGACGCGCCCGGACGTGTATTTTTCATGGAACGAGAGGCTCAGTTCCTGGAATTTCTTGAAAACCATTCGGCGCAGATCGAAAAGCACATCCTGGCCCATCTTTCCTGAGATCCAAAGGAAAAATCCCCACGTGATGTTGTTGACGATGAAAACACCAACGACAAGGAAAACCAGTCGCACGAGGGCGTCGACGTTTTGCGCCTCGACGCCCTTGTCCAGAACGACACCCAAGAGGTGTGGCTCCAAAAGCCAGGTGGCAAGGTTGATGACCATCAGGGCCGTGGTGATAGCGAGCGCTTTTCGGTAGGGACGAAGCAGGGTGCCGAGGAGCGCGCGGCTTCGCCGACGCAGGAGCGCGGACGCCTTGGCGCTGAACTCATCTTCATCTTCTTTTGCTTCCGTGACTACGCCTCGCCAGGCATTAGCGTCGGTCATGCGTTCACCTCCTCTTCGTGCATGGTTTCCAAATCTTCAGCTTCTTGCGACAGCACCGCGCGGTACAGGGGCTCGGTGGCCATCAGGTCATGGTGAGTGCCGACCGCGACGATGGTGCCGCCGTCGAGCAATGCCACGCGGTCCGCCAGGGCAAGCGTCGAGGGCCGGTGGACCACAAGGATCGCGGTCACGCCGGCGAGCACCCGGTGAAGGGCCTCTTCAATAGCCGCCTCGGTGTGAACGTCGACCGACGACAGCGGGTCGTCGAGAACGAGCACACGCGGACTACCCAGCACGGCCCGGGCCAAGGCGAGACGCTGGCGCTGACCGCCGGACAATGTGTGCCCCTGCTCCCCCACGCGCGTTTCCAGCCCGAACGGCAACTCAAACACGAACTCTGCCTGAGCGGTCCGCAGGGCAACGCCTATCTCGTCGTCTGTCGCGCCGGGACGACCCATGACCAAGTTCTCGCGAACGCTCGCAGAGAAAAGGATTGGATCCTCGAACGCAACGCCGATTTGCTTCCTGAGCGAAGACACAGTTAGGTCCGCAACATCCTCACCGTCGAGCGCGATCCGTCCCTCCGTGACGTCGTAGAGGCGCGGGATCAACATCGCAAGAGTGGTCTTCCCGCATCCGGTTTTACCCACCACGGCAAGCGTCTCTCCCGGAACAATCTTTAGGTTCACGTCCTTTAGGACCCAGTCGGCTGTACCGTCATATCGGAACCAAACGTGGTCGAAAACGATTTCGCCTTCAGCGGTTTCGAGGACGCGGGCGCCGGGACGATCGGTGATCTCGGGCTGCGTGTCGAACACCTCGAACAACCGCTCAGTCGCCGTGCGGGCCTCTTCGGAAATCGCGATTATCCAACCCATCGCATCAAGCGGCCAGACCAGCATCTGAACAAAGAGAATGAATGCCACCAGATCGCCCAAAAGCATGTCGCCGTCAATAACGGCCATGCCGCCGACCACAAGGATGAGAGCCAGCACAGTGTTGGGGAACACACCGAACATCGGCCAGAGCCGGGACGAAAGCCGGACCCAACCCATGCTTGACTCGCGCAGAAGCTCGGCTGCCGCCCGGAACTTCTTGCGCACCTCCGGGCCTCGGCCGAAGGCCTTGATGATTCTGATGCCGGTCGCCGACTCCTCGATGACCGTGCCCAAATCGCCCTGTTGATCCTGGATGCGCCGCGCGATCTTGCGGTATTGGCGTCCGAACGTGTAGCTAATAAAACCCACAGGAAGTATTCCTATGGTTGAAATCAATGCCAAGCGTGTGTCTATTTTGAAGAGACGCGTGACTATATAGACGAACTGGTAACTAAGGATCACAAGGAAGGGAAGAGCAAACCCTACAAACCGTCGGATGGAACTGACGTCCTGGATGGCGCGCGAAAGCAGCTGCCCTGTCTGCCAGCCATCGTGGAACGAGACATCCAGCCTCTGGAGATGGTTGTATAGGTCGTTACGGACGTTCATCTCGACGGCATGCGACACCCTCGAAAGCGCCCTTCGTCGAGCGTAGGCGAGGGTCACCTCGGCTATTCCAAACGCGATCATTAGTCCGATCAAGGGCCAAAGGCGACTTCGCTCGGCCGCATGGGCGATCGGGCCATCGATCACCTGCTTTGTCAGGACCGGAATCCGAGCCTCAAACGTGACCTCGACAAAAGAGAGCGCGATCGCAAGGAGCAGCATGCGGGCGTGAGGCTTGACGTATGGAATTATTCGTAACAACGCATGCGAACGCATGGATAGAACCTTTCGAATAAATTGCTGGACTGTTTGCCGTCCTGGCCCCGAGGGGACGACCTTTGTCGGCCGTTGGAGGGTGTTCAGCCCGAAGAGTGCTGGCTTGAAGTGCGCCGGCCCGACCCGAGAAGGAAATTTATTGTAGCAGACCTTGGCTTCCCCGCGCTACTCTTCTGAAAGATTTCAACTACGATCGTGAGGAAGGAGGGCGCTGAATGGAAAGTCGCGACGGTCCTCAGTTCCTTCTCGGCCGCTACCGGCTGGAGGAGGAGGTTGGGGCGGGCGGTATGGGGACCGTGGTACGGGGCCGAGACGAGTTGCTCGGCCGAACTGTGGCGGTCAAGTTGCTCAAGGACGAGTTCGCCCGCGATCCGAAGACGGTCGAGCGGTTCGCGAGGGAAGCTCGCATCGCCGCATCGCTCTCCCATCCGGGGATTGCCCCGGTCTATGACTTCGGCGAGGAAGATGGCCGGTCCTTCATCGTCATGGAGTACCTCGATGGCGAGGATCTCCGTTCCCTGATCGCTCGGGAGGGCCCGATAGATCCGACAACAGCCGCAGATATTGTCGCCCGCGCCGCTGAAGCCCTCGACCACGCGCATAGCAGCGGCGCGGTTCACCGAGACGTCAAGCCCGCCAACATATTCCTGACCCAGGGCGGCGAGGTGAAGGTAACCGACTTTGGGATCGCACAAGCTGCTGACGAGGCCGCCGTTACAGCCACGGGAGCTTTCCTTGGAACGCTTCGATACGTCTCCCCCGAGCAGGCCAAGGGTGAACCGGCCACGCCGGCGAGCGACATCTATTCGCTCGGTTGCGTTCTCTTCGAATTACTTGTTGGTGCCCCTCCTTTCGAAGGGGCACCGGCCGCCCTCTCGATGGCCCACGTCTCGAAGACTCCGCCGCAGATCAGTGACTTCATAAAGGAGATCCCGGAGGGGATTAATGAGGTGGTGGCACGAGCGCTTGAGAAGGATCCAGCTGACCGATTTGAAACGGCGGAGGCGATGGCAGGCGCCCTGAGGGCCACCGCCGGCGACCCCACGTTGGAATCTCCCGTCGCGCCGGTGATCGACGGCGCCCCCACTATCGCGATGTCTCTGGGCGACAAGACCCTGCAGCTTGAGCCAGAAGTGCAGCTGCAAAAGCAGGCGCTTCCGATAATTAAGCCAGCTTTTTCCTTATTCAGGCCGCAACTGCGCCGGGGCCGCAGCAAGCGCGTTTCCCGCTCTGTTCTAGCGGTTGCTGCGCTCGCCGGGGCTGTCTTAGTGGCGCTCGCGTTATCGGGGCCGCTCGGAGGAGGTGACTCGGGCTCGCTTCCCGAGTTCGTAGGCAAGCAGATCGAGGAGGCCCGACGATTGGCGGAGGACAGCAACGTCAACTTGCAGGAAGTTTCGACCCCCTCCGAAGAGCCTGTCGGCAGAGTCCTTCGACAGGAGCCTGGGCCGGGCGCTGAAGTTCAGCCTGGCTTGACCGTTCGGCTTTTCGTATCCACAGGCGTCCCCCTGATCCCAGTCCCCAACGTCGTAGGCAAAAACATCGAAGACGCCAAGAAGCAACTGGAAGATGCCGGATTCAAAGCGACCGTCGTGGGCACGGTCGAGGGCGACCGCGACGGCATCGTGACCGCTCAGGATCCCCCGGGAGGAACCCCTGCCGCCAAGGACTCGACCGTTGGCCTTACGATTTCCGAGGAGGGAGACGGACACGGAAAGGGGCGGGGAGGGAAGGACTGACTCAACTGGTCAGGACGTACTCGTTCCAATCGGAGTACTTCTCGACCTCGCCCCGCACGCTTGCGAAGAAAATCTCTTGGATTTTCTTGGTCACCGCGCCTGGGTCCCCAAGATCGCGCTCGTCCACCGAGCGGATGGGCACCAGTTCGGCCGCGGTCCCGGTCATGAAAGCCTCATCGGCAGTGTAGAGGTCGGTGCGAACCAGGTTGGTCTCATGCACTCCAATGCCGAGGTCGCGAGCAATCGTCATGATCGAATCTCTCGTTATGCCGCCGAGCGGCCCCGCAGACAAAGGCGGGGTTAACAAAACCCCGTCGCGGACCACAAAGACGTTTTCCCCCGTCGCATCCGCGATGTACCCCTCCGAGTTGAGCATGATCGCCTCGTCGTAGCCACTCTTGATGGCTTCGACTTTGGCGAGGCCCGAGTTCAAGTACTGTCCGGTGGCCTTCGCGGCGGGCGGAAGGTTGTTGTGGTCGTAACGCCGCCACGAGGAGATCTTGGTTCGGACGCCCTTGGTGATGCCATCCTCTCCGAGATACGCCCCCCATACCCAGCTGATGATCGCGACATTGACGGGCGCGACCAAGGGATTGAGCCCCATCTCGCCGTAACCGTGGTAGACGATCGGACGGATGTAACAAGATTTTAGTTCGTTAGCTCTAACTGTCTCTTTGGTCGCCTCGATGATCTGATCGACGCCGTACGGAAGGTCGATCATGTAGATCTTCGCCGAGCGCTTAAGGCGCTGGATGTGATCCGTCAATCTGAAGACGGCCGGACCCTTTTTTGTTTCGTAGGCCCTGATCCCCTCAAAAACTCCTGACCCGTAGTGCAGCGTATGGGTCAGAACATGAACTGTGGCTTTCTCCCACTCGACCAATTGGCCGTCCATCCATATGTATTTCGTTGGCGTAATTGGCATCCTCAAATCCTCCCGGCGGTTAAGTCTTAATTGTAGTGCTAGTAGCTAGGTTTTTTCCCGTCGCGCATGAGTGCTCGAGAGCGCGACCCCCGTCCTCCGTGGCCCGTTGCGCGGTAGAGGGTCACGCCTCCCCGTTTCGGTTCATCCGACGCCAAGATCGATGAACTTGGCGTCTCTCGCGCCGATCGCTTCGACGATCTGCTGCAAAACGCCGGGGGGGATGGCGTCGTCAACGGTGAGACCCATAAGCGCCTCGCCGCCGATGTTCTCGCGGCTCACTTGCATGCTGGCTATGTTGATGCCTCCCTCCCCCAAAACCGATCCAACCTTCCCGATGACTCCGGGGCGGTCCTGATAGCGAAGGAAGCACATCAGCCGCTCGGGTGGCATATCGATGGTGTAGTCGTAGATGCCCACGATGCGCTCTGCGTCTTTTTTGCCCACTAAAGATCCTGCAACCGTGATGGTCCCCGCATCGGACTCGCCTCGAAGCATTATCACGTTGACGTAGTCGTGCGACCCCGCCGACTTGGTCTCTTTGACTTCTATGCCGCGCTCGGCCGCGACCAAAGGCGCATTCACATACGTGACCGGCTCATGCACGACCGACGAGAACAGACCTTTAAGACCGGCCAGTGTGAGGATGCGCGTGTCCTGCTCGGCCACCGTGCCCTGAAACTCAAAGTGGACGGAGTGCAGCGGCCCTTCCGCGATGCCGGTCAAGATTTTGCCCAGCTTCTCCGTCAGCGGAATGAACGGCCGCAGCATTTCGACGAATTGCGCTCCGCCCTCGATGTTCACCGCGTAAGGGGCGAACTCACCTCGGAGCGCCAGCAGAACCTGCTCGGCTATCGATGCTCCGGCTTTGACTTGAGCCTCCTCAGTTGATCCCCCCAGGTGAGGTGTGACGATTATCGACGGATGGTCAAAAAACGCGTGTCGTCCGGGGGGTTCGGTATCGAACACGTCGACCGCCGCTCCGGCCACTCGCCCACTGCGGACTGCCTCGAGCAATGCATCTTCATCAACGATGCCGCCGCGCGCAGTGTTCACGATGCGCACTCCTTGCTTCATGAGCGCGAACTGGTCGGGCCCGATCATGGCCTTGGTCTCGGGATTGCGCGGTACGTGGATCGCGATGAAATCCGCCTGCCGGCAAAGGTCGTCGACAGAGCCAACCAGGTCGATCCCCAGTTGCGAGGCCCTCGCCTTCGACACATAAGGATCGCGGGCGATGATTCTCATCCCGAAAGCCGAGGCCCGCTGGGCGACGAGTATGCCGACGCGCCCCAGACCCAGGACCCCAAGGGTTTTGCCGTGCAACTCCACACCGGTGAAGCGGGTGCGTTCCCATTGCCCAGCCCGCGTCGACGCGTCTGCCGCCGGGAGGTGCCGCACCATCGCAAGAAGAAGAGCCATGGTGTGCTCGGCGTTCGATAGCGAGTTGCTCTGAGGGGCGTTAACGACCAGCACTCCCTTGCGAGTTGCAGCGTCGACATCGATGTTGTCGAAACCGGTTCCGGCGCGCCCAATCACTTTGAGGCTCGTCCCGCGCTCGATCACTTCCTTGTCGATCTTGGTCGCGGATCTCACGATCACGGCGTCGTAATCGCCGATGACGCCCAGCAGAGCGTCTCGATCAAGATCGAGGCGCACAACGACCTCAGTGACCTTCCGAAGAATTTCGATTCCTTCATCGGCCAGCGGTTCGGCGACCAGAACCTTCATCATCTAAGTTTCTGGGGGTTCGCAGCTTCTGGCGGGCACACGTCGTACCACTGGGCCGCTGCTACCCCCCAGACCCCCCGCTGAAAACTTCCTGAGCGGCGGCCACCGCTGCGCCGAACTTCACCGCGTATCCGAGTTCTGCAAGAACCATCTCGAGCGCCGCGAAGAACCGGAGGATGTCGCCTTCCTCGAACCAACCCAGATGTCCGATTCGGAACACTTGCCCAGCCAGAGGACCTTGGCCCGGAGCGACGACGATGCCGTGCTTCGAACGAAGAGCCCCAACGACTTGTGAGTCAGTAATACCTTCCGGCGCCCGCACCGTCGTTACGACAACTGCCCGCTCTCGGTCTTCCCCAATAGTGTCGAGACCGAGGGCCTCGATTCCCGTCTTTACCGCCTTGGCGAGCCGAACGTGTCGCTTGAGAATCGCGTCACGACCTTCCTCGCGCGCTGCTCGGAATGACGCTGCGAGCCCCGCCATCACCGACACTGCCGGCGTCCATGGGCTCTCGGGGTCTTTGCGTTCGAGGGCCTCCTTGTGGGGCATCCAGTCCCAGTAAAAACGCGGGGCCTTCGCCTGTTTGTATGCGTCCCAGCCGCGCGGTCCCACCGCCAGGAAAGCGACACCAGGACTCGCGCCGAGCGCTTTCTGCGAACCTCCGATGCAAACGTCTATCCCCCAGTCGTCCATTCGAATGTCGATAGCGCCAGCGCTGGAGATCGCATCGAGGACAAACAGTCTTTCCCGCTTACGCACCTCGCGAGCAATTGGTTCCACGTCGTTCACAACACCGGTCGAGGTCTCCGAGTGCTGAATGAAAACAACTTTTATGTCCGCGTCGGCGTCGAGCGCTTTAGCTACATCCACCGCTTTTGCGACTTGGCCCCATTCGTAATCTATCGACGAAACATCACAACCGAAGCGATTGCACATCGTTTTGAATCGCTCGCCGAAGTAACCGACGGAAACAACTAAAACCTTGTCTCCGGGCGACGTAACGTTGGCGACCGCTGATTCCATGCCTCCGCTGCCCGATGAGGTATGCACGATGACATCGGCTTTGGTGTCCAGTAGCCAGCGGACGCCTTCAACGACCTCGGTCAAGATCTTCCCGTAGCCCGGCCCCCGATGATAAACAAGCGGCGCGGCCTGCGCTTCCAGGACGAAATGGGGAACGGGCGTGGGGCCGGGGGTCATTAGAATCTCAGGTCGATTGGGCAATTAAATCTCCTCAAGAGGTTGGATTGAATTCAGTTTATCCGACGCAGCCGATGATCCTGATAGGCGATGTGGTTTTCCCCTTGGCGAGCGTACCTAGTTTCAGGAAGCATGCCCTGAGCCTCCACCATCTCCCCGGGGGCCGGTCAAATCCTGTTTGCAGATAGCCTTAGGTTCACGTTGTGACATTCGGGTTCTTTTGCGACGAGGAGGTAAGCAAAATGGAGCATGTCAATCTCGGGAGAACGGCCCTCAAGGTGAGCAAGTTGTGTCTAGGCACTATGAACTTCGGCCCCCAAACGACGGAAGCAGACTCTTTCAAGGTAATGGATCGCGCCCTTGATCTAGAAATCAATTTCTTCGACACCGCCAATGTCTATGGATGGAAGATCGGCGAGGGAGTGACAGAGCAGATCGTAGGCAATTGGTTTGCGAAGGGAGAGGGGAGACGCGAAAAGGTCGTGCTGGCGACAAAGGTTTTCGGGCGCATGGGCGAATGGCCGAACGACTCTCGCTTGTCTGCGCGCCACATTCGCAAAGCCTGCGATGAGAGTCTTACGCGGCTTCAAACCGATCACATCGATCTGTACCAAATGCATCACATAGATAGGGAGGCTCCCTGGGAGGAAGTTTGGCAAGCCATGGAGATCCTGATCCAGCAGGGGAAGGTCATCTATGTGGGGAGCAGCAACTTTGCCGGATGGCACATCGCCCGCGCCAATGAGGCCGCGGCCAGTCGTCACTTCCTCGGCCTTGTCAGTGAACAGTGTCTTTACAACTTGAACGCACGCATGGTCGAGATGGAGGTTCTGCCCGCTTGCGCGACCTACGGCTTGGGCGTGCTGCCTTGGAGTCCCCTATCAGGAGGCCTTTTGGGCGGGATTGTTGGCAAGGAGGCCTCCGGGCGCAGGGCTTCCGAGGGTATGCAGAAACAGCTCGAAAAGAACCGCTCAAAGATCGAATCCTACGAGAAACTCTGCGCTGATATCGGCGAGAGTCCCGCCGATGTCGCACTCGCCTGGCTCCTTAGTCGACCTGAAGTGACATCGCCGATCATCGGACCCCGAACGATGGAACAACTAGATGGTGCTACCCGAGCGCTCGAAATAAAACTTAACGACGAGACGCTCAAGGCGCTGGATGAGATCTTCCCTGGGCCTGGCGGTCCAGCACCGGAGGCATTCGCCTGGTAGGTGCTGGGAAGCCCTAACGGGTCCTGGTCACCTTGGATAAGCCGCGGTCGGCGTCGGGATTCTCACCCAATTGCAGGGCCCACTCAAGGACGACTCTCTGGCCGACGACAAGACGAAGGATCGCGTCCATCGACGGATCTCCTAGAGGGCGCGTAACGACGTCGAAGTCATCGTCGGGTCCAACAGTGACGACCCCGCGTCCTGCGAGCAGGAATTCGAGGTTGGGGTCATCTGGGTCAATAAATGCCAGAGAAGATGCGGTCGCGGCCGTCGGTCCGTGTAGGAATTCAACGACAGGCTCGGCGGAAACTAAGCGGCCGGCCATCTCGGCGAATTTGAGTGCAATCTCATCGGCGATCCACTCGGCCGCAAACCCTGAGCAGATCACCGATTCCGGTGGCCCTTGATTCAAGGCGCCCGAAACATCCATTTTCGTGATTGTCCATTCGACTTCGCTGCAAAGGTTCGCAACAAGGTCCGCATCGAGAGGCTGGGCGATCGCACGGAGAAGAAGTGCCGCCGCGGTTAAAGACTTAGTCGCAGCGACCACGCGCTCCGATCCTGCATCGCACGTAAGCTCGATCGTCGCAAGAGCTCCAAGACGAGAACCCGGCTGGTTTGTAATCGATATGACGGGAAGCCCTCGCTCCCGCGCTTTCGAGACTGCCTGCACCAGAGCGGGAGTCTCGCCCGACTGCGACAGGGCGATTACGACTTGACCGGCGACGAGAGCCGGCATAGGCACGGCAGCTCCGGGGGCAGGCAGTACCGTAGCCGGGACGCCTGCAAGGATCTCAAGGGCGGCTCCTCCGTATCCGGCAACATGCCTGCTCGAGCCGACTGCGAGCAGCCTGACAAGGTCAGCCTCGGCAACTAAAGCGTGGGCCTGCTCCAACAGGTCCGCGTTCTGATCGATTACCCGCGCTAAGACCGAAGGCTGTTCGGCGATGTCGGCGGCGACCCGTAAATCGGACCGCCGAAGCGTCATAGAGTGCGCGCTTTTCTCCTGTGGAGGACAAGGAGCCCTAAGAGAAGCAACAGCCCAACACTTCCACTCGCGGCGAACGTCCCAGCGAACTGTGATTCCGAATCGACCGACTCGGCCTGATCACCGGTAGAGGCGGCGATCGCGCTTGCTCCCGGCGGATCCTTAGTCTCAACGGGCAGGGCCAGATAGATCGCGGAAGTCAGCGCCGTAACGAGGACGTGGTTGCGGCAATAAGTTGTTTGGAGGCCCACTATCGAGTCGCACGTCCCTGCCCGTTGGGCGGCTGCGTCCGGCTGAAGCAGCGTAGCCCTCACCCAGCCTGGATTTGCCGGCGCTGCGAAGCGAACCTCGCCGGCAGGCAGGAGCACAGTATTGTCTTCGCTCAGAAGGGTGGCCCCATTGGCTCGTACCTGAACCATGCTGGGCCCCGGCAGTCCCGTTGCCCGAACCCGCATTGGGGTATTTGGCGGTACCGTATCGCCAATCATCGACTCATAGAGTCCGTCGCGGTTGATGTCGGCTTCGAGGAGGAGTTGCACTGCTCCCTCTGCGGGCGGGGTGACCGATATGGATGTCCGTCCCTCTTTGAGAGCTTGAAGGATTCCACCGACGCTCCGCTCTCGCGCAAAGACCCACGTCGTGGGGTTACCGGGGCCCTGGATCAGCGCAGTCGAAAGCCAGTGCGAGTCGCTTCCTCCGGTCGCTGCCACCCGATTACCGCGTTGCAACCAGCACTCCCAGTAACGGGTCGCGTCCTCGTTCGAAGTACCCCCAGGCAGCGGGGGCTGAAGTTGGTGCGATATGTTCCAAACTTCGACGGTGTCGACACGAACATCAAACCCGTACCTCCAGTGCAGGCCCGACGTGTCGGAACAGTTGGCGTCGAGCGGCGTTGCGAGACCATCGGCGGGGTGGTTGGCCTGGAAAACGCCGCCGTCGGCGCGCAGGGTGTCGGCCATGCGGTTGATGGCGGCGGCCTGCATGTCCCCGGCGTTGTAGGCTCCGGCTACCGCCGTTCCGGAAACGAAAGACTCCCACTTGAAGCCCAGCATCTGGGCATGGCCACCGATCGAGTTCTCATAGCCCGGCACTCCGATCACTCCGTGAGTGCCGAATCCCGGATCGTTAACCGAGTGGGCGCCACTTTCCTCGGGATGGTCGTCGCTGTGGTGATCTGTAATGGCGAGGAAGTCCAAACCGCGAGCAGATGCCTCGAGGAATCTCTCATCCACTGTTCCTGAAAGCGTCCAGAAGTCCTCCGGAGCGGTGTTGAAATCGTCCGGCGGACAGTAGGCGTCGTGGGAGTAGCAGGTGTGGATATGAAGGTCGCCTGCCAGCCATTCGCCCGCCGGCGCGCTGGGGGCAGCGATAGAAACCCAGACCGGACTGGAGTAAGCGACGTAACGACCCGCCGCGTTCTGCACACGAATGAAGTAGTAGGGATCGGAGTAGCGGGCTTTGAGCGCAACGTCGATCGATCCAGTCCCGGACGCGACGATGCGGTTGCGCCCGGTTACGGGGTCGATGCCGCTTGTCACGACCTCGATTTGCAGGCCCGAGCGGTCGATGGTCGGGTCGGCGCTCGTAACCGATGCCCGCAGTTTCAATTTGCTGCCGTTCGGGCGTGCCAAACGCGACCCCATCAGGTTGCCGTCCACGGTAAAGTCAAGCCGGAGGTCGTTGTGGTCTCCGTCGGCCGTATTGTTAAAGTCAAAGTCTCCGGCTACGGCATAAAAGCGCCGAGCAAGCATCGCCTTACGGAGCGACGCCTCGGACCGGTCAGGGGCGAGAATAATCGTTTTCGCCCAGCGCGGCGCTCCCCAGTCGCCGTCCTCTTCCGGTTGGCCATGCAGGTCTTCTGCCCCGATCGCGCCTACATGCCAGCCTTTGTCGAGAGCGCGCACATAGTAGCCCTCAGGTGGTCCCTTGGCGCCGTATTCATTCTGACGGTTGTACATCTCGATCCCAACCATGCGGTCGTCGGCTTCGGGCACGAATCGAAAGTCTTCCCAGTCCTTCGAGGGGTCAGTTTGGGACTGCCCGGCTGCTCTTATTGCGTCCTCGACTATCTCCTTATCGCCGGGATGGTTGAAAGTGGCCAAACCATCGCTTCCGCCACCTAATTCCGGGCTATCGGTGAACCACTTCCAGAAGGTCTCCATGGTGGCCGCGTAGCCGCCATCTGTCTTGGCGTTGGCGTCGTTCTTCGAGTAGTAGACGTTGATATGGCCGTAACGGTCAGAAGTCCATTCGAACCCGCGGATGCCGGTAAAGTCGGCGGTCGTTGCTGCTCTTGCTTGCTCAAGAGTAGCTTCCCATTTTCGTAGCGAGTCAGCAGGGTTGTGGGCACCACCCTCGGGCCCCGGACATTGCACGACCCTCACGGGGTCGAGGCATCCATCACTAACGGTGAATGGGATATCCGTGTTGTCCGAATGCTCACTTCCTGCGAGGAAGTCGAGGCCGAAGCTCTTGCCGGAGGCGTAGTAGTCGGCCGGACGCGTGCCGGGCCACCCGTCGGAGTAGGCGCTGTGCTCGTGCATCGCTCCGATCAGTTGTTGAACTTTGACCTTAGGCGTCGACGGTTTGCCGGCCCCCGCCGATTGAGGAAGGATGGTCAGCAACGCCAACGGGATCGCAAGGAGGGCAGTTCCCCTTTTGAAAAGTCTGGTCGGTTTGCTCGATCTATTCATCCAAGTTTTCCTTTCTTTCAATGCTGCGTGCACCGATCATCTGGTACGCACTCCGGCGCATTCGGGGAACGGAGCGTAGATGAGCGGAGCCACGGTGCGTCAGCGCCCGGCGTCGACAGCTGTCGACGCCAACGCCGAACCGTCGCCAGCGAATCGGATGCGACCGGACCGTCCTGGGGGTAGCGGCGCGCAGCCATCCCGGGCCGTGACCACCGTGGAACCGTCGCCCAGCCGCAGCGCCTTCCCCGGCAGGCCCATCCTGTGTTCGGCGTCGAGCAAACACGCCAATGCCTCGCCTGCGGGTCGCAGCGACAATGTCGTCGCGACCGGCTCACCGAGCACTGCAGCGGCGACATCGGGGTTATTGACCTGGGCGCCGTCCGCCCCGATGGATCGGGCGTAGGCGAGGTCACCGGCTTCGGAGCCGGTTACTTCGCCTTGGTAGACATTGGGCAGCACGAGTCCACAGCCGTCGTGGATCTCGGCGATGTCGCCCGCGTCGAACGCCGGCAGGCTCGATCCAAAGGACCAATACTCCTGGGTCAGCGCGTACAACGAGCCCGGCGGCGCTCCGTCGGGCAGGTTGCCGAACTGGTTGGAGAAGTTCAGCCGCGCCGTCGGTTGGGCCGCGAGAATCACCTCACCTCGCGGTGGGAAGTAGGGGATGAACACGGAGCGGTCGAGCACGCCGTAGGCGGCGGCCAGGTTGGCCAGGCCAGCCAGGTTGCGGACCGACTCCTTTATGTCGAACATCACCCCAGTCCCCGTGTCCTGGGCAAGGGCGAGGATCTCCTCGAGCGAGGGGATCTGGGCGGGGTCGTACTCGGAGCCGCGCCAGCGGTCGTTGTCGGCCGCGTTCAGCGCCCGCACTTGGTCGTAGGTAAGGAGAAAGATCTTGCCGGTGCCGTTGGTCTTGGAATCGACATCGAGGTCGTGGAACGAGACGAACCGGCCGTCGAGGGTCTCCTGCACGTCGACCTCGATCATCTCGACGTCGTAGGCAATGGCGTAGCGGTAGGCGTCGAGCGTGTTCTCGGGGGCCAGGTTGGCGGCGCCCCGGTGCACGGCGATGATCGGGCTGTCGGCGCCGCGGTCGGGCACCGAGGGATTTTCCCACCGGGTGGGGTCGGGCAGTTGGTCGCATCCCGCAGGAAGAGCCGTGACTGAGGCGGGAAACACGGCGGCAGCCAGGAGGAGCGCGGCGGCAATAGCGACGGGCCGGTGGATACCCATTAATGCCATCCTTCGGTTAAATGGATAACCCCACTTGTTCGATCTACTCATCGAAGTCTTCCTCTCTTTCAATCCTGCCTGCACTGATCAGCGAGTGAAGGTCGATAGGTAGGGCGGATTCTCGTAAACGCTTTCAGTGCTAGACGTGTGCCGGTCCCGCCCATTCCGGGAACGAGCCTGAACCGGGTTCTTCCACTTCTGTGTAGTACCGGATCATCCAGTAGGGAAGGAGATAATCGACTCCGGGGTATCGGTGAGAGGCGCCCACGTACCCGTTGAGTTGGGTGGAGGGACGTTGCCAGAGAAAGTCGCTCGGGGGCCTTAGGGCCACAGGCAGCGGATAGCGGCTCCGAACTTTTGGCTTAGGCTGGCCCGGGAATTGGCTCTGGATGTCGCTGAGCCCCGGAATGATCGCGTTCCTTGGACCGGCCGGAGTCGACTGGCTGACCTCCATTTGATCTTGCGGCACGCATTCGAGCGGCTGCGGGCACCCAATCCGATCACTGCAGTTTCCGTTAGCATCCCGAAGACCGTTACACGTTT
The DNA here is from genome assembly GCA_964501265.1 of uncultured Actinomycetes bacterium. Classification (GTDB taxonomy): domain Bacteria; phylum Actinomycetota; class CADDZG01; order JAHWKV01; family JAHWKV01; genus CAZCSK01. The sequence goes on from CAZCSK010000003.1 coordinate 72,988, forward strand.
CCCCGCCCTGATCGATTCGCGCACGGTATTGGCGCCATTCGCGCAGATGCTGAGCTGCGGCGTCAAGTCGGCCTTCCTCACCGGTCAGGGCCCAGGTGATGGTCTCGAAATGGGCGTTGATGTCGTCACCGGTCGTGCGGTCCATCACGCCGAGTGCTTGCTTGAAAAGCGTTCTCACCGCCGGGTCGTTCTCGAGGCGTGTGATGTTGAAGGCGTTCAGGTGATGCAGATTGTACTTGTAGTAGCCGGAGTGGCCGGCGTCGGCCGCGTCGACTTCCATCGAGAAGGCCAGGATGGGCCCCTGCGAAGCGAGTTCCTCGGCCCAGACGGCGTCCCACTTCTGGCGGTCGGCCTCGGTCCCGCCGTCTTTCAGGACATGACGGACCGCCTGCACCATGTTCAGGCGAGCCATCGGGACGTAGACCATCAGCGGGGAGATCGCGCCGTCGAAGTCGTGGTCTGCGCTGACGTACCCGTGCGGCCGGGGGTAGTTCCAGCCGTACTTCACCAGGAAGTTGCCCATCGACAGCAGGTCGTCGCGAATTTGTTTGCGCAGTGCCGGCTCGTCCGGGCCGACGAGGTCGAAGGCGGTGAGCAGGCCGAAGGTCAGGCCGGCGTACGTGTCGCGGCTGGGCGCGGTCTCGCAGTTGTAGGCGACATCGTCGACGGTCGAGGTGATGGTGAAGACCCGGTAATAGTTGTCATTCACAGGTTGCTCGTCGGGGCCGGGTGTGTCCTCGATGCCCATCGCGCCAAGGCCGACCGGGGTGCAGGAACGCATGATCATGCCGCGCTCGCCCTTGATTATCCCGCCGCCAAAGTTAGCGGCGTGTCTCTGATTGATCGGATCGACGGTGTTAACGTCCGGCGGGATCTTCAGGCTGCCAGTCCAGTCTTCGGCGATGTTGATGTCGCGGTGCTCGGCGGCAAGGATCGTCTTCAGCCGACTCAGAGCCTGGTCGCGCTGGCCCTTCCAGAACTTGAGCTCTTGTCCCGGGGCGCTGTCGGAGTTGTCCTTGCCGGAAGACCGGATCTTGTCTCTCAGGTTCGCCAAGTTGGTCTTCGCCACGGCGTAGCGCATCGCCTGGGCGGCCACATACGTACCGGTCCACAACCCGCTGTCGCCCCACCCACCGGTGCCCACGACATCACCGGGTACCTTCTGAGTCGATCCAAAGTTGATCTCGACGACGTGTCCCTGTTGCAGGGAGTCGGCCATCTTCGTCTCAAGGTCTACCGCGGCGGCGAGAGCCTCGTCGCATTCGATCAATGTGCAATTGTCGTTGGGTGTCGTGGTCGTCCCGGCCAGCGCTAGCCCGTTTGCTGTCGCCGCCCTCGGCTGCTCCATACCGCGAACATCTCCGGAATCTGGGCGGGCATTCGTACGCGAATCGATGACTACCGCCTGAGCCGCGACGCCTACTGCAAGTGCAAAGGTGATGAGGGCGACGAGTGCGCGTCGCTTGCCCGAAATATCTCGCATTTGACTTCCCCTCCAGGAGCTCTCGGCCTTGAGGCGCCCAGGGATTGGACGGCCAGCCGAAGAATTAATGTAGCTTATACATACAAATCCCTAAGCGTCAACACCTAAGCAGCAAATTGGACCGTTTGTTCCAAAGTTGATCCTCGCGGGTCACAATCAATGACCCGCACGGGTCACCAAGGCTATCTTCTGGCTCTCAAAACGCCCACTTTTAGGGGTCTTTAGCCGCCCTGGGCGCTCAAGATTTGCTCCAGCCGGGTTCGGGACGGCAGCGACGGCTGGGCCCCTTTTACCGTAGCCGCCAGGGACCCCGCAGCGCATGCCCATCGCAAAGACTCTTCGACAGAGTGGTTTTCGACAAGGGCGGCCGCCAGGGCGCCGTTGAAGGCGTCGCCAGCGGCGACGGTGTCGACCGCGTCTATCAAGGGGGCAGAGACGAAGGCAGTTTTTTCAGCCGTGGCCAAGAAGCATCCTCGGGCGCCAAGTGTGATCACAACGTTCTGGGCCCCGCCTGCCAGGAGAAAATCTGCCGCCCTTTTTGTCGATTGCTCGTCGGTAAGCGTGAAGCCACACAAAGTTGCGGCTTCGGTTTCGTTCGGCGTGATCCAGGTACAAACGGAGAGAAGTGTTTCGGGTAGCCGAAGCGCCGGAGCGGGATCGAGTATCACAGTTACTCCGGCAGAGGCTGCGATCTGCGCCGCTGCCGTTACGGTCTCAAGCGGCACTTCGAGCTGAAGCAAGAGCGCCTTCGCGTTCGGTAGCAGTCTCTCGAGCGCGGCCAGCTCTTCCTTGCCCATGCGTCCATTTGCGCCGGGCACGACGACGATCGAGTTTGCGCCGTCCTCTGCAAGTGAGATGAGCGCCGTGCCGGTCTCTGCCTCCGGGTCGACGGTGACCGCACTCGCGTCGACGCCGTCCGCTTCAAGTGAACGAAGTAATGTCTCGCCGAACGGATCTCTGCCCACTCGTCCGATCATCGTCGTCGGTGCTCCAAGGCGCGCCGCGGCGATCGCTTGGTTTGCTCCCTTGCCTCCTGGAGCCGTGAAGAAGCTGTCCCCAATAACAGTCTCTCCGGACTGGGGAAGACGGGATGCTGTAACGACCAAATCCATGTTGATACTACCGAGTACAACGATGCTCACGTTCCCTTAGGTCTCCCCCGCGATGCGGCTCGGCAGTTCGGCCATTCGATCGACTAATCGAGAGAGAGAACGGTCGTGAAACACGGCCAGCGCCGTATGGATGTCGTCGCGAAACGGATCAACCCACCGAGATTCGAGATGCCCCGGCCCGAAGAACACCCCGAGAATCGATCCTGCGGTTGCGCCGAAGCTGTCGGTGTCGTTTCCCTGACTGACCTGCTTGCAGATCCCGTCGCCGACGCTCGTCGCGAATCGCAGTGTGTTGATGACGGTGCCGACCTCTTGAATGATGCGGCAAAAGCCGTAGCTCTCGTACTTGCTGTGGATCCTTCGGTAGCCGTCGAGCCAGTCGGAGGCGTCGCTCACCTCGCGAATCGAATCGGCAACCGCTTCGTGAAAACGGCTTCGACTAGGAACGAAACTGAGCGCAGTGCGAAATATCTCGAGCGGATCTTTCGCCACGAACGCGGTTGCGATCGCTGCTGCGACGAACATCGATCCATAGACGCCCGTCCGGCGGTGAGTCATCGACGCATCACGGTGAGCAAGAGACGCTGCGAGCGCCGGCTGTCCCGGGCACGCGTAGCCGTATGCGTCGGCCCGGATCAGCGCACCACAAAGTTCGTCGCCCGGGTTAAGTACCGTTACCCACTCTTCGAATTCAGGGGCGAGTTCTGCCAGGCTGTGCGCGCCCGCCTTGAGCAAAGTGGTTCTCTCTGAGCCGAATGTGGCCGCCACAGGCAAGTTGTACAGCCACAACTGTAGAAGGTCGGCGTGGGTGAAGTTAAGGCCGTGCTCCTCCAACGCGAGCATTGCGAGGATGGTGTAGTTGATGTCGTCGTCGGGAGCAACATGATCGATGCGCTCGCGCACCAGTTCTCTCCACTGCCCTTGCTGCTCCTTGAGAGAAAGGATCGCTCGCTCTGATGGATAGTCGTCAAGCGGCCATTCGCCGCCAGGTTCGAGCGCCTCGCGGATCTCATCGAACGAGGCGTCGATTTCGAAAGGCTTGCCGAGCATGCATCCGCACACGCGCCCAAGGAACGCAGCCCGAACCCGCTGGCGTGCGTCTTCCGCGTCTATCTGCGCCATGACGCCTAGGGGTCGCTCCGGGTCGCACTCCGTCCAGATCGCGTCGAGGCCCGGTGGCTCAAAATATGGCCAGTCATCGCGCATGGGGAGCTCGGATAAGCGGTGAGCGAACAGCGCGAACGAGTCGAGGTTTTCGGGAAGAGCGGCAAGTTCCTCATCGAGGCTCTCCGTCATGTGTCCTTGCTCGCGCTTGTCGGAAATCACCATCGTCAGGAGCTTTCGAAGCAACTCTACTGAGGGCAGCATCGTCAATCGGCAATGAGAAGTTTGAGCGGCAGAGCGCGCAGCACTCCATCCACCGGGGCGAAAACGCATAGGTCACCATTCACCGCGAGTGACGAGGTAATCGGGACTCCAAAGTTGATGTCCGAACGGATCTCTCCTGAAGTAGAGAGCGTCACGATCCGGCCGTCTCCGAGCGGAACGAGGATGTGTTCATCGATCACGCAAGCGGAAGCCAGAAGCGCTCCGCCCTCATCGCGATACGGACCCACAGCGATAGGGGCGGATTCTGTAAGGACGGTCTTCCACCGGACCGACCCATCTAAACGGTCGAGACACCAAAGGCTTCCAATCCCGGCCGAAGCCAGGAGGCCATCACCGCTCACCACCGGCGCGGCGGGGTTGAACCAGCCAGAGAACGGCGACGACCAGACGATGCTCGCGTCATCAGCGGACATGCGGTCAATGCGCGATCCCAACCTGATGACGTAGAAATCGGTCGAGCCGGGTTCTCGGCAGAAGCCCGAAACCGGAGTCTTCGGCAGATTGTCTGCGATTCCCTGCCCGTCCAAGCGATAGATGCTTTCCGGCTTCACATCCTGGGGCCAGATCGTCCTTCCGGTCGACGCCTCGAGTGCCCAGATGTCGGGGACTTGCGCCGCGAAGGACAGGATCAGCGTTTCTCCCACGAGTATCGGATGCGCATGGCATGTGATGTTCTCGCGGCTTCCGAGGTCGTCCCGGCGCCACACCACTGCCCCGTCCGAGACATCCAGCGCGACAAAACGCGCCACGTCCCCTACGAAGACTCGCTTGCCATCTGTTGCGGGGCGCAGATACGTCCAGAGCCTGAGAGGCTCGTCGATTTCGGCGCGCCATCGCACGCTACCGTCGGATGGATCGATGCAGACCGTCTCGCCGGTAACGGCGACCGCGACAACAGCGTCGTCTGCGATCACAACCGATGACTTAACCGCGCTCCCAAGCGCCACCGACCAAACGCGCCGGCCGCTCGATAACTCGAACGCCTCGACGTAGCCTCCGGGCAGGTCCTCGTTCGCCGACGTTGCGATCGCCAAGTCGCGGTGGATGATCGGCGCGCCGCGAAGGACTCCACCGGATAGGCCGGCGGTCCAGGCGTAGCCCGGATCATCGGAAGAGATTCTGCCTGAACGAAAAGTGGCACCCGAAAATTCCTCAGCCCCACGCGCATATGTCGTGACACTCAAGCCCTTACCGTCCCATGTGCCCACGCGATAGTGGGCCGGCGAGTAATCGAGTCCTCCGAAATTGGCCGATCCGGTGTTGTAGTGAACTGTCCCGGCTGCCTCCACCACGCGGCTGGTATGCCAGTGACCAGAGAACGAGGCCAATGGCGTCACTGGCAACCGACCATAAAAGTCACCCAGCATCTGATCATGCGTGAGGAGGATCACCGGCGTCTCGGGGACAAGAGCAGCAAGGTCCGCCTGCATCCAGCTTTCCTGCGCCTCCGCATCGAAGCCGAGATGATGAGTGGTCCAATCGATAGCTGCGAAATGGACACCGCCGTAGTCGAACGAATACCAGCGGGGCCCCAGGTGATGATCGTATGGAGTCGTCGGGATTGGGCCGGGATGATTGCCAGGGGCAGGAGCGAACGACATGTGATCGTGGTTACCGGGGATCGAGTGCACAGGCACAGGCGCCTCAGCGATGCAATCAGCATACGCGCGTAACTCATCGTCCGCGCCGGTATTCGTGTGATCTCCTGTTGCAATGATGAACGCCGCGTCGTGATGGTGGCGGCCGATCTCCGCCAGGAGTTTACGAAGAACAGCAGGCGTCGTCACGATGCGTTCATGCAGCCCGTCTTCGTCAGACCAATAGGCAGCGTCACCGGCTTCCCTGCCGAAAGCGCGATCCCCCAGCGAGAGATGGAAATCTGTGATCTGCACGAACTTAAAGGGCACCGGCTGCTCTTGGAACTCGAGCCGGAACTCCAACGACGAAGAGTCGTAAGGCAAAAACCAGGGATCGGCCGAGTAGCCCGTGGGGCGGGTGATGGTTATGAAAGGTCCGAACCCCAGTACCTCAAAACTTCCGTCGGCGCCGGTTCGAGTTACGTTCAAGCCATCGGTGACGGTGACACCCTTAGCGCCGCGATCCCCGATAAGTACGCGCCCTGCGAGAGGACGTGCCTGCGTCGAGGTCTGGGACATTGGCGCTTTTCTCCGATTGTCGAGACTCACTCGACCGCATGGTCGAGCGGTTGAAGTATAAGTATGAGAAGACCACGCAAAAGCAGGCGGACCCGAGGAGAGAGGGATGAGGTTCCCCAAGTTAGGTCACGAATCGCTGGAGGATATCTTCGATCTTTGCCGGCGATCGCTTACCGATCCCCCTGAGAAAGAGGATTTGCAGCGAGCATTGTTCGGCCCGTCCACCGATGCCACTGTGACCGGCGACCCGGAGCAGGGAGTCGTAGTAACGGTCGTGCGCAACGGCAAAGGTTATGTACGGCTGCTGGCCGTCGATCCAGTTCATCGCGGCAAGGGGATCGGGCGCGCCCTCATTGAAGACGCAGAGCAAGATCTCGCGGACTTAGCATCGATTACCGTGGGGGCCGATGCCCCGGATTACTTATGGCCCGGAGTCGACATCCGCGAGACTGCGGCGATATGCCTTTTCGAAGCGATGGGCTACACGTGTTCTGAAGTTCACTACAACATGTTGGTTGACCTTTCTTCGATCCCGCGCTTTGAGGGAGGCGCCGAACGCCCAAGGTCCACTGAGCGCGATTCCATCTTGGAATGGTTGGCGCTTCATTGGCCCAACTGGCTGGACGAAGGCATGAGCGGATTCGACCGAGGGAATTTTCTGGTCGCGCGCGATGAGGAAGGGATAGCCGGCATCGCCGCGTGGAACGTGAATCGCCAAGGATGGTTCGGTCCGACTGCAGTGCGGCCCGCTCTGGTTGGAAAAGGGTACGGGCGGCCACTGCTCCTCGGCGCCTTAGAAGAGATTCGCCAGGCAGGTGTGAAGAATGCTGAGATCGCCTGGATTGGACCACACAAGTTTTACGCGAGGACCGTCGGCGCAACAATCCACCGGACCTTCTGGGCACTCGAAAAGAAGAGGGAGCCGGGAATCGGCAGTGGGCAGGAGTAGCCGTGACGGCTTGGAAATGGTAAAAGGTCTATACAAATTCTTGTTTCCCTGACCTTAAGATCGGAAACCGTGACAAGGCGACCGCTGAATTGAGCGATTCACCAGGGCAAACGCCTGCCCTTGTGGCTCGGGGCGTTGGCGTTTCCTTCGGCGGACTTCGAGCGCTCGACCACGTCGATCTCGATGTTGCCCCCGGCGAGATCGTCGGCATCATGGGCCCCAACGGCGCAGGCAAAACGACTCTGTTCGACTGCATTAGCGGCTTCATCCCCTCCGAGGGTCACGTCTGGATAGGGGGCCGCGAGATAACCAGCCTCCCGGCCCACGCACGCGCCGGAGCGGGACTGGGACGAAGCTTTCAGGACGCGAGGCTGTTTCACACGATGACAGTTCTTGAAACATTGCGGGTGGCATCGGAGCTAACGATGAAGCACGCCGGCGTCGTGTCGGCCCTGCTCGCCCTCCCATCCTCTCGCTCTGCCGAAGGGAGCGCGAGGAAGATTGCGCTCGAAATGGTCGACGTGATGGGCCTCGGCGCATTCCGTGACAAGTTGATCAAAGAATTGTCAACAGGGACACGGCGAATCGTCGACATTGCTTGCATCTCCATCCAAGGTCCTGCAGTCGTGTTGCTCGATGAGCCCTCTTCGGGGATCGCACAGCGAGAGGCCGAGGCCCTGGCCCCGTTGCTCAGAAGACTTCGCGATCGCCTCGGTTGCGCCATGGTGCTCATCGAACACGACATGCCTCTTCTACTCGGCCTGGCCACCCGCGTCTATGCACTCGAAACGGGAAGGGTCATTGCGGTCGGCGCGCCGGACGCAGTCGTTCGTCATCCCGCCGTCGTACGCTCTTACCTCGGCGACGACCCTGCCGCGATTGGACGGTCGGGTGTCCTCGCCAAGAAAACAAAGACAGCGCGCGCCTCCCAGACGCGGGCCGGCTGAGGAGACCCTTTGGACATCATTACGATCGGCCTGGTGTTCGGAATGGCGAATGCCCTTCTCGCGATGGGTCTGGTGCTCATTTACATGTCGAACCGAGTGATCAACCTTGCCCATGGGGAATTGGGAGCGTTCGCAGTGGCGATGATGCTGGCGCTCACGAGGGCGGCTCGACTGAACTACTGGCTTGCCATTTTGATCAGCCTTGCATCGACTGCGGTTCTGGCGGCAATCATAGAACGTAGCATTCTTCGAAGGCTCTTCCGCAGTCCCCGCCTAATCGTCCTAATCGCAACGATTGGTATTGCGCAACTCATTATCGTGGCCCGCTTGATTCTGCCCAAGCCAACGGCGGGGGGCGAGAAAGCCTATTTGGTGGGATCGCAAGTCTTCCCGGTGCCTTTCTCCTTCCAGCCGATCGAGTTTGGAAGGGTCGTTCTGCAGTCCCAGCACTTCATCGCGCTCATCGTGGGGCCTCTCGTTGCCGGCGCCGTCCTTCTTTTTCTTCGCCATTCCTCGTACGGAATCGCGCTCCGCGCGGCGGCACAGAACATGCCGCGGGCGCGCCTGCTGGGGATCCCGGTCCTTAGAGTCTCGACCATGGCGTGGGTGATTGCTGGGGTCATGTCGGCGATTGCCGCGATACTGCTGGCCCCCCTCATCGGGTACTCCTCGACCGAAGCGATTGGGCTCCCCCTATTGATGAGGGGCCTGGCCGCCGCAATGGCCGCCCGAATGGAGTCCGTGGGGACCGCCTTCGGCGTCGGACTCGGGCTCGGGGTTCTGGATCAATTGGTCTTCTTTTGGACGGGAAAGGCCGACCTCACCGAGATCGTTTTATTCGCAGTGATCTTGATCACGCTTCTCTCTCGAAAAGGCGTGCTGAAGCGAACGGTTTCCTCGGAGGAATCTTCCTGGGAAGTCGCCGAACCGATTCGACCTCTTCCTCTAGAAGTCGCCGCTCAAATGAAGTGGCGTCTGGCCGTCGCGGCGGGGGCAGTTGTTCTCGCCGGACTGACCTTGAGGGCACCGTTTTCGCTCGGCGACTCGTCGGTTTTCTTCCTTGCAACCGTGCTGCTATTGGCAGTGGTTGCCGTCTCGGCGACTGTACTGACCGGTTGGGCCGGTCAGATGTCACTCGGCCAATGGGCGCTCGCAGGGGTCGGAGGAGTTTTCGGAGCCAAACTCATCGTGAGTTTCGAGTTGCCCTATTGGGGAGCGTTCGTCCTGGCCGCCATCACGGGGGGCATAGTTGCTCTCATCATCGGCCTTCCGGCGCTTCGGTTGGAGGGAACGGCTCTTGCGGTCATTACGCTCGGCTTCGCGGTTGCAGCGGAGGGATGGCTCTTCAAGCAGCCCTGGTTCCAAGGATCTGGATTCCTGCTACGGCCAGCCTTCATGACCACACGGGTTTATTACTTCGTCTCACTTGGTTTGCTGCTCGCCACAATCCACGCAACACGCGCCTTTCAGCGCACGCGCGTAGGACGCAACATGATTGCCATGCGCGACAATCCCCTTCAGGCGTCGGCAATGGGGGTCCCCATCGTGCGCGCAAAGCTCACGGCCTTTGTTATGTCGGGAATGCTGGCCGCTGCGGCGGGGTTTCTTTGGTCGACCGGTATCGGATTGGCCGACAACAGCGTGTTTGGCCCGATACGTTCACTCACGATCATCTCCGCAGTCGTAATCGGGGGGCTCGGCTCCATATCCGGCGCTGTTATCGGAGCGTTCTATTTGCAAGGGATTCCCTTTTTCGGCGCCATGATCTCTCCTCATTTGGCGCTACTCGCGACCGGATTGGGACTGCTGCTTCTCGTGATCCTGCTGCCCGGGGGATTGGCTCGTTTGGTTTTCGGCGCCCGCGACCTGCTGGCGCAATGGATCACCGGGATCGAAGTCAAACCTAAAGTGGTGCCTGTCTCGTCTGTCCTGGATGCGCTGGGCGGAGACTTTGCGCCGGCTGCGGAGGAAACCGTGACTCAGGCGGCACATCAGTGAGCACTCCTCCAATCGTTCCAGTTCTAGGCTGGGGGCCGCGCGCGCTCGCTGCCCGGTTCTCCAGATATCTAGCCGGCGAGGCAACCTTCCCAATCGTCGTCCTGTTCTTGCTGAATGCCGTCGACGAGTTCGACAGCAAAACTTTCGAAGTTGCCAGTCCCGAGATCGCCAAGCACTTCGGCGTTGGGGTCGGGACGTTCGGACTGATCACCGTCATAGCGATCCTCTTGGTCCCGTTTGTTAGTGTTCCTGTGGCCTATTTGTCGGACCGCCGCAAACGCATGCCTTTCGCGATCGCCGGCGCCGCGGCCTGGGGCGCTTTCTCGCTGGCCAGCGGGTTTGCGCCCACGCTTTTCATACTGATGGCTGCGCGCGTCGGATCGGGTTTCGGCAAGGTTGTTAACGAACCTGTCCACAGCGCTCTCATCGCTGATTTCTATTCTCCGCGTTCTCGGGTAAAAGCATTTGGCATTCACAGCCTCGCGAATCCCGCTGGCGGGGCCATAGCGGCAGTTCTTACGGGCTTCATCGCCGAAGCCTTCGGGTGGCGCGCGCCGTTCTTCGTGCTGACGATCCCCACGGTCATAGCGTTGTTCGTCGGTTCACGCCTCAAGGAGCCGGAGCGAGGTCGATTTGAAAAACTCGAAACACCCAAAGCGCCCCCCTTCATGCCGACTGCGCGCCGTCTATGGGCAGTGCGATCTCTGCGTTTTCAATGGATAGGTCTTGCGTTCACAAGCGGATCGGTGCTCGGCGTGGGAATACTGATCCCCTTCTTTCTTGAAGAAGAGTTCGGCGTCGGGCTCGGGCTACGCGGTGTGCTAATCGGGATCGGCACCTTGCTCTCGGCGATTGGAGTGTTGGTGGGTACAGCATTCGCGCAAAAGGTGATCATCGAGCGTCCAAGCAGCGGCCTCCGCTTGCTTTGCTGGACGGCGATCGTGGCGGCGATTTCGCTCCTCGGGGTTGCTGTGTCTCCGACTCTTACCTTGGTGATGTTCTTCATATGGATAGTGATGGTGGTGTTTGCCTTCGTCAACCCGGGTCTGCGCGCGATCACAGCGATGGTGGCGCCCCCCGAAATTCGGGCCTCGGCCTTCGCGCTCGGCGGGCTGGTTGCCCTTTCCGGCGCGGGGTTCGCACTCGGAGGGTTTGCGATCGGCGAAGCATTCTCAGTTCGCTGGTCTCTCGCGGTGATGTCTCCCATCTTCTTCCGCGGTGTTCTCTACTTCTTCAAGGCTGCGAAGTATCTCGACGACGATGTCGAACGGCTCGACCCAGCCCATGTAGATAAGGCACGCGGCACCGCCGGAGACTCGGGACCCGTGCTGCTTGAAGTGTCGAGGCTGACGGTCTCCTACGACGGAGTGCAGGTTCTTTTCGGCGTCGACATGGAGATACGCCGCGGCGAGATGGTTGCTCTGCTTGGGACCAACGGCGCGGGTAAATCGACCGTTCTAAATGCGATCTCAGGGATCGTTGAGCCCGACGGAGGTAACGTCTGGTTCGAGGGCGAAGCCGTCACCGGAGAGGCCCCCGAACGCACCGCCGCGCGCGGGATTATCCAGGTGCCCGGAGGCCGGGGGATCTTCCCTGGGCTCACCGTCGAAGAGAACCTCAGGATGGGAAGCTTTCTCATCCGGCGCGACGGCGCCCTGGTCACGGAACGGATGAATGAAGTCCTCGACTTGTTCCCTCGCCTTGCCGAGAGGATGCAGCAGCGGGCGGGGCTGCTCTCGGGCGGAGAGCGACAGATGCTCACGCTGGCCCAATCGTTCGTGCTTCACCCCAAGCTTCTTCTCATCGATGAACTCTCGCTGGGACTCGCGCCGGCGCTCATACAGGAGCTGCTCGTGGCGGTTCGGCGGATGAACGAATCCGGTATCACGATCGTCCTTGTCGAACAGTCGGTGAACCTCGCGCTGACGCTGGCCGACCGCGCATATTTCATGGAAAAAGGCGAAGTGCGTTTCTCTGGCCCAACCGCGGGGCTCTTTGAAAGAGACGATCTCCTGAGGTCCGTTTTCCTTGAGGGGGCGAGCGCGGTGAGCAAAGCAAAGAAGACCTAGGAGCTGTTAGTCCCGTCGGTTCCCCTTAGAAATTCCAAGATCCTTTGCGTCGCCTCCGCGCGGCGAGTGAAGAGAAATACATGGCCGGCTTGTTCGTACACCCCGAGTTGAGCGCCCTTGATCGCGTCGGCGTGAAACTGTGCCTGTTCGAGAGGCACGGTGGGATCTGTATCGCCGTGAAGGATCAGGGTGGAACAAACGATTTCGCTTAGATCGGGCAGCCCGTCGCCGCGGGCGAGATCAATCTGAGCCAAATCGTTACGAAGTCCAGCGAGTCCAGGAGGAGCGTCGAGATGACTAAGGGCAAAGCGGGTCAGTTCCTTGGCCATAGACGGGTCTTCGGCGCGACGCAGCATTTCGTCCGGTGTGAGATTCTTCTCCGCTTCCCGTTGGAACGAACGAGGGTCATCGACCCTCTTTCGAGCAAGGGAGCGCGTGAGGGCACTCACGGCCTCTCCGAGTCCAGGGATTCTCAAAAGAATCCGCATCTGAGTCGGGGGCCGGATCATGTGGGCCGCCAATGCGCAGACCAGAACTAGAGCCCGCGTGCGCTCATGATGTTTTTCGGCAAAGGCGATCGCCGAGGGACCGCCTCCGGAGATTCCGACCACGGCGCAGCCTTCGATGCCTAAAGCATCCAGCGCGGCGGCAAAAGCATCCGCCTGCTGCACGAAGGTCCGCCCCGTGGAAACCGGAGTTGCGCCGTAACCCGGACGGGAAACGAGCAAGACCGTAAAGCAGGACGCGATGTCTTCTGCCAGCGATATCGCCTGTCGCCAGCTACCCGGTGTTCCGTGGACAAGAAGCACCGCGGGGCCTTCACCTGCCTTCGCCACCTCGATCGGTCCGCGTGCCGTGTCGAGCATCTCGACACGCAATCCTTCGAGCGATGTACCCCAAGCCTGTGGGTGAACGGTCATTTTTTTGGGGCTACGTCGGTGAGCGCCTCGAGGATTCCGAGCACCGCACCTTCGCCGAAGCTGACGGTTTCCTCATAGCCCGCGCCGAACGGCTGAGGAAGGTAGCCCTGCCAGCTCGGAGAGATTCCCGCGAGCAAAGTGCGTCCTCCTCGGGCCTCGTCAACCGCTTTCCCGAAAGCTTGAAAGGCCTCGCCTGGAATCGATACCAGACTCACCGATCCGAGCGACCATTCGATCAGCTCGACGGTGAGGAGCGGGTCTTTCATGTCGATAAGTTCGACGAGAGGTGTCGGCGAGACCGGGACTTCGATCGTTCGCGAACTCGAAACCGCGATATGGCCTTCAAGAGGTTCACAATCTCCAAGACGCGCAAGTACCGCGGATGCGATGTCTTGCCCCAGGGCTTCAGTGTTCAAGAAGTTTCCTTCAGGTCCGGAAAGACCTTCCCATCCGCGCGGGTTCACATCTCCGAGGGCTCCCGAGAGCATGATCGTCGTGCCTCCGGCGTTCTGCTCCACGGCAGAGCGAAAGGGGCTCACCCAATCGCCGGAAACCTCTAGCCACTCCGAACCCAACGAAACCGGATGAATAGCGAGATTGACGAGGACCCCGATGCGCGAATCGTCTGGACGCCGAATATCGAGCGCGCTGAACCAGGGGTCATACGGATAGCCTCTCCGGTTGACGGAAAGTCCATCGGGCAATGGAGCGCGGACGAAGGAAAGTCCGGCGGGCTCCGCCGCGCCACGGGCCGCAGCAGCAGCGTCCCTGCACGCGTCGGAAAGGACATCTGCGTAGCCCTCGAGCGTTGTCCACCCCAACGCATCGCCGCCTTTCATGACATTGGGGCCATGGTGGGTGTGAGTGCATGATGTAAGGACTGCGTCCAGCGGAATATTCAGGGCGCTCGATATGGACCGTCGCACCGGCTCCGAGAACTCAACCGACATCCCCAGCAAGTCGCAGACCACAAGACACAGTGCGATGCCGCCCTCTTCGAGATAGAGAACGCGGACTTCAAGATCGTCGTGAACCTTGCTCGCAGGCAGGGTCCGGTCGCCGAAACCGGCGAGCATAACGGGCGTCGAGGGTGTGATGACGCTACGTCCGAAACCAGCTTTAAGACTCATACGTTGATCGCTACCGTGCGTTTTTCAGCGGCCGATCGATACGCGGCGACGACGATGGCAAGGGCCGCTCGTCCGTCTTCGCCGGTCACGCCGGGCGCCAATCCTGACCCAACTGCTTGCACGAATGCCGCGCAAGGATCGGTCACGTCGCCGGGCATCGCTATCTCCCGCGGCTCACCGGACTCGGGTCGAAGTACAAGCGGAGTCACAGAGTCGAAGTGGAGCGTCCCTTTGGATCCGAAGATCGTAAGCTGGTGATCGGGGGCCGGGAGCGCGTTCCAGGCCACATGCATGCTTCCAATCGCTCCACTCGAAAAGCGCATGATCACCTGTGCCGCCTTCTCGACCGAATTGGCCCCGGGCTGCAACACTGCCGAGACTTCCGTCACTTCGTCAGCTAGCACAGCTCTTAGAAGGTCGGCAATGTGGATTCCGAGATCCAACAAGGCCCCTCCTCCGGACTGAAGGGGGTCGAAGAACCAGGTCGCCTCGGGAGCCCAATCTTGTGGGCCTGAGTGACCGAACGCCGCCCGTACTCCCACCAGGTCCCCAACGGATCCGGAAGCGACCTCATCGCGCATCGCAACAAACGGCGCCGCGAAGCGAACGTTGTGCGCGGTCATCAAGGTAGTTTCTGAGTCGCTCGCCGCCGAGATCATCGCATCGGCGTCATCGACAGTTGTTGCGATCGGCTTTTCAACAAGGACATGTTTGCCGGCCTTCGCTGCGGCAATCGCCATCTCGGCATGAAGAAAGTTAGGCGTACAGATGTCGACGGCATCGATGTCCTGGAGTGTGAGCATTTCGCGCCAATCTCCGAACACCTTGCCCGAGCCCCACTCGTCGGCGGCAGCCTGCGCAGATTCGGTTCTGCGGGAAGAGAAAGCGACGATCTCCGCGCCTGCCGCGCGGAAGGCAGGCAGGTGAAGACGACGGGCGACTGCGCCGCACCCGATGACGCCGATGCGGACCGTCACTTCAGGATGTGCCGCGCGACCTTGAGGACCGCTTCGGTGACGTCGTCGCAGTCTTCATCGGTGAAAGCCGCGCCGACGCCAACAGAAATCGACCGAGATGCGAGGTCTTCGGTACGAGGGCACATGCCCATTCGGTATTCGACATTGCTCGGATGTTCGGCGCAATTCCACGGCCCTCCCTTTCCAGATGCTGTGCGCTTCGCCAGGATCGAAGGCGTGGCGTAGACGGGTTTACCGTCGTAAATTTGGCCCGATGGGATTCCTTCCGCTAGAAGCGCCTTCACAAAGAGGCGAGCGGTCTGGGCGTCTGGAAGAAACCAGGTGATGCTTGAGGATCCGTCGCCATCAGGATCAGGGATCCTTCTTCGTTGCATTCCCGGCACTTCTCCGACCGATCCAAGGATTCTCGTCTTACGTTCTCGCATTCGCTCGAGGAGGCCGGGAAGCTTCTTGAATTGAGGTCCCGCTATCGCTCCCGCGATTTCCGTCATCCGAAAGTTCTCGCCTACGAAGGGCTCGTCGAGTTCGGCTCCTCGGGTCGACCCGTGACTCGTGACGAACTGCCCGCCTTGGTCCTGGTAACGGGCGGCGCGCAGGTACAGCTTCTCGTCGGAAGTGACAACTACACCACCTTCTCCGGTGGTCACGTTTTTTTCGAGCTGAAGCGAAAAGGTGCCGAGTTCACCGAGCGTTCCGAGCGACTTGCCGCGATAGGTCGAACCCATCGACTGAGCGGCGTCCTCCAGGATCGGAATCCCCCGGCGGTGTGCGATGTCAAGGATGGGATCCATGTCGCATGCCACGTTCTCTAGGTGCACCGGGATAACTGCCGTAGTACGTTCGCTGATCTTTGTCTCGAAGTCCGCCGGGTCAAGGCCAAGCGTCTCATCGACCTCGGCGAAGACCGGCACTGCTCCGGCAACAACCACGGCGTTCACTGTAGCGATGAAGGTGAATGCAGGAACGATGACCTCGTCGCCGCAGCCCACCCCAAGCGCCGCCAAGGCGGTGCGCAGAGCAGCGGTTCCGCTCGATGTTGCTACTGCAAACCCGGCTCCCAGCGTCGCACAAACCGACTTCTCGAAGGCGGCTACTTTTCCCAGGAGATTGGGCCCGTAATAACGGAAAAGCGAGCGGCTCTCGAGCACTTCGAGCACTTCGGCGCGCTCCTCATCGCCGAGCAGGGCGACGCCCTTTCCAAGAGGCAGCGGATCAAGACGCACAGGCTGGCCGCCGTCTACGGCCAGTCGCTCCGCGGTCTGCATCCGGATATTTTGTGGCTCGGGCGTTGCTATTTGAACCCGAGGTCTTCGCATCCGCCGTTGTTCGGTCCGAAGACTCGGTAATAGCAAGGGTATTTGGGGAAGAGGTACCTCGCTTCGGCCGTCGACCAGTCGGCCACTGTCCAGTGGCTGAAGCCCCGGGTCTTGTAGGGCCCGCCCGCCGGGAACTTGTACTCCATTGGCACGTGCGCGTCCCAGAAGAAATCGTTGCGGATCATATCGGCACCGAGCATGAATGAGTTGGCGTCGAGCACACCGGTCCTCTTGTAGCCTCGGTTCATGATTTCCGAGGTCGAAAGGATTCCCGTGCACGCAATGAGAACCGCCGCCGACTCGCTCTGTCCGTCATTCCCGTTGTAGGACTCGTAGATCTTCTTGCAGTTTTGAAACTTGGGGTGACCGGGAACCCTTGTCGATAGTCCGATGGCGTTCTCCCATTGCACCTGATCCATTAGCTTCGAAATATTGTCGTCGTCGCTTAGAGCGGTGCGGGAAGTCCAAGTCCACTTTGGAAAATAATTGTTCTGTGTGGCGGCATCGGTCATAAAAATGAGCCCGATGGTGTTGCCGGCCATGAACCAAACCTGCCCGCACCCTTTGTTCTTGGCACGGACGACGATGGTGTTGGACTGCGATTGCGCGGTTTCGAGTTTGTCCTCGAAAACCATGATGTCCCCAAATTCCAGACCGTACTTTTTCATCTTGCTTACGAGGATTTGCTGGGGAATGTCCCAGTTGCCGCTGGCTCCGGTTTCTATCCGGATGAGGCACGGCAGGTTGCCGGGAGCAACTTGGCTTACATATTTGGTAGTACCAGTTTGCAGGTAATTCTTCCCGAAGCTCGCCCACGCCTCCAGCGTTGGGTCGGCGGGGGCGAAAAGCGCAAGCCCGTTTGGCCCAGACTTTTCGAGCGAAGCGGGGTCGTCGCGCCCGCCCCAAACCGGGACCTTGCGCGAGATGACGTAATCGGATGCGATGTCGAGACCAGGGATGGCAAGGAAAACTTTCTCTTCGTCGGCCATCTTGATTGCTGCAGCGACGTTTTTTTCAGGGCAGCCCGAACCTCCGTCATCGAAAATCATGGCCTTATAGGTTCGGCCCCCGGCAACCCCTCCTTTGTCGTTCACATAACGCGCGAACGTTTCGATTGCCTTTTTTATGTCTCCGGCCTGATTGGCGAACATCGCCTCGAGAACTCCTGCGTCGCCACAGGCAGCCACGTTGTAAGAGATCCCCACTTTGACTTCCTTCGCAGTGATCCCTTGAGTTTTTAGTCCGAAGTCCAGCGCCCCGCCGCTCGTGGTTCCCCCACCCGTACCCGCGCCCCCGATTCTCTTAACGGTAGGACCGCCGGATACTCCCGGGATGGGCGAGCCATCAATAGTGCCTGGCGCCGTGGCCTCCCCTAGCGAAGGATCGGACGCGTTGCCTTGTTCACCCGTGGCGTTTGGGCCGGTAGTGATCTTGTCGGAATTCGGTCCGCGTGCCCCAAAGGACGCTATCGCGGTGATGATCAGCACCCCCGAGGCGATCAAGAGGCCTCGAACCCATGCTTGCGTTTTGAGGAGCTCGTTGAACGCTTTGAGTCGACCCATCATCTTTATTCCCCTCCCACAGACATAGACATATTACTCGCCTTGAGACGCTCGGAATTGCCCTCGTATGCTGGGACGATCGTGTCAAGATTCGAGACGAGATGTAGAAGGCCCCACGGTGCGGCCGACTTGGCGTGCTCGGGCGCGCGTGTGGTTTCGACTTGCAATCCTTTGAGGCCAGCGCGAACGAGATCTACTATTCGCGGGTAATCGCGAGCAATGCCCCCGCCTAATACAACGATTGATCCAACGGTAGCGAGTGGCTCTCGATGGATCGCCTCGGCGATGGCCGAAGCCGCCGCAACGATGGAAGCGCTATCGATTGGTTTGGGCAGAGCCCATCCTGCAGCGACGGTCTCGAGACAACCCCGGCCCCCGCACGGGCAAACGGTAGACCCAAATCCCCCCATATGACCGAAAAGATTTTCCGCGATCAATTCTCCATCCTCGACCACCGCACCGCCGATGCCGGTCCCAAGGCCCAAGTAGATCAGACGACCCAACACCTCGGCCCCGCGCAGGCGCGCTTCCCCAAGCGCCGCGGCGCCGGCGTCGTTGACGACGATACAAGCGGGCCCCTCGAGGCCCAGCTTCTCGACGGGGTCGATGTCGGTCCACCCGAGGTTGGACGCTTCCAGGACACGGCCGTCTTCAATCAAGCCGGGGACCGCTATAGCAAGCTCATGGCAAGTCGGACGGTGGGCGGCATCAACAAAGCTATGGGAGCCATCGGCCCTGAAAAGGACAGTCTGGATGCTACTTGCGCCGACCTCCACGCAGGCTACGGATCGGTTCAAGACGCGATCACCTTTCCCCATGTCAAGATAGCGAATGTGAATGCAAAGTATACATACAAATCTCGGAAGGTTGCGCAGACTTGGGCGCCGGATACACTGCCCCAACGATGACCAGCACCGTCCTTGCAGCGACGAGGGTCCTCGGCCCCCCAAAAGGGGACTTGCACCCGAAAGGGGACTTGCACCCGAAAGGGGACTTGCACCCGAAAGGGGACTTGCACCCGAAAGGGGATTTGGCGGCCGAAACCGATGGTCGTCCTACCGCCGAAGGTCGGTGGATAGCGATCGAGGATGGTCGGATCACCCAGGTGGGGCTCGGAACGCGGCCGCGGGGCGCCGAAGAACTCTCCGGATTCCTTACTCCCGGGTTCATCGACCTGCAGGTAAACGGGATCGGCGACGTGGACTTTGCCGACGCGACCACCCAGGATTGGCAGCGAGCGAAAATGGAATTGCTGTCCCATGGGGTCACCGGCTTTCTTCCGACGCTGACTTCGGGCCCACTCGATTCATATTCCGAAAAACTGACCGCTATTGGAGGAGCCAAGCGCGTAAATGTGGGGGCTACTGTTCTGGGCGCGCACCTCGAAGGGCCTTTCCTGGGAGGCGCTCCAGGCGCGCACACCAAAGAGTTCCTGCGCGCTGCCGACCCCGACTGGCTTGCTGGACTATTGAAAACATTCCCGGACCTGATTGCCTTGATGACTCTGTCCCCTGAAGCCGATACGAACTTGCAAGCCACCCGGTTGCTGGCACGGTCAGGCGTGGTAGTTGCGCTCGGACACTCGACCGCGACTTACGATGAAGCGCGCGCCGCGGTCGACGCGGGCGCCGTGATGGTCACTCATCTCTTCAACGCAATGTCCCCCCTTGCCCATCGCGACCCCGGGCTGGTCGGCGCAGCGCTCGACGACGACAGGCTCACGCCCACTCTCATCGCGGATCTCGTGCACGTACATCCGGCCGCGCTCCGGCTAGCCATCCAACGCAAAGAGAATGTTGTAATTGTTAGCGACTCCATCGGGCCGGATTCCAAGCTGGCGCTAAGCCTTGGGGTGCGCGTTGTCGGAGGCGCTCCAAGACTGTCCGACGGAACTCTCGCCGGATCGGTGCTCACGCTCGATGTCGCGATCGCAAATCTCGTTCGCATCGGTATCTCACTTGAGCGCGCAGTTGAAATGGCCTCGGCCATTCCGGCCGCGATCCTGGGCCTGACCGACAGGGGGGCGATTGAGCCTGGTCGACGCGCCGATCTCGTGCTGCTCGAGCCCGAGTCTCTGCGAGTCCTGAAGGTTTGGGTCGAGGGGCAACTCGTTCATGGCTGACCTGCCCGGGGGATCCGGCCCGAACGGACAGCCCTGGCTCGGCGCTGTGGAGGGCTACTACGGGCCTCCCCTCAAACCGGCCGATCGCCTCGAACTGATCGCATGGCTGGCCCATCACGGATACAACTGCTACGCCTACGGGCCCAAAGACGATCCTTTCCACCGCGATAGCTGGAGGGAGCCATACCCAATTGAGCGCGAGTCGGAGATCAAGGAGCTGATAGCGACGGGTGCGCGAGTCGGCACCGAGGTGGCGATGGGCATTTCGCCGGGCCTTGACTGGAAGGGCGGCGACGAAACGCCATTGGTCGCCAAGCTCGCCCGCTTCCGCGAACTCGGCGCGAAAGTGCTAGCAGTCGCCTGGGACGACGTTCCACCCGGAGGTGCCGAACTGGGGGCCGCTCACGGTTCGGCGGTTGCGCACGCAGTAAAGGAGGTCGGTGACGACCTCTTATGGTTCACCGTCCCGACCGATTACGCCACCGCCCATGCGACAGATTACTTAAAGGCATTCGTCGACCGACTGCCCATGGAAGTCGAGGTGGCGTGGACCGGCCCCAGTATTGTGAGCCCTCGTGTTACCGGAGCCGACGCGGCCCGTCTCGCAGCGCAGTTAGGTCGCAAGCTTCTCTTCGCCGAAAACTTTCCGGTGAATGACGGTGCCATGGGCGGAGTGCTCCACCTCGGCCCATACCCCGATCGCTCGCCCGATCTGGTGAACGAAACGACGGGTGTCTTCTGCAACTTCATGTCGTTACCAAGAGCGAGCAGAGTGGGGCTGTCGGTCGCAGCTCGCTTCTGGAAGGAGCCTCACGTAGATCGAGAAGCAGCATGGCTCGAAGCACTTAGCGATTTTTCAGGACTCGAGCCCCTGGCTCGCGCAAGCCGGAGTTGGATCGACTCCCCCGGCCCCGACGCGGAGTTGTCGTCGTGGGCGGAGTCGGTGGTCGACGGAGACGACCGGCTCGGCTCCTATCTACAAGCCGGCTGCAGAGACCAATTGGATCCATTGCTCGCGGCGGAAGTTGAACCGTGGCTCGACCAGTGGGACCGTGAATCTCACGCGATGCAGGCCGCCATCGCGATGCTTTCGCATCCGCATCCCCGACCGGTCGAGCTTTCCTTCCTCACTGCGACGCTCTGGGATCTCGCCCGACACGCGCGGCAACAGTTGTTCGGAATTCGATGGGCTTACTACCCGGTGACCGCTCGCGTCGGTGATCAACTCGTCGCAACACCGGAAGCGCTGGTGCGTGGCGAGAATCTTACCGATCGCCTTTGCGCGCAAGCACTTTCAAAGAGTTAGATCGAGAGGTGGAAAGTCTCCGAGAGCACGAGTCCTGCGGCCCCAAGGAGGCCGGCGCGCTGGTCGAGTTCTGAGAGAACAACCTCGACGTAATCGCGGAGGTTTACAAGAACTCGTTCCTTTGTCTTTCGATCGATCAGCGCACGCAACGTCTCTCCCCCGCCAACCGCATCCCCATGGATTATGAAAAGGCCCGGATTGAGAATTTGAGTGAGGTTGGCAAGACCGATCGCCAAGTGGTCCGCATACTCCTCGAGCAAACCCGCAGCCTCAGTGGAACTCTCGGCCTGGCCTACCAGCGCCCGAGCATCGAGGCTCTCGGCGTCGCTCAATGCCCGACGCGCTGCCTCAGCGCGCAACCACCGCAGAGTCGCGATTGTTTCCCAACAGCCCTTCAGTCCGCAACGACACATCTCGCCGTCAGGAACGACAGCGCAGTGCCCGGCCTCGCCGGCCTCTCCCTGTCGCCCGCGATAGATCGTGCCCCCGACAACCATCCCCACGCCGATGCCGTGACCGGTTTGAATCGAAGCGAACGTTGAAATGCCGCGTCCTTTGCCGAACCACTTCTCCCCCAACGCTTGCGCACGGGAGTCGTTGTCGAGCAAGACGGGTAATCGGAATTTCGCGGCGATGCTGTCGCTGAGCGTGGTACCGGCAAGGCCCGGAACCTGGCCGGATCCCACGATCCTGCCGGAAGATGTGTCACAAACCCCCGGAACCGCGATCCCGATACCGAGGAGTTCATCGGCCGAACTGGGAATGATTTTTTCAAGGCCCCGAGAGATGGCTTCTATCGCGGAAGTGCCGTCCGGATCGGTAGGGTCAAACTCACCCTCGACTTCTTCCAGGAAGTCGCCGCGCGCGTTAACTAATGCCGCCTGAAATGTTCCCTCGGCTATAGCAACCGCTCCAGTGAGCCCCGCCCTTTCACCGAACCAGAGCGGACGCCCGCGCTTGCCAACTTGACCCGTGCTTTCGCGAGGCTCTCCTTCCTCTATTAACCCTGCCTCAAGAAGCACAGCGACGATGTTGCCTATGGTCGCCCGCGTAACATGGGCCATCTTTGCGAGCTCGGCGCGAGACAGGGGGCCGTGGTCGCAGAATGCCTGCATCACCCGCGAACGGTTCACGTCGCCAATCTTGCTCGGTGTTAGCAGCCGACCGTTGAATGTGCGGGTTGGTTGCGCGGGTCTTTCGCCGGAGGTCTTCATGAGCGCAGGCGTTTGCGCAGAAGGTCATTGATCATCGCTGGATTGCCGCGGCCCCCAGTTGCCTTCATAACCTGTCCGACCATGAAACCGAAGGGTTTGTCTTCGCCCGCCCTGATCCGTTCGGCAACTTCGGGGTTGTCAGCGATGGCCCTATCTACGGCCACTTCAATTTCGGTGGTGTCCGATACCTGACTGATCCCACGTTCCTGGACGATTTCCGATGGTGGTCGTCCGCTCGTCAGCGCTTCGGCCAGCACCTCGTTGCCCTGACTCTTGGAGATGTCTCCGCCAGCGACGAGGTCGGCTACCTCCGCCAAATGCGCGGGGGTGGCATGCGTATCGGTAAGAGATCTCTCGCCCAACAGACCAAGGAGGTCGTTTACAAACATATTGGCCACCTGTTTTGAGTCCGCTACTCGCGTCGCGGCCACTGTCTCCTCATAGAAATCTGCGATCGTCCTCGATGACGTAAGCACGGCCGCTCCCGCCGGGCCGGCATGCTCGCCAAGTCGCCTTCGTCTCTCTGCCGGCAATTCGGGGATCTCCTCATGCAACTGCCGCAGCCACTCGACCGACGGCTCAATCGGGACGAGGTCCGGTTCCGGAAAATAGCGGTAATCGAACGCTTCCTCCTTGGAGCGCAGGGGCTTGGTGACGCCGGCCTTCTCGTCCCAGTGTCGCGTCGACTGCTCGACCGGCGCTCCCTTTGCAATCAGTTCGCTCTGCCTTTTTTCTTCGTAGACAAGAGCCCGGTGCACCGAGCGCAGGGAGTTCATGTTCTTGACCTCCGCCTTCGTCCCGCGCTCTCCCGCTCGAGCAACCGAGATGTTGGCATCGACGCGCATCGAACCCTCTTCCATGCGCACGTCGGAGACTTCCAGATAATCCAAGATTGCCCGCAATTCCGCGGCGAAAGCGCGCGCCACATCCGGCGACGGAATGTCGGGCTCTGTGACGATCTCCACCAGCGGCGTGCCGGCGCGGTTGAAATCTTCCAACGAATACTCAGCGGCGTGGATGCGTCCCCCCTCTCCGGCGTGAAGCGACTTACCGGTGTCCTCCTCGAGGTGGACCCGAGTGATTCCAACCGCATGGACCGACCCGGCCACTTCGATATTCACCGCCCCCCTCGAACCAATCGGAATGTCGTACTGGGAGATCTGGTAGTTCTTCGGCATGTCCGGATAAAAGTAATTCTTCCGATGGAAGATCGAGCGCGGTGAGATGTCGCATCCCACGGCCATGGCGATCTTTGTTGTGAACTCAACCGCGGTCTCGTTCGCAACGGGCAACGTGCCGGGATGGCCCAGGCAGACCGCGCACACACGAGAATTGGGCTCTCCAGCAAAGGCGACCGCACAACCGCAGAACATCTTGGTCGCAGTCCTGAGCTGGACATGGATCTCGAGGCCTATTGTAGTGACGAGATCGCTCACGTCGACGCGCCCCACATAGCTGGTTTGTCCGAGAAAGAAAGTTCCTGCTCAAACGCGTAGGCGGCTCGCAGCATTGTCGATTCATCGAGCGGCTTCGCCATGATCTGCAGTCCAACAGGCAGGCCATCTTCCGGCGCCAGGCCGCAAGGAACCGATATCGCCGCGGCGCCCGCAAGGGATGTCGGCACATTGCAGATGTCGGATAGGTACATCGTCAATGGGTCCTCGGTCTTCTCGCCAAACCGAAATGCGGTAGTGGGAGATGACGGCGAGATGAGCAGGTCGAAGTCCTTGTAGGCGCGCTCAAAATCCCGGATTATCAAAGTGCGGGCCTTCTGGGCCTTTCCGTAGTACGCGTCGTAATAGCCGGCGGAGAGCGAATAGGTGCCCAGCATGATTCGCCGTTTCACCTCGGGACCGAAACCCGCTGAGCGCGTGAGTGAGTTCATTGAGGTCACATCTTCGGCTTCGACCCGAAGCCCGTACCGGACCCCGTCGTAACGCGCCAGATTGGACGAAGCTTCCGCCGGAGCGATCAGGTAGTAGATGTCGATCCCATATTCGAATGTCGGCAACGACACCTCCCCAATCTGCGCCCCAAGTCCTTCCAATATCGCTACGGCTTCCTGGAACTTGGCGCGCACTCCGTCTTGAAGGCCCTCTCCGGAGATCTCCTTCACCACACCGATTCGAAGTCCGTCGATCCCGCCCTTCAAGGCGGCGCTGTAATCGGGAACCTCCCCAGGCAACGATGTGGAGTCGCGGGGATCATGGCCCGCGATTGCCTGAAGAAGCAGGGCTGCGTCGGTGACGTCGCGAGTTATCGGGCCAGCTTGATCGAGCGAGCTTGCGAACGCGATCAACCCATACCGCGATACGAGCCCGTAAGTTGGCTTCAATCCCACTACCCCGCAAAGGGCTGCCGGTTGGCGGATACTTCCGCCGGTGTCGGTGCCCAGACTCCAAATCGCCTGACCCGACGCCACCGCCGCAGCGCTTCCCCCGGAGGACCCTCCCGGAACGCGCGAGGTATCCCATGGATTGGAAGTCGGAAAGAATGCCGAGTTCTCAGTCGACGAGCCCATCGCGAACTCGTCGAGATTAGTCTTGCCCGTCATCGGCATACCGGCCCGGTCCAGTCGTTCGGCAACGGTGGCGGAATAAGGAGGAACGTAGTTTTCTAGCATCTTCGAGGAAGCCGTCGACCGAATCCCCTTTGTGCAGATGATGTCCTTCAACGCGACGGGGACGCCCATGATGGGGCCGAAGTCTTGACCGCCTGCGTCCACCAACTTGGCTTTGGCCCTGGCGGAGTCTGCAGTCTGAGTAACGAAGGCATGGATCGATTCCTCCACCTCTTCCATGCGCCCGACCACCGAGGAGGTGACCTCACTCGAACTCACGTCGCGGCTTCGAATCATCCCGGCGAGCGCGGCCCCAGTATGTTGCCAGAGATGCATCAGGGAAGGTCGAGGATTCTTGGGACCCGGAAATGACCGGACTCGGCCAAAGGTGCGTTAGCGAGGGCCTCGTCCTGAGTTAGGGAAGTGGCAACCTCATCGGGCCGCAAAACGTTGGAAAGCGAAATGGCATGCGAAGTCGGCTCCACGTCTTCCGTGTCCAGGGATGTGACGCGCGCGGCGTGGTCAAGGATCTTCGACAACTGGGCTCGCAAGGTTTCGGCCTCGTCATCGGAAAGCTCGAGCCGAGCCAAGCGAGCGACGTGATCGACGTCCTTTCGTGTGATCGACATGGGCCAAAGCTTATCTTGGGAACCCGGTATCCTTCCCGGCATGACTGCACAAAGGCTGACCCGGCAAGGCCATAAGCGACGGCAGCAACTGATGTCCGAAGCCGCCAAACTCTTTGCTCACAGCGGCTATTACGCGACGCGCGTCATCGATATCGTCAAATCGGCAGGTGTTGCAAAGGGTCTCTTCTATTGGTACTTCGAAAACAAGGAGACGCTGTTTCGCGAGATCATCAAGGCCGCCCGGGACGACCTCCGGCGCGCGCAGGCGCGAGCAATCGAAGGTGAGAAAGATCCAATCCGCCGGATCTCGAAAGGCATCTCGGCTTCCCTTCGCTTCAACGCTGCTAACGAACATCTGTATCTTCTCTTTCGGTCTGCCGGCAGGCAGGACCGATTCGCCGCGCTGATAGAAGAGTCGCAACTGATTCACGCCGAAGATACTGCGGCTCACATTTCAGCGGCGATCGAGCGGGGCCAGTTGCCCGCCGGCGATCCCTTGCTACTGGCACATGGAGTCGTCGCAACCGTCTTTCAATTCGCACGTCTTTCCGCATCCGGTTCGATCAGCATGAATCTCGATGACCTGTGCAAGTTCGTCGACTCTTACTGTCTGCGGGCACTTGGGGGGTCAATCAGCGTCCCGGTGGCGCCGGTTTTGCGCAAGAGAGCGAGAGCCTAATCTCACACGACCTTTTCCTGAAAGCGTGCCGCCGCGAGGCGGTAGACACAACGCCGGTCTGGTTGATGCGCCAAGCAGGACGATGCATTCCCGCCTACCGCGCGTTGCGCGCAAAAAATAGCTTTGGCGACCTGATTAGCAGGGCAGACCTGATCACCGAGGTAGTCCTCATGCCGCTTGAGGTTTTTGATGTCGACGCTGCGATTCTGTTCGCCGACATCATGACACCGGTCGCGGCGCTCGGAATCGAATTCGACATTGTCGAAGCAGTCGGCCCGGTGGTCAAGAACCCGATCGATTCTCTTCGCTCGGTGGATAAGCTCAACGTCGTTTCGACTGCCGAAGCCGTTCCCCAACTCTTCGAAGCCATCAAGATGGTGAGAGAAGCCACACCAAAACCTTTGATCGGATTCGCTGGCGGGCCATTCACGCTGGCCTCATACTTGGTGGAAGGCAAGGCCGATCGCGCTTTCACAAAGACCAAGGAGATGATGCAGTCCGATCCGGCCACTTGGCATGCGCTCCTGGCCAAACTGACCCAGGTTCTTATTGATTACCTGCGCGAGCAGGTACGCGCCGGAGCTCAGGCCCTGCAGATATTCGATTCATGGGTGGGCGCGCTGAGCGCAGCCGAATATAAAGAGTTTGCCCTCCCCTACTCGAGACTCATTTTCGAGCAAACCGCAGACCTGGGTGTGCCGCGGATCCACTTCGGGACCAATACGGCCGACCTGCTCGAGCTGATGGCGTCGCCGGAACCGGAGGTGATCGGAGTCGATTGGCGTATCCCTCTCGATGAGGCTTGGCGGCGCATCGGTCCTGAAATAGCAATCCAGGGCAACCTCGATCCGGCCGTCCTGCTTGCCTCACCCGACGCAGCCGCCACCGAAGCCCGCGAGATCCTTCGTCGCGCTGGCGGGCGAGCGGGACACATCTTCAACTTGGGGCACGGCGTCGCGCCGAACACGCCGGTGGACAACATAAAAGCGCTCGTCGATGCGGTGCGCTCTTTCCGATGAAAACCGCAGTGTTGCTGATGGCATACGGAAGCCCGCGCAACTCAGGCGAAATCGAACCCTACTTCACAGACATTCGCGGGGGCCGGCCCCCTAGTGCCGAAGCGCTCCAGAAACTGAATGATCGCTACGCGGCTGTCGGAGGCAACTCCGGGTTGAATCAGATTACCGAGCGACAAGCCGCAGCGCTCGCGAAGCATCTGGGTCCCTCCTTCGCCGTCTTTATCGGGATGAAGCATTGGCATCCATTCATCCGCGACGCGGTGAGCAGAATAGTCGATGAAGGTTTTGACAAGATCGTTGGGTTGGTGCTGGCCCCCCATTTTTCGTCAAAGAGCATCGGTGAGTATGAGAGGCGGATTCTGGACGCACTCGGGACTCGCCAAGTTGCGATCACGATGGTCAAGTCATGGTACGACGAACCTGTCTTCGTAGATCTCGTCGCCGCCAATTTGCGCGAAGCGGTCGAGGGCTGGCAAGAAGCGCGCGTCTTTTTTACAGCGCACAGCATCCCGGCTCGAATTGTTGAGAACGGCGATCCTTATCGCGAGCAGCTGGCGGATTCCGCGAAGTTGTATGCGGAAGCGGCGAATATCGACGATTACGAAATTGCGTGGCAAAGCGCAAGCGCCACTGGGGAGCCGTGGATCGGTCCGGACATCGCCGACTCGCTCGAACTCTTTGGCGCATCCGGCGGGAAAAGAGCCGTGATAGCTCCGGTAGGTTTCGTCTCCGATCACTTGGAGATCCTGTACGACATCGATCTTGAGGCCAAACAAGGCGCCGAGGCCATCGGGATCGAGTTCCGTCGTATTCGGTCCCCCAATGACGATCCTCGGTTTATTTCCGCCCTTGGCAACATCGTGATGAGATACGCTCACCCTTGATGATCGTGGCACTTTCGGCCGGACGGGACTCCCCGGCAGAACTCCGGGGCCGCCTGGCTCTGGATGAACCGCGCTTGCGTGAATTACTTGAAGCTCCACGGCCGGGGATCTCGGAAATGGCCGTCCTATCGACATGTCATCGGACTGAGATCTACGCCACTGGCGACGGTTTCGACGCCGATGTAGTCCACGCCGTCGCAGCGACCTTGCCCGGCCTTGCCCCAACCGACCATCACGATGTCAGATTCCTGCACGGTCCCGAAGCGGTCGAGCACTTGTTTCGAGTCGCCTGTGGGCTCGACTCCTTGGTGATCGGTGAGTCCCAGGTGCTGGGACAGGTGCGTCGTGCGCTCGTTCTCGCACAAGAAGCGAAAGCGGTTGGCCCAGTGCTGACGAACATCTTCGGACGGGCGTTGCGCCTCGGCCGCGATGTGCGGACTCAGACATCGCTCGGGCGGCTGAGCGCGTCGATTGGCTCGGTCGCAGCCGATTATCTGGAAGCTCGCTTCGAGGGCTTGGCGGGTCGCAAGGCTGTGATCGTCGGGGCCGGCGAAGCTGCGGCCGACGCGGCCAAGGCTATCTGGAAAGCGGGCGCGCAACTTGTCATCGTGAGCCGAACGACCGAATCGGCGGAAAGTCTGGCGGCTCTAGTCGAGGGGACCTTCGCCCCGATGGGCGAACTCGAACAGGCGCTTGATGGATCCGACTTTGCCGTTGTCGCCGTCCTGGGCGGAACGCTGATCGAGGCCTCGCAGCTTCCCAGGCGATCTCCACAAGCCCCCTACCTTGTTTTGGACCTGTCGCTACCGCGCGCGATTGAAGCGAACGTTCGAGACGACGTCGAGGTCAGAAATCTCGAAGAGATTCCCGGCCCCCGGGGGCCGGAGGTCACAGACGCCGTAATAGAGGCGGAGACTCTTGTTAAAAAGGAGGTCGCGGATCTCCTACATTGGGCCGATACGCGTGCGGCCGGACCCACGATCCGCGAGCTGCACAAATTTGCCGAGGAACTGGTGCGCGATGAGGTCGAACGCGCCGCGCCGGGCCTCCAACTCGATACCACTCAGATTGAAAGCATTGAAGCGTTGACGATGCGGGTAGTCAACAAACTGCTTCACGGACCAACAACGGAGCTTCGACGAGCCGACCACGAAACCCTCGCAACCATCCGAAGGATCTTCCACCTCGGAGAATAAATTGGACACGCGTCGGCGCGTGGGCGCTTCCCAATTCAAGGCGGGAACCCGAGGCAGCCGTCTGGCGCTGGCGCAAACAACCTGGGTGATCGAACAACTCGCTCGGCATGCGGGTCTAGAAGTCGAGCCCGAAGTCATCGAAATGAGGAATGATCACGAACCCCTTGGCGACGGTATCTTCGTCAAAGACATTCAACGTGCACTACTCGAAGGCGATGTCGACCTTGGCGTGCACTCTCTCAAAGACCTTCCCACCACGCCCGTCGAAGGCCTCTTGATTGCGGCGATCCCTGTACGGGCCGATCCGCGCGAGGCTCTAGTGGGAGCGACGCTTGAATCGCTTCCCGAAGCCGCACGGGTTGGAACATCGAGTCCGCGTCGCAAGGCGCAGCTGCTTAACCTTCGGCCCGACCTTCGCGTGGATGCAATAAATGGAAATGTAGATACGCGAATACGCAAGGTGGAAGCGGGCGACTATGACGCCGTGATGCTCGCCGCGGCGGGCCTTGAGAGGCTAGGGCTCAAGGCCGACGAATTCCTACCGATCGACCGCGTGCTGCCCGCACCCGGACAGGGTGCCCTGGCGGTCGAGGTGCGCGCGGTCAACGGCGATCTCGCAGAGCTCGTTTCCCGCATCCACGACTCACAGACCCGGAACTGTGTGGTGGCCGAACGAGTCGTTCTTTCAGAGCTGGGGGGAGGATGTCTGTTGCCGGTGGCGGCTTACGGACGCATGGAAGACGGCAAGCTGGTTTTAGACGCCACGGTGATCTCGGCGGATGGCAAGGCTCGAATCACGGAGCGCACCGAAGGCGACCCCGCCAAATATCTGGCGCTCGGCAGACAAGTCGCGCGTGGTCTCATCAAACAAGGCGCTCGAACCCTGCTCAAATGAGTCTCGCGGGAAAACGGATTCTCGTGCTACGCCCCGCGCATCAAGCAGCGGAGTTGGCAGGACGCATCGAAGCGATGGGTGGACTGCCCATCGTAATTCCCGCTATTGAGGTTGAGCCCGCGCACGACTTTAACCACATAGACGAGCTGCTCGCAAAGCTGGACGAGTTCGCCTGGCTCGTGTTCACGAGCGCGAACGGAGTCGATGTGATCGCGCCGCGCATCGCCACCCAACCTGCGAACCCCCCGAAGTCAATTGGGGGGCCCGGGGGGGTAGCAGCCCCCTTCGGTAAAGACCCGCGCGCGCCAGAAGGTGCGAACCCCCCGAAGTCAATTAAGGTCGCCGCTGTCGGTCCGGGTACGAGCGCGGCTTTAAAACTTCACGGTTTCACAACCGATTGGATGCCGTCGAGTTTCGACATCGAGACACTAGCAAACACGTTGCCGGGCACGGGGCGCGTCTTGATGGTCCGGGCGCTAAGCGCTGACGCCGAAGGCGACGAGATTCTCACGCGCCGGGGGTTCGGGGTCGAACGTATCGACGCTTATCGCACGAAGCAAGTGAATGCGGTCGAGCTGGCGGAGGCCGTCACCAATATTGACGCCGTCGCATTCACGAGCGCGTCGACCGTCGAATCCTTCAGGGCCGCAATCCCCGGCGAGATAGGCGCCGTGGTCTGCAGCATCGGCCCAGCCACGAGTGCCGCGTGCGCCCGCGCCGGGCTCAAAGTCGGAGTACAAGCCCCTGAGCACACTATCCCCGGTCTCGTAAAAGCCATGGACGAATATCTGACAAACTAGAGTTCCATGAGCGAGGCACGACTGCGGCGTTTGCGTCGCAACGAAAACATCCGCCGACTGGTCGGCGGCCCGCGCCTCGACCCCGGCCGCTTCGTCTTGCCCGTGTTCGTCGCCGATGGGATCGAGACGGAGACACCCTTAAGTTCCCTGCCCGGCCACTACCATTGGCCCGCGTCGCGAGTGGGCGTCATCGCTAAGGAGGCCGAGTCGTTGAGCATTCCGGCCCTTCTTATTTTCGGCGTCACCAAGAAGAAAGACGAGCGAGGCTCGCAGGCTTGGGCATCCGACGGCCCAGCCCAGCAGGCGATATCGGAAGCCAAGGCCGCGGCTCCGGATCTAGTTGTGTTCGCCGACACCTGTCTTTGCGGATACACATCGCACGGACATTGCGGGTTCGTCGAGAACGAAGAAGTCCTGAACGACGCAACCGTAGAGTTGCTCGCCAAAACCGCCGTCTCGCAAGTGGAAGCCGGCGCCGATTTCGTCGCCCCTTCCGACATGATGGACGGGCGGGTGCGCGCAATTCGCGATGCACTCGATAGCAGCGGTCACCCGACCGCCGGCATCATGAGTTACTCGGCCAAGTTCGCATCTTCAATGTACGGGCCCTTTCGTGAAGTGGCCGATTGCGCGCCCACATTCGGCGACCGGCGCGGCTATCAGATCGACCCGTCCGCGGGGCGGCAGGCCCTCGCCTCGATAGAGCGCGACATCAAGGAAGGCGCCGACATCGTGATGATCAAGCCAGCCCTGCCTTATCTCGATGTGATTCACGAAGCACGGCGCCGGTTCGACATTCCGATCACCGCCTACAACGTGAGCGGTGAGTTTGCGATGGTAAAAGCAGCGGCCGAGAGGGGCTGGATCGATGAGAAACAAGCTGCCCTCGAGAACCTGACCTCGATCGTTCGGGCAGGGGCGGACTTCGTGATCACCTATCACGCCCTCGAGGCCGCTCGATGGCTCGGCGAACATTAATTGAACGAATACTCGAGGGCTCGGGCGGTGATGCCAGGCGGAGTTTCATCTCCCGTCCGCGCCTTCGGCGCGGTCGGCGGCGACCCCATTTTCATTAGATCGGGAAGTGGAAGTCGTGTAACCGACATCAAGGGCCGCGAGTACATAGACATGCTCGCGTCTTGGGGGCCGCTGATTCTGGGACACGCCGACACAAAGGTGGTCGAAGCAATAAACCAAGCTGCGGCGCGGGGAACATCTTTCGGAGCGCCGACGACTACAGAGACCGACCTCGCCGAGGCAATCGTGGCCGCACTGCCGTCGGTCGAGATGGTGCGGTTTGTATCTTCGGGAACCGAGGCGGCGATGAGCGCGATTCGCCTCGCACGAGCGGCCACCGGCAAGCCGAAGATACTCAAGTTCGCAGGCTGCTACCACGGACACGCGGACGCTCTTCTGGTGTCCGCTGGCTCGGGGCCGGCAACCCTCGGCCTCCCCGATTCGCCTGGCGTAACCGAGGGCACTCGAGCCGATACCGTCGTGGCTCACTTCAACTCAACCGAATCGGTGACGCAAGCCTTCGATCAATTCGGCCCGGACCTAGCGGCGATCATCGTCGAACCAGTCGCGGCCAACATGGGCGTGGTGCCACCGGCATCGGAGTTTCTTGCACAACTGCGCCGCCTCTGCGACATCAACGAATCCCTGTTGATCTTCGACGAAGTCGTGACCGGCTTTCGCGTCTCGTACGCGGGCGCCCAAGGAATGTATGGGATCGATCCTGATCTCACCATCCTCGGCAAGATCATCGGCGGAGGTTTGCCGGTGGGCGCGTACGGGGGCCGGCGCGATCTCATGGAGATGATCGCCCCTTCGGGTCCCGTCTATCAAGCGGGAACGCTGTCGGGCAATCCGGTCAGCATGGCCGCCGGCCTCGCCACCATCAACCAACTTAGTCGGAACGATCCCTATGAGCGGCTAGAGAAGATGGGAACAGTGCTACAAGAGGGGCTCGAAGCGGCTGCCCACGATTCAGCAACGCCAGTGACCGTGCAGCGAGTAGGCTCGATGCTGACGGTATTCTTCACCGATGCGGCCCCAGTTGATTTTCAAGGTGCGAAACGCTCCGATACTGCGGCCTTCGCCAAGTTCTTTCATTCGATGCTTAAACAGGGCGTCTACTGGCCGCCCTCGCAATTTGAGGCGGCGTTCCTGAGTACCGCCCACACGGAAGCCGACATCGAGCAAGTCATTTCCGCCGCTGCAATTTCATTTGAAAGGATAAGTTGATGGCTGAAGATCGTAAAGTGATGCGTTACGCGTTCTATTCTGTGGATTCCTCCTGGCGAAATCTTCCCGATGAGGAGCGCACGCTTCACAAAAAGGAGTTCATCGAAGTCGTATCCCACGCACCTTGTGAAGTGCACCCCTATTCCACGGTGGGCCTGCGCGCCGATTCGGATCTCGCCCTTTGGGAAATCGCGGACGGGGCGGAGCAAATTCAAAACTTTCAGGCCGACCTCAACGCCACCGCCCTAGGGCGAGCGCTGAAGCCTAGCCACTCATTCCTGGCGATGACCAAGAAGTCCACATACTTGAAAGATCATAAGCACGAAGGCCAGGAGTTCAACATGCCGGCCGGACCGAAGGGCAGCTCCTACCTGTTCGTCTATCCGATGGACAAACTGCGCCCGTGGTATCGCCTGCCCTTCGAGGAGCGCCGCAAGATCATGGGAGCGCACTTCAAGACCGGTCATCACTACCCAGGGATAGCAATCCACACGGGTTACTCATTTGGCATAGACGACCAAGAGTTCGTGGTCGCATTCGAAGGTGAATCTCTCGGCGAATTCTTGGATCTGGTGCAGGAGTTGCGGGAGTCGGAGTCGTCGAGTTACACGGCCCGCGATGTCCCCATCTTTACCTGCATTAAGATGCCCCTGGAACAAATCCTCAACCAACTGGATGGAGCGTGAATCGAGCCGGATTGGGGGTTCTATCTCGGAGCCACAACCCGTAGGCCCAAGCCGAGCGCAGCTTCAGCCATCCTCTTGTCGTAAGTGACGACCTCCTCTAACTCCGATCCCAAAGCGAGAGCCGATGCCAGGTGTATGGCGTCGAGGGTTCTGAGGGTCAGGGGTTCGAGGAAGGCTGCGCGCTCGAGCAACTCCTCATCAATCGTCAACAGATCTAATCGTCTGAGCACATCGCGGGCCCTTAGAAGAGGCTCGGGCCCAATACCGTAAGCGGCCCTTAGAACCTCCGCACGAGCCAACGCGCTCGACACTCTTCGTCCGAGCAACTGCCAATACCGACGCAGGGCAGTCGATTCCGGCTCTTTGGCGACAAGTTTCAGCAGAGCGGAGGAATCTAGGTAGACGATCGATGCCATCTAGCGCTCGGACTTCCGCATTTCCTCAAGGATCTCCGAGAGTAGCCGGGAGCCTTTCGGGAGACGAATCGGCGGAGGGAGTTCGGCCAGATCCTTCTCCGCCTCTCGAAGCTTGCCCGATGCCCTGAGCCGTTCCCACGCAGTGTCCTCACGGATGGGGACCAGATGGGCTACCGGGCGGCCGCGATCCGTCACCTCAAAGCTCTCCCCGCGCATGACCCGTGAGAGAAACTTGCTGGCATTTTGCCGCAGTTCGCGCACCCCGATACGGTCCATGTGCTACATAGTAGCATATCAATCTCCTTTAGAAGGAAGCGCATATCTTCAATTGTAGGGATGGGGTGTGACATCGCCTTCGCGCGAGGGATAGTTCTTGGGATCGGTGTATTAGGATGCCGCTGGAGCCAATCCTCAACCAACTGGATGGAGTGTGATCGCATGCTGCGAATGGCTATCTACTATCGGCCCTCAGAAGACTCGGAAGCCTTTGAGAAACGTTACCTAGAAGGACACCTGCCGCTCGTGCAGGCTTACGACAACATCAAGGATACGAAGTTCTTCAAGGTGTCACGATCGATCATGGGCGAGTTCCCGTACTCCCACGCGTTCGTCGGATCGTGGGCCGACAAGGACGGCTGGAAGTCCGATATGAACTCAGACAAGGCCAAAGCCGCTACTGAAGACGCCCAGAGCTTCGCCCCGGCCTTCGACGTGGTGGTCTTCGAAGAACTAGGCTAACTAGTTCCTTCGGGCGCCAAAAAACGCCCTTGGGCCTTCACCTCCAGTTGTTTCGGGCCGACTTATCTTTGGAGGCACGTTCCCGCCCATGGAGGTTCCCCGTTGAAAAGACTCGCCACTCTGAGCGCGATTTTGATCTTCGCCGCTGGATATATAGGACTGACGGCCACGCCCGCCCACGCCAAGTGCACGGACGTGAAGTTCAGCAAGTCCAACTATCACGTGAACGAAGTAGACGGGGAAGTGGCGATCACGATCAAACGTGATATCAGTCTGCTCGGATGCCCTGGGACGTTGAACTACAGCACCCAAGACGACAGCGCCACCGCGCCTTTCGATTACACGCAAACGAGCGACGAGTACATTTTTACCGAACCTACGCAGTCGACATACACGTTCACTATTCCGATCGTGAATGATGTCCTCCTTGAAGGCCCGGAGAGATTCAAGGTGAGCTTCGAGGCCTTCAACGACGCAACGACCGAACGCGGGACTGCGACCGTCACGATCGCCGATAATCGCTTCGCTACTCCACCGCCTCCTCCTCCGCCTTCGACCACGACTTCGACTTCCGGTTCCTCTTCATCAGTCGTCTTGTCCAACAAACCGGCCCGGTCGGGGTCAACCCCCGCTGCAGCACCTTCCCCTCCGATTCAGCAGGAGCCGGTTGAGGCCGAGCCCGCGATCCAGATCGAATCCGAATCAGCTCCCATTGTGGCCCGCTCTCTCGCTTTGGCACAAGGAAAGGACCGAAACATGAGCGGAAAAAAGCTTTGGGCTTTTCTGCTGGTCGTACTGCTCGCCGCGACAGCGTTTTTACTCGTCGCGTGGCGTGTTCGTAGGAGCCCAAGAGAACACTTCAGTACTCTCTAGATCCGAGGATTGCCCGCGTCGAGTACTCTTGAGGTACCGCCCCGGGGAGGAACGAGATGAGGAAGTTTGTCGCTCTTGTCGCCATGTTGATCCTGACAGCCACCTTCTTAGTTGTTTCAGCCGATCCTGCCGCAGCCGCTTGCCATGAAGCAGCTTTTAGCCCCACAACTCAGCAGGTCAACGAGAGCGCCGGGACTGTGAAGTTGAAGGTCATTCTCGTGGGCGGTGCTTCAACCTGCTCGGGTACGGTCAATTACCAAACAGAGAACGGAACAGCTGAAGGAGGGCAAGATAAGGATTTTGCCCCTGCCCAGGGATCTCTCACTTTCGTGGCGAACGACGATCGGCAGGAGGAGATCACCGTCCAGATCTTGGAGGACACGAACTTCGAGAACAACGAGACTTTCAAAGTCAAGCTCACCGGATGCAACGGCGCGATCACAGTTTGTTCCAGCCAGGCAACCGTCACTATCGCCGACAACGACTCGGCACCGTCTCCCCCTCCGCCCGCTACGACTTCTCCGAGTCCGAAGAAGTCTCCGTCCCCATCTCCCTCACCTTCGCCTTCGCCGTCGCCGTCCCCAAGCCCTACTGAATCAGAGGACCCTGAGGAATCGCCTTCGGCTTCACCCGAGGCCTCGGCTTCGCCGAGTCCCCTCATCCAAACCCAGGGCAAGTCCGGCGGCGGCAAGAAGGTGGCGATCATCGCCCTAATCGCCGCGCTGGTTGCGGGCGGCGCTGGATTTGGTCTCTGGAAGTTACGCCAAACTTAAACGGGGCACGCTAAGAAACTGGGGCCAGAACTCGGTCTAGGAAATCGGCGACTTTCGGGTACGCGTCCAGGCGGTTGCGGAGTTTCGCTAGCCCGTGGCCCTCGTCCTCGTAGATGAGCAGTTCGCAGTCGATGCCTCTCTCGCTCAAAACACGGTGTATCTGCTCCGCTTCCGTCACAGGCACTCGCGGATCATTTCGTCCGTGGATTATGAAGAGCGGCGCGCGCATGTTGTGCACATGGTTGATCGGTGAGACCTCTTCGAGAAAGTCCCGGTCCATCTCCAACGACCCGTATTCCCGCTCGCGGAACTTTCGGCGCCACGCCGACGTGTTCTCGAGAAACGTAACAAGGCTCGATACGCCGACGATGTCCACTCCTGCGGCCCACAGTTCCGGCTGAAAGGCCAGCCCAGCAAGAACCATGTAACCCCCATACGAACCGCCGTAGAGCGCGGCCCTCGAAGTGTCGATGTCTGTTTCGCCGAGGTAGGTGTGCAGAGCCGCAAGGTCTTTCACTGAATCGAGCCGCTTTCGGACATCGTCTAAATGGTGGAACCTCTTGCCGTATCCCGTCGACCCGCGGACGTTGGGGCCCGCGACGGCAAATCCTCTGTGCAGGAAGTACTGCGCCAGCGGATTGAACATCCCCGACGTCTGACTCTCCGGCCCTCCGTGCACCATGACGACAACCGGAGGGCGGCTTCCTTCAAACACCCGCGGCCGAGAGAGAAAGGTTGGAATCGTCTCGCCATCGAAGGACTGGAATCGATGGACTTGCGTATCGACGAAGTCTTCGACGGGAATGGGGCTCGGACTGGTCGTTAGCCTTGTCTTTTGCTTCAAAGAAAAATCGTAGAGCCAAACGTCTCCCGGTTCGGTCGGGCCACTAAATGAGTAGGCAAGATAGCGTCCGTCCCGGGAGAATCCGCCTGCGGCGACACCTTGCCCAGGAAGCGCGATCTCCCCGATGAGCTCCAGGGTGATTGGGTCGTACAAAGCAAGCCGCGAGAACCCGTCCTCGTTTGTTGAAACGATCAATCGTGTGCCCGTCCAATCGAGGTCGCAACTTGCGTCGAAATCCTGTTCAAGAACATACGTCGCGTCGCGCTCCGCCATGCTGTATCGAGCAACGCAGTGATGCTCGCGGTCTTGATCGCAGGTGAAAAAGAAGGTCGATGAGTCAGGCATCCAATGCGGGGCGGTGAACGAAGCCTCGTCGTCGTGAGGAGTGACATGCACGGTGTCGCCCGCCACTAGATCGACGAGGTAGATGTCGTTGTCGGCGTTGCGGTCGGTCATGCGATAGATCGAGAGAAAACGGCCGTCGGGTGAAAATCCTACCGGTTGGCACCATCCGCCCATGTCGAACACGCAACGCTCTTCACCGGTTTTGAGGGCCCTGACGAACACGTCAAAGTCAACACCGTTGCGCCGGTTGCATGCGAATGCGATCGAGGCGCCGTCTCTCGTGACGCCTCCAAGCCGGTGGATCCACTCGGGGTCGTAGATAACCGGACGGAAATTGCCGCCGTCGTCGTCCATCAAATAGATCTGAAGCCGTTCGTTTCCGCCCTCGTCTTTTTGAACGAGAATTTCGTTAGAGGTCGGAAGGTATGCGCCACTAACCGGCTCGGAGAAATCGGTGATCTGAGTAAGACCTCCGCCCGCCCGGGGCACCCTGTAAAGCTGCATGGTCCCAGTGAGATTGGATGAGACCAGGACCTTCGAGGAATCCGGGCTAAATCCCGACGCCCAGGCAGTCTTGATGTTCAGAAAGTCCTCGATGGTGTTTGGCCCAGGCATACCCGGAGTATAGATGCCATCCACCGCGATCAGCAATCTAGTAATTTAGAAAAACATCTTGCTATTTTGGTAAGCAGAGCTATAATCTCCCACAACCTAGGTAAGGAGATCCCTATGAGTCCACAAGGCATCGACGAAAAGCGACAGCTCCTCGAAATGGTAGCCGAGGGCAAAGTGACCCCCGAGGAGGCCGCCAAGCTGCTAAATGTCCTCTCCGGCCAAGCCGCTCCCGACCGTCCAACGGACGTCTCCGATGGCCCGGTCACTGCGGTCAAAGTGATCGGTACTTTCCGCACAGTCAAAGTAACCGGGGACTCGAGCGTGCAAGGCGCAATTGCCGAAGGACCGCACAAGGTACGCCTCTTAGACGGCACTCTCGTTTTCGAGGACGACATCACCGAGGATGAGGACGGTTACACGTTGTTCGGCCCAGGACGCGTGACGCGGCGCAAGGGGTTTGACATGCGGATCAACAATCGCAAATTCCAATGGGGTCAGGGTTTCGATCCCGCGCACCCCCCAGTCCTTCGCATCAGAATGAATCCTTCACTGCCGCTATCGCTGGAACTCATGGCAGGAACCGCGAATGTGAGCGATGTCAAGGGCGAGATCAAAGCGAGAATCGCCGCCGGCACGGGCAAGTTCCAAGGAGTCACGGGCCCCATACAAATCAGTGTCGAGGCTGGGACAGTCCATGTCGACGGCAAGCTGACGCAGGGCGAGTCCGAGATTTCTTGCACCGCCGGCAAAGTCCGCGTTCAGCTCGACCCCAGCTCGGACGTGCACGTAGTTGCCAAATCAACGCTCGGGCGCATCTCCTTGCCGCATGAGTACTCAAGCAATCCCGAATGGTCGGGTCTTGGGGGGGCCGAACGCGAGGCAACCATCGGAAAGGGCACCGCTCGCCTTAACGTCAGCGCAGTCACAGGGTCGGTTCAGGTCGAGGTGGGACCGTGACTCCACTCAAGCAAGCCCCGCGGCAGTGTCCTGTGTGCTCGGAGGAGTTGACTCTCACGCGCCTCGCGTGCGACGAGTGCGGCACGGAACTGTCCGGTCACTTCCCCACCTGCGAATACTGCAGCCTTTCTCCGGGGGATCGCGGGACCTTGAAGGTATTTCTAGCGTCACGGGGAAACATGAAGGAAGTCGAACGTCACCTTGAGGTCAGTTATCCCACGGCTCGCATCCGCTTCGATGCGATCTTGTCGAAGCTTGGGCTTCCCGCGGGCGGTGATGCGGAGTCAGACGAGAATGAAGGCGACGGCAAACTGGATGTGCTCGGGGAACTCGCTTCGGGGACCATTAACGTGGACGAGGCCCTTAAGCGTTTAGGTTAGTTAGTTCGGCGCGGTAGGCTGGAGTCCCAACCCACAGGAGATCACAGTTGCATCGACGTCTGCTCGCGCTCGCGTGTTTAAGCGCTCTCACACTTTCGGGATGCAGCCGACTCGGATTGGTTCGCCGCTCCGACGCTCCCCCTAGCCCGCGTCCCACCGCGGCCCAGATTGGCGATCCGTCGGCAACCGCAATCGAAGTCCCTTCCCCAACTCCTCCTCAGGCGTCGCGAGCGCCGGGGGCCCCGCCCGGCGACTACACCAAGATCAACGATTTCGGCGATGTCGGATCCGCCTCCAGGCAGTTGCTCCGCCCTTCCCCGTTTACCGAGATCATTGTTGAGATCGATTTTCTGGCGGGGTTGGAGCCGAGTCAGAAGGCGGTCACCAACGTCATCGCAAGCCTGAAAAGAGTCACGGGCAAAAGGATCGTCCTTGAAGGAGCGAACCAGATGACTCCGACAAGGTCGGGCTGTTACTCTTCGGGCGATGTCGCCGCGAGCGCCGCAAGCCGGTCGATCTCGAGCGAAGGCAAGAGAGCCGCGATCTACGTCTTCTATCTGAACGTCTATTTCTGCGACAACGACAAAGCCCTCGGCGCTGCGACCAACGCGACCGTGGCGGCGGTATTTCCGGAGACTTACCGTGGGAAGGGCGGTACCGATGCGGCTGTGGAAGAAACCGTACTCCTGCATCAAATCGGCCACTTGCTCGGCCTCGTTAACTTTTCCTACGTGGGCATTCGCCCCCACCACGACGGAAACGGGCATTCTAAAAACCCGAACTCGGTAATGCACCCCTCGGCGGAAACGGACTTCTCAAGAGGCGCCCCGCTCACGTTTGATTCTGACGATTTGGCCGACATGGCCGACCTCGCTGCCGGACGCCTCTAAATGGGAAGGCACGGTAGACTTTGAATCTAGTGGGGAGGCAAACCTTGAAGATTCGTAAACCGGCCGCAGTTCTGATGGCATTGCTCCTTGTAGCTGGAGCTTGCTCAAAGGCCAAGGAAGTCAAGACAGGACCGCGCACCGGAAAATACGGCGACCCGAACGCCGTCGATGCCTCTCCCACGGCTAAGGCGGCGGCGGGCGGAGCGCCAGCCGGAGGAACCTCAACTGGAGGCACGTCCGGCTCGGCTCCAACGAGTGCCACGACCAAGCCGACTCAAAAGGCAACGTCGTCCGGAGGATCGACTGGGGGGGCAGCCGCGGGGCCGAAACTAATCAACGACGCTGGGGGCAACGCCTGCAAGCCGATCCTTCAGCAAAGCGCCTACACCGAGATCGTTGTAGAGGTCGACTGGGTTGCGGGCCGCGAACCCAACCAACCCGCCATCAATCATTTGGTTAGTCTGTTAAAGCGTGAGACGGGGAAGCCCGTAACCCTGAAGGGCGGAAACCTACTTCCGGCCCAGGGTGGCAAATACGACGGCGAAAAGGTCCATCAAATCGCCGCTGGACGAAACACAAAGAGCGAAGCTCCGGTCGCGTCCCTTTGGGTCGGATATCTTGACGGGGCTCCTCCGGCCCCTCCTGGCTACGCCACTTTGGGCACCGCTTATGGGGGTACCGTTTCCACTGTGTATAGGGACAGCATCAAGGCCACGGGGTTTCCGGACCTGGTCCAAGATGGGATCGAAAGAGCCGTCCTCAT
The DNA here is from genome assembly GCA_964501265.1 of uncultured Actinomycetes bacterium. GTDB lineage: Bacteria > Actinomycetota > CADDZG01 > JAHWKV01 > JAHWKV01 > CAZCSK01. The sequence continues at coordinate 114,827 of CAZCSK010000003.1, forward strand.
TCAGGAGATTTTTCATCTTCTTTGCATGACAAACATTGGCTACAAGAGCCCTCGGGACCATGAAGACAAGGACCACCCTCGTCATTCCAAGAACCCGAGCTCGGTCATGTATTGGGCCCTGATGACTCAGGACGGAATCGTCCCTTTCATCACCAATGGCGGATCCCCTCCGGCTGATTTCGACGCCGACGACCGCGCCGACCTGGCCGATCTAAGGGCCGGCAGACTCTAGGGATGCGCATCCGGGCGGGCGCCCTGGCGGCCGCCCTTTTGCTTCTGGCTGGGGCCTGCAGCCCGCGCCCTCCGACGCGGCCCCCAGAACCTCGGAGCGGCAGTTACGGATCAGGCGTTCGGTTGCCCGCCGACCGGCCCTCCCCAGCACCTGAGGCAACAACCGCCGCGGACACGCCAGAGACGAGAGACGATCGAGCGCGTGTTGACGATCTCGACTCTGTTGGGCAGGCCGCCCGAGCCCTATTGCAGCCTGGGCCCTTCTCTCAAATTGTCGTCGAAGTGGATTGGGTCGCCGGAAGGGAGCCCACGGCAAAGGCGAAGGAAATACTGGCAGCGCGCCTCCAAGAAGTGAGCCATAAATCCGTCAAGTTTGCAGGCGGCAACCCGATCAACCCAGGGGGCCCATGGACGATCGACGACATCGCAACGCTGTCGCTTAATCGCAATACCCACAGCGTCGAGCCAAGCTTAAGTCTTTACATTGCGTTTCTCGATGGGAGGGCGCAGGAGAACAAGTTCGCCCTCGGGCGGGTAGTTGCCTCAACCGTCATCGCCATTTTTCCAGATGTGATCCGCAATTTCACTCCTCCGAACGTGGACGTTGCCGACGTTCAGGCCGGCTCGATGGTCCATGAACTGGGTCACCTGTTGGGCCTGGTCAACCTCATTTACGACAGCCCCCGCCCACACGGCGACCCGAACAACCCGCAACATTCCAAGAATCCAAAGTCGGTGATGTATCACGCCTACGAGCAGTCCTTTGGCGCCAGCGTTTTCGGCGCCCCGCCCAACCAATTCGACGCCGACGACCTCGCAGACTTGGCTGACCTGGCGGCCGGCCGCCTCTAACCTCCCAACCAGGGGGCGCGTGTCTCAATTTTTGCCATTTTTTCTCCATGGCATATGCTTACCGGCGCTCACCAATGGGAGGAAGATCGCATGGTTGAACTAACTACCGACTACCCGAAGTTTCAGTTCAGTGACGAACGACTAAAGAACGGCTTACGGCTGATCATGTCCGAGAGTCATCTAGTGCCGGTGGCCGCTGTCAACCTCTGGTACGACGTCGGCTCCAAGAACGATGCCCCCGGTAAAACGGGCATCGCTCATCTTTTCGAGCACATGATGTTCGAAGGCTCAGCGAACGTCACCAAAGGTGAGCACTTCAAATTAGTTAACTCAGTAGGGGGAACGAACAACGCCTCGACCTCGACCTTTCGGACCAACTACTTCGAATATGCTCCCTCGCATAATCTCGAGATGCTGATGTGGCTAGAAGCAGACCGCATGGGCGGCCTACTCCAGGCCCTGAGCCAAAAGACTCTGGACAATCAGCGCGATGTCGTAAAAAACGAACGACGCCAGGTAGTCGAGGACGTGCCTTATGCGATATGGCAAGAAAAGGCCTTCGAATTACTTTTCCCGGAGGGTCACCCCTACCGTTACCCAATCATCGGCTCCATGGATGATCTCTCCGCAGTTTCGCTAAAGGACGTCAAGGATTTCTTCAGCAATCACTACGCTCCCAACAATGCGGTACTAAGCATCGTGGGGGACATTGATCCCGCCCAGGTACGCAAGTGGGCGGAGAAATATTTCGGCAAAATCCCGGCGAATCCCAAGATTCCGGCGCTCCGAGACCTTGAGCTGCCCTTCTCCCTCGGGGGCGAGGTGCGCGAAACCATCCGTGACAGGGTGCCTTACGCGGGCGTTTTCATGGCGCACAGGTCCCCTGGGATTGAGACCCGAGAAGACGACGTACTGACAATGGCCGGCGCTGTCCTTTCTTTCGGAAACGGAAGCAGGATGCATCAACGCTTGGTGCGAGAAAGAATCACTCTTGCCGCGGGTTTCCAGACTTTTTCACAACCTGGGGTCTCCATGAGCTACGCCTTTGGCATTGCCAACCCCAGCATCTTCGAGGACCGAGTCGAGCAGGGATTAATAGCACTCATCGACAGCCTCAAAACCGAACCCGTGAGCGCAGATGAGTTGGCCAGGGCAAGAGCACAGGTCGAACGATCCTTGATCGACGGTTTGACAACAGTCGCGGCCAGGGCCGATTGGCTGTCGCAGCACGCCACAATCTTTGATGACCCGGGCAAGGCCAACGAGAAACTCGATGACCTGATGAGCGTCACCGCAGACGAAATCCGTGACGTTGCAAACGAGATCCTCGTTAAAGAAAACCGAGCCGTGATTACTATCTTGCCCAAGCCACCCAAGCCCAAAGCACGGAACAAGTGAGGAGACCCCTAGATGCCGGCGCTACCTAAACTGATCGCAAAGACTCCAACAGAGGGAACTCCAAAGACGTGGAAATTCCCTGGCTTCACTAGAACACAGCTCGATTCAGGCTTCACGATCATCGTCGCCAATGCTCCGGGTCGTACGCTCGCAGTTGCCCAGCTTCTTCTCGACGCTGGGGCGAGCAACGAAAAAGCCGAAGAAGGTGGCGTGGCCAACATCACCGCTAACGCGCTACTCGAGGGCACCGATAACCACAAAGGCGAGAAGTACGTACAGGCCTTGGAGCGTCTAGGGGCGGACATTGACGGGGGGGCAAACTGGGACTCCTTCGGGCTGAACCTGCGGGCCCCAGTAAGCAGACTGGAGCCAGCACTCGAACTCTTGGCGGAAGCGGTTCGCAGTCCGGAGCTGCCCTGGCGCGAAGTCGACCGCCTCACGCAGCAAACAGTTGGCGGAATCATGCAGGACTATGCAAGCTCAGCCAGCCGCGCGACGATTGCATTCAACAAGCTGATATATACCCCTTCGTCACCATACTCCCGCTCGGCTGGAGGCAGTTTCTGGTCCGTGAGCACGATGGGTAAAAAGAGCGTCAAGAAGTACTACGAGCGGTTCGCCGCTTCAAGCTCGGCGACGCTCGTCGTGGTCGGAGACCTAGAGGGTGTTCCAGTCGAAAAAATCGCAGAGAAACTCTTTGGGGGCTGGAAAGGCAAGGACCCGGAGCGGACGCAACTACCGGTAGCCGAGAGCCTCAGACACACCTCTGCGCTGCTCGTCGAACGGCCTGACTCGACCCAGTCTCAGATCGCGATAGGCCACGTCGGAGTTTCGCGCTCGTCGCCGGACTACCTGCCGGTCCAGATGGTAGCGACTGCCCTCGGAGGCCTTCCCGACTCCCGTCTCAACCGGAAGCTGAGGGAGGAAAAGGGCTTTACATATGGCATCCAAGCTGGGTTCGACTTCCGACGACAGGCCGGACCCTTTCGAATCAGTACGTCAGTTGACACCAACAAAACAGTAGATGCGATTGCAGAGATAGTGAAGGTCCTTGAAAAAGTCCACGATGAAGGCATCACCAAACAAGAACTCGAGTTGGTAAAAGGCTTTCTCACTGGCATCTTTACCCTTCGTTACGAGACGCCCGAGGCCATCGCATCGGCACTTTCAAGCTTGGTTACCTATGGGCTACCTGACGACTACTACGCAACCTACAGAGAACAAGTGCAAGAAGTGACGCTAGACGATTGCAATCGGGCCGCGGCCGAGTACCTGCATCCCGATCGACTGGGTATCGTCGTGGTTGGCGACGCCAAAAAGGTGCGCGATCCACTCCACTCTGCTGGACTTGGGACTGTGGCCTACATCGAAGATCCAGAGCCTGGGAATCCTCCGACACACTAGCTTCGGCCCACAACACCAGTCAGAATTGGTAAAAACTGAGACACGCGCCCCCGGGAGATTAGGAGCGGGCTGACAGTTGAACTATCTGCTTGGCTGCTGCGTCTAGATAGACGAGCACTTGTTTACCTGGCTCGGGTGGCGTCACGCCCTGCGCCAGTTTCAGTACGGTGCCGTCGGCGAACACTGCACGGCCCTTGGCGTCTAATTTGTTGAAGACTCCCGAATACACGACCCTTGGATCTGAGCCGTCTTTGGGTACGACGCCGATGCCAGCCACCCATAGGGCCACCTTTGCTTTGTTGACCCCAACGTGAACGTATCGATCTTGCCAGTGGACGAGCGGCGTGACTGTATGTTCATTGGTTGTAAAGCTCTCGACGCTCTTGGAGATTTCGTACGTCCTGGCGCCATCAAGTGTGATGCTTTCGAAGGTGACAGCGGTAACGACACCTTCATCGGATGGTACGCGCGGTCCTTTGTCGAGGATGCTCTCGAGGGCGGGAGGGGTTCGCGCGCACGCTATCGCTAGGAGAAAAACAAGAACAGAGAACCTGCGCAATCGACTATGCCGCGGGAGTAACCGTTGAGGTCGAGATTTCGGATGTCTCCTGCGGCGGGGGTGCTGCGTCCGGTGCGGCTTGCGGGCCGAAGATTCCTCGGAGCGGCGCGGTGAGGGCCGCCGCTGGCAGGACGATCGCCAGCTTCGTATCGCCAAGACGCGAAATTTCAAAGAACATCGTTCGAGGACGGATCGGCTCGCGGGCTTGCCCCGCTCGAACTGCCGCAAGCAACTGCAACGGATAGCGCGGGCCGTCTCCACGCGCGGCCCGCTTAAAATCCTTGTGAGTCTCGAAGTCAATCTCCTCAGCAACTTTGATGACCTTGCCGTCAAGCACATAGAAAGACATCTTTCGAAAATGGGCTATTCCCGGCAGTGAGCCGGACGAGCCGCGAGTGCTTCGGGCAGGCAGGTTGGGAGGTATTACATCAAAGCGCTTGACCCCCGCGTCCTCATTGGGGTGCTCAAAGGGGTCTTCTCTGGGGAAATAATCGGGGCTGTCCTTGTTGAATTCCACAACACCGGCTGCTTCGGAAATTGACCGCCGAAAATACTGGAATGCGTAGATGGAATCGAGGATGAAATTCTGCCCCACCTGGATAACGCCGCTGCGGTCGCGGGGTGCGAGCACCGGGGGGGCCCCAGCCGGATCAGAGACCCATTGTCCCGCCTGCAGGGTCTGGGCGACTTTCTTGCTTCCGGCCACCTCGAGACCCTGAGCTGAGGGCACTTTCGACACATCGGCCACCCGAATGGCTATCGTGTCGTCGGATATGTATTCCTCGAACACTTCCGTATCGTTGAACGTCAGAAGGGCTCGAGCCCGAAGGTCGTCTTCAACTTCGCCAGTCACTACGGCTTTGCCGGCAGGAGTATCGTCGGTGTAGCTGAAAGCGTGTGGGAGACCCTCCGATGCCGCCAGAAACTTGAGCACCTTCTCTTCCGCTGTTTCGTCTCTGCTACCGCAGGCAGCGCCAAGCACAATGAGAGTCAGGCAAACTAAAACTGCAACGAGGCGGCGCATTATTGCAGTTCCAGGGCCACTACTTTGCGCAACAAAGTCCGCGGAAATTCGTAGTCCTGGTGGATGGACAGAATGAACATTCCTCTGCCGCGAAACCACACAAAGATGTTTTGCTTGTTGCCAGCGGTGGAACTCACGCTTGTGTCCCCCACGCGAAGCTGCGACGGCGTTGTGCCGCCCAGCAGCGCTGCGATCGATTTGCGGAATCCTTCGCTCTGGGGCCGAGCGAATCTAGAAAGACGGCTCACTTGAAGAGTTGCCCGCAATAGTTCGTCATCGCGCATCGAGAAAAGCCCGTTTGAGTCGACATATGACTGTTTGATTCCAACCGCTTCCTTTCTGATGTCCTCCGGCTGCACAACAAGGCCCAGAATCTGCTTGGGAATCCGAATACCCGATCCTTCGACGAACCCAGCACCGGTGTCAGCCGCCTTCGAGCATCCGGCGGCAACAAGCAATGCGGCACAGGCGAGGGCGACGGCGATACGCGCCGTTGTCTTCCTCATTGAACGGTCAGTTTGGCCCGGATAAAGCCCGCGGCTCGGTCGGTGATTTCCCAGGTTCCGGTTTGTCCAAATGTCTGAGACCAAACCGCCCCCGGTTTCATCGGCCCCGAGTCGAAAGCGCCCGAAGCGGTGAAACTGCGGATCGGGCGGCCATCAGTGCGGTCCTCGTTTTTCACCCGCAGAGTAAATCCCACCGGCATCGTAAAGTCCTGGCCAAGTTCTTTGTTGGGCCCGAACGCGTAGAAGGGACTTTCCTCGACCAGGAAGACGTCAAAGAACTTTTCGTCTGGCGCTTTCGTGGGTGCTACTGTCGCGGCTGTTGGCGATGGATTGCCGACACCCAGCTTGTCAGTTGGCTGCGGTGAGGGCTCAGGCGACTTGCACTCGCCAAGCCGGCACGCAGGAGTTGCATCACCGATCTTGTCCAGATCGATGTCGCCCCCGATGCTGTTGGGTTTTCCGCACGCTGCCCCTATCATCGCCAAACAAGCAACTAACACTGTCCATCGCTTCATACTTCTCATGTTAGGGCACCCGAGCGTTTAATGGCCTCCTCGGAGGTCCCCAGGTACGCCTGGATCAGTCGCTCATCGTTCAATACCTCGGCTGGTTGACCGCGCATCAGCACCTTGCCTTGAATCATTGCGACTAGCTCGTCGGAGACGGCCGAGATCAGAGGCATATCGTGCTCGATTATCAGCATGCTGCACCCCGTCTCGAACCTCACCCGACGAAGGAGTGGCGCAAGCCCCTCCGACTCGGCCTGGGCGATTCCGGTTGAAGGCTCGTCAAGCAGAAGCACTTTGGGCTCGGCCGCGAGGACGCAGGCAAGGTCGGTGATTCGGCGCAAACCAGTGGAGAGTTCACGCACAAATTTGTCGCGATATCCCCCAAGGTCAAGCAGTTCGATAAGCCTGTCTGCCCGTAATCGGATGCGGCGCTCCGCCTGTCGCACCTGCGGTACCTGCAGCGCGGTCAGGGCCATATTGCGAACTTCCAACTTGGGCTCTAGAGCGACAAGTAGGTTTTCGTAAACCGTAAGAGCCGGAAACAGTCTGGCGTCCTGGAAGCGTCTCACCAAACGCAATTTTGCCCGCTCGTCCGGACGCAGCGAAGAGATGTCGTTCCCATCAAAGATGATCTGGCCCTCGTCGGCGAACTGAAATCCACAAATGATGTCGAACAAGGTGGTCTTGCCAGCTCCGTTGGGCCCTATCAGCCCGAGTGCTTCGCCCTCACGAAGATCGATACTCACATCCGTCAGAGCGTCGATCCCGCCGAAACTCTTGCTAATCGAGCGAACCTGCAAGACGGGCCGCGCTTCAGCCAGTTCGAACTGCCGCTGCTCGCGTGCAGACCGCATTGCGCCTGCGGGAGCGCCATCCGTAAGTGCTCCGGTTCCCTTGACGTAGACAGCGCGCAAGATGTCGGGGCGGCGCATCAGTTCCTCGGTTTTGCCGATGAACTTAACTTCACCCTTCTCCATGAAGATCGCATGTTCCGCCACTGTCAATGCGACATTGACCGATTGCTCGACGATGATGATCGCCGTTCCCTGGCGGTTGATCGCCCGAACGACTTCGATGAGTTGGCCCACCATTGCTGGAGACAATCCCAACGACAGTTCATCGATCATCAATAACTTTGGCTTGGAAAGAAGGGCTTGAGCAAGTGAAAGCATCTGTTGCTCTCCGCCCGAGAGCAGACCTGCAAGTTCACTTCCCCGCTCCTTGAGGATTGGGAAAAGCCGGTGAACTTCCTCCATACGCGTCTTCGCGTCGGCCTTGTCGCTGGACATCCAACCGCCGAGTTCCAGGTTCGCCTTCACCGTCAAACCAGGGAAAACGCCACGCCCTCCAGGCATGTGGATAACTCCTCGCTGTGTAATCTCGTGAGGAGGCATGTGTGTTATGTCGCGACCGTCGTGAACGATGGCACCTGAAGATGCCTCCTGGGTGCCGCTGATGGCGCGAAGCAGCGTGGACTTGCCTGCGCCGTTGGTACCGAGTAGGGCAATCGTCTGACCCTCTTCGACATCGAAGTCCACGCCGAAGAGCACCTGTACGTTGTCGTACGCCACATCCACATCGCGGCAAACAAGCATCTTGCCTTGGCCCGACGCCTTGGCATAGCGCCATTCCGCCGATGCCGACTGACTGGCCTCAGCCGATCTGACATCTCTTGCGTACTTGCCTGCCGCACTCAGACTTATCAGGCTTGAAAGGACGATGAAAGGCGTCGCGAATCTAAGAGCTCCTTGAATACCAAAGCGCTGAATGATTTCAGCCACGGCGAAAAATTGAATAACGTTCGAAGGGATGCCGGTTAGAACGAAAAGCGACCCACCCTGCGTCCTCACGTGCGCGGGAAGGATGTTCGCTCTCAATACTCCTCCGGCAGGGCCCAGGAGCGCGCCGCCGATGCCGAACACAATGCTGCTTGCGATAAGTACCGGAAGAGGTGGTGCCGCCGCCAAGACCAAAAGAAAGAGTGCCGAGGCGACCCCAAGGAGCCCCGAATACACGAGTACCCGCTGGGGTCGGTAGCGGAGCAAGACATCGATAAGTCCGCCTGACAGGAAGCCGAACGGCAGCAAGACAAGGGTGATGGCAATGCTGATGTATGCGCGCTCCTTGATACCGAGCCCGTACTCGGCCCTAAGGAACTGCGCAAACAAGAGCGCATAAATGTAAGTGCCAACGTTGCCCGGAATCGCGGCAAGGAAGAACGTGCGAATGGTCCTGATCGCCCATATTGTTCTGAAGGCCTCGCCGAAGCTAACTGGCTCCTCAGGTTGGCGCGCCTCCTCCTCGGTGGCGCCGTTTGCTCTCCGCTCCATGTAGCCCCTAATTGGTTCCTTCAGTCCGATGAAAGCGAGTAGCGTGGCGGCAATCATCAGCGACCCCGAAACCACGAATGGTGACCGCCAACCGAATGTGGTGACCAGATAGACAATGAGCAACGAAGTGGTAACGCTAATTGCGTCGAAGGTCACTCCGAATAGGGCGAAGACCTTTCCACGGGAGGTCGCGGGATAGTAGTCGGCGATAAGCGAGGAAATCGGAATTCCGCGAATCTGCGATCCTAGGTTGTCCCCCATTCGAGAAAGGGCAAGCGGAGTGAGGGAGTACGAGCGCGCTGTAAACAACGAGAAAATGCCACCCAGCGCCGTTCCAATGGCAACTAGTGGCACCCTCTTATGACGGTCTGCGTAATAACCCAAGCCCAGCGTAGCGAAAATCAAGACAAAACCTGTAAGGCTTGTGGCCTGCACAAGGCGACTGAGTGTGATTTCCAAATCTCGAATGATCTCAGGAGCGGCCGCACCGAAAATGCCGCCGTCGAAAGCGCTGACGATCCCGAGTAGGACAAAAACCAAGATCGGCTTCAGGCCGTAAGGAGTGTTTTTAAGTTCCTTGTAGTTCGCGGCCTCTTTGAGCGTGCGCTTGAAGCTGAGTTTGCCCACGGCAAGGGTGCTGGGCCGGCCCGCGGAAGCATCTTTGACTTCACTCATCTTTGGCTGTCACTCCTGTTCGGTCGTTGGCTCGGTGATGTCGACAAGGCCCGCAGACTCCTCGTCTTCGGCCTGGATGCTCTTGGCTGCCCCGCCGAAGGCTCGCTCTTCACTGTTCTTGCTCGGCCCGCCGCCCAACATCTTGCCGCGCTCGCCGTAAAGCCCAGAAATACCCTTATACCGCTGATGGACAGGCAAGAGGGCAAGTCCGGAGTTCGGAATCGTTTCCGCAAGCGGAATAAGCCGTCGGGCTAACGCCAGTGGGTCGTAGTCGGCAAACAGGCTCGGCACTACCAGTTGCCTTCTTTGAGCGATGATTCGCAGTATCCCGTCGCGAAGACCAAACAGAAGCGAAGCCAGGCCGCCGGGCGCGAAGTAAAGCAGGGCCAAGACGCCGACGCTACCAACCAGGAAGGGCAGAGAACCAGTCGTGGGCAAGAACTGGGTAAGCGCAAAATAGCCCGCTCCCAGCAAGGCGCCCGGAACCGAACCAACCCCTCCGACTACGGTGAAGAGGAATATCTGGAAGCCCAAGAATGGGTCAAAAGAGGACTCAGCGACAGCCCTTTGGTGAACCGCCAGGAGAACTCCGCAGAAACCGCAGAGCAGCCCGGAAAAAGCGAATGCTGCAAGTCGCGTCCTTACAAGATTGACGCCGAACGATTGAATATTGGCTTCATTCTCCCGAGCAGCGATCAGCACCCTGCCAACCCTACTGCGCCGAAGCACCGACACCAGCGCGATAGCCAACAGCAAACCGCTTAGAGCAAGGTAATACATGCTTCGCTCATCTTCGAAATCAATAAATTGAAACAAGCTCGGGCGATCGACGCGGTCGGGCAAAAGCCACCCGAAATATTCCTCCTTAAAGAGCGTCGCGTTGATGGCGAAAGCAAATGCGGTAGTAGTGACTGCCAAGAACAGGCCTTTGATTCGCAGGGCCGGGAAACCAACGAGAACCGCGAAGACAGCAGTCAGGATTGGAGCGAGGGGTAGTGCTACCCAGAAAGAATATTTCGAGGCAATGGCTCCGCCTATGACTGCCCCTACCGCAACAAACGCGAATTGGCCAAGGCTCACCTGCCCGGCCCACCCCGTCAGTACGACCAACGACAGCGAAGTTATGGCAACAATCAGTAGATAGCCAGAAAGGTTCACTTGGCGGGGCGAGAGAACGAACGGAAGACCGACGAGGGCCAAGACTCCAACTGCAATTAGGGCCCGCCGCCACACCCGCACTCCACCAACTTCCAACATCTCCTTGGGGGTGGCTCGCTGCTCCTCGGTAGCCTTCCAAGCCGTCGTTTCGCCGGCCTCACTTCTAGTTACGCGACGGCGCTGGAACAGGAGCGCCCCAATGATCGCGAACAACATCCCAACCTCCAAGAGCGCCAAATGTTGTTCGTAACTCCACTTGACCGCCTCGCGAAGAACAGAAAGCCCGATTGCCGAGGCAATAGCAATCGGAAAGCTGTACATCCTGGCAATGACGGCCGCCGCAAGCGCCCCCAAAAGCACCTCGGGGGAAGAAATTCCTGAACTAAAGCTCCCCGAAACGCCGCCCGTAAGAATTACCCCAAGGCCCGAGAGCGCTCCCGCGATCGTCCATACCACCATCGAGAGCGTCCCAACGTTGATTCCTAAAAGGCGCGCCCGTTCCGCGTTCTCCGAGGAGGCACGAATGGCATACCCGAGCCGCGAGTACCGCAGAAACAGCACCAGCGCAATCATCGCGGCGACCGAAGCGAAGATGGCGAACAGATGAGGAAACCCGAAGCTCAGTCGGTTCGAACCAATTTGGAATTTGAAGTCGTTGAAAGGAAACGTCACAAGCACTTGCCCTTGGATTTGCTCCACCGTGCGGTCCGCGGGCGGTGGGAAGATGGGAAGCGTGGTCACGTATCCAATCGCTCCCCCGAGCACGCCGAGAGTCGCGATAGTCAGTACCGTAAGCACAAGCCGCGGGGCGTTGAAGAAGCGCCTGATAAGGGCGATCTCTATAAGGAAACCAAGGAATGCTGACACGATCACGCCGCCCAAAGCAGCCAAAAGGAATGGCCATTTATTGAGAACGGCGAGATTGTAGGTAAATACACCCCCAGCGGCGCCAAGGGCGCCTTGGGAGAAATTGATGATACGGGTTGACCTGTAAATGAGAACGATCCCGACGGCAATCAAACCCGTAAGAAGTCCTGCAATCAAGCCCTGAAATAGGATCGCCAGGGGGGTTCCGTTCTCGGAACCGGTTCCAGGTAAGACTAGCTGGGTGATGACCAGAACACCGGCGCCAGCAGCTACTCCGATGACAATCGACCGAATCTTCTCGCTCTTGAGGCCCAGGGCGGCGGTAGCCATCAGGACCTAAAGTATTCGGGTAGAGGAGCGAAGATATTCAGCGCGCCAATGTTTTGGGTTGTTGTGAGTCTGGCGCTGGACTCAAAAACGTTCTCGAATGCGATGTACCCACCAAATTGAGTTGCCACGGAGTAGTTGTAATCGATTGAATAGCTTGTCCCGCTGGGAGCCGTGTATTGCTGATCACCGTCCACGAACCAGCTGTCTATCACGACGCCGCACACATCCACCCGCTTGCGACCTGTGACTGTGCCCGTCTGCCTTAGCACTGCCAGCGACCCGCCATCTACTCCCGCATTGTTGTCGCCCAGGGTTAGGCCGGCTCGCACTGGCAGAGGGAGAATCTTAATGGATGGCTCAGGCGTGAAGGTTGTAGGGGTCCTGTCGTCAAGGCTTGAGTACTCACTGATTCTGGTGAGAAATATTCCGTCGGCGCTCCCCCCATCCTGAACGATTTCAAAGTCCTGAACTATGACCCTGAACTGTCCTCCACGAACTCGGAATTCGCCCACCCAGAATCTGGAGCCAGTAGCCGTTACTTGCCGGATTCCACCGATTCCCTTGCCGCTGTCGGTGGTGCTGGTCTGAGTCACCCCTTGAGCATTGGTGGTCGTAACCGTTGCTCGCCATCGATACAGGCCCTCCTTTGGCAAACCCTTGACCGAGGTGGAGGCCTCCTCTTCGGGAAAGGTCTGATCTGAAGCTTTGGGGCAAGACTCCTGAGGGGGTTGCGGGGGCTTCGTCACAACGGCCTTAGTGGTTGGACTAGGACTCGGCTTGCTTGCCTCCTGCACTTCAAACTCCCCGAAACTCGGAGGAGCCACCGGCTCAGGAAGCGGGGGCACTCCGAAGACGAGACCGGCAGTGACGGCCTTCACCGCAACTCCCGATGGCGGAATCTTAAGGCACGCCGACAAGGCGAAGATCACAGACGTCAAAAGAAGGGCGGATGCCCGACGGCTACGCAGCTTTGCGCGAGACAACTTTAAGCTCCCTTCTCGACGGTGCGTTCAGCGTAGGGGCGTAGGGATGACGCAAGGACAATTTGGAAATTATTGCAACGGCTCTGAGGGTAACGGTGTGGGCTTGGCCCATCCGCCGTCTGAGGGCACGGGAGAGTTCTTCCGCTGCAGCCGCATCCTCGACAGTGACCTGTTCCTGCAGATCTCCCCACAGAGTTCGAGTTACCAACCATGCGAGTTCAGTGTGCTCGTCGTCTGGAATCACGCGGTCCAAGAACATGAGCGGCGTATCTCCCTGATACCGATATCCAAAGTCTGTTGCGAGATCTCGAAATTCGGCATATGCAAGCCCGATCCTTTCCCTTACTCCACTCTGTAGCGCCCACGTGCGGCGCCGCGCCCGACGATAGGCCTTGACGACCCCGGGTATTGAGAAATAGATGATGGCGATCAGCGTGATAAATGGCAAGGCCACCAGAACTGCGTAGCGAATCTGCTCGAACAAGAATCGCTCGGGGTCGGTAGCCACGGGGAAAAACACCTTGACGGATATGTCATCGCTGGGAAGTAGGTTGCGATCCGCCTGGGTCTGGTCTGCGCCTATGTTGGTGGTCGACTGGCGTGGAGTTCCGATGATCGGCAGCCACTTGTAGCCAGTGAAGTAAACCTCAAGAAAAGAGGCGCCATGCTTGGGACGTACCTCGACCACGTCCCCCACTCGGTCACCCCCATCAAATCCATACCCCATGCGCGAGGGCACTCCAGCCCACCTGGCAAGCATGGCCTGTCCAGCAACAATCTCGTATGGGGTGCCCTTGTGACTGCCCGCAAGCATGTCCTGCACCCGATCCGGCGGCACTGCCTTCGGTCGACCCTGGCCGTCCGCTATAACGATGTCCAAGAACTCGTTGCGGACGAAGTCGAGTCGGTCCCACAATGGCTCTTTTGGCGCCTTCGCAAGAAGGGCCCTCACTGCTGGCGGAGGGTCGGGAATTTCAAGAAACTGACCGATGGCCTTTGGTGGATCTGCGTTCACATTTTGCAGTTCCTCAACGGTTGGGATGCGCGCGGCGGTAACTGTGTATTTCTGGCCCGCCTCAACCTGGCCTTCAGCGAGTCGGATAGTCCCGGCCCTTTTGTCGTAAGCAAGGAATGGGCCGTCGGCGACAACTCCAGCAAGGTTTGGAAGTCCGGGGAGAACGGCGCCCTCCATATCGACGATTTCGAAGGAAGCTTTGATGCCTTGGGACAGTTCACTGTCGACGATGCCGGACGGGTCAACTTCTTCAATCTGGCTGTCCTTAAATGCCGGCAATCGCCACTCTTCGCCATCGTACACATCCAAGCCTCCCATGCGCCAGGGACCCGTGATCGACGACTTCGCGGTAAAGAGAACCCGGTCGCGAACGTTGTCGAGCGGGATGTATTTGGGCTTCTGGGCCTCCTGCGCGGGGTCGTATATGGGAGGCGGAAACAAGAAATCAGTGTTCAGAGCCAAGAACCCGAGCGCTCCAGTGATCCCGAGAATCAGAGGGACTGCTCGGGCCGCTCGCCGCAGTTCGTATCCTAAGGATCGCTGCTCCGCATCGCCGGTGATATCGACCCCGGAGAGAAGCCCAAGTCCCACCGCAAACATGGCGAAGGCAATAAGACCGCTAACAATCTTGGCGTTGCCGGGAACGCTGATCGCTGCAATCATAACAACGGGCAAGGACGAGAGGATGCCAAGCGACGGCCGCCGGAGTTCAATTGCCACCCAAGCCCCCGCGAACCCTAGTCCACCCATCAGCCAACCCACGATTGCGCGCCATCCCAAATCGAAGGGCACCGGCGGGCGTAGCACATCGCCCGACGTCACTGACCGCCTCACGAAGGCCCCGAGGTCGACTATGTCGTTGAACGATCCGGCCGGCAAACTGATGATGACTCCGGCCATGACAATCCCGCCAATGATTGCAAGATTGGAAAGGATCGCATTCTTTAGACGACGCGCGAGGATTGCTACTGCGATGCCTATAAGTCCGGCGATGGCTGCCCAGAACCTCGGTGTTATTCCCTTGAAAATGCCGCCCACCATGACGGCAGCGGCCAGGATTGGAAACGCCATGACTATCCCAAGGCGCAATGCCGGGATCGGAAATTCCTGTTTTTCTTCTTCGAAGACGAGGTCGCCCTCGGGACGCTCTTCCTCGAGATGCTCTAACGCGTGTTCCTCGAGTTCCTCCAGTTCGGAATGCGCTTCGCCGCGAAGCGCCATTACCGGTTACCTGCGCCGATGTCGTGGTACAGGGCAGTGGCAAGATCCTGTCCCGGATGCACAGAGGAAACTTGGCATCCAAGCGAAGCCGCTCGTCCGACGGTGTCGGCATTCTCGTCGTCCCACAAAAGCGCTATCACTAAGATTGAAATGCCCTTGTTCAAAAGGATGCGGAGTTGGGCCGCAGCCGTTATGTCGAGTTTCGGCGTGATCAGAATGTTGTGAGCATCGCGGCGCGTATCCGAAATCTTTCGCGTGATCGCCTGAGTCAACGGCTCACGACCCATTTCAACACGAGCGAACGCGTCGAGAGCGCGCAGTTGCGTTTCCGCGCCACGCATGTGCCGCGTCAAGGGACCACCATTCGCCTCGAGGCGAATCTCATAACCCTCGCGCAAGTGGCGGACGGCAAGCGAAGCAGCGGCCCGCACACCGGTTTCAAAAGATTCCGAGTGGTCGCCGTCTTTGGAGTGGGAGCCACGGTCGGTATCCAAAATTATCGTGACGTGGTCGGTGATGCCCTGCTCAGCTTCGCGAACCATCAATTTCCCCGTGCGGGCAGATGCACGCCAGACAACACGCCGCAGGTCGTCGCCACGCACGTACTCGCGCATTCCGTAGAACTCAAGGCCAGAAGGCCACGGTTTGGACACCGGTGGGCGGATGGGCGGGTCTTCGTACTGGCGAGTTAAGGGGCGGTCTGACACAAACTCGATGCGCGGGTGAACCATCAATTCGAACTTCTCTGCGATCACGTTCTCGCGCTCGGTCAGGCCTAGGGGGTCGCTTGTTACGGCAACCAGGGGGCCTACTTCGTACACACCACGCCGACTGCAACGCAAACCGTAACGGTGAGAAACAGTGCGGTCTCGGGACAATTTGGGAATAGGCACCTTGACCTTGGTTCCTAGCCGCTCCGGAAGCCGTTCTTCCAAAGTGAATGCGCCAATCCGGCGCTTTGCTGTGAGTTGCACCTCCACCTCCATGCGGTCTCCCTCGCGGGCCCGGGGGTAAAGACCAGCACGGATGCCTTCAAGTTTCAGTTTGCGTGGCGCCAACAAGTAGCTCGTCACGACAAGAAGAAAGGCACCGTAAGCAAACAGATAGAGGGCCTTGCCCGCAACAATAAAGGCAACTAGCCAGGTTAAGAGGGCAGCGACGATGGCCAGAACGCCCGAACGCGTAAGTCCTATTTTTCGCTGGACGGCCTGGGAAACGAGCCTTATGTTGTGAGGCGCAAGCACCGCGGTTGTTCGGTCGACGAAAAGAAGAAACTTGCCCTTCCGACCTATGCTGGTCGCGATTTTGCGCGTGGGAGTCTTGCCCTTCTTGGTTTCGCCCGACCTAGACAGCTTTGCCAAGTTTTTCCTTCCTCACCTACTTACTTGCTTACTTGGACTTTAGCTATGACTTGGACTTGCCGCCACCGCTCGGAGGCTTCACCTTGCTCACGAATCGCTCGATGGCCGCGTCGATGGTCTCGCCTCTTAGTATTGCATCAGGATTCAAAATAATCCTGTGCGAAAGGATGGGCACTAAGACCTGCCTAACATCGTCAGGATAGACATCTTCTCTTCCATCGCTCGCGGCAAGAGCTCGAGACGCTCGCAGCAAGGCGATGGATGCCCGAGGGCTTGCGCCCAGAGACAGCGAGGGGTCCTCACGCGATGCCCTCACCAGGTCCACGATGTAGAAACCAACTTCGGGGTCGACCCTTACCTTGGAGGCGGCGTAGGCGATCATCTGGGTGACGTCCTCGGGACCCACAACGCTGCCGAGGTCCTCGATGGAAAGGTTGATGGCGTTGTCGAACATGACCTGGTACTCGGCCTCTCTTTCCATGTACCCCATCTTCATTTTGAAGAGGAACCGGTCCAGCTGCGCTTCGGGAAGGGGGAATGTTCCGGCCTGCTCGATGGGGTTCTGGGTTGTCAAAACAAAGAAAGGGCGTGGAAGGTTGTAGGTAACTCCGTCACCAGTCACTCGCCGCTCACCCATCGCTTCGAGCAATGCCGACTGAGTTTTAGGTGAAGCGCGGTTGATCTCGTCGGCGAGTAGGACGTTGGCAAATACTGGGCCGGGCTGAAACTCGAACACACCCTTCTTCTGGTCGTAGATCGACGATCCCGTGATGTCGCCGGGCAGCATGTCCGGAGTGCACTGGATGCGGTTGTTGGTGGCCTCGATCGATTGGGAGATGGCGCGAGCAAGCACCGTCTTGCCGGTGCCGGGCACGTCCTCAAAGAGGATGTGGCCCTCGCAGATGATTGCCACCATGGCGAGCCGTACAGCATCGGTCTTACCCTTGATGACTGTTTCGATGTTGTCGACGATGGCGTCGAAGTTCACCTTGAACTGCTTGGCCGTCATACTGCCGGCGGAATAGTCGCCTGCGGCGGAACTGGCGGACCTGCTGCGACTAGCGGTTCGGGTCGCGCTCATGACAATTGCCTCCTAGCCTGACTTGGATTGAAGCCTCTAAATTGATCCAGGTCGGACTATATCAATCCCTGTGCGAAAACAACACCCCGCAATTGCTTGGGGGGGAATCTCGTAGCCATGCAAGATAGCTCATCTCCGATTATCATGAAACTGCTTCGACAATTAAGGTGGGATATGACTCAGGTGGAACAACAGACCACCCTTGGCGCCAATGCGCTCAGGCGTTATCCACCGCTCATCTTCCTGGTAATAGTCCTTCTCATAGCGGCTCTCGTACTTCCAAGCGCTCTCAATCTCCCCCAGGCCAATCCCTCCACGGTACTGGAATACGCCCCCGTTCCTCCCGAAGACGAAAGCCCGCCCTCAGCTGAGGGCAACATCTCCTCGCTGGGGCTTGGTTCGTCAAGCGGCCTCACGACGGGGGCACCACCTGCCGTTCCGAATGTAGATCCGCAGAAAAAGGGCGGATCGGGCAAAAGACCCGTTACTAAGCGCTGCGTCGGCAAACCCCTGCGTCAGACCGAAGACCCCAACTCTCCGCCGTGCGTCCCATTTTTTGAAGGAGACAACGGCGGGGCAACCTGGCAGGGGGTCACTTCGGAGGAGATCACCGTGATGGTCTACTCAAGCGCGTACGACACGATCCCTGACAACAGGGAACGACGAACTCAATCCACACCGGCCCCTGGTTCCTACTGCGATGTGGACAAGGCCCCCGACACCGAGTTGACTTGCTTGGACTCTAACCATGGACTGGAAGACCACTCAGTTGTCCGTATAACTAGGGCTTATGCAAAGTATTTCAATGAACGGTTCCAGACCTACGACCGTCACGTTCACTTCTGGGTCTACTTCTCGTCGGGATCGAGTTCCGCCGCTCGCAAAGCTGACGCGGCAGCCAATTGGGAGCGTTTGAAGCCTTTTGCTGTTCTTGACAACGCCATTTTCGGTGGGTACAACGAGATCTATGCCGAGGCATCCGCAAGACGCAGGATTTCTGTTTATGGCTCCTTCGCTTCCTTCGCCAACTCCTACTATCGAAACAGCGCGCCTTATATATGGTCGTTCTGGCCCGATGTTGAGCACTACGCCGACATGTTCACCTCCTACCTCTGCACCAAGGTGGCGCCGTACCCAGTGTCGCATTCAGGAATCGGCGCAGATCAAAGCAAACCACGTCGCTATGGGCTCATGTACACGACCGACGAGGACTTTAAAGGGCTCGAATATTTTGCGGAACTGGTCAAAACCGGTATTCAGAACTGTCCAAATGGCGCAAAGATGGAAATCGCGACCTCGGTAACGTACTCACGAAACCAGTACCAAGTGGACTCGGGCCCGGTGGCGGCCGAGGAGGCGAGAGACAACATTGCCAAACTCGAGTCGGCTAACGCCACAACCGTCTTGTGGCTTGGGGGCTACGAGACCCAGCATTCCATTGCCGCCAAGAGTGCCGACTACTATCCCGAATGGGTGCTAGCCGGAGACCTGCTAAACGACACGATCGAAAATGGCAGGTTCCAGCAACAAGACGTCTGGCGGTACGCTTGGCTGACTACCAATCTCATCCGTGAAGATCAAACGGCTTCGGTTCCCGCGAGACAGGCATACCGCGAAACGGAAACCAACCCCGACCCCAACGATGAAGACGATGCGACCAATGTCTACCGAATTTTCTTTTCGCTCTTCAAAGCGATCCAGGTGGCAGGACCGCATCTTTCGCCGGAAACTGTCGACCAAGGACACCATGCCATTCCTAAGACGTCGAGTACCAGCCCATACGTTGCGGCGTGTTTCTACGATCCTGGCGACTCAACGTGCGTGAAAGATGCGATGGAATCCTGGTGGGACCCCGACGCTCCCGACCCCTACGGCAACTCGGGAGTGAAGGGGTGTTACCGTATGGTGAGGGCCGGGAAGAGGTACCTTGCCGGAACATGGGAAGGCGACGACAAAGACGTATTTGCGAACCGAAACGACTTATGTAATACATCCTTTGCGCCGGCGTTCTTGGGGACACCGCTCGACTAACAAAGATGGGAGTTAGGGAATGGCTCTAGTGCCTATCAAAAAACAGCCGCAGAACAAGAGTCAAAGTCTGCTACGCAAGTATCCGCCATTGATCTTTCTTGTGATCGTTCTTTTGATCGCGGCGTTGGTTCTACCAAGTGCCCTCAATCTTCCTCAAGCTAACCCAACCACTGTTCTTGAATACGCCCCGGTTCCTCCTGAAGACGAATCTCCGCCATCAGCTGAGGGGAACATCTCTTCCCTTGGGCTCGGATCGTCGAGCGGACTGACAACCGGCGCCCCGCCGTCGGTGCCGCAAGTCGACCCGCAAAAGAAGGGCGGTTCGGGCAAGAAACCCGTGACAAAGCGATGCGTAGGTAAACCGCTACGACAGACAGAGGACCCCAACTCCCCACCCTGCGTCCCATTCTTCGAAGGTGACAACGGAGGAGCGACCTGGCAGGGAGTTAGCGACGATGAGATCGTTGTACTCATCTACACCTCAGCCTTCATGCGCGGTAGCGGCGAGGCCTCTCCCTTCAATGAGTACTGCGACATCGACAAGGCCCCCAACAGCGACCTTGGATGCGTCGACGACAACGACGAACTAGAGGACATCGACATCGTGAAGGCGGTGAGGGCGCTTTCGAAATACTTTAACGAGCGGTACCAGACCTATGACCGGCACGTCCACTTCTGGATGTATTTTGGTTCCGCCTCCTCAGCGTCGGGCCGCAAAGCTGACGCCTCGGCCAATTGGGAGAAGCTCAAGCCATTTGCCGTGATCGACAACGCCTATTTCGGGGGATTCAATGAGGCCTACCAGGACGCCATGGTTCGGCGCCGAACTAACGTGTACGGGTCCTTCGTAGGACTCCCCAACTCTTACTATCAAAAATATGCCCCTCAGTTGTGGTCATTCTGGCCCGACATTGAGCACGCGGCCGACGTGTTCGTCAGCTACGTTTGCACAAGGGTCGCCGGGTTTCCTGTCGCGCATTCGGGCAACACGAACGAGAACACCAAACCACGCGTTTATGGGCTGCTCTCAACCAACGATCCAGGCTTTCCGGGGCTTGCCTACTACGCCGAACTTGTAAAAATCGGGATCAACAGCTGCCCCAACGGGGCCAAACTAAACATCAAAGAGGATGTGACCTATTCGCGCAATCAGTATTCAACGGATACCCACCCAGACGCGCCGCAGGAAGCACGAGACAACATCGCCAAGTTGCAGGGTGCCGGCGTCACGACCATCCTCTGGCTTCAGGGTTTCGAAACCCACCACAGCCTTGCTGCGAAGAACGCAAACTGGTTCCCCGAGTGGGTGCTGGCAGGTGACCAGTTGAACGACGCGATCAACACGACGAGAGATCAGCAACAGGACGTCTGGGCGCACGCGTGGGCTGTTTCGAGCTTCTTGAACGAAGCCAAGCCGAGCGAAAAGCCTTGCGTTCAGGCGTTTCGAGAGTCCGATCCCACGTACGCCGACGGCGAGACCTCCTTCGCCGACTTTGACGCCTGCAACGCCTACCGGGACATGTTTCAGGTATTCAAATCCATTCAGTTGGCCGGACCTCATCTTTCTCCAGACACGGTCGATCAGGGACATCACGCAATCCCCCGTTACAGGAGTCCGGACCCGAGGGTCGCGGCCTGCTACTACGACCCGGGCGACTACACCTGCGTTAAGGATGCCCAGGAAATTTGGTGGGATCCCAACGCTGCCGATCCCGAGGGCGATGTGGACGTTAAGGGATGCTACCGGATGGTGTCCAACGGCAACCGTTTCCAGGCAGGTCAGTGGCCTTCGGGAGATGAGGTGTTCAAGAACCTTGGTGACCCATGCAATACAGTCGAGGCCCAGGGTTTCATTGCGACTCCTCTGGACGATTAGAGTTCGAGGAGTGAGCATCCCATCGATCGTGCAACGTTGAAACGGGGACGGAAAACAGATTGAATGCAAGCGGAGCCCTTCGGCGATATCCGCCCCTGGTCTACTTGGTCGTAGTTCTGCTTATCGCTGCTCTAGTCTTGCCCAGCGCGCTGAATCTTCCTCAAGCTAATCCAACGACAGTTCTGGAATACGCGCCTGTTCCCCCCGAGGACGAATCCCCGCCCTCGGCCGAGGGCAACATTTCCTCTCTCGGGCTAGGCTCGTCCAGCGGTCTTACCACCGGCGCTCCGCCGTCGGTGCCGCAAGTCGACCCTCAGAAGAAGGGCGGGTCAGGTAAACGCCCAGTCACCAAACGTTGCGTTGGCAAGCCGCTGCGACAGACCGAGGATCCGAACTCACCTCCGTGCGTGCCATTCTTCGAAGGCGACAACGGAGGAGTGACTTGGCAAGGGGTCACCGCCGACGAAATCAAGATTCTCATCTACCACTCCGCCACTCTCAGCGACTACAACGAGACAGAAGGCAACGACAGCAGCGCCGGAGAAGAAACACCTTCGGCTAGGTACTGCGACCTCGACAAACCCGATGACCAGCAGCCTGGTCCCATCGCAACATGGGACTGCACGGATCTAGATGGAAGCGACCTTCAGGTCGTTGGAGCCGCTCGGGCACTGACCTCATATTTCAACGATCGGTTTCAGACCTATGGGCGTCGACTTCACTTCTATATCTACTGGGCGAGCGGCAATTCCGCGTCCGGCAGGAGATCCGACGCCTCCGCCAACTGGGAGATGATGAAACCCTTCGCGGTCGTCGACCGTGCCTTCTTCGGCGGCTTCAACGACGTATACGCCGAAGCAATGGCCCGCCGTCGAACGTCCACTTACGGCTCTTTCGCGTCACTACCCGCTAAGGATTACCAGAGCCGGTCGCCGTATATGTGGGCCTTCTGGCCTGACGTTGAGCATTGGGCTGAAATATATACGTCGTACGTCTGTACTAGAGTCGCTCCTTTTTCTGCATCTCACGCTGGCGACGACAAGCAGGATGCAAAGATGAACGGCAAGCCACGCAAGTACGCCATAATGTCGACGGACGACCCCCAGCATCCAGGGCTCCACTACTTTCGAGAACTCGTCAGGATGGGTCTCGAACAGTGCGGCATCAAGAACCCGCTTGACGTTCGCTTTCCTTATGCCGGCGCAAACATCGATTCTCGGTCTAGGGCCGCTTCTGACTACGGCATCGCGAATGTGGCAAAAATGCAAGGCGAGAACATAACGACTGTTCTGTGGCTTGGCGGCATGGAGTCAAAAACAACCCTGGCGGCCGAACAGGCTCGCTATTTCCCAGAGTGGGTCGTTGCCGGAGATCGCATCATCGATGACCTTCTAAACGGCCGGGCCCAAGCTCAGAGAGTGTGGGCCCACGCCTGGGTCGTTTCTTCACAGCTCCGGGAGATCCGGTTCGAGGAATCGCCCGCTCGGCAGGCGTATCGGGAGGCAGAACCCGGCGGACGGGCCATTCGTGAGTACTACGCCACCGGGCTTTACAAGGATATGTTCGCAGTCTCCAAGGCTATTCAAGTTGCAGGTCCTCACCTTTCTCCTTCGACCGTGGATCAGGGCCACCACGCTATCCCCCGCGCGACAAGTTCCGATCCCCGAACGGCCGCCTGCTTCTACGATCCCAACGACTACTCTTGCGTAAAGGACTCCCATGAAGCCTGGTGGGACTCAACCGCGCCCGACCCCAACAAGGAGGCGGGAGTCGTCGGTTGCTGGAGGATGGTTGCGGAAGGCAAACGCTACCTCGCCGGCACTTGGGAGAGTAGAGACATCTTGTTCAACCCAAACGACGCATGCAACGGAATAAAGGGAGCAAGTTACAATTACCTATAGTCGGCATGAGTCGGCTGAATGGCCAGGAGGACTCGAATGAAGAGATCAACCACCAAACTGCTTGTAATTGCCCAGGTTCTTGCCTTGTTAGGGGTTCTTCTCTCGGCGGTTGGCCTCGCGGAAGCTCGCACGCAGCCCCGAATGACCATCTCGCCGAGCATAGGCGTGGTCCAGCGATCGTTCCCCGCCTTTACAGGCTTTTCGCCGCCTCGAGCTCTAGCCACTCAAATAAAGAACTGCAGAGACGGACAGCAGAATGCGACCTATTGTGACCATATCCCGTTAACCGCCTCCGTTCCACCGAACTACAAACCTATACACAAAGTTCGCATATCGATGACCTGGAATCCGGGGACGGGGCCGGCACCAAACGACTTGATCATGTACCTCTTCCCGGACCCAGAGGTGGCCGTCGGAGACGATGAACTTTTAAACACGAGCGGTAGCAATAATGACACGGCAGCGGGCAAGAAACCCCCGCGGGAGATAAACGTTGGAGAGATGTCGGGTAACTTCACTTTGAATGTAACTAATCAAAACGCCGGCAACACCGGGTACATCATCAAGCTGGAGTGGATCGTCGTCAACCTAGGCCCGGACTATCCGGGTCCTGAAAAGGATGATACTCAGCCCTCGTTCTCTCCAACACCGGCTAAGAAAGCCGCGCCCATCAATCCCGCCTTCGGCCTAGGCCCCCCGGATGAAGAGGAAACCATCACGGTCAAGGTCCCCGGCCCCGATGGCGAGTTGATCGACGTCGAGATTCCACTCGTCAAGGCTGCGGGCGTTGCCAGAAAGGCTGAAACCACTTCGAATCCTGTTGTCCCGATCATTCTCGGGCTTCTCGGTCTTGGGCTGGTTCTATTTCTCTATTTCTTCGTATGGCGAAGACGCAGGGGCGAAGAAGCCGCTTAGTAACTTGACGTCGCAGGACCTCGCATCGCAAAAGTGTGAGGTCTGCGTTCCCGGTACTCCATCGATCG
This sequence comes from uncultured Actinomycetes bacterium, assembly GCA_964501265.1. GTDB lineage: Bacteria > Actinomycetota > CADDZG01 > JAHWKV01 > JAHWKV01 > CAZCSK01. The sequence goes on from CAZCSK010000003.1 coordinate 139,122, forward strand.
ATCTCGCGCGCGCTTCCGAGTTACTCGCGCAACTTGATCCCGCTTGGAAACTCGAGGAGACACGCATCCGCCGACGCTTTAGGTTCCACAACTTCCGCGATGCTCTTCAGTTTGCAAATGAGATTGGCGATCTAGCGGAAGCCGAAGGGCACCACCCCGACCTTGGAGTCGGCTGGGGCTATGTGAAGGTAACTCTAACGACCCACGCTGCGAGCGGTCTCACCGACAACGATTTCATTATGGCCGCCAAGATTGACAAGGCTCACGCTTAAACAGCGAAGCGGAAGTGCGTGACGTCGCCTTCTTTGAAAACGTAGTCCTTACCCTCTGACCTCACCTTGCCGCTCGACTTAGCAGCATCCCATGATCCTGCCGCGACGATATCTTCGTAGGTGGCGGTCTCGGCTCTAATGAAACCTCGCTGCAGGTCTGAGTGGATGACGCCCGCCGCCTCCGGCGCGGTCGCCCCCCGACGGACCTCCCAGGCCCGCGACTCCTTGTCGCTAGTTGTCAAGAAAGTAATGAGGTCGAGGGACTCGTATACCCCGCGAATCACCTTGCCTAAGACGGGCTCGGAGACGCCGTAGGCCTCAAGTAGCGTTCGCGCCTCCTCGGGCGAAAGCCCTGCGACTTCAGCCTCTAGTGATGCGCTCACCGAAAAGACGGGCAGATCAATGTCGTGAGCTGTATCCGAGGTTTCTTCGTCGACATTAAGAACAACGATCAGTGGTTTCAAAGTGATTGGGGCGAGGGGCGAGAACACATCCTGCTCGGGCTTGGTCCAGGTGCCCTCCCGTAGTAGGCGCCCTTGCTGAAGAAGCTCGAGCCCAGCTTCAAGCGCGGGTACCTCTTGCTTGGAAACAGCGTCCTTGCGGGCCCTGTGCAGCCTCGTCTCGAAGGGCGCCATGTCGGCGAGGATCAGGTCGTCAGTCACGCCTTTGAGGAGCGTTTGCCCCGCTTGGCCCCCAAAGGCCGGCAGGACCAACAGCAAAGCATCGAACTCTCGGAGCCTGGCGGTAGCAGCGGCAGGGGTCTTGGCGCCCGCGTGAATATCCACGACTTCGATCTGCGCCCCGACACGCTTTTTGGACGCGTGTAATTCAGCGAGTTTGTCGAGGCGCGGGTCGGGTACTTCTACTACGGCTATGTCACCTGAGGCCGTCGCTCCCGCGAGCGCGCGGAAAAGTGTCGACTTACCGGCTCCTCCAGGTCCAGTGATTCCAACGGTCTTCATTACAAGCCAGCATAATGTGCGGATGCTCAAAGTGACAGAGGCCGCCGCCGACGTTTTGCGGCGCGCCTACGACGCCGCCCACCGATTCAATCCCGACGCGAAGGTAAGAGTGTTCCTCCGAGGGACCGCCGTCGAGACCGGATTCGCCGATAACCCAGAGCTCGGCGACACTCAGATCGAGTGCGAAGGCATGACGGTTTTCGTGGGCCCCGGCGTCGAGGGCAAACTGGACACCTCACCCGAGCACGACCGCCTAATAGTCACATGATCGGCCGCGGCCGGTCGGAGAGAGCGCTACCTTGCCATCACTTAGGGAACAACTGTTTCGTATTTGCCAGACTCGGCTGATATTCACCTCCTCGCCTCGATCCCCTCGATGACCGCGGAGTAAATTACATCCGCCCACAGGGTGTAGCCCTCGGCTGAAGGGTGAAACATGTCGGCTGAGTAGTGGCGAGTTGGATCAGCGTCGAAGGCGGGCCCAGTAGCTGCGGCGAGATCGACGTACGGGATGCCCCGAGGTATCACCACCCGCTCGATCGCACGCTGCATTTTGGCGCCGCTGTATCCCAACAAAGTCCGCAGAGGCTCGGCGAAGGCTCTCGCCGTTCCCATGTCCGGCGGGCCCGCAACCACTACAGAAATCTTTCCCTTGTCGAACGCGTCGAGCATCTGTTTCATCTTGGCCCGCACCGTCTTAGAAGAAGTCAGATGGGTGGCGTCGTTGGCTCCGATCTCGATCAGAACGAGATCGGGTTTCAGCGCGATCGCGGCTGGGACCTGCTCGCGGGCGGCATCTCTTATTCGGGCCCCCGAAACTCCTACAACGCGCAACTCAACTTGAAATTTCTCACCCAACCGCTTGGCGATTATCCAGGGGAAGGACTCATTCGGCTGCGCGCCGACGCCGACTGAAGTGCTGTCCCCCACCACTACGAACCGAAGAGAGGGCAGGGAGGCGTGGCCAAACGACCCGGTGATGGGCTCATCTGGCCCTTCCACGAAGTAGTCGCGACGAAAAGCCAGAAAGAGCTCAATACCAATCAGCAACAGCGCGCCGCCAGCGACGACGGCAAGGATTCGTACTCCGTTACGGCGCAAAAAGTGATTCTAGGCGCTAGGAGGGACGCAAGGCTGTTATCTCGACCGTGAATTCTCCACCGGGAGATTTCACAACGGCGGATTCGCCCACCTTGCGGCCAGCCAGCGCCAAGCCCATCGGCGAGGAGAGCGTGATTGTGCCTATCCCGTCCCTTTTTTCTTCGGTCGAAGAGACGACGAGATATTCATCGCTTTGGTCTCCCTCCTTGACGGTGACTATCACTCCAGCTTCGACGATCTCTGCCGACGCCGGACCGACGCGCACAACTGCATTCTTGACAATGTGCTGAAGCTGACGTATTCGAGCTTCCATGAGCCCCTGGGCGTCCTTGGCGGAGTGGTACTCGGCGTTCTCGGCGAGATCTCCCATCTCGCGGGCCCGCAGCAGGCGCGTGCTCGCCTCCTGGCGGCCGTTCGTGGTGAGGTCTTCCAACTCCTTGCGAAGGCGGTCGAGCGTCGCCTGCTCCATCACCATTTCTTGAGGATTATTCATATCCGTAGACTACTGCCTATGGACCCATTGGACCGGACAGAGCAATGCCTGGCGAGGATCGAGGCTACCGACCCCCAATTGAAGGCGTGGGTGCTCGTTGACGCGGACGGCGCGAGGGAACAAGCTCGGCGGGTCGAGGGCCCCCTTTCGGGAATGCCTGTCGCGATCAAAGACGTGATCGACGTCGCAGGATGGCCTACCAAAGCGTCGTCGCGGGTACTTGCAAACAACATCGCCAAAGATGACGCGCCGGTCGTGGCGTCGCTTCGACGGGCCGGTGCAGTGATTCTGGGCAAGACAAACACCCATGAGTTTGCCTACGGGTACGCTACTCCGCCGACCTGCAACCCTTGGGATTTAGATCGCATACCGGGAGGTTCGAGCGGCGGTTCCGCGGCTGCAGTCGCAGCAGGTCAGTGCGTAGGGGCGCTGGGTACCGACACCGGGGGTTCGGTGAGAGTTCCGGCAGCCCTTTGCGGAGTTTGTGGATTGAAACCGCGCCCGGGAATCGTCTCGACCGAGGGCGTAATACCGCTGGTACCAGCCATGGATGTTGTCGGGCCAATTGCTGCGACCGTCGAGGACCTGACCGCGCTGTGGGAGGTTCTGTCGGGACAGGCCCTTGAAGCCGCGGCGACGCGGCCGCGCATAGGCGTTCCCTCGCTTGATGTGTACGCGGATCTCGAAACCGAAGTTGAGTCCTGCTATCTCCAGGCGATCGAGGTGCTAAAGACGATTGCGGCGTCGGTCGAAGCGGTGACGATCCCTCGTTTCGAAGACTTCGACAAACCGCGTCAGGCGGTGGTGATGCCGGAGGTACTGAAAGTCCACCAATCAAGGGGCTGGTGGCCGGACCAGGCGAGTCTTTATTCGGGCCAGACTCGGCGGGCCCTCGAATTCGCGCAGAACCACATGCCGCCCGCCCTGGTGGAGGAAGGGCGGCGTGAAGCGGCTCGACTGGTGGACCTGTTCCTGTCGGCATTTCAAGGAATAGATGTGATTGTCACTCCCACGGCCCCCTGCGTGGCCCCGACGCATGATGAAGCGGCCTACACGCCAACCGGGGCCGGCCGTCCGTCGATTTCGTCCACACTCGGCCGCATCGCGTCGGTCGTCAACCTTGCAGGACTCGCGGCAGTCTCAGTTCCATGCGGTTTCGCGGCGGGCTTACCCGTAGGACTCCACCTGATCGGCAAAGACGAGTCGACCATCTTGAGCCTGGCAGTGGACTATCAGCGGGCCACCCAATGGCACCTGAAGCGGCCATCCATTTTCTACTCGTAAAGTATCGAAGTAGCCGTCAACTACCGCTACGGTAGTTGACGGCTATCTCGACGATCTCCAATGCTAAGCGGCCGCCTGGGCTAGGGCCTGCCGGATTGTGCTGATGATGTACTCGGGGCGATGTTTCAGGTCGTACCAAGTAAAACGAAGCACTCGCCATCCCGCTAGTTCGAGTTGGTTGTAGCGGTTCACGTTTCTCTGGAAATCCTTCTTTTGCACATGGGAGCCGTGACCGTCACACTCGACTCCAATTCGCTGGTCCGGAAAAGCAAAATCGAGTTCTGCGATCACCTTTCCGTTAAGCGCCACGTTGTATCGGGCTTGCAACGGGAACTGGGCCGACCTCAGCAGCCGCGCGAATAGCACCTCGAACGTGCTGCGGAGTCCGCGGTGATCCACTACTCCGAGGAGCTTTCGCAAAAGCCCTGCTCCTCTCTTGCCCCTATTGGGCGCTTCATCCACAAACGCCTGTAGCTCTGCGATTGAAGTGAGCCTTCGTCTGAGGCCATCGCAAAGACCGACTTCAATCCTTTCTTCGCCAACCACAGAGCAGAGATCGAGCAGGGTTCGCGGTACCGAGGTAATTCGAAAAGGATCATGCTGGCAAACTTGCCTCGGTGGTAAGTGATCTGTGAAATGAACTATTGCCCCGTCCACCGGCCGACGTCGACGTATCAAGGTTAGCTCTAGAGTGCCCTCCTCGAAGCCCTCGAGCCTCAGGAGTGCAGCTGCCGAGCGATGCGATAACACTGCGTCCTCTCCTCCCCACAGTTGGAGCGCAAGGAGAGTTCGCCGCCAGGACGCCGCAAGACCTGGCAATTGGTACACGCCGTCGTACACCCGAAGCCACACGCCTTTGGCTAAACGCCCGTCTATCTCCCGCTTTGAGTAACCGGCAGCAAGGGCTTGGCGCCTAGTAAAGAGGGAGAATTGCGCGGACATCGTAGCTTGGAGGCCCTGGACGTTCATGCCCCTATTAAAGCGAGGGGTAGTGACAATTTGTTCTCCTTGGTGCTGGGGACCGGAAAACCGCCTGGGGCGCAGGCAATCTGCATGCGATTGGAGCGAAGTAACCGTCAACTACCGACTGGGTAGTTGACGGCGATCTCGAGGGAGCGGGGACAACCGAGCATTTAGTATTAGGAGCGCATGGCAAAGACCTTTCGCAAAGCGAAGAACCTTCCAACCTGGCGTCGCATCGCAATCAACGCCTGGTCCGCGTCGACCCAAGCCACGATCTATGGCTCGGTCGACATCGACGCCACCGCGGCTCTCGAATACATCGCCGGATTTCGCGCCCGAGGGTCAAGACTAACGATCACTCATCTTGTTGCGAAAGCAGTCGCGCATGCGATTTCCAAGATGCCCGAAGCCAACGGAATCGTCGCCAAGGGCAGTCTGCGGCTCAGATCGACGGTGGATATCTTCCTGCAGGTTTCGCTCGACGACGGCGCAACCCTTTCCGGGGCAACCATCAGGAATGCGGATCACAAATCTGCAGAAGAGATCGCTACGGAACTTGCGGCCAAAGTGGAGGAGATTCGCGCCCACAAAGACAAGGCCACGGAGAAAACAACGAGCACGATGTCAAAAATCCCCGACAGGTTGCTCGGACCCGTCATGCGTCTTTTGTCTTCGGCCCAATACGACCACAACATCGACCTTACGAAGTTGGGTGTCGAGATGGACACGTTCGGCTCGGCGATGGTCACCAACGTTGGGATGTTTGGACTTCAACAGGGATTCGCCCCTGCGTTTCCGCTGGGCCGGACCGCGATAGTCATCCTCGTGGGCGAAGTCACCAAAAAGCCTGTGGTCGTCGATGGCGAGATTGTGGTGCGACCTATCCTGAGTCTTCATGCAACGGTCGATCACCGAATCGTCGACGGATATCACGCGGGCGTTTTAGCGAAGCACATGAGAGAGGCGATCCTCGATCCAACAACTCACATGGGTGGCGGCGGGGGGGTAGCAGCCGCCCAGAGGTTCGACCTGATCGCGCCAGAAGCTGCGAACTCCCCGAATCAATTGGGTGGCCTTAAATAGCCCCCTCGAAGAGGCAAGTGCTTGAATACGGACCGGCATTCGTCGGCGCCGGCTTGTGGGCGTTCGCAAAGTTTCCGGAACAGATGCGGTGGGCCGCCGACATCTACGGACGCTCCTTTGGTCTTCTGGCGGGCCTCTACGAACTGTGGACTGAAACCGAAGGTTACGGCGAGGCCCTTGAGGAGGCAATCAAAGACTTAAGGCGCCCGCCGAAGACGGTCTTGGACATGGCCACGGGAACCGGATTTGTCGCGTCTGCCGTCAAGAGAAGATTTCCGGATGCCAGCGTGACAGGCGTCGATGCCACTGCCGAGATGGTTGCAGTAGCCCAGCATCAGGCCGTTGCCGATGGATTGACACTTGACTATCAAGTCGCAGATTCCTCAGCGCTCCCCTTTGCCGATGGCTCCTTCGACCTCGTCACGATGCAGAATTCGATTCCGTTTCCTGAAGAGATGATGCGCGTGGTAGCGCCCGGAGGACGCGCGCTCATCGTCTACTCGTTCGCCGGCCCCTGGATCAAACTCGCTTGGCCCGCCCTTGCAACTAGGCTCGAAGCGGCTGGCGCCGAACACGTGTGGGGCCGCCGGGCGGGACCCGGTTACTTTGGGTTTGCGCGCAAGGCAGGCGCCCGTCAAGTTAAGATCGAAGCGTGACGGCCGTACAAACTCCCCTCGATTTTGTAAGCTCCCGCGAAGGGGTCGAGGGTGTAATCATGCACATCGGCCTCAACAACACTCAAGTCGTCCTTGTCGCCGCCGACGGCGAGTGGACGCGATTCGTGGTTCCCTCATTGGAAGCGGGCCGTGAGTTCTGCACAAGGTTGCGAATCGCCGCTCACGAAGGTGCGTACCCGGATCACCTAAGGCAGCGGATGGGCGGGTTCAAGCGAACGCCCGAAGACTGGGCGGCCGCTCCCTACCCAGAACGCAAGCGCTCCTAAACAAAAGAACCGGCTCTTGGCCGGTTGCAATCAAACTCCTGCCGAGACCTTCTCCCTGTCGTGGGTAATGCTTTCGATCGGCGGGTGGTCGGGAACGTCGGGTACCGAAATAACGGATTCAAGTTCCCGTACTCGGGCCTCGAGAATCTGGATACGAGCAGCAAGGTCCTCTAGCATCTGCTGGTCGGAGCGGTAAGCAAGGTCTGCCCATGGTTCACGGATTCGAAGCTGCCTCATAAACTCCCCTTTCCTGCCTCTGGTCCCTGCCAATAAATTTGCGGGGCTGCGGGGCGAAGAGCTGTTCGTGGATGTGACACCATTTTACTCCTGGATAACAGGCAGGTCTAGACCCCAATTTTTTGGAGTAGGTTATGGGCCTGATGAAGACACTCGACCCCGCTAGAGTACGGGAAATCCTGGCTTCCGGGGGCCTTTTGATCGACACTCGAGCGGTCGATGAGTATCTGGCGAGCCACGTCGATGCGAGCATTTCCATAATGTTCGAAGCGGGACCGGGGTTCGGCGGCCGGGCTCGGGATCTTTTGCCCCTGGAGGCGTCGCTAGTGTTACTGACCGACCCCCAAACCCCACTCGATGAGGCCGCCGCAATGCTCAGAGGGAAGGGACTGGATGTGGCTGGCTTCGCCGATGGGACAGGGCTCGAAACAAGGTCGACACCAACCGCCGAAGGCTCTCCAAATGGGCTCGTGTTCGTCGATGTGAGAGATCCTGGAACCCGTCCGCCGACAACCACGAACAGCGCGCTGGTTATCCCCGTCGAGCATCTCTGGACCGATGCCGGAGAATTGGATAAGGCCGCGCACATCGGCCTGCTAGCCGGTTGGGGCGTTCGTGCTGCAACCGCCATCGGCATTCTTGAGCGACTCGGATTCGCACATCTAACCTTTGTCCGGACTCGCCCCGTCGGCGCACGTCCGCCCGTCGCCGGCCCCGAAGAACAGATCTTCCGCGCGGGGGGTCCGGGGGGGTAGCCGCTCCCTTAGAAAGAGAATCGCGCGCGCCAGAAGCTGCGAACCCCCCGGAATCAATCGGAGGTAGAGCCTAGAGGTTGATTCAGCTCTCGAGGCCTTTCGCGATAAGAAAGCCTCGCGCCCGTTCCGTCAACGGATACTTCTGCACAAGATCCCAGAATGATTTCGAATGATCCGGCACTACAAGATGCGCGAGCTCGTGGACGATTACATAATCGCGAACCCAACCGGGCATTTCCGCCAGACAATCAGACAGCCGGATGGTCGCGTCCTCGATCGTGCATGATCCGTAGCGGGATTTTTGGTTCGTCACGTACTCGATCGAGCGCCACTTGAGTTTCCCTTCGAAATGGCGGCGGTTCAGCTCGCGGGCTCGTCGCTCGAGGTCTCCATCTTTGGAAAGGAGGGCCCGCCGGTGCTTGGCCTCAAATCGTTGCCTCATCTTGTCGACCCACTGCGCCTCCTCGGCGCGAGACATCCGTTCGGGAACCCAGAGAATCATCGTGTCGCCCTCAAGGCGCGCAGCAACAGTGCGGCGGCGCTTGGACGAGCGTCGAATCTCGACTGATCGAATCCAGGCGCCGGGCACCGCAGCCGCCGTGGCCGGGGCAGCCGTCGGGGGCGGCGAGTTTTCGCTACTGACGAACGACAATTGACCCTGAATCACACCGCTGTAATTATATGCATTACATTCGCGCTACAGGGTTTGTTTGAACGTGGAGCTAACGCAGCCGCGGTATTAAGCCGAAGGGGCCTCGGACTCGAACCAACTGGGGGACGACACCAACACCAGGTCGTCTTGGTTCTCTTGCGGCTCAAGGTCCAGCTCCGAGAAATTCTCCAGGCCCATTGGGATCGAGATCGTGACGCCGGTCTTGACGGCAGCCTTGGATCCACAGTTGGGACACTTGTCTCGAGAAACGTTCTCAAATGAAACGATCCGTCCGCCACACGACTCACATGAAAACAGCAGCACCCTTACCTCCAATACTCTAAAGATTGATGGTAATAGGGACGCATCTTTATGAACAGACGTTTCACTTAGATTCTCGAAAACTTTTTGCGCGAGCACGCACATACTGACCCGAAGGTCACTACTGACCCGCAGGTCAGGGGGGTTCGGGGGGGGG